>NZ_SLVM01000007.1 GCF_004339675.1 Rhodovulum steppense
AACAAGCTCGACGAACTGATGCCTTGGAACTGGGCGCCGATGGCTGCCCCGCAGGCAGAGGCCGCCTAAACCGCGGTATCAACCGGGCGGTTACGGTTCCCGGCACGGAGTGGCGATCGCCACATTCGGGATCGTTGGCGCTGCGCTCTCTGACATCGTCCTGATCGGGGCTGTATCGCTCGGGCTCGGTGCGTTGCTCGCAACCTCGCAGGTCTGGTTTGAGGTGCTGAAATGGCTGGGCGTAGCCTATCTATGCTATCTCGGCATCCGCGTTCTGCGCCAAGCGGGAAGCCCGACAGTCGCGCCATCGGATAGTGCGCCCAAGGCGGACAGGTTGATAAGACCAGTATTCCTGCGCAGCTTTCTGGTCGCGGTGACCAATCCCAAGGGCTACCTGTTCTTTACCGCGTTCCTGCCACAGTTCATTGACCCTACAGCACCCTTGCCGAGCCAGTATGCCATTCTGACGCTGATATTTGTGACGATTGATGTGATGGTGATGGGGGCCTATGCGGCTCTCGGTGCCAGTGCGGCAAGAACGATGCGTGCTGGAGCGCAAAAATGGATCGAGCGGCTCTGCGGATCAAGCTTCCTATTGCTGGCAACAGGGCTGGCCTTCTATCGAAGATCCGCAGAATGAAGCATTTTCTGCTTTTGTGTTTCTTCCGGTAAGATTTGGTCACCTTGTGTATATGTTCCGCCAATACGATGGTCCCTCACCCTCCGGCAAGCTCACCCAAATCCGCCAGCAGTTTTTCAATGCGCGCTGCGATGCCAAGATGTCGCTCGACTTCGCGGGACCAACCTCGGTCGCGGGCATCATTCACCAGAGCAAGTTCGATCTTGTGTCGGTCGCGCAGTCGGCCGGCATAGGCTTTCGTTGTCACGAACTTGGCGCATGTTAGGTAGAGATCGCACTCGCAGGGGCCTTCGGACGGCAATCGCAGACAGTGGCCCAGTTCGAGCTCGGTCTTGATAAAGTTCGTTTTCAGCCAGTCTATCGCGGTGCAGGAAAGCTTTCCAGCGCGCACAGCTTCAGCCCCCGGACCCGCGATCAACTGCCCGGGTTCCAGAACGCTCCTGTAATCTCGGAGGACCTCTGCGTCGCTGATCCTCGCATAGACCATTGCCATGTGCGGGGACTGGTGACCGAGCACGCTCATGATCGTGTGTAGTTTGGCCCCGCGTTCGGCAAGCTGGGATCCGACGCTGTGCCGAAAACGATGCGCCGAAATTGTTGGCTTGCCCTTCTGGTCTACCAGGCCAGCCGCCTCGCAGACCACCCTGAGAGACTCCTGAAATAGATAGTCCGCTGAAATTTGTGTACTGCGGCGGTAGAAGACGTAACGAACGTGCTCGCCAGTTCTTTCATCAGGAACGGGCAGGTCCGGTGCTTCTCGCCGCTGAGCGATCAAGGCTCGCAGCGGCATGGCTGCCTCCTCGTGCAGTGGAACTAGGCGCTCGCACAATGTCTTGCCAGCTGGAATTCGCAGTCTGGCTGTGCCATCGGGATATTGATCGAGGCAGTCGAGTCGCAAACGCGTGATTTCGCTGCGCCGGGCGCCGGACCATCGGGCGATCAACAATGCGGTGCGCTGGAAATCACATTCCAGCCGAACGACTTCCTGCATCAGGCGGTTCAGCTGGTCCTCTGGAATAAACCGCGGAACACGATGCGCAAGGCGAGGAAGGTCGTTTGTGTCCAGAACCGGGCGGTCTGGGAAATCCGGCCAACCCCAAGCTGCCCCATCAGCGAGGAATCTGGCGACTGCGCCTGCCCGTGCGCGGCGCGCTGTGATCGACAAGGGGGCGCCTGCCCTCGGTCTGATATCGACCCGGATGAACTCAAGGTAATCATTGAAAAGGTCAGGCGTGACATCGGCAAAGACCGAGACCCTTGGCTTCGCCTTTGACAAGAACGACACGAAGTGGCGCAGCGAGACGGCAAGGTGATCTGTTGTCTTCTGGGCAAGCGTTTGGTTTTTCCGTTCGATCCAACGATCCGCCCAGATTTGGAGATCTGGTCTTGCTGACGGGATGGGCTTTCTCTTCTCGGGTGTGATCCTCGGGCGAACGACGCTGTTGCCTCGATGGAAAAGGAGTAGCTGCAGCCTGCGGATACGATTGAACCAGGCGCGTTTGAAGCTGTGAGGAAAATCCTTATCCGGCTGCCTGAACGGAAACTGGTTGATCCGGCAGGCAATCGCCTCGATTGCTGACGCCATATCATCGAGGTGATGTTGTTGAACGCCGTCGAAGGTTCTGACGCCAGTGTGCATCGCAAGACGCGGCAGGATGCAGGCTAACGCACAACGCATGCTTCCCTCTGAATAGCCAAGCCTGCCGGCGTCTGTCACGAGGCCCTCTACCCCAGAAAATGCGTCGATTGGTGCGAGCGTCTCTGCGACCCGCATGTTGCCCACGGCGAAAAGGAACTCGTAGTCCAGTCGAACCCGATCTGTCAGAGCCAGATAGTAGAGGTAAGTCCTTGCCCGGTAACTGAGGGGATGGGTTGGGAATGCCTGTTTGTCTCCGGCCAGGCACCCGATTCTGACAGGGAGAGGTTCCGCAAACCAAGCTGCAAGATCTGGCCAGCGCGTCTGAAACGCGGCTCGATATGTCAGACGCTTCCGGCGAAAGCGCTCGTTCATGGGCAGGCGGGAAAGAAAGGCTGCGTAGTCAGCTTCGTCTGCATGAAGACAGGCGATATGTGCAGTCAGGCGCAAATCTGCGGCGGCTAGCGTCATGACTTTTCCCCTTCGTCGTTGGATTGATCACGCTTCATGCCAAGGGCTGCCCGATACTCTGCGACGACCACCGGGTCGGAGACCTTGGTGTAGATTCTGGTGGATTCCGGTGACGCATGGCCAAGCCGCCGTTGCAGCGTCAGTTCCCGCATGCCGGCCTCCCACATCTGCGTCGCATGGGTGTGGCGAAGGGCGTGTGGCGTCATCCAGGGTTCACGGAT
Organism: Rhodovulum steppense; assembly: GCF_004339675.1. Classification (GTDB taxonomy): domain Bacteria; phylum Pseudomonadota; class Alphaproteobacteria; order Rhodobacterales; family Rhodobacteraceae; genus Rhodovulum; species Rhodovulum steppense. The sequence goes on from NZ_SLVM01000007.1 coordinate 2,969, forward strand.
CCCGGCGCGTTCACATGCGCGTGCGAAAAGACGTGCAAGTGCCGAATACGACAAGGGCTCCGCTCGGCGACTGCCGTCGCCGCCGACCAGAAAGATGAAAGGGGAGGTTGCGTCGTGCGGGCGTTCGCTCATGACATAGGCGTTCAGCGTGTCCAGGGTCACTCCGTCGTGCAGGTCGACGACGCGCTCTACTCTCGACTTTGATCTCGCGCCTTTGGGATGATCGTCACGGCAGCGGACAAATACCCGTCTTCGGCCATAGCCAATGTCGCTCAGGTGCAGTCCCAGTACTTCGCCGGGGCGCAGGCCGGCGTTCAACATAAGAAGGATCAAGCTGCGATCGCGAAGGTTACGCAGCGCGCCCAGTATGCTGGCGACTTGCTGATGTGACATCGGGCGCGGCAGGCGCTGCACAGTCCGGAGGCTCAGATCGCGAACCTCAAGTTTTCGACGAGTTACGCCCGCCAAGAATGGCCGGTGGAGGTCGGTGGCCAGCCAGGCAGACAAATCGGCGGTTTTGGCGATGGGGTTCGGACCACTGAACGTGCCCATAAACCGCGCCCATTTGTAGAAGGCGCCCACCGCTGCCAAGGCCCTGTTGATCGTTGCGGCGGATAGGCGGGGCTGCACCTCGGCGCCATCCCTGGCCGCCAGCCGGATCGCTGACGCCTGCCGCTTTCGGCCGGACGGCATCGCCCGAAGATGAGCGAGGAATCCAACGGAGAGTTCGGGGGTGAGGTTTGTCCAGTGAATGTTCTGGGTTGAGAGAAAGGTCCAAAGATGAACCAGATCGTGCGCGTAGGCCGAGACAGTGTTCGGCGAAAACCCCTTGGCATTGAGATAGGCGAGAAAGCGACAGGCCGGGTCGATTTCAGCGCCGTCAGCAGTAATGACGATCGGAATACCGCTGTCCCCAGGACGTTTGACTTTGAACATGAGCACCTCGATGAAATTGTTCAATCAATGGCTTACTTTACGGCGTTTCCACGTCATTTTGATACTGTCCACATAATCGATGCCAGCAAGGAGATCACGGCCGACTTCCGGCACCGCGCGCTCCGCCACCATGCCGAGGGCATCTTCATGGCCGAGACGATTTTCGGTCCGACGCTCACCCTCTCGACTGGGCGCATTATCCCGACCCGCTGGGTCGGCGAGCAGCATGTGAAGGAAGACCTCGGCTTCATCCCGAGCTTCGCCGACTGGGTGAAGGCCATCCGGCCCGAGCCCTGGATGGGCCGGTCCGAGCGGATCGAAGCGCTGGTCGATCCGCATCTCGCTTCACCCGTGGTCGAGGTCGCCTGAGATGATTGACCCGGCCTATCAGCGCCTCGGCCTGCCAGCGGAGGTGTCGCCCTACGCCGTCCTGCGCGCGGCAGTCCGGGCGCTGCACCCCGACACGCGCGCCGTTCGCGGCTTTCGCACGGCGCGCAAGCGCTTCTACCGGCAGATGCTCTGCGCGCATGCCGCGCGACAGGCGGCGGGCGACGAGCCAAACGCCTGATCTCCGCCAGCCACCCTTTCATCCCAACCCAGCGCCCGGCCGCTCGGCCGGGTCTTCCCCATCCAGGAGGTCCCCATGGCGGATTACTTCACCCATTTCTCGTGCCTGCTCGATGTCGGCACCCCCGACAAGGCTGCCCGCGCGCTCGCGCTGTTCCAGAGCTTGCGCGAAGCCGATCAGGACGCCGAAGACCCGGAGGTCGCGGGCTTCAACCTCGTGCGTCAGGACGTGCCCGAGGGCAGCAGCCTCTGGATCCATGACGACGAGCACGGCGATGTCGAAGCTGTCATCCGCTTCGTGCTGCGCCTGGCAGAAGAACTCGACCTTACCGGTCTCTGGGGGGTTTCAGTATGCGCTGACCTGTTCGCGGCCTCGCCTCGACGCCTTCGGCGGTGGCGCGCATGCCATCGATCTCGGTGCCCGCAAATCCATCGGCTGGACCAGCAGCCAGGAATGGCTCGCCGCCGCGCTGAACGGGGAGGACACCGATGCCTGAGGTGATCTGCACCACCGTCTACCAGTTCCCCGAACTCTCGGAGGCGGCCAAGGAAAAGGCGCGCAGCTGGTATCGCGAGCTCGGGCCCCGTGACGATTGGTGGGACGCGGTCTACGAGGATTTCGAGCGGGTCTGCGAGATCCTCGGTATCCGCCTGAAAACCACACCCGTCCGCCTGATGGGCGGCGGGACGCGGGCCAGATCCTGCATCTGGTTCTCCGGGTTCTGGAGCCAGGGCGACGGGGCCTGCTTCGAGGGCTACTGGTCCCACGCCAAGGGCGCGGCCGCGCGCATCCGGGACTACGCCCCGACGGATGCGACGCTGCATGGCATCGCGGACCGGCTGCTGGCCATCCAGCGCCGGAACTTCTACCAGCTCGCTGCCGAGGTCAGCCACCGCGGGCGCTACTACCACGAATACACCATGTCGATCGACGTCACGCGCGACAGCCCGACCTGGCAGCCGCCGACCGAGGATGCGGAGGAGATCGTGACCGAGGCGCTGCGTGATCTGGCCCGCTGGCTATACCGCCAGCTTGAGGCCGAATACGACCACCTCACCTCGGATGAGGCCATCGAGGAAGGGATCATCGTCAACGAGTATTCGTTCACGGAAGCCGGGCGGCGGTTCGGGTGAGAGCGCACGGTTGAAAACTGTCAGAAATCTGCGTATATTTCTGACAAAGGAGCGATCATGGAGCGCATGGCCGAGAGCATTATGAATGTCGCTACGGCGTTGCCGGAGGGGGTGCCCTTGGCAGCGAAGGGGCTCCTGCACCTCGGCTCGCGCGCGGCGGTCGATCAGACACTCTCGCGTCTGGCCGCGCGCGGCGAGCTGATCCGTGCAGGACGCGGCATCTACATGCGCCCAGTCCAGACACGCTTTGGTCCGCGCAGTCCGTCCGCTGAACAGGCGATTGAAGCGCTCGCTGTGCAGCGGGGCGAGACGATCGTGCCGAGCGGCGCTGCCGCGGCAAACGCTCTGGGCCTGACCACGCAGGTGCCGGTCAAGTCGGTTTACCTCACCTCGGGGCGAAGCCGTGTGCTGAACCTTGGCCGGCAAGCAGTCGAACTGCGTCATGCGCCGCGCTGGCAGTTGGCCCTTGGGAGCAAGACCTCGGGCCAGGCCGTCCGTGCGCTGGCCTGGCTCGGGCCGGATGAGGCCCCCAAGGCTCTCCCCTTTCTGCGATCCAAGCTCACGGACACGGCAAAGACCGAACTCGTGTCCGCCGCGCCGCAGTTCCCGACTTGGCTGGCACGATTGGTTGGAGAGATGGTTCATGGCTGAGGCATTCCTGCGCCTCACCGCCAAAGACCGACTGGATGCTCTTGGCGTCGCAGCCGATCGGCTTGGTCGGCCAGCCCACCTCCTCGAAAAGGACGTCTGGGTGGTCTGGGCGATCCAGCAACTGTTTGGATCGCCCGTCGGCACAAACCTCGTCTTCAAGGGTGGCACCTCTCTGTCGAAGGCCTACCAGGTCATTGACCGGTTTTCCGAGGATGTGGATCTGACATTTGATATCCGGGCGCTGATCCCGGATTTGCTCGAGGGCCGTGAAGATGCCATGCCCGCCACATCCAGCGAAGAGCGGCGCTGGTCGAAGCGTGTCCGACAGGCTTTGCCAGAATGGGTGGCCGGGACCATCCAGCCGATCCTGCAGCAGGCGATTGATCGGGACGGGATCGATGCCGGCCTTCGGATTGACGGCGACAAGCTGTTCATCGACTACCCGCACCTCGCCCAAGGCACGGGATACGTTTCTCCGAGCGTGATGCTGGAATTTGGCGCGCGTTCTACCGGAGAGCCGGCATCAGCGCGAGACATTGTCTGTGACGCAGCGGGGGCCGTTGACGGCCTTGAGTTTCCGACTGCTCGCCCGCGCGTGATGCATGCAGAACGGACCTTCTGGGAAAAGGCAACGGCGATCCACGTGTTCTGTTTGCAGAGCCGTATGCGAGGGGATCGCTTTTCCAGACACTGGCATGATGTCGCCCGGTTGGACGCAGCGGGCATCGCCGCTGCGGCCATCGAAGATCGCGCACTTGGGACCGCTGTCGCAAAGCACAAGGCGATGTTCTTTGCAGAGAAGGCAGCGGATGCCACATGGATCGATTACGGCGCCGCAACCTCTGGGCATCTACAACTGGTCCCGGGCGGCGATGCTCTCAAGGCTCTCGCCGACGATTATCGCCGGATGGTCGAGGACGGCCTGCTTGCATCAACACCAGAGCCCTTTGGCGACTTGATGGACCGCTGCGCGGACATCGCGCGCAAGGCCAATGCAGCGTTCAAGCCTGACTGACCATCTTTTCGGAAGATTCCCGTTACTTGTTCCCGTCGATCCACTTCGACATGAGCCCCTTGTTGCGGAAGCACTCATCCGGCACGGCGCGCCGTTTGATCCGGGCGAGTTTCTCTGCGAAGGCCACCTGCTTGGACGTGGGCAGCCGGTCCATGTCGGATACTGGTTTCAGCCGGGCCTGTGCCTCGATCCAGGCACTCAGGGACCGGCGGTCCTGCTGCACCTCCCACGGCAGGAGGGTCTGGTTGCGCAGGGCGAGAGACCGCGCATAGGCGATCTGCTTGGGTGTTGCGGGCAGGGCGTGCGTGGTGCTGTCCATCGGGAAACTCCCTTTCTGGCTTGGGCTTCAATATAGAACATAAGGGGAACATAATCAAGCCAAGCGTCCGGGTTGCGCCGGTTCGAGAGGAAAAGGGGGGCGGGGAAAGATCAGGCCTGAGGGTGCCCGAGAGAGGGTGCCCGATCCTGATCCTGTCCCTCATTCCGGAGTTTCCCCATGACCTATCTCGCCCCTGTTGCGCCTCCCGTTCCTGTTCCATCTCGCGATCCCGCGTCCGCGATCCTCGCTGTCGCCGAAGCGCTGCAGCCCGATCTGGCACAGGGGTTCCAGATCGACGCGGTGCGCCTGCGGCTTGAGATGGAGCGCGCCTTTTGCGGCTCCGATGCCGATGGCGCGTGGGACTGGAAGCTTGCCTATGAGGCGGGCGAGGTGGCGCTGGTCCTCTTCCTGCGGAAGTTCGGCCGCGCGCTGCTCGCCCGGGCGGGCTCGCCCGCTGCCCTGCTGCCGATCCTTACCAAGGTCGCGGGCCTGTTGCCCACGCATACGCGGCGCTCGGAGGAGATGGAGCGGTTCCAGCAATTCAGCACACCGCTGCCCATGGGTCTCGCGGCCCTCGCCGGGGCGCAGATCACGCCCCGAGACCTCGTCCTCGAACCCTCGGCCGGGACCGGACTTCTGGCGATCCTCGGCGAGATCGCAGGTGGCGGTCTCGCGCTGAACGAGCTGGCCGATACCCGCGCCGATCTTCTGCGCCTCCTCTTTCCGGGGCGTCCCGTGTCCACGTTCGACGCCGCGCAGATCGATGATCATCTGGACGCGGGCTTTCGCCCGAGCGTTATCCTGATGAACCCGCCCTTCTCGGCTCTGGCCAATGTCGATGGTCGGACGACCGAGGCGACGGCCCGGCATCTGCGCTCGGCGCTTGCGCGGCTCGCTCCTGGCGGGCGGCTCGTCGCCATCACCGGAGCCGGCTTCGCGCCCGATGCGCCCGCCTGGGCGGACGGTTTCGCCCGCCTGACCGAGTCTGCTCATCTGATCTTCACCGGTGCTGTGTCCGGCACCGCCTTTGCCAAACATGGCACCAGCTTTGAAACCCGTATCTCGGTCTTTGACAAATGCCGCGGTGGAGAGGCGGGCGGCATCGCCGCCGATCTGGCGCGCCCGATATCGCCGGATGTGGCCAGCCTTCTGTCGCTGATCACCACCCATATCCCCCCGCGCCTCGAGTTGGAGCCTGCTGACCCAGTAGGGCCGGGCCGCTCTTCCCCCTTCCCGGGAAATCCTGCCCGTACCACGCGCACGGCCATCAGCACATCGCGCGCTGCGCCAGCAACACCCACCACCACTGGCGCGCAGATCGAGGCCGCGGACCTCACCTACAGCCTGCGGGATGCAACCGAGGCCAGTGCCAGCGCGCGCCTTTCGGATGCCATTTATGAGAACTTCAGTCTGCAGGCCATCCACATCCCCGGCGCGGCACCACACCCGACCAAGCTGGTGCAGTCGGCCGCCATGGCCTCGGTCGCGCCCCCGAAACCGACCTACCACCCCAAGCTGCCCTCCGCCGTCCTGCGCGACGGCCTGCTGTCTGATGCCCAACTGGAGACGGTCATCTATGCGGGCGAAGCGCATGGCGCCTATCTCGCGGGGTCGTGGTCTGTCGATGAAACCGGCGACATGGTCTCGGCCGCACCGGAGGATGCCGCTGACGCTGTCCGCTTCCGTCGTGGGTTTTTCCTTGGCGACGGCACCGGGGCGGGCAAGGGCCGGCAGTCGGCCGGGATCCTGCTCGACAACTGGTGCCAGGGCCGCCGCAAGGCGCTGTGGATCTCGAAAAGCGACAAGCTGCTGGAAGATGCGCAGCGCGACTGGTCGGCCCTTGGCCAGGAGCGGCTGCTGGTCACGCCGCTCTCGCGCTTCGCGCAAGGCCGCGACATCCCGCTGACCGAAGGCATCCTCTTCACCACCTATGCCACGCTGCGCTTGGAGGAACGCGGCGCCAAGAAATCCCGCGTCGATCAGATCGTCGACTGGCTGGGGGCGGATTTCGACGGGGTGATCCTGTTCGATGAAAGCCATGCCATGGCGAATGCCGCCGGGTCGAAGGGCGAGCGCGGCGACACGGAAGCCTCGCAGCAAGGCAGGGCGGGCCTGCGACTGCAGCACAAGCTGCCCAATGCCCGCGTGGTCTATGTCTCTGCCACGGGGGCGACGACGGTCCACAACCTCGCCTATGCTCAGCGCCTCGGGCTTTGGGGCGGGGAGGACTTTCCGTTCGCAACGCGGGCGGAATTCGTACAGGCCATCGAGGCGGGGGGTGTCGCCGCGATGGAGGTTCTGGCCCGCGACCTGCGGTCCCTTGGCCTCTACACTGCCCGGTCGCTGTCCTATGACGGCGTCGAATACGAGATGCTGGAACATGCGCTGACCCCCGCGCAGCGTGGCATCTACGATGCCTATGCCGAGGCCTTCGCCATCATCCACAACAACCTCGCCGCCGCCATGGAGGCCGCGAACATCACGGGCGACAGCGGCACGCTGAACCGCCAGGCCAAGTCTGCCGCACGCTCGGCTTTCGAATCCGCCAAGCAGCGCTTCTTCGGCCATCTGCTGACCAGCATGAAAACCCCTACGCTGATCGCCGCCATCGAAGCTGATCTCGCAGCGGGTCACGCCTCCGTCATCCAGATCGTCTCCACCGGCGAGGCGCTGATGGAACGCCGCCTGTCGGAAATCCCGACCGAAGAGTGGAACGACATCCGCGTCGACATCACGCCTCGGGAATATGTCCTAGATTACCTCGCCCATTCCTTCCCGGTGCAGCTCTACGAGCCCTTCACCGATAGCGAGGGCAATCTCTCGTCCCGACCCGTGGTCCGTGGCGGCCAGCCCATCGAATGCCGCGAAGCCGCCCGCAGGCGGGACGCGCTGATCGAGAAGCTGGCATCACTTCCGCCCGTGGCCGGGTCGCTGGATCAGATTGTCCAGCGCTTCGGCACCGATCTCGTGGCCGAGGTCACAGGCCGGTCGCGCCGCATCGTACGAAAGGGCGAGGGTCCTGCGGCGCGCCTCGTCGTGGAAAGCCGCGCGGGGTCTGCCAACCTCGCGGAAACCGCCGCCTTCATGGACGACCAGAAGCGCATCCTGGTCTTCTCGGATGCCGGGGGGACGGGGCGCAGCTATCACGCCGATCTCGGGTCGAGGAACCAGCGCCTGCGCGTCCACTACCTTCTGGAGCCCGGGTGGAAGGCCGACGCGGCCATTCAAGGCCTCGGGCGTACCAACCGCACCAACCAGGCGCAGCCGCCGCTCTTCCGTCCCGTGGCCACCGATGTGAAGGCGGAGAAGCGTTTCCTCTCGACCATCGCGCGCCGCCTCGACACGCTCGGCGCGATCACGCGCGGCCAGCGTCAGACCGGGGGTCAGGGTCTCTTCCGCCCGGAGGACAACCTCGAGTCCCCCTATGCCCGCGATGCCCTGCGCCAGCTCTACCGCCGCCTCTATCGCGGCGATGTGGCGGGCTGCTCGCTTGCGGCCTTCGAGGATGCGACGGGGCTCAGCCTGACCGACGACACTGGTCTGAAGGACGACCTGCCGCCGATCACGACCTTCCTCAATCGCCTGCTGGCGCTGACGATCGACATGCAGGCCGTGCTCTTCTCGGCCTTCGAGGAACTGCTCGATGCGCGGATCGAGGGGGCCATCGCCGCCGGGGCCTATGACCTCGGGCTCGAGACGCTGCGCGCCGAGAGCTTCCGCATCACCGACGCCCGGGTGATCTATACCCATCCCGGCTCCGGCGCCGAAACCCAGCTGCTGACCATCGCGGAGAAGCGGCGCAACACGCCGACCTCGCTCGCCGATGCGCTCGACTGGCTCGACGATCCGAAGGCGCGCCTGCTGGTCAACAGCCGCTCCGGCCGGGCCGCGGTGCAGGTTCCCGCCACCAGCCTGATGGTGGACGACGGCACCATTGAACCTCGCCTGCGCCTGATCCGACCCACCGAGGCCAGCACGGTTCCGGCCAGGATCATGGAGGACACGCATTGGCTGGAGGCCGACCGCGCGGCGTTCGATGCCGCCTGGACCGCGGAACTGGCCGAGGTGCCGGAGTTCAGCGAGTCCACGCTGCATATCGTGTCGGGGCTGCTGCTGCCGATCTGGAAGCAGCTCCCGCAGGATGAAACCCGGGTCTACCGGCTGCAGACCGACGACGGCCAGCGCCTCATCGGCCGCCGCGTCTCGCCCGCCTGGGTCGCGACCACGCTGGCAGATGACGCGCCGAAGCTCAGTGCAGCGCAGGTCCATGCCCTTGTTCTTGAGGGCAAGACGGTCGTGCGGTTGGCTGAAGGGATGGAACTCCACCGGTCCCGCGTCATGGGCGTCAACCGGATCGAGCTGTCCGGCTTCACCGAGGCCGCCAAAGACCGGCTCAAGGCCGATGGCTTCTTCTCGGAGATCATCAGCTGGAAGCTGCGGCTGTTCTGTCCGACCGACCCTACCGGCATCGCTGTGCTGGATCGCCTGCTTGCACGTTGTCCTGTGACGGGACTACATGAACGCGGAGGGTGTTGAGCCATGTATTCTGAGACCGAAGATGTAATCCGCGCTCTGGCGGAGAATGCCGAGGGCGTGTGTCGCGCCTACCTTCCCGCCGGACGGCGGGAAGGGTCCTACTGGATCGTTGGCGATCTGCAGAACAACCCTGGACGGTCGCTCTTCGTGCGGCTGACCGGGCCTGCATCAGGGCCGGGTGCTGCCGGCAAGTTCGCCGACGCCGCCACGGGAGAGCATGGCGATCTTCTCGACATCATCCGCGAGCGGACCGGCATCTCCCGCTTTCCCGACCTTCTGGCCGAGGCCCGGGCGCATCTCGGTCGTCCGCAGCCGGTCCTCCCGGACGTGCCAGTGCCGAAGAAGTCCAAGGCCCCCGGTGGCACGCCAGCGGCAGCGGCGCGCCTCTTTGCGGCTTCGGTCCTGATCGCAGGCACGCTTGCTGACATCTACCTCCGTTCGCGGGGCGTCACCCAAGGTGGCACCATGAGCGCCCTGCGCTTCCACCCGAAGTGCTGGCATCGGGATGAGGGCCAGACCCGAAGCGTCCCCAGACCGGCGCTGATCGCGGCGGTCACCGATGGGGCAGGGGTCTTGCAGGGCGTGCACCGCACCTGGCTGGCGCCGGACGGACAGGGGAAAGCAGATGTCGAGACGCAGCGGCGTGCCATGGGTCACCTCCTGGGCAATGCCGTCAGGCTCACCCCACATGACGACATCCTCGTTGTTGGCGAGGGCATCGAGACCATGCTGTCCCTGGTTGAGGCAGTGCCCGGCCTTCCCGTCTGGGCTGCGCTCTCGTCCGGTCACCTCGGGGCCGTCCTGCTGCCGGAGGGGGTGCAGCGCCTCTACATCGCCATCGACCGCGATCCGGCGGGGCGGAGCGCGGCAGAGAGGTTGAGCGCCAGAGCAGCCGAGGGTGGGATTGCCGTGCGGGTGCTGGAACCGCGGCTCGGGGATTTCAACGATGATCTCCGGGCGTACGGCACGGGCGCGCTGCGTCGGCATCTGGCAGGGCAGATCGGGCCCGAGGATCGGCATCGCCTGTTCGGCTGAGCAGCATCGCGCAGGGGGCGGACAAGGGACAGCGGGGCAGGGGTCACATCCCTGTCGTGGCTCTGGACTGTCGCTTTGCCTATTCCCGGGCAACCTCATCCACCCGTCACCCACACGGCCTTCAAGAGATGGGCAGGCGGCCGTCAAAGGGGCCGCCCCTTCAAGGACGGGGGGCGACTGATTTCCGCCGCGGGGGACGAGCCCCCGCTTTGCATCGCGATACAAATCAGCCGCCCCCCGTCCTCCTCCACATGCGTTCCGGCCCCGAAAGGGGGTGAAGGGGCGTCCCCTCCCACGGCTTTCGCAGCCCATGAAGGCCGCGCGGGATGACGCGCGGACGTGACAGGCCCGGAGGCAAGAACCGATGACGATCCACACCCACGACGACGCGTATGAACCCGTCCACACCGCATCCCAGACCGCCCATGCGCTCGAAGAGCTGCAGCTCTATGGCTACCGCCCCTTTGACGAGCCCGATCCGCGCCCGATGCCCGATGGGCAGCGCCTCGCGGTCGCCGTCGCCGACATCTTCGACGCCCTCGTCGCGACCCTGGAAGACACCCGCATGGAACCAGACCTCGAAGAAGTGCTCTGGGGCCAGGTCAACCTCTTCCACCGCGCCACAGCCCGGATCGAGCGGTCGCTCGACGAGAATGAACAGACGCAGCGCCGCCTCCAGCGTGAGCAGGACGGCTCCGAGGTGAAATCCACCGAGCTTGAACGCCTGACGGCCGAAGGCCTGACGCTCATCGAACGGCGCAACTGCATGGACATGATGCGCGATCACGCCGCGACCGAGTTCGTCCATCACACGGGATCGACCTGGCGCCCCCGCACCGGCTCGATGGTGAACCGCCAGCACATGACTGCAGCGCTGATCGACAGCCGCGACTTCCTCGCCGCCAAGCGCCGCGCGGAAACCGAGGCGATGCTGCCCGCAGGACCCAAGGTCGCCCTCACCGGCGGGACCGACTTCAACGATCACCGCCTGATCTGGGGCAAGCTCGATCAGGTCCGCACCAAACATCCCGATATGGTCCTTCTGCACGGGGGAAGCCCCAAGGGTGCCGAACTCATCGCCGCCAAATGGGCCGAGGCTCGCGGCGTGACGCAGGTCGCCTTCAAGCCCGACTGGACCAAGCACGCCAAGGCCGCCCCCTTCAAGCGCAACGACGCCATGCTCGACGTGCTGCCCGTGGGCGTCCTCGTCTTCCCGGGCACCGGCATCCAAGAGAACCTTGCCGACAAGGCCAAGAAGCTGGGCATCCCGGTCATGAAGTTCGAGAAGGGGGCGTGAGCCCCCTTTCCCCTTAAGGGGAAATCGAGGTGGAAGCGCAGGTTTCCACCTGATATTGTGTAGAAAGCCTTGTTTGATTACTACATGTACCACAAACCGATCCAGCTCAATGTCTTCCCGACCGACGTGCAGATGCGCCGGATTGATCCGGCGCGCAACATGCGTCGCTTCTATCGGCTGAGCGTGCAACGCGACCTCTTCGGCCGCGCCACCCTCGTACGCGAGTGGGGCCGGATCGGGTTTCGGGGACATATGATGGTCGAGACCCACCCTGATGAAGGCAAGGCCATCACCGCTTTGATGAAGCTCGCAGCGGTGAAGAAGCGGCGGGGCTATGAGGCTCTGCACTCAGGCGATTAGTCTTGATCGCATTGATTGCGATGATTACACTCTTCTCAGGAGGATATCATGGCAAGCATTACCATCCGGAACCTTGACGACGACGTGAAGCGCCGCCTTCGCATACGCGCAGCCGAGCATGGCCGCTCGATGGAGGAAGAGGCGCGCGAGATCTTGCGCCATGTCGTCGGCGAAGCGAAGCCATCCCACGATCTTGCCGCGGCCATCCGTGCACGGGTCGCGCCTCTGGGTGGCGTTGATCTCAACCTTCCGCAGCGTGAAGCCATGCGTGAACCGCCCGCGTTCGACCAGGCCTGACGCATGATCATCCTCGATACGAATGTCATCTCGGAGCTGTTGCGCCCGGCTCCGGAGCCCAAGGTCGAACACTGGCTGTCCGCTCAGGACGGGCTCAACGTCTACCTGACCTCGATATCGGAGGCAGAGCTGCGCTACGGCCTCGCGATCATGGGGAACGGCAAGCGCCGCGCCGCGCTGGTTGACGCCGTGGACCGTATCCTGCGCGAGGACCTCGCCGGTCGCATCCTGCCCTTCGACAGCGACGCCGCGCAGTCCTATGCCACCATCGCCGCCGCACGTCGCGCCGCCGGGCGACCGATCGCCCAGGCCGATTGCCAGATCGCCTCCATTGCCCACACCCGTGGTGCCACCGTCGCCACGCGCAATACGCCCGACTTCGAGGGTTGCGAGATCGACCTGATCAACCCCTGGACAGCCGCATGAACGCCGTTGAAATCGAACAAGCCGTTTCCGAACTTGCCGAGCAGCCCTTTGACGCGGCCGAGTTCCCCTATGCCTTCCTCATGGCCTTCGGAAACAAGGACACGACGATCAAGCGCCTGCGCACCGGCGCGTCGAACAAGTCCGACCTCGGCGGCGTCCTGCAGACCAACAACATCCACCTTGCGACCTGCGCGCCGGGCGACATCGCGGCGACCCTGACCGCCCTTCGCGACAGCCCCGCCACCACCCGCGCCAAGTCCAAGTTCATCCTCGCCACCGATGGCATCGACCTCGAGGCCGAGGATATCACCACCGGCGAAACCATCGCCTGCCGCTACACCGATTTCCCCGACCATTCCGGCTTCTTCCTGCAGCTGGCCGACATCTCCATGGTCAAGCAGATCCGCGAAAGAGCCTTCGACATCCGCGCGACCAGCCGCCTCAATCGGCTCTATGTCGAACTTATCAAGGACAACCCCGACTGGGGCAGCGCCGACAAGCGCTACGACATGAACCATTTCATGGCGCGGCTGATCTTCTGCTTCTTCGCCGAAGACACCGACATCTTCGTCAGCGACAACCTGTTCACCGCCACCATCGACTAGATGGCAAACCGCGACGGGTCGAACACGCACGAAGTCATCGGCGAGATTTTCCGGGCGATGAACACGCCCATCCCCAAACGGGCCGAGGCCAAGCTGCCCCGTTGGGCCGACACCTTTCCCTACGTGAACGGCGGGCTCTTCTCGGGCAGCACGGATGTGCCGCGCTTTTCCAAGATCGCGCAGCGCTACCTGTCCCATATCGGCAGCCTCGACTGGACACAGATCAACCCCGACATCTTCGGCTCCATGATCCAGGCCGTCGCGGATGAAGAGGAACGCTCGGTCCTCGGCATGCACTACACCTCGGTGCCGAACATCCTGAAGGTGTTGAACCCGCTCTTCCTCGATGATCTGCGGGCAGAGCTGGAGGTTGAACGACGATGAGAAGCTCGAGATCGTTTTATCGGTAGGCATGGGCGGCGCGACGGTGACGCAGGTTGCGCAGCGGCACGATGTGTCGCGGCAGCAGATCTATGCCTGGCGGCATGAGTTGAAGAAGCAGGGTCTGCTTTCGGCATGTCCGGAGGCGCAGTTTCTGATGAGCGACAACCAATTTGGCCGACGTATTGCCTCATGAAGGAATGTTCCCGAAGCGGTGGCTGTCGCCTCATCCGGAATGTTGCCGAGCTCCTACCGTTCAGGGGCTGCGGGTTCCTCGCAAAGGAGATCGCGACCATGGCCACGATAAACGTCTCTTTGCCCGGTCCCATGGCCGAAGCAGTAACGCGCGCGGCGCCGGACGCCGCGGCGTCTCCGCGATGATTGTGCGCGGGGCCTCTTAAGAAATGTAATAGCATTTCGTGGCTTTCCAGTCAGATGATATTAATCTTTGCAAGCTATGTTTTTTCACGATTCGGTATTTAGAACGAGATGGCCATAAAACGCAGCTTGACACTCAGCCCGTTCGTATTCGCGCTGTGTTACGCAATCTTCGGCGCCGGGTACATCCTGTTCAGCGACCGAATTCTGACCAGCTTGGCGGGCGACTACGCGCATTATCAACAGCTTCAAACCGCCAAGGGGTGGGTCTTCATCCTGTTTACTGCCGTTGGCCTGTGGCTCCTGATGCGCCGGGCTTGGGCACGACTCTCGCAGGCGGCCGAGGCGGCGATCAAGGCGGAAGACCGGCTGCGACTCGCGCTGACGGCCGCGGGTGGGTTGGTCTGGCAGGCACGCGTTTCGCCCGAAATCGGCACCGAGTGGCAGGTGACGGGGGGCCTTGCCCGTCAATTGAATCTGCCTGAGGGGCGATGGTTCGGCTTTGACGAGATGGCCGCGCACCTGCATCCGGCCGACCTGGCCGAGTTTCGGCGCCATTTCGAGCGCATCGTTCCGGGCCATCCCGAGATCGTGGAAAGCCTGTTGCGGTTCGACATGCCGGATGGAACGATAGTGTCCCACGTCGTGGTGTAGGAGCGCCGCCCCTCGGAGAGGTCAGGGCTTGATCAGGAAGCCACGGCTGGCAGCCTGACGGTGGGATTGTCGGTCACGCGGGCGAGCGTTTCAAGGCTCATGTAACGCCGTGCGACCGCCCATTCGTCGTTGGTCTCCAGCATCAGCGCGCCGACAAGGCGGATGATGGCCTCGTCGTTGGGGAAGATGCCGATCACGTCCGACCGGCGCTTCACTTCGCGGTTCACCCGTTCAAGCGGGTTGGTCGAGGCGATCTGGGTCCAATGCTCGCGGGGGAAGGTCATGTAGGCCAGCACGTCGTCGCGGGAGCTGTCCATCAGGGCGCCGAGCTTGGGCTGCTTCTCGCGCAGGGCATCGGCCACGATCTCCCACTGGGCTTCGGCGTCGGCCTTGGTTTCCTGCGCGAAGATCGTCTTCAGCATCGCCGCCACCGCGGTGCGCTGCTTGGCCGGGGCATGGGCCAGCGCGTTGCGCATCCAGTGAATGCGGCATCTCTGGTGGGTGGCGTTGAACACGCGGCGCGCGGCGGCTCGCAGGCCCTTGTGGTCATCGGCGATCACCAGCTTCACGCCCCGCAGGCCCCGGTCGGCCAAGGACCGCAGGAACTCGGTCCAGAAGGTCTCGGCTTCGGATGGACCGGTGGCGACGCCCAGGACCTCGCGCTTGCCGTCCTCGTTGACCGCCACCGCAATTATCACGGCCTTGCTGATGATGCGCCCGCCTTCCCGGACCTTGAGGTATGTCGCATCCAGCCAGAGATAGGGCCACGCGCCCTCGAGCGGTCGGGTCAGGAAGGCGTTCACCCGCTCGTCGATCTCGGCGCAGAGGCGGCTGACCTGGCTCTTGGACATGCCGCCTGCGCCCATGGCCTTGACCAGATCATCGACCGAGCGCGTCGAGACGCCGTGGACGTAGGCTTCCTGGATCACCGCCACCAAGGCCTTCTCGGCCGTGCGGCGCGGCTCGAGGAAGCTGGGAAAGTAGCTGCCCTTCCGAAGCTTGGGGATCTCCAGCGCGATCCGGCCCGCCCGGGTATCCCAGTCGCGGTCGCGGTAGCCATTGCGCTGAACCTCCCGCATCGGGGTGCGCACGCCCTTCGTCGCGCCGGTTCTCAACTCGATTTCGGCTTCCATGATCCGGTCAGCTGCGAAGGCCAGCATCTCGCGCACGAGGTCGCCATCGGCCTGCTTCTCAACCAATTCGATCAGCGCCATTCTGTCATCGGTCATCGTCGTCTCCGTTGTCGGTTTCAGGTCTCGCAACCCAAACCTTCTCCGAAGATCGGCGATGACCGCCAGCGTCACCAACGGCCGCGCGCTGCGCTACGCCGGAGGCTCCGCGCGCGGCCTCCTACACCACCACCCGGGACACGGCCGATGGAACCCGTCGCTGGATCAAGCTTGTGCCGGATTGTCGCAACGAGGCGGGTACGTCCGAGGAACCGCTCCTCGGGGTAGCCTTCGATCTGACCCGGCAGCAGGAGGCGTCGCAGGATCTGGCCGAGGTGATCTTTGGCGCCGGGCTCGGCACCTGGCGGTTGAATGTCGCCACGAGAAAAAATCAGATCAATGACAGATATGCCGAGATGCTGGGCTACAGCCGCGAGGAACTGGAGCCGGTGACGGAGGAGAGCTTCCTGACCCTCGTTCATCCCGAAGACGCGGTGAAGCTGTACGAAAACCGGGTGGCCCGGTCAAAGGCCGGGGATTACGTCTTCTCCGATGAGATCCGCATGCGGCACAAGGACGGGCACTGGGTCTGGGTGCTGAGCCGCTGCCGCCCCGTCGATTTCGCTTCGGATGGCACGCCAAGCGTGTTGTCGGGCGTGCATATCGACATCTCCGACCGCAAGGCACTGGCCGAGAAACTGCGCCTAGAAAGCGATTTCCTCAAGCGGCTGGTCGAGACCTCCGTCTCGGGCATCGTGGCGTTTAACGACAAGGGGCGCATCTATTTTGTCAACAAGGAGGCGACCGCGATTTTGGGCCTGACGTCCGAGCAGCTGATCGGGTTGCCGCTGGTGAACGATTACTGGACGTTGACCGAACTGGATGGTACGCCGATGGTGCCCGAGGATTTTCCCGGTTTCAGGGTGATTGCGACCCAAACCACCGTGCGCGATCGTCGGGTCTCGATCCGGCGACACGATGGCAAGACCCTGTCAATCTCGATCACTGCGGCGCCGATGCGGATGTCCGATGGGGGGTTGCAGGTGGTCGCCACCCTGACCGACATCACCGCGCAACTGGCGAACGAGGCGCTGTTGCATAACGCGGCTGCCGAGGCCATGCACGCCGCCCTGCATGACCCGGTCTCGGGTCTGCCGAACCGGGAATTGTTCGAGGATTCCCTCGCCGCGGCCATCGTCAAAGCGCAGCGTGACCGGGGATATTTGCTTCATGTCTTTCTGGATATCGACAATTTCAAGCAGGTCAACGACCGATTCGGCCACCATGCCGGAGACCTGCTGATCCGCAAGGTGGCAGCACGGCTCGAAAGGATCCGGCAGGGGCCGCAGGTTCTCGCGCGGGTCGCGGGCGACGAGTTCACCTTCCTGCACCCCTATGCCCCCGGCGAGGACACGCGGGAGGTGCTGACACGGCTTGCCTCTGTTTTCGAGCTGCCCTTCGACCTCGGGGGCTATGTTGTTCATATAAGTGTCAGTATGGGCGTCAGCGTCTATCCCGAGGATGCCACCTCTAGCGAGGAGTTGTGGCTGAGCGCCGATCTGGCAATGTATGAGGCGAAGGCGCGCGGCCGCAACCAGACTGTGCGCTTTACGGCTCCCCTGCGCGAGCGCGAGGCAGAGGAGGCGCGCATCGCGCAGATATTACAACGGGCGCTGAAGGCTCGGGCCTTCGAGATCTTCCTCATGCCGCTGGTGGATTTGCGGCAAGGGGGCCGGGTTGTCGGCGCCGAGGCTTTGTTGCGCAGCACTGAGCCGGATTTGCAGGGGATCGGTCCCGCCGTCTTTCTGCCGGTGGCCGAGCGCACCGGCCTGATGCGGGCGCTTGATCTGATGGTGGTCGACATGGTAGGTGCTGCCACGGCACGGCTGCGCGCGGCGGGTTATGCGCTGCGTATCTCGGTCAACCTGTCTCCCGACAGCCTGCATGAGACCGGCTTCGGCCTCGAGCTGCTCTCGCATCTGGATCAGGCCCAGCTTGGCGCGAGGGATGTACGCTTCGAGTTGACGGAAGGGGCGCTGGTTGATCTGAGCAGTCCCGCCCGCGAGGTTATCGACCTGCTGCATGATCGCGGCTTTGAACTTTCGGCCGACGATTTCGGCACCGGCTATTCCTCGCTGAGCTATCTTCACAAGCTGCGTCTGAGCGAGCTGAAAATCGACCGCAGCTTCGTGCAACGGCTTGAAACGGCGGAAGAACCTTCGGACGAGATCGTGCGTGCAATTCTCGCCATGGGGCAGGCGCTGGGGCTGTGCGTTGTAGCCGAAGGGATCGAGACAGAGGCGCAACACGATTGGCTGCGCCGTCACGGCTGCCCCCTCGGGCAGGGGTATCTGTTCGGCAAGGGTGTCGATCTCGACACCTTCTTGCAGCAGCATCTGACGCCGAAGGTGCTTCAAGGATCCTGAAGTGCGCCTAGGTGTTCCTGCTAGCCCCCCATTTCGTTCGCTTCTGCCGACTTGGCTGAAGCGGTAAGTCTTGCGGCAGCTAGATGAACGTCGATTCCAGCAGTCAGAACGGCCGTGGCTGCGGCATCAAGCAGAAGGGCAGCGGCGTGCGACATTTGCCCGCCTGCTGCGCTAGCTGCAGAGGCAATCACTTCGGCGATATCCTCTTCATCAAATCTCGCACTCATTTTTGGAACCTCTTACTCTTCAACGCTCAAAAGCTCTTGCTCAGCTGCCAGACGACCCAGACTTTGTTAATCATGCAATACCGGATTTCCTTACCTCACGATTCTTCGGTGACCTTCAACGCGCGTGTCCGCAGCTGGTATCGCGAACTCGGACCCCATGACGACTGGTGGGACGCGGTCTATGAGGATCTCGAGCGGGTCTGTGAAATCCTCGGCATTCGCCTCAAGACCACGCCCGTCCGCCTGATGGGTGGCAGGACGCGGGCCAAGCCCTGCATCTGGTTCTCCGGGTTCTGGAACCAGGGCGATGGGGCCTGCTTTGAAGGCTACTGGTCCCACGCCAAGGGCGCGGCTGCGCGCGGCCGGGACTGCGCCCCGATGGATGCGATGCTGCATGGCATCGCCGACCGGCTGCAGGCCCTCCAGCGGCGGAATTTCTACCAGCTCGCTGAATAGGCCAGCCACCACGGTCGCTACTACCACGAATACACAACGTCCGTGGATGTAACCCGCGACAGCCCGACCTGGCAACCGCCGACCGAGGATGCCAAGGAGATCGTGACCGAGGCGCTGCGTGATCTGGCCCGCTGGCTATACTGCCAGCTTGAGGCCGAATACGACCACCTCACCTCCGACGAGGCCATCGAGGAGGGGATCATCGTGAGCGAGTACACCTTCACCGAAGCCGGGCGCAGGGTCGGGTGAGCGGAAAGTAGACGCGAAGCTCACTTGATCTTTAAAATGGGATCATATGAACTATGTTGAGGGCAATGGAGGACGCCATGTACGTTGCAGAGAAAATCAGGGAACCTGCACAGGTCAACGCCGTCGCGTTGAAGGCCTACGCGCGCGTGGCCGATGCCTGGGGTCTCAGCCTCAAGGAAGCGGCGGGCCTTGCCGATATGTCGGAGAGCACATGGAAGCGCGCCAAGAAGCCGGACTTCGCGGGGGAACTGACCAAGGACCAGTTGTTGAGGCTCAGTGCGGTGATCGGCATCTACAAATCGCTCGAACTCTACTTCTCCGAGCCGCTCGCGCGAAGCTGGTTCACCCGACCGAACACAGGGCCGCTGTTCGGGGGTAGCCGTCCGGTTGATACCGCCATCGACGGGGGCTTGCCGCAAATTCTCGCGGTTCGGACCTATCTTGATGCATTGCGCGGTGGGGCATGAAGCGGACCGAGATTTCTGATCGTGGTCTCGTTCGTCTCCTGCCCGCCACTTACCACAAGCCGCCATCCCTGCGTGGTCTCGTCGATACCGATGACGAGATGGAGATCCTGGCAGAAATCGAGGGCCTGACCAGCGGCCGTCTTCTGGCGGAACGTGGCCGCAACCCGCATCTGGACCCGCGCGAGCTGGCCTGGCAGCGCCGCAGCCGAGATCTGCGCATCTATGGCGAGAGCCATGTCAACGCCGCCTTCACGTATACCCGCGCCGGCGGAAACCGCTTCAACACCGAAGAGCGCGGCGCCTGGTACTGCGCATGGGACGTGATGGTTTCCGTCAGCGAAGTGGCGTGGCACCGCACGCGCGAACTCGGCTTTACGGGCAGCTTCCACGATAGCGCCCGCTATGTGGAACTGCTGGCGGATTTCATAGGGATCTTCGATGATCTGACCGATGAACCGGAACATCCCGCGCTGCATCCAGATCCGGCCTTTGGATATCCTGAGGGGCAAAGCTTAGCCGAACATCTGCGCCGGGCGGGGTCCCGCGGTCTGATCTACCCTTCGGTCCGGGCGCCTGCACCTGGCGGGAATTGTCTGGTCTGCTTCGAGCCGCATGCGATCCAGAACGTCCGTCCGGGCGCGTCCTGGGATCTTGTTTGGGATGGGACGCCACACTATTCGATCACGGCTGTTGGCTGATCCGCCAAGGCGATGCGTGAGCGGCTGCCTCCCGATCGTGACGTCCAGGGTGGGCGTGGTGCCCGAGGCGATGTCGGTCAGGGGCGATCTCGGGCCGTTCGGCCGACTGTTGGAGACCACGTGCAGCATGATCATGGGCTGCCCGCGGACTATCCGAAAGTTCGGTCAGACTATCCGCAAGGCGCAGCGACGGCGCACAAAGGGCATTCTATACGATACGTATGAAAAGAGGGTAGCATGCGGATCATTGTGAGTGAGATTGTTGCACAGGAGGATATTGCGGCGCTTGTCGCGCACCTCCACGAGCTTGGCAGCTTGCCGCAGTTCTGTACCTTGCATCTCGACGAGAGGCTCGATCCGACCCCCCTGCTGAAACTTTCCCGGGAAACCGGGATGATGCTGATGGGGGGAACCTCCTGCTCTGGCGCGCTGACGGCCGACGGGGTCTGCGCCGGAGTGCTCTTTGCGATCGACGATGGCGAAGGATCATATGGAACGGCCCTCCGGCCGTTTGACGATGACCCGTCGGCGGCGGCAGAGGCGGCGACGCGAGCCGCCATAGACAATGCCGGTCGTACCGGCGAGCGGCCCGATCTCGTCTGGATCTACGGCACACCCGGGGAAGAGGAACGCGTCCTGTCGGGGATCGAGCGGGTCGTTGGTCCGGACACGCCCATTGCCGGAGGCAGTGCCGCCGACAATTCCGTGGCCGGCGGGTGGTCGGTTTTCGCCGAGGGAAGATGCGCCGGGCGCGCGGTGGCCATCGGCGTGCTCTATCCGTCTGGCGAGGTCTCGCTGGCCTATCACAACGGATATGCTCCGACCGAACGCAGCGGTATCGTCACGCGGGTCGAGGGACGGCGCGTGGCCGAGATCGACGCGCGCCCGGCCGCGGAGGTCTACAGCGCGTGGACGGGCGGCGCGGTTTGCACCGATACAGAGGGCGGGCAGACACGCTCGATCCTGGGCGAGAGCACCTTCTGGCCGCTGGGGCGGGAAACCCACCGGATCGCGGGCGTCCCCTATTTCATCCTTGCGCATCCTGCCGCCGTCGACGGCGAGGGCGGTCTGCACCTCTTTGCCGATGTCGCCGCGGGCGAGCGCCTCACGCAGATGACGGGATCGGCGGGCGCCCTGATCGAACGCGCGGGGCGCGTGGCGCGTATCGCATGCGAGGCCGGGAGAATGCAGCCCGCCGGGATCGCGGGCGCCCTGATCGTTTACTGCGGCGGCTGCATGCTGGGGGTCCACGACCGGCTGGACGATCTGACCAACGGTGTGTGCGAGGCCCTTCCCGCGGTGCCCTTTGCCGGAGTGTTCACCTTCGGGGAACAGGGGCCCATCCTGAACTCGGGCAATCGGCATGGAAACCTCATGGTCTCCTGCATCCTGTTTTCCAAGTAGCGCAAGGCCCCCCGGATGCCCGACAATGAACGACTGCGCGAGGCCCTTCTGGAGCTCCAGATCCTCCGGGACCGCGAGGCGCGGACCCATGCCGAGACCGCCGGACTGCTTGCCGCGATCGAGGCATATGCGACCGCGCCCACACCGACGCTGGCCATATCCGCAATCTTCGATGCTTTGGGAACCGCGACCGGGGCCTCGAAGGCCATGTTGGTCGAACGGCACGGGCGCGGGGCCCGGGTGATCCGCACAACCGTTCCGCAGGATCTCGGCGCCGAATGGATGCCGCCTGTCGATCTGTTCGACCGTGCACGCAACGTCGCGGATCTGGCCGCGCTCGGGAACCGGGCGGACAGCCCGGTGTGCGCCGGATTCGACAGCCTGCTGGCCGCGCGCCTGCCCGAAATCGATCCGGGGCCGGAATGCGCGATCCTCTGCCTTCACCACGGCCGCGGGGCTTTCCTGCGCCGGGATCTGAAGCTTCTGCTGCGGCTCGCGGGGCTGTTTGCAAAGGCCCTGGCATCCGAACGCCTGGCTGCGGAGAACGCCCTGCTCGCGGCGGCGATCGAAGGTTCCACGACCGGATTTGCGATCGCCGATGCCACCCGGCCCGACACCCCCCTCATTTATGTCAACCCGGGATTCGAGCAGGTCACGGGTTACGGTGCCAGTGAGATCCTTGGCCGAAACTGTCGATCCCTGACCGACGACACCCCGGACGCGGAAGAGGGGGTACGGCTGCGCAACGCCGTGCGCACATGTTCCGAAGGGCAGTTCCTGCTGCGCAGCCGACGAAAGTCCGGGCAGTTCTTCTGGAGCGAGGTGACACTGTTTCCCGTACGCGATGGCGAGGGTCATGTTCGGCACCTCGTCTCGACCCAGACCGATGTCACGGCCCGCGTCGAGGCGCGCCGGGAGCGGGACCGGATCCGCCAGCGCATGACCAAAGCCCTGGCCGTGACCGAGGGTGCCTTCCTGATGCTGGACAAGACGGGCGACGTGCTTCTGAGCAACGAGGCGTTGCAACGCGCGTTTTCCGCGCCGGGTCCGGACTGGTCGGTCGGGACGACCTTCGAAGAGAACCGCGCGAGCCACCTGCGCACGCTGCCGCACCGGCCCGGAGCCGATACCCTGCCCAATAGGCAAGACCTCGACGCGATGGCCCGCGCAGGTCATGGCCGGGAACTGGCGCTGGCCGATGGCAGGAGCTTCCTTCTGCGCGCCCGACGCGACGTGGATGGCGCTCTGGTGATCACTGCAACCGACATCACGCGACTGAAGAGCGTCGAGGCCCTGCTGCGTCAGCGCGCCGTCGCGGTGGACGCCGCCTTCGACGGCATAGTGATCCTCAACAAGTCGCAGCGCATCATTCACCTGAATCGCTCCGCCGTGGCGCTGTTGGGGTATGGCCGGTCCGAAGCGGCGCTTGGACTAGATTGGCGGGCGAGCTACCGCAACCAGCGCAATCCATCTAGCGGCACCTATCGGATGGAACGGGTCGGGCCGGTGGACGCGCCACAAATTCACGAGATCACGCGTTCCCCGCTGGACGGCGAGGGCTCGGTGCTCATCATTCGCGACATAACCGAACGTCTTGCCGAAGAGCGGCGGCAGGAGGAATTGCGCGGGGCGCTTATGCGCGCCCAGCAACAGGAGGCGCTGGCCCAACTCGCGGCCGGCGTGGCGCATGATTTCAACAACCTGCTTTCGGCGATCCTGGGCTCGGCGACCCTGATCTCGGGGGATCGGATGGCCGGAGCCGAAGCGCGCGAGCATGCCGAGCGGATCACATCGGCGGGGCATCGTGCGGCCCGCCTGGTCAACCGCCTGCTCGACCTTGGCGCCGAACCGCGCGACGGAGGTGCGTTCGATCTGCGCATGGCGCTTGCGGATGTGGCCGCGGTCGTTGTCCCCAGCCTGCCCGCCGCCGTGACCCTGGATGTGTCGATTTGCGACGACGCCATGCTTCTGCGCGGCGATCCGGGGACCGTGAACCGCATCTGCGTCAACCTGATCCTGAACGCCCGCGACGCGATTTCCTCCGAAAGCGGACAGATCACTCTCACCGTCCGGTCCTTCCGGTCGGAACGGCACCAGAGGCTGCGGATCGGTTCCCTGGACGCGGGCAAGAGCTATGCCCGCATCGAGGTCCACGACAGCGGCGCAGGGATGGACGAGGCCACATGTGCCCGCATCTTCGATCCACATTTCTCGACAAAGGGCGCGCGCGGCACCGGACTTGGCCTGACCATCGTGGCGCTTCAGGTCCGTGGCGCGGGCGGCGCGGTGGATGTGCAAAGCACGCCGGGGCACGGCACGGTCGTCACGGTCTTCTGGCCGCTTCACCCTCACGAAGCGACCCCCGATACTTGCGCCACCGCCGCGGAGGAGCATTCCCTTAGCGGCATGACATTCCTGGTTCTTGATGATGAGCGCGCCGTCGGCGAGGTTCTTCAGGCCTATCTTGAGGCGCGGGGCGCCGAAGTGGCTTTTTGCGACCTGCCGGATGTCGCCCTCGATGCCATCGCGAAGGATCCCGACGCTTGGACCGCCGTGATCTCCGACTACGACATGCCGGGCATGACCGGAGGCGACATGGTCGAACATCTGGGCCGGGTTGCACCGGATCTTCCGGTTTTTCTAGTGACCGCGCTCGCCCGGCGCCTGTTGGATCGGGGGCTTGATGGTGACCGCATCGCCGGACTGTTCGCGAAACCCATCGATCTGGTGGCGCTTGCCGGCACGCTGTCACGTCTTCAGCCGAGAACCGTCAAGGATCGGACCGCATGCTCCGGGTGCTGATCGCCGACGACCACGATCTTGTCCGCGAGACGCTTGCCCTGTACCTTGACAATGCCGGGGGCTTCGACCTGACGTTAGCCGCGGATCTGGATCGTGCCTGCAAAGATATCGAGCGGCATGCCGGGTTCGATCTTGTTCTTCTCGATTACGCCATGCCCGGGATGAACGGCCTAGAGGGCCTCAAACGGGCACTGGATGTCAATTCCGGCAAGGCGGTTGCGTTGATGTCGGGGATCGCGACACGGCAGACCGCCCACAAGGCGATGGATGCCGGAGCCATCGGCTTCCTCCCGAAGACGATGGCGGCGAATTCGCTGGTCAACGCGATCCGCTTCATGTGCTCGGGCGAGAAATACGTCCCGGTCGACTTCCTTTCGGGAGGACCGAAGGGCGACGAACCCCATCCTCTGGCCCGGAGCCTGACGCGACGCGAGATGCAGGTTCTGGAGGGGCTTTGCCGCGGCCTCGCCAACAAGGAGATTGCCCGCAAGCTGGACCTGAGAGAGGTCACGATCAAGCTGCACGTCAAGTCGGTCTGCAAAAAGCTCGACGCCAACAACCGAACCCACGCCGCGATGATCGCCAAGGCGGCGGGGCTTTTCTGAGCCGCGGACCAAGACCGCTGTGGTCGGGCGGGGTCCCGTGGCGCCCGATGCGGCCAGAGGGATTCGCCGTGGCTCCCCTCGGGGAAGGACGCATCCTCGGGGCAAGGCGGGTCGATCCCGGGTGCGGACCTTCTGTCGGCGACGGGGCCTGATCTGTCTTGGGCGCCCCCCGTCAGGCGGTCCCGACTGGAGGGAGCGGCCCGGGATCGTCCTGATCACCCACTCAAGTTACGCGTTCAACTCAAGGTTAACGAAAGCCACAGGATTGGCGCAAGTTTGACCCAAATTTGCCTTAACCGCTTGAGTATAGCTGATGGCTCAATGGGGTAGGGACGGCATCTGCCGGGTTGATGGGCGGCACGACACACCCTCAATTGAGGGAAGTCGACGCCCAAGAACAAAATGATCGGCCAGTCGTGCATGAGCAGTCCAGTAATGAGAAAACGGCGGCCCATCCGGAGGATGGTTTCGCCGGACGGCGTCCCCGCAGGGTCTGTCTTGCGAGCGATGGCGCGCGTGCACGGCGCCTTCCCGACGGTGCCGCGATGATGGAGGCTGTGAGGGTAACCCCGCCCGACGGCGCCGACGGCGAGAGCGAACCGGACCTGGAAACTCTTGTTTCGGCCGCCATGTTGGGGCTGGACTCGGATGTCGCGCTTGCCGTTCAGGCGCTGGATGGCACGCGCGATGGCGTGCGGGTCCGCTGTTCGACGGCGCCCGGACTCGTCGATCGGATCATCGCGCTTCCCGAGGCGCTGGCTGGCCATCCGGTTGTTCTGGACCTGTCGGCCGAGGGCATCGAGGCGAGGCTGCCCCCCGAATTCGCGGAATACCAATCCCTTGTCGCCGCCCCGCTCACGGGCTCGTCCGGGATGCCCGGTGCGCTGGTCGGCCTGTCGCGGCAAGCGGGCGCCTTCTCGCTCGGTCAACAGGCGTTTCTGGGGATGCTTGGACGGATTGCCACCAACGGGGCCAGGTGCAAGACTTTGACGCCTGCCGACCACTTCGCGTCCCCTGGCGGGCCACTTTTCTTCGAGACGGACAAGTATGCGCGTCTGACCGGGGCGCAGCACAAGGTTAGCGATGCCTTGCAGGACCTGTTGCGCTCGGGCGTGGACGAGGTCGACACGGCCATCGACCGGGCGCTGGCCGCGGTCGGGTGGCAATGCACGGCGGACCGGGTCTATGTGTTCCTGACTCGTGACGACCATTATGTCGACAACACCCATGAATGGTGCGCCGACGGCGTCGCGCCGATGATCGCCGAGTTGCAGGGCATTTCCATCGACGAGATCGCGCCGCACTGGATCGAGGCCTTCGGACGGAACGAGGCGATCCATATACCCGACGTTCCGGGAATGCCTGACTACTCCCCGGAAAAGTCCATTCTGATGATGCAGGAGATCAAGTCGCTGCTGGCGATGCCGATCATCCAGGGGGGAATTCTGGCCGGCTTCATCGGGATCGATGTGGTGCATGCCCATCACGAGTTCCTGCCCGGCGAGATCTCTCTGCTCTCGATGATCGCGAACGGTGTCGGTTGCATGTTGCGCACCAGCGCCGCCGCCGACCAGATGCGTCAGGCGCAGCGACGGCTGCAGGACGAACGCAACAGGTTGCGGGCGACGCTGGATGCGGTTCCCGATATCGTTGTCGAATTCGACAGCGCCGGCCGGTTTACAGGGGTCCATGGCAGTGATCCGGATTTCCTTTGCTGTCCGGCCGAGACGCTCATCGGCCTGACATCGGAAGAAGCTCTGCCCGAGGCGACCGCCACGCTCATAAGGCGCGTCCTGACGGAAGCGGCGAGGTCGGGCCGCGCCAACGAACCCGAAGCCCGTATCGTGACCCCGCAGGGCGCGGTGTTCAGGAGCATCGCGGTCAGAAGACGCGCGCCCGAGGCCGACACGGCCGGGCCGCCTTTCGTCCTGGTGGCGCGCGATGTGACCGAACAGGTCCGCAACAAGGCGCAACTCAAGCGGCTCAGCCGGATTGCCGAGACGATGACGAACCTCGTCATCCTGAAGGATTCGGCGGGGCGGATCACCTGGGTCAACCCCGCCTTTCAGAAGCGATCGGGTTATACCCTAGTCGAGGTGCAGGGCAGGATACCCGCAACCTTTCTGCATGGACCCGAGACCGACCCGCTGGTCGTGGAGCGGCTGGCGCAGGCTGCGGCCCGGCGTGAGCGCGTTTCGATGGAGTTGATCAACTATGCCAGGAACGGGGAACGCTACTGGGTCGAGACGAACGAGCAGCCTCTGTTCGACGGAACCGGCCGACACGAAGGCTTCCTAGTGGTGCAGACCGACATCACCGAGCGCAAGCTGTTCGAAGACATGCTGGCAGAACAGGCACTGCAGGCGCTCAATTCGCGGCAGAGGATCTATGCCGCGGTCGAGGCGCTGCCCGATGCCTTTGTCTTTTACGATCCGGATGATCGCCTGGTGCTCTGCAACGAGCGCTACCGACAATACTATCCGAAAACCGTCCCCGCCATCCTGCCCGGCGCCTCATTCGAGGAGATCCTGCGCTACGGGCTGGAGCACGGCGAATACGCAGAGGCGGTCGGCCAGGAACAGGACTGGCTTGCCGAACGGCTGCGACGTCACCGCCTGGACGAGAACGACAGCGAGCAACTGACTTCGGACGGGCGTTGGCTGCGTGTGGTGGAGCGCCGCCTGCCGGATGGCAGCAGCGTCGGGCTGCGCGTCGATGTGACCGAGTTCAAGCGGCTCGCCGAAGAGGCCGATGCCGAACGCCTTGCGGCACTGGAAGCGTCGCAGGACGGCATTTCCATCACGTCCGAGGACGGGCGTTTTCTCTACATGAACAAGGCGTTTCGGGACATGTTCGGCATCGGGTCCGGGTTGAATATCCGCGACGTCTTCTGGTGGGATCTGGTCGCGAAGGCAGTGCCTCCCGCGGACACCTTTGCGTTGCAGAAGAAGCTTAGCCAGGACGGGAACTGGCTGGGCGAACTCCTGCTGCGCCGCATGGGTGGAACCGAATTCTGGGCCTATCTGTCCGTGAGCGGCCGCGGGGACGGGAGGGCGCTGGCCATCGTCCGCGATGTGACCTCGATGAAACAGGCCATCACCGAACAGGCGCGGCTTCGGGAAGAATTGCAGCTGGCGCAGCGTCGCGAGGTGATCGGACAACTCGCTTCCGGTATCGCGCATGATTTCAACAACATTCTTGCCGCGATCTCGGGAACGATCTCCTTGCTGTCGTCGAAGCACGAGGATTGCGGCAATGTCGAGCGGTTGCAGGCCGCCGTGCAGGAGGCGACGTCGCTGATCGGCAGGCTGTCGGACCTTGGTCGGCGCAAGAACAGCGTTCAGACCTTCGACATGCGCGAGCAGGTGTGGAGTTCGATCGACCTCATGCGGGCGGACAGGCTGCAAGACACGGAACTGAAGCTGACCCTGCCACCCGACCCGTTCGAGATCGAGGGCGACCCCACGGACGTCACTCAGGTCGCACTGAACCTGGTCCTGAATGCCAGCGATGCCATCAGGGACAAACCGGATCGCAACGCGCATGACTTCATAGAGGTCACGCTGACAAGAGCCGACAGGTCCGACCTGGATCGGCCGACGACGATCGGCACGCTTGAGCCGGAGAGAGACTATTTCCGCCTGGCGGTCGCCGATACCGGGCCCGGCATGAACGCGGAGATCTCGGCCAGGATCTTCCGGGAGAACTTTACCACGAAGGGTGAGAAGGGTACCGGGCTCGGGTTGCCAATCGTTGCGCGGGTGGTGACGCAGAACGGGGGCGCAATCCGCATGGATACCGTGCCGGGTTCGGGGTCACGCTTCGATGTCTTCTGGCCGGTCATGCGCGTTCCGCTCGCCGAGGTGGGACCGCTCAACAGCCTGGGTGATCCCACGGGACGGCTGGATGGTGCCACGATCCTGGTGATTGACGACAATGACCTGATTCTCAGGGTTCTTGCCAGCTTCCTCGAAGAAGCCGGTGCTGAAGTCGCAGCCAGTACAGACCCCGCGGATCTGCTCGCGGCGGTGCGCGGGGACCCGGGCGCCTGGGATCTGCTTGTGACCGATTTCAACATGCCGACGATGAACGGGGCAGAGCTTGCCCGGCAGGTGCACGCGCTCGATCCCGGCCTGCCCGCGCTTCTGCTCACGGCAATCCCGGACTGGCGTGTGCGGTGCGGGTGGCGCGGGCCTCGCGAATTCGCGGCGGCACTGAAGAAGCCGGTGTCCCGCAATGAACTTGTCCACGCCGCCGAGGCGGCAATCGCACAGCGACTGAAAAAAGAGGAAAAAAATGAGACTGCTCATCGCCGACGACCATGAACTCTTGCGTGATACACTGAGATTGTTCCTCGCACGCGAGGAGGCGATCGAAGTCGAATTCGAGAGCGACCTGCCCTCGGCCCTTCGCGCGATCGAGACAAGGGGCCCGTTCGATCTGGTTCTGCTCGATTACAGCATGCCCGGCATGAATGGCCTCGAAGGATTGAAGAGTACGCTGGATGCGGGGAACGACGTGAAGGTGGCGATCATCTCGGGCGTCGCATCGCCGGATGTGGCCGACAGAGTCCTAGCGCTGGGTGCGTCGGGTTTTCTGCCAAAGGCACTTCCCGCAAAGACGCTGGCCAACGCCGTCCGTTTCATGGCGGCCGGAGAAATATATGTGCCGGTGCAATTTCTTCGGCGGGCGAAGGATGAGACGACTTCCCTGCCCGCCTCCAGCCAGTTGCTCCCGCGGGAGGTGGAGGTGTTGCGCGGGCTTTGCGCAGGTAAGACGAACAAGGAAATCGCCCGGGACATGAATGTCCAGGAGCCTACGGTGAAGCTCTACGTCAAGACGCTTTTCCGCAAGATCGGCGTTCGAAACCGCACCCAGGCCGCTCTTTACGCAAAGGAGTTCGGCTTTTCCTGACGCCAGCCGCCCGCGGACGTTTGCGCTGCCGGACGGCGGGTCAGCGGGACAATGTTGTCGGCCCGGCTGGGGTCGACTTTGCGTGATGCCGTCTCGATGCTTTGGCGGCGTTTCCAGACCTCGTTGTTGATGGGGGCCACCGCGAGCGCGAATTCGAAGGAATTCATGTCGGATGGCTCATGCAACAGGACGTCGCAGACATAGAGGTTTTCAAGAGCGAAACAGTTCCGCGGCGCCGTTCTGGTCGTGACAATGACCGGGACGGATGGCACTTTTTCGCGAAACGCGATGATCTGTGGAACCAGATCCTTGTGTGTGCCCAGCCTGTCCATTCGGATGATCAGTTGGTTCCAGGCCCTCGGCGCTCTGGTTACCTCGTCCAGGGCGCTTGGCAGATCATCCTGGATGGCCATCGGCAGGCGTTGCTTTTCCATCCAGTCGCAGTACTCGCGGAAATCGTCCCACCCGTTCTGGATGATCATGACGGGTTTGCTTTTGTCGAGGTGAAACCGTGTAGACATGGCAGATCGAGACCTTTCTCATGGGACGATTGGTGCTGCAGGTCGCTTGCAATCAGGGCGGTCCTGATCCCGAAGCGGCGAACGGCCGCTCGAGCGACAATTCCGTAGGCAGGCGCCTAGCCGAACACCATCCAGCCCAACGCCACCCAGAACAGAAGCCCGAGACCGGCCACCGGCATCAGCCACCAGCCCGAAGGCATGCGTTCCTCGGGCTCCGCCGTTTCATATGCCTCGGCTTGGGCCCGCTCCCAGGACTCGAAGTGCTCGGCTTGCGCAAGGCCGGGATGCATCGGCTCCCCGACCGTCTTGCGGTCGATAGTCCCGAATTCGATTGCCTGTTTCATGTCGCGGCCTCGCTGCCTTGATTGTTCAGACCATTGTCCTGACACCCGGGCGACGGCCTTTCATTCCTAGCATCAGCTTCACCGCAGAACGTTTGCAATGGGAGGACGCAAAAGGATTGTGACCGCTGCATGGGGATAGCGATCGACCCTTGGGAAGACCGTGGCGATATGGGCGGATAGCGACCCGGGCTCGGATATCGGAGTGGAGGCAAGACCCCGGCACTATTAGAGCGGATAATGAAGGGGGTTTTCGGGGTGCGCGGTACCCTTTCGGATCGCTACGCACACGAAGGGGTGTTCCGAATACCGCCTTGCACAGGCGATGGGCGTCCGCTCGTCTGTTAATTTTGGGATAAAAGGGCCAAACAAGGAGGAAACGTGATGACGAAGAAGAAGGAATACGACTGGGTCGTAGACGTCCTGATAGACCTCAATGGGTTTTGTGAGAACGAAGGGCTGGACGACGTTTCGCGCAGACTGGCCGCGGCGATCGAGGAGATCGCGCCATTGCTGAGGACGCCGCCGACTTCGTCGGCACAGGCAGCCGCTTCTGCACCGCGTACGGCCCGCCGCCTTCATCTGGTCAAACCCTGATCCCGGTGGCCATTCTGATTCGGATCCTCGGCAACGTGAGGGGGCATGAAGCAAGGCCGCGAGTCGGGCGGATCGCAAGGGGCACCGCGATCGGGCCGGGCTGCGGAAGCAACGCAGCCCGGCCCGATGCGGCCTTCACGACCCATGATCGCCCGCGTGCTGCTCCCATCTTCCTGCCGCGCAGAACGGTCATTCCCGGTGGAGGGTGAACATCCCTGCGCCCGATCCGGACGGGGCCGCTGATCGGTCCCGTGCGCGCCGTCCTTGTTTGGCCCGCTCGTCAAGCCGCGACTGCCAGGTCCGATTGTTCTTTCGGGCCACGGCGAGTGCGTGGCGCCATGACGCGGCGTTGACGGGAGATTTCAGCGTCACGTCGCAAAGTGCCAGCCGGTCGCATGACAGATCGTCCCTCGAGGTGCAGTCGCTCAGGAGGATCAACGGAACCGATGGACAAAGGTGGCGAAACCGCAGCAACGGTCGGATGCAGCCGGTGATGCCCCCGAAATCGTCGATCTGGACGGCCAGAAAACCCCAGACCCGCCCGGCCTTGCGACTATCCGCTCGCAGATCGGCAAGTGCGAGGTCGAGATCCTGGTAAAGCACGCTGCACCCGGCCAGGACACGAGCTTCCACGCCAGCGGTCGTGACTCTTGCCGCGGCGAGCATCACGCGGCTGGGGGTAGGTCTCGGCGGGACGGCATCCCGGATCGCGATCTGGTCCTGGGCGTCACCGGCCGGTCGGAATTCGGGGGCCTTCGCCCTGTTCGCGGCGTTGCGATGGGATGTGACGGAGGCATCGTGACCGCACGCCCCTTGGTGGATGTCCTTCGAGTTCATGGTCGTCGCCCTTGAAACGAGCCCCCACCCGTTTCGCATCTCCACGATAGGTCCCCACTGGCTGGACAGCTTTCACGACGATGGAGGGGGCGCGGGAACAGTCGCATCGCGGACGGCACCACGGGGCGCATCACTACCCGTTCGGATCGCGGCCAGAGGCTGTGCCCGGGCGGTATGAGCGCCAGCGCGGCGAGGAAAACTGTCAGCGGGATGAATGCAGGTGACCTCTCTGCATCGAAGAATGTACCGCAGCCCACCGCCAGGTTGAGGCCGAATACGACCACCTCACTTCGGACGAGGCGATCAAGGAAGGAATCATCGTGAACGAGTACACCTTCACGGAAGGAGGGCGGCGGTTCGGATGAGGCGTGACCTTCGAAGAACTTTCCTGACCACACGCTTGAAATGTACGTCGACGTGGCGTACATAGCTGGATGACGTTTCAGGAGGCGACCATGCTCGGTTTCCACGACACCACGCGCGCGATCGACGAGCGCAATGAGGCCCGGATGAATTTCCGGACGAAGCCGCGCATCAAGACCGCGATTCAGCAGGCGGCGGCGCTTTCTGGCGTCGACGATTCTGTCTTCACGATGAATGCGGCCTACCAGGCCGCGCTGGCAACGATCGCTGCGCATGAACGCACAGAGCTGCAGCCGGTCGATCATGAGGCGTTCTTCGCAGCGCTTGATGCGTCGGCGGCACCGACCGACGCCCTGCGCGCGGCCTTCCGTCGACACAGCGACACGGTTGTGTCGAAGTAAATGGCCGCGTCACAACCGGTCGCCTACACCATCGAGCCGTTCGATCCGGATAGACATGATCGGGCGGCTTTTTCTTGCGGCGTCGAGCAAGTCGACAACTACTTCCAGAAGACCGCGAACAAGCTCGCCAAGGCGGACAATGTCCGTCTCTATGTGATGGTGGACCCTGAGGGCACGGTCATCGGCTTCTATGCGCTGAATGCGCACGCGGTCCAGTACACGGATCTTCCTGCGAAGTTTGCGCGGACCCGGCCTTCGCATGGCAACATTCCCGCCGCCTATATCTCCATGATCGGGCGGGATCGGAAGCTCAGCGGCGGCGGGTTTGGCGGCGATCTCTTGGTCGACGCCCTGCGGCGCATTGCCGTTGCGGCCGACGCCATTGGCGTCGCGATCGTCATGCTCGATGTGCTCGACTGCGGCGATCCTGAGCGCGTTGCGCGCCGCAAGGCGCTTTACGAAGGCTACGGATTCCAGCCATTGCCTTCGAACCCGCTCAGAATGTTCATGTCCGTCAGCACCGTTCGCAAGCTGATCGCTGAAGGGGACGACATGCAGAAAAAGGACGCCGCGCTCGCGGATCTGGCGCGGCTCGGACAGGAGTTTGACCGGGGTTGAAGTCCTGAAGGCCCAATCTGCAAACCTATAAGTTGGCAACTACAATCAGTAGGCCAAATTGTGGTGTGGCAAAAGCCCCGGACGGCTGCACGGGGTGTCAACAGCTGGTTCCGTGCTCACCTGTTCCCGTCGATCCACTTGGACATGAGCCCCTTGTCGCGGAAGCATTCATCCGGGACGGCGCGGCGTTTGATCCGGGCGACCTTCTCCGCGAAGGCCACCTGCTTGGAGGTCGGTAGCCGGTCCATGTCGGATACCGAGCGCAGCCGGGCCTGCGCCTCGATCCAGGCACTCAGGGACCGGCGGTCCTGCTGAACTTCCCAAGGCAGGAGGGTCTGGTTGCGCAGGGCAAGCGAGCGCGCATAAGCGATCTGCCTAGGCGTCGCGGGCAAGGCGTGCGTGGTGCTGTCCATCGGGAAACCCCCTTGTCGGCTCGGCCCTGAATATAGAACATAACAGAAACAAATCAGGCCAAGCGACCGGGACGCGTCGGTTCGAGAGGGAGAGCGGGGCGGGGGAAGATCAGGCCTGAGGGTGTCCGGGCCTGTCCCTGTCCCTCATTCTGGAGTTTCCCGATGACTTATCTTGCGCCCGTTGCGCCTCCCGTTGCTGTTACGTCTGCTGATCCCGCGCATGCGATCCTTGCCGTGGCGGAAGCGCTGCAGCTCGATCTGGCGAAGGGCTTCCAGATCGACGCGCTGCGTCTGCGGTTTGAGATGGAGCGCTTCCAGCAGTTTTCGACGCCGCTGCCCATGGGGCTGGCGGCGCTCGCTGCCGCGCAGATCACACCGCGCGATCTGGTCCTCGAGCCTTCGGTCGGGACCGGGCTTCTCGCGATCCTCGCCGAGATCGCGGGCGGCAGCCTCGCGCTGAACGAGTTGGCCGACACGCGCGCCGACCTTCTGCGTCTCCTTTTTCCAGGGCGCCTCGTCACGCAGTTTGATGCCGCACAGATCGACGATCATCTCGACGTCGGACTTCGTCCGAGCGTCATCCTGATGAACCCGCCGTTTTCGGCGGTGGCCAATGTCGATGGCTGGACGAGCGAGGCGACGGCCCGGCATTTGCGCTCGGCCCTTGCCCGGTTGGCCTCCGGCGGGCGTCTGATCGCGGTCACTGGCGCCGGCTTCGCGCCGGAAGCACCCGCCTGGGCCGAGACCTTCGGACGCCTGACCGAGACGGCGCATCTCGTTTTCACCGGCGCTGTGTCAGGTGCCGCCTTCGCCAAGCATGGGACCAGCTTCGAGACGCGCATCTCGGTCTTCGACAAATGCCGAGGCTGCGAAAAGGCTGGGATAACCGCTGATCTCAACCAGCCCATGGCTCCCGATGTGGCGCAGCTCCTCGCCCGGATCGTGGCCGAGGCCCCCCCGCGCCTCGAATTGGATACGGGCGATGTCGCTCGATCCCGTTCCACGTCCCCCTTCTCGGGAATTCCTGCCCGTGCATCCGCCACCCCAGCCGGGAAACCGCGCGCAACGGCGTCGCCCAAGACCGAAGCACATGTTGCCACGCCGGAGGCCGAAGACCTCGCCTATTCCCTGCGCGAGACGGTGGACGACCTCGGCCCTGCGCGCCTTTCCGACGCGATCTACGAGACGATCCGCCTGCAAGCGATCGACATCCCCGGCGCGGCCCCGCACCCAACCAAGCTGGTGCAGTCGGCGGCGATGGCCTCGGTCTCGCCTCCGAAACCCTCCTACAGCCCTAAACTCCCCGCCGGCGTGCTGCGCGACGGTCTGCTCTCCGACGCGCAGCTCGAGACCGTGATCTACGCGGGCGAGGCGCATGCTGCGTATCTCGCCGGATCATGGTGCGTGGATGATACCGGCGCCATGGTCTTGGCCGCGCCTGACGATGCCGCGGACGCCGTCCGCTTCCGTCGAGGCTTCTTCCTTGGCGATGGCACCGGCGCGGGCAAGGGCTGCCAGTCGGCTGGGATCCTGCTCGACAACTGGTGTCAGGGCCGCCGCAAGGCGCTCTGACGGCGCAGGGAGGATTGTACACTGGACCGGTCCAGCACCTCGCCTTCGATGGCGCTCGTTCGCATCGCCTCTTCACTCAGAAGCTCGATGGGCAAGCGGTCGCGCTCATCGCCGGTCACATGGAAGACGTCGCCCAGTATCTCTCCAGACGACAACAGGAACCGCCGCTCTAGAGGTTCGACGGCGGCGCTGTCATAGCGAAACTCGGCCAGTCGGTGTGCGTCCAGTTCCAGCGCATGAGCTATAGGGACCCTTTCTATAACTCATCATGCGGCAAGATCATGATGCATGGAAGATCATTCCATGCATCAGGCGGGCGTCTTTCGGTGGTGCCGATACCCTGAACTGCCTTCGGTCGTCTTTCCTGCGTGCATGCTTGTGCGTTCAGGCGGCCTTGACCATCGGCTCGTAGCGCACCTCGGTCATGGCTTCGTTCAGCCAGGCGGGTTGCAGATCGCCATTGTTCCACTGGTACAGATAGCCAACGAGCGTATCGGTCTTCTGGCAGAGAATCCGCAAGATGGGTTCGCCGGTCAGGCGGGTGTTCGGGGACATGATGCGCTCCTCTTACCTGGACATCGAAACTGGTGAACATGGAGGTCAATGAATACTCGCCGGTCGTGTTAACGGCAGGATTCTGCAGCTGCAAGATCAACCGGAGCGCTGCGCAGGGAATTCCCGCGCCAAGTGCAACTTATCTTTTTGGACAGGGTGTTTCCGGCAGCCCGGCTTCTTGCTGCAGTGCGGCATCTGCCCTGATCTGGACGAGCAGAGCGTCGATCTCGGCCCAGACACGGGGCTCGACCTGGCCACGGATGAGAGTCCATTTGCTCAACACGTCGAGCGGATCATGGGCGCGCAGGAGAGCGGCCAGCGCCTCATGATCGACAGCGAGGGAGGTGCGCGCGCGCCATGCCGTATTCCGGCTGCGCGGTTCGGTCGACGGCGGTACGAACTCCGGTCCGACCTGCCAGTTCCTGACCGCGCGGCGCAGGGAGGCCCGGATGACCTGGGCAGGGGCGACCCCGCAGGCGAGGAGTTCTGCCTCCTGCCGGGCGAGTGCATTCACCCGGATGTCGATCTTTCGCGTGGTGGCCGTGCGCCGCGCAGGCGGCGGCATCATGGGCAGTGGCGACAAATCCCCGGCTGGGACGGTTGCCGAACGACCAGATGTGCTGCCGGGCGTGATCAGGACCGGCGGGACCGGCCCCTCAGGATTCAGCGCCGCCGCGATCTCCGCACCGGTGTGGCATCCTGCCCGCCCTTCTTCCCTTCCCGGGACTTCTTGCCCCTCTGGCCTCAGCGCGGCTGCATAGGTCGGGTCAGGTCGGGTGATGGTGGGGATCCTCTTCCGCAACGCTCTGACCTCACACGGCCAGGATGTCATTGAGGATGTCGGTCGCCTCTTCCAGGGCTTCGACCACATGGCGCACATGCGGGCGCATCAGGGGGTTGGGATCGGCCTGCTTCTGCAGGGCCACCGCATGCAGAAGCCCTTTCTCGTCCATCTCCTTGTAGACGTTGCGCCGCATCATGACGGTCTCGATGACCGGGAACCGGGCAATCGCCGCCTCGATCAGGGCCGCATCCGCACGGGTGGTTTTCTGGTCGACCATGTTCAGGACAACGTGGTGGCGCGGCAGGCTCGCCGGATCGTCGACACGAGAGCGCAGCTTCTCGAACCAGTCAGCGGTCTGCGCGCCGACATCGAGATCCGAGGTGGAGAGCATGACCGGCGTGACGATGTGATCGGCGAGGACTGCGATCCCGTCCGACCATTCGGCACCGACGCCCGCGGTGTCGATGAAGATGAAATCTGCCGCGTCCGCCGCATAGGCCTGCTCGATCCAGTGATCCACAGCCCCGACGGTATCGACCGATACCGAGCGCAGGAGAGGTGATCCCAGACCTGCCGAATCGGCCCGCCTGTGCCATGCGCCGAGCACCGCGGTGCTGTCTGTATCGATCAGAAGGACCCGGCGCCCGGCAGCCACGGCGGCGCTGATCAAGGCGCGCGAGAGCGTGGTTTTGCCACTCCCCCCTTTCCGAGCCATTGCGGCGATGACCACGAGATTGTCGTTCGGCATGGGGCGCGGGCTTTCGGCGAGGATGGTGGAGGCGGGCAAAACAACACAAGCGGCGCTATACGGTTGATTGGCGCGCGTCAAGCAGAAGACACGGTGCGGGCCGTCGGAGCGCGAGCGCAGAGGACGTGACGCACCCAGCGCAAGACATTCCGCGGCGCGCGGAGGGCGCGATGCAGTAGACGCGATGCACAAGACGGGGGACGCGCAGCGGACAGCGCGATGCGGGACGCAGAAGACGCGCTGCAAGGGACGCGATGCGCGGCGCAAAGAGCGCACGACGCGGTGCAGAGGACGCGCGGCGCGACGCAGAGAGCGCAAGGCGCGATGCATTTGGCGGAAGACGTGAAATCGGCCCCGTGGGCCGATTTTCTACATTGAGTACAAGCCCTTGGTGCCTTCTCCGCTTGCGCTGGGAGAAGGCGGGCTTGTACGAAACTGGCAAGAAATAGGAACGTATACTTCACATGGGCACCAGTCGCAGACTGACCGATCAGGAGCGCCGTCAGATCGTCCGGGAGCGGGCGAAAGGCGTCTCGGTCAGTGCGATCAGTGCGGCGCTGAAGGTCTCGCCCAAGACCGTCTACAACGTGCTGAGCCGGGGCCGTGCCGCTGTCTCGGCCAACGACAGCCGCACCCGCGTGTTGACCATGCGGGTCACCGAGCGCGACCTTTGCGGCTTCGATGCGGCTCTCGCCCGGCGCGGCATTGCCCACCGGTCAGACGCAATGCGGTGCCTGATGCTGGCCGCGGACGATCTCCTGCGCCCTGATGAGGGTATGACGGATGAGCTGAGGGGGATGAGCGCGGCGCTGAACCGGGTCGGCAACAACGTGAACCAGGTTGCGCGCCGCCTGAACGAGGCAAAGCTCAAGGGCGAGCGGCTGCCATATACCCCCGCAAGCCATGCCGAGATCCGCGATCTCGCGGTGCTCGTCTTCGACCTGGCCGATCAGATCCAGGAGATGTTCCGCGCGCGCCGCCGCGAACTGGACCTCGAGGTCACCAAGGCCCTCGCCGGTCTGGCGCGGCAGGAAACGGAACAGGTGGCCGGGAATGGCGCGGAGTGAGACGCGCGGCATCAGCCCCGCCATCTTCGATCGCGACTGGAGCCGGGTCTCGGGCAGCTGGCAGGGGCTTGCCAGGGGCGCGCAGATGGTCCGGGCGGCGCGCGGCTATACGCCGGCCATCTTCAAGCCGATCTCCAAGGGCGGCTGCCATACCGGCGCGCAGCTCAAGGCCCAGCTCACCTATCTGACGACCAAGTCGAGCCACATCCTCGACAGCCGCGGCACCCATGATGGCAAGAAGACCCTCACCGAGGCCGAGATCGATCGGGTTGTGCGGCGCTTCGAGAACCAGTGGGGCGAGCGGCACAGCCCCAAGCTCGGTCATACCTCGCATCTGCTGATGGCCTTTCCGGTCGGAACCACAGGCGATGAGGTGCGCGCGATCACAGAGACGATCTGTGAGAAGTTCTTTCAAGGGGAGGGGTCGCAATTCGACTATATTGCTGCAATACACCAAGATCGCGCGCATCCACATGCGCATATCGTTCTGAACCGCCGCAGCAAGGATGGCGAAATGTTCTTTCTCGGGAAGGATCACCACTTCAACTACGACGCCTTCCGGGCGGCGATGGTCGAGGCGGCGCAGCTCCACGGGATCCGGCTTGAGGCGACACGGCGTCTTGACCGGGGGGTCACGACCTACCGCGCCGAGATCGATGAGGTCTACAAGGCCCGTGACGAAGGCCGGCCGCCAGTCGAGCGCCAGCGCACCGGGGCTGACCTGGCCGCAGCCCTGGAGACGGTGGCGCGCAATGCGCTGACCTATCGGGGGCTGGCTGTCGAGGCATCCCGGTCGAACTTCGATGACGTGGCCGAGGCGCTTGAGCGGGCCAGCACCATCCTTGCCAGTGGCGGTCAGATTCAATCTGACGGAGCCATCTACATGTCCAAAGACGAAACAGCGTTTGACACGCTGATCACCGAGTTTTCCCAGAACATCCGTCAGATCGAGGCGGCGATTGACCGAGCGCCTGCGGCGGAGCGGCCGGAGATCGAGCGCAAGCTTACCGATGTGCTGGCCTCCGTTGCGCATCTCAATCCGCTCGGGGACCGCTCGGCCGCTCTGCTTGATGCGCCCTCCCGCGACGGCGTCTACGCGCGGGCCAACATGCGCGAGGATCAGATCGGGCGCCTTGACTACGATGCGGTTAAGGCACGCCTCACCGAGGCGCTCCAGGGCACGGGCATCGATCCCGAGGCAGTTGCAGCCCGCATGCGCGAAGGAGCCGGCAATGCCGCGCTCGAACGGCAATGGCTGGCGCAGGATCTACGCGCCATCGCCAAGGCGGGCGATCTCGATCTGGAGAAGGGCGAGGACCGCGAGGAGGCGCTGGATCGGCTGGAAGCCGTCCATGTCCGTCTGGGCGATACCCTGACCGATGCGCGCATCTTGCGGGCGGTGGACGATGTCGATGAGGCGGAGGATGCCGAGGTCTCACTGGCCGAGCGTCTGACGTTGCCCGAGCGTGATCTCGCTGCCGAGCGCCCGGACGTCTTTGCGCCGTCCGAGCGGCAGGACTTCCAGCAGCTGGTCGCTCAGTTCCGCCGGACGGATTTCAACTACCCATTCTCGGATGATCCCTCGGTCCGCCGGGCAGGGGCAATCGAGGTGGAAGAGGCCCGTGCCGCTTTCAACGCCTATGCCCAGCGATCGCCCGACCATGCCGAACTGGCCTCGATGGCCTGGGACAAGATCACCGACAGCCGCAAGCCGCAGGAGTTCGCTGTCGAGGAGAAGGACCGCAGGCTCCACGCGGGCGATATGGACCTGGCTCTGCGCGATCCTACGCAACATCTCGGTCCGATCACCGAAGATGACCGCACCGTCGCCCGCTACCGCGCCGAGATGCCGGATGACGAGTTCGGGGCAGCTGTGCAGAAAGAGATCAACCAGCTGCGCGCCATGGGCGCCTCACGCGCCTATATCAGCGAGCGGAGCTTCGACATCGAGGACAAGGCCCGGCAGGATTATGCCGAACGGCGCTTTATGGCCGAGACTGCCCCAGATGTGCTGACGTTCCTGCAGCGGGCCGAGGCCGGGGATATGGAGCCGCTCACCGAGACGGCCGGGCAGCGCCTGGTCGCGCAGATCGACCGCAACCTGTCCCCGAACGCGGTCACCGCCCTGCGTGCTGGCCATGCCGATGTGCTGGAGAAGTTCACCGAGCATCCGCTGCGCCAGTTGGAACTCGCCAAGGCCTATCTCGAAAGCAGTGAGGTTACCGCGCACGGCCCTGCCATGGAGCGGGTGCTGGACGCCCTGGCCGAGGAACAGATCGAGGCGCAGCGCGCGCGTCACGCCGCGGCGCATGGCGAGAAGGGGATCACCCATGGATAAGGGCAGGATCGCGGGCGGGATCCTCAGCCTGACGCTGATCGGTCTTGCCATCGGCTATGTCGTGGCAACGGGCTACCTGACCCTGCGCTACGGGCTCTCGACCGAGCGGATCGATTTCACGCTGCTTGCGCGGGAATACAACGCGCTGGGGGCCAACGCCCCGCGGGATTTCCTCTGGGTGAACCTGATCCTCGGGGTAAGCGGTCTGGCGGCGTTCCTGCTCGGCATCACGCTTCTGGGCGAGGCGCTGACCCGGTTCGGCACGACGCATTGGCAGACCCGGGGCGAGATGAAGCGCAACGGGTTCTTCGCCAAGCCGGGCGGCGGCTTCCTTCTGGGCAAGCTCGGCCCCCCGAAATCGAAGCGTCCCTTCCTCGTCTCCAAGACCTTTCCGCATGCGCTGATCGTGGCCCCGACGGGCCGGGGCAAGGGCGTTGGTTTCGTGATCCCGAACCTGCTCACCTACAAGGGCTCGGCCGTGGTGCTCGACGTGAAGGGCGAGAACTTCCGCGAGACCGCGCGCTTCCGCGCCAGCATGGGCGACAAGGTCTTCCGGTTCGCCCCGACCGACTGGGACCGCCCGACGCACCGCTACAACCCGCTGGCGCGCATCGCGGCCATGACCAATCCCGACCGGCAGCAGATGGAGCTGAAGCTCACCGCCAAGCTCTTCCTGCAAACCGACAACGAGAAGCTGAGCGGGCTCCTGGCAGGCGGTATCGATCTCTTCGTCGCGGCAGGCCTTCTGGCCTTCGAGCGCGGGGTGCCCACCATCGGCGAGATCTACCGCATCACCGCCTCCGGCGGCGACAAGCAGAAGGAATACCTCAAGCGCTCCCAGGAGGTGAGGAACAAGTCCGCCAAGCTGATCTTCGAGCGCATGGCGTCGACCAACAACGACACCCTGACCTCTTACCTGTCGCTCCTGATGACCTCGGGTCTCGACACCTGGGACAACCGCGCGATCGACGCTGCGACCGCGACCTCCGACTTCTCCTTCCGGGACATCCGGCGCCGCCCGCATGCGATCTATCTCGTGGTCGAGTCCGAGATGATCCGGCCCCTGGCCCCGCTGATCCGGCTGTTCTTCTCCGACCTGATCGCTTCGCTGCAGGCGCAGGAGCCCGGCGAGGATGAGCCCTGGCCCGTGATGATCATGCTCGACGAGTTCGACCGGCTCGGGAAAATGCCGATCGTGGCCGAGAGCATCAAGACGCTGCGGTCATTCGGCGGCAACCTCGCCATTGTCACCCAGACCATCCCGGCGCTCGACGAGATCTATGGCGAGAATACCCGCCGCTCGCTTCAGGGCGGTGCTGGCGTGAAGCTCTACCTCACCCCGTCCGAGCAGAAGACCATCGAGGAGCTGAGCCAGGCTGTCGGCAAGACCACCAAGCGCGTGGTGACCCGATCCCGGGCCGTCGGGCGCAACCCGTTCGAAGGGCGCAGCGTTTCCGAGCGGACCGAGGACACACCGCTGCTGACCGAGGACCAGGCTCGCCGCATGGATCTGGACGAGGTGATCCTCGTGATCGACGCGCAGATGCCGATCCGGGCACGGCGGATCAAGTATTTCGAGGACCCGGCGCTGAAGATACTGCATGCCGGTCAAGCCGGGACTTTCCCGTATCCGGATGAAGACGGGCTGCGGCGAGATCGGCAGATTGCGGAAACCCGTGGGACCGTGGAGCGGCTGATGCGGGAGCTGATGGCCGTGAAAGCGTCGGGTTCAGTGATGCCGAAGGCGGGGGCCACCGCGGGATCGGACATGGCGACGGCTGGTGACGCACGACTCGAACCGACGAGGTCCTCGCGTGCCCGTGGGCGGGCGGCCCGCGCGCTGGCGGGCGCGGTGAATTCGGAGCCGGCGCCACTGACGATCGATCTGGACCGGTTGGGCATAGCTGGCGCGGACCAGGCAGGGCTCGTCGCCGCCGTTCAAACCACGCGCTCGATCATTGCGGAATATGCTTGAACTGGTCAGCACGCATCCGGGACGTCGGCACGCTTGCGCCGAAGGTGCCCTGATCGGTCATGCCGGTTGGGAACCGCACGGCCGTCAGAACGCGTCCCGGGGTGGCGCGGGAGCTCAGGCTTGCATCGTGAGCGCAAACGCGGCCCGGAGCACGTGATTGTGCCGATGGTCCCGGCGAATTCTTCCACGCCAGGCGATTGCCGTGGGCCGCCCAATCGCTGTGTCCCGCCTGTCCGGTCCGGTTGTCGTTCGTCGCCTGACATGCCTGCCATACCGAGTCCGCGGTTCGATACTGGCGCGTATCCGGTCTGGTCGAGTTTTCAACGCGCGCGACAATAGGGCTTCAGGGGAATGTCGCGTGACTTCTTCGTCTCGAACTTGCGGTAGCGTCCGCCCGAGTAGCGCGGGCAATCCCGCCCATGACCCGCTGCGATTATCGCCGCGCCAATGTCATTTCCATTCGGATCATGGCAGATCCCCACCCAGCGATCATAGCTGCGCTGCCCGTTGAGAACACAGCTCATCATCTTGCCCCGATAGGTGCGCTCCACCCATTCCTTTCCAGCGCGACCGCCAAGCTCTTTGAGTTCGGGGCTGTCCACACCGTTCAAGCGCACCGCGATGCGTCCACGTGACGAGGCAATCTCGATGGTGTCCGCGTCTCGCACATGAACCAGCCGCCCCTCGATTCTCTGCGCTTCGGCAGTTGTCACGAGGAGGACCAATGCAAGCATTGCCGAGGTGGCACGAATAACCAGGTACACTGAGCACTCCTCAACATGTCTGCAAGGATCAGGAACCGACCGGCGGCTCTCATAGGATATCGGGGGCCAGCGCTCAAGATCGATGATCTATCTGCCATGACAGAGCAATCCGATCATGCGGCAGAGTCGGCATCTGTTCGCGAGCACAAAGCTCTACCCTGCCTTCATCACGATGCACCGGTGGCGAATCCCTTGTCCGTGCGCCAGTGTTCTTCTATTGTTCTTCCTTGCCCCCACCCCGGTCCGCCGCCGCGTCATGCCCGGCCGCTTGTCGGCCATCGGCGTCGAAGGGGCCGGGCAGCAAAGGGGGAAACCGCTGCCGGAGGGCGAGCGGTCATCACGGGCCAGGAATGCGAACACCGATGCCGGATCCGCTTGCCCTTCGTCCCGCCCGCATGCACGAGGCCGAGGGGTCGGGCCGCCGGGCCTTTGCGGTGTTCCAGGCCGCGCGCCATCCCGGGCCGCTGGTCTGGATCCTGCCCGCCCATGCCCCCGAGATGCCGATGCCGCCCGGCCTGCCGCCGGGGATCGCCTCGCGCCTTCATCTGCTGCAGCCGCAGGGCGAGACCGACCTGCTGTGGGCGACCGAGGAATCGCTGCGCGCGGCCCCTGTCGGCCTGGTGATCGCCGAGCCGGAAAAGCCCCTGTCGCTGACCGCGGGCCGCCGGTTTCAACTGGCGGCCGAAGCCGGGCAGACCACGGGCCTGATCCTGATCCGCGAGGGCGCGGGCAGCAATGCCGCCGAGACGCGCTGGCACTGTGTGCCCCGTGCGGGCGATGCGGCGGACTCGACTCTGCAGTGC
Source organism: Rhodovulum steppense (assembly GCF_004339675.1). GTDB lineage: Bacteria > Pseudomonadota > Alphaproteobacteria > Rhodobacterales > Rhodobacteraceae > Rhodovulum > Rhodovulum steppense. Next base: position 47,674 of record NZ_SLVM01000007.1, read on the forward strand.
TGGTCGCGTATCAAGAACAAAAGAGGAACAGTAGGACGCTGGATTGTGAACTGGGATGGCACGTCGGCTGCTTTCGATCTGGTTTCCGCGACTGGCGAGCGACACGAGCCTGCGCCGCCGCCCCGTCCCGGGGCCGTTCGCGCTGACCCTGCGCTCGGGCAATGCCGACCATCTGCACTGCCTGACGCCTGAGGCCGAGGCGCGCGGGCTTGCCCGCGGCATGGCGCTGGCCGATGCCCGCGCGATCTGCCCCGACCTGGCCACCCGCCCCGCCGATCTGGCGCGCGAGGCGGCGGCGCTTGCCAGCCTGCGCCGCTGGGCGGGGCGCTATGCGCCGATGGTGGCCAGCGACGGGCCGGACGGGCTGATCGCCGACATCACCGGCGTTGCGCATCTTTTCGGCGGCGAGGAGGAGCTGCGCGCCGACCTGCATGCCCGGCTGGAGCGCGCGGGGCTGACGGCGGCCAGCGCCATCGCCGGCAGCCGCGGCGCGGCCCATGCGCTGGCGCGCCATGGCGGCGGGATCCTGGCCGAGGGCGCGCTGTCCGAAGGGGTCGGGCGGCTGCCGGTCTCGGCGCTGCGCATCGACCATGCGACGGCCGAGGCGCTGGCGCGCGTGGGGCTGACCCGCATCGCCGATCTGACCGCGCTGCCGCGGGCGCCGCTGGCCCGGCGCTTCGGGCCGGGGCTGGTGCTGCGGCTGGACCAGGTCCTGGGCCATCAGCCCGAGCCGGTGGCCGCGGCCCCCGATCCCCCGCATTTCGGGGTGCGGATGACCCTGCCCGAGCCGATCGGGTTGCAGGCCGATGTGATGGCGGGACTGGGCCGCCTGCTCGAGCGGCTTTGCCGGACGCTGGCCCTGCATCAGCGCGGCGCGCGGCGGCTGCGGCTGGAACTGCGCCGGGTGGATCGCGGCGTTGCCCATGTCGAGATCGGCCTGGCCCGCCCGCTGCGCGACCCCGACCGGATCGCGGCGCTGTTCGTCAAGGGTGTGCAGGAGATCGACGCCGGTTTCGGCATCGACGCGCTGCGGCTGAGCGCGCCCGTCACCGAACCGCTGGCGCCCGAGCAGATCGGCGGTGGCGGCGCGGCGGTGCGGGGCGAGGATGCGCTGGCCGACCTGGTCTCGCGGCTGGGCAACCGGATCGGCTTTGACCGGGTGCTGCGCCTGCTGCCCGCCGACAGCCGCATCCCCGAGCGCAGTTTCCTGATCGCCCCTGCTGCCTATAGCGCCCCCGCCCCGGAACCGCCGCGCCGCGGTCCCGCCCGGCCGATCACGCTCTTTCCGCCCGAGCCTGTCAGTGCGGTTTCCGGCCACCCGCCCGCGCGGTTTCGATGGCGGCGGATGGAGTTCGCCACGCTGCGCGCCATCGGCCCCGAACGCATTGCACCGGAATGGTGGCTGGACGATCCGGCCTGGCGCACGGGGCTGCGCGATTACTGGCGGATCGAGACGAAACAGGGCCCGCGGCTGTGGCTGTTTCATACCCCGCTGGCGCCCGGCTGGCAGGTGCAGGGGGAATTCGCATGACCCGCTATGCCGAGCTGTGCGTCACCACCAATTTCACCTTCCTGACCGGCGCCTCGCATCCCGAGGAACTGGTGGTGCGCGCCGCCGAACTGGGGCTGGATGCCATCGCGATCACCGACCGCAATTCGGTCGCGGGGGTGGTGCGGGCGTTCTCGGCGCTGAAGGAACTGGCGCGGCTGGCGGATGAAGGCCCCGCGATCCGCTCGCAGCGGGTGATGGACCATTCCAGCCGACAGAGCGTCGCTGCGGGCAGCGCGGCCATCGCCCGGGCCGCGATGCTGCCGAAGCTGATCGTGGGGGCGCGGCTGGTGCTGGCCGACAGCCCGGTGGAGTGGCTGGCGCTGCCCACCGATGCTGCCGCCTGGTCGCGGCTGACGCGGATGCTGTCGCTCGGCAAGCGGCGGGCGGCCAAGGGTCAATGCCACCTGACCCGCGCCGATCTCGAGGAATGGGGCGAGGGGCTGATCCTGATCGCGCTGCCCCCCGACCCGATGGAGCACGCCACCCCTCCGGACCTGCGCCGCCTTGCGCGCCGCTTTCCGGGGCGCTGCTTTCTGGGGGCGGCGCCGCAATATGACGGGCGCGACCAGGTCCGGCTTGACCGGCTTGCGGGGATGGCGCAGGCGACCGGGATGCCGATGGTGGCGGTGGGCGAGGTGCTGATGCATCGCGCCGCCCGCCGCCCGCTGGCCGATGTGCTGACCTGCCTGCGCGAGGGCTGCACCATCGACAGCATCGGCACCCGGCGCCTTGCCAATGGCGAAAGGCGGCTGAAATCGGGGGCCGAGATGGCGCGGCTGTTTCACCGCTATCCCGCCGCGATCCGCCGCACGCTGGAAATTGCCGATGCCTGCGCCTTCCGGCTGGATGACCTGCGCTATCAATACCCGGACGAGGCGCTGAACGGCGAACCCGCGCAGGACCGGCTGGAGCGGCTGACGCGCGAGGGGCTTTCGTGGCGCTATCCCGAAGGCCCGCCGCCGAAGATCATTGCCCGCGTCGACAAGGAACTGACCCTGATCCGCGAGGTCGGCTATGCGCCCTATTTCCTGACCGTCCACGACATCGTGGCCTTCGCCCGCAGCCGCGGGATCCTGTGCCAGGGGCGCGGCTCGGCGGCCAATTCGGTGGTCTGCTACCTGCTGGGCATCACCGAGGTGCCGCCCGAATCCATCACCCTGATCTTCGAGCGGTTCATCTCGAAGGAACGCGGCGAGCCGCCCGATATCGACGTCGATTTCGAACACGAACGGCGCGAGGAGGTGATCCAGTGGATCTATGACCGCTACAGCCGCGAACGCGCCGGGCTGACGGCCACCGTGATCCATTTCCGAAGCCGCGCCGCGATCCGCGAGGTGGGCAAGGTCATGGGGCTGAGCCAGGACGTGATCGCGCGGCTGTCGGGCCAGATCTGGGGCTGGTCCGCGACCGCGCCGGGCGAGGACCGGCTGCGCGAGGCCGGGCTCGATCCCGCCGACCATCGCGTGATGCTGGCCACCCGCCTGATCGCCGAGATCATCGGCTTTCCCCGCCACCTTTCCCAGCATGTCGGCGGCTTCGTCATCACCCAGGGTCGGCTGGACGAGTTGTGCCCGATCGAGAACGCCGCGATGGAGGATCGCACCATCATCGAATGGGACAAGGACGATATCGACGCGCTGGGGCTGATGAAGGTGGACATCCTTGCGCTGGGGATGCTGACCGCGATCCGCAAGGCGTTCGGGCTTCTGGAAATCCACCGCAAGCGCCGCCTGACGCTGGCCAATGTCCCGCCCGAGGACCGGGCGGTCTATGACATGCTCTGCCGGGCCGATGCCGTGGGTGTGTTCCAGGTCGAAAGCCGGGCGCAGTTGAACTTCCTGCCCCGGATGCGGCCGCGCAAGTTCTACGACCTGGTCTGCGAGGTCGCCATCGTCCGCCCGGGGCCCATCCAGGGCGGCATGGTGCATCCCTTCCTCAACCGCCGCATGGGCCGCGAGCCGGTCGAGGATCTGGGCCCCGCGATGATGGAGGTGCTGGGCCGCACCTATGGCGTGCCGCTGTTCCAGGAACAGGCGATGCAGATCGCCGTGGTCGCCGCGGGCTTCACACCGGCCGAGGCCGACCGGCTGCGCCGCAGCCTTGCCACCTTCAAGCGGATGGGCACCATCGGCGGTTTCCGCGACCGGTTCGTGTCGGGGATGCTGGAGCGCGGCTATGACGCGGGCTTCGCCGAACGCTGCTTTGCCCAGATCGAGGGCTTCGGCTCCTACGGGTTCCCCGAAAGCCACGCGGCCAGCTTTGCGCGCCTTGTCTATGTCTCGGCCTGGCTGAAATGCCACCACCCGGCGATCTTCACCTGCGCCCTGCTGAACAGCCAGCCGATGGGTTTCTACGCCCCCGCCCAGCTTGTCCGCGACGCGCGCGAGCACGGGGTCGAGGTACGGCCCGTCTCTGTCAACCATTCCGACTGGGACTGCACGCTGGAACCGCGGGCCGATGGCGGGCTGGCATTGCGGCTGGGGTTCCGCCAGATCAAGGGCCTGCGCGCCGAGGATGCCGCCTGGATCGCCGCCGCCCGCGGCAATGGCTACCCGGATGTCGAAAGCCTGTGGCGCCGGGCGGGGGTCGGGCCGGAGGCGCTGGAACGGCTGGCCGAGGGCGACGCCTTCGCCGCCCTGGGCCTTGCCCGCCGCGATGCGCTCTGGGCCGCGCGCGCGTTGCGGGCGCCTGCGCCGCTGCCGCTGTTCGGCGCGGATGGCGAGGGCGGCGCGGAGCCCGCGCTCGTGCTGCCGGCGATGACGCTGGGGCAGGAGGTGATCGAGGATTACCTGTCGCTGCGGCTCTCGTTGCGCGCCCATCCGCTGGAACTGCTGCGCCCGCGGCTTGTCGGCAGCCTGCCCCATGACCGGCTGGCCGGGGCGAGCGGCCGCGTCACCGTCACCGGCCTTGTCATCACCCGCCAGCGGCCCGGCACCGCCTCGGGCGTGATCTTCCTCACGCTCGAGGACGAAACCGGCGTGGCGAATGTGGTGGTCTGGACGCGGGTCTACGAACGCTTCCGCCAGGCCGTGATCGCCGGGCGGCTCTTGCGCGTCACCGGCCGGATCGAACGCGACGGCCCGGTGGTGCATGTCATCGCCGAACGGGTCGAGGATCTGTCGCCGCGGCTTGCCACCCTCGGCCACCCGGTGCCGATCCCCGCCAATGACGGCCGCGCGGATGAGACCCGCCGCCCCGCAGGCGGCAGCCTGCGCCCCTCGGCCCGCCACCCGCGCGACCAGGCCAGGCGCCTCTTTCCCAGCCGGGATTTTCACTAGGGCCTGTCGGGCCCCCGGCCTTCGGTCGACCGATGCGCCGGGAATCGGCCGCTGGCTTCTCAGAGCGAGGCCCTCAGACAGGGACAGCCGCGGTCACGAAAGCTCTGGTCCGATCAAGAGTCGAGTGTAACGGCCCGGTTGGCGCTGCCTGCCAGAGCTTGGCCTGATCGATTAAGGCACGTGCATAACGACGTCGTTAACAACGTATCTTATGTGGGGCTGGTGATGCGGGGCGATATTCTTGGGCTGGAGCGGCGGCGACGGTTGAGCGACGATGAGAAGCTCGAGATCGTTTTATCGGTAGGCATGGGCGACGCGACGGTGACGCAGGTTGCGCAGCGGCACGATGTGTCGCGGCATCAGATCTATGCCTGGCGGCATGAGTTGAAGAAGCAGGGTCTGCTTTCGGCATGTCCGGAGGCGCTGTTCCTGCCGGTGGAGTTGGAAAGGCCCCTGGAACGGGCGGTTCCGACGACGGTCACCACATCAGAAGCACCGCGGCCTCCGCAGATCGAGCTGAAGCTGGGGAATGGCCGCTGCCTACGCTTCGCCCCGTCCCTGGACGCGGCCATGCTGACGCAAGTTACCCGGGCGGTGGAAGCGGCATGATCGGACCGGGAACCGGCGTCCGCGTCTATCTGGCTTGTGGTGTGACGGACATGAGGAAAGGCATCGAGGGGTTGGCCGCGCTCGCGCAGGATCATCTGCGCCAGAAGCCCACCGGTGGCGCCGTCTTCGCGTTCCGTGGTCGCCGCGGCGACAGGTTGAAGCTTTTGCACTGGGATGGGCAAGGCTTCTGCCTTTACTACAAGGTTCTGGAGAAGGGGCGCTTCCCTTGGCCTGCGCGCGGTGACGGGGCGGCGCGTCTGACCTCGGCGCAGCTCGCCATGCTCTGGGAAGAGATTGACTGGCGCAGGCCGGACTGGGGTGCGCCGCCCGCTCGCGTAGGCTAAGGAATGGCGATGGAGCGCCTTGTTTCTATGGCGTTTCTTGCGGATTTGCGGTATCCGGGCGCATGTCGAATGTGGCCCAAGCTCTTCCTGATGACCCGGCGCTTCTGAAGGCGCTGATCGCCGCCTTGCAGGCTGAGAACGCGAATATCTCGGCCACGTTGCGCGCGCATGACCAGTTGATCCAGACCCTGCGGCTGCGCATCGCCAAGCTGAAGAAGCAGGTGTTCGGCCAGTCCTCGGAAAAGATCGAACGTGAGATCGAGCAGCTGGAACTGGCGCTGGAGGATCTGCTGATCGCCTCGGCCGAGTGCGAGACTGCGGTCGTGGATGACGGTCAGGGCGATGATGCCCTGGAAACGACTGTCGCCGGCGAGGTCGCCGATCGCCCATCCCGCCGTCGTCTCCGGGTTTCGGACAGCACGCCGCGCGAGCGGCAGGAACCCGACCCCGGCAGCTGCTGCCCCGATTGCGGCGGCGATCTGCGCGTGGTGGGCGAGGACGTCAGCGATATGCTGGATCTGATCGCGGCGCAGCTGAAGGTCGTCCAGATCACCCGGCCCAAGAAATCCTGCCGCCGCTGCGAGCGCATGGTGCAGGCGCCCGCCCCCAGTCGGCCGATCCCGGGCAGCATGGCCGGGGCGGGCCTTCTGGCCCAAATCCTCGTCGCCAAATTCGACGATCACCTTCCTCTCTATCGCCAGCACGAGATCTTCGCCCGCATGGGGGCGGACATCCCCGACAGCACCTTGGTCGACTGGTGCGGCCGCGCCATGAAGGTGCTGCAGCCGCTGATCGAGAGGATCGAGGCCGATGTCATGGCCAGCGATCTGCTTCATGCCGATGACACGCCGATCCGGGTGCTGGACCGGTCTCAGCGTGACAAGGGGCTGGGCAAGGGCGTGAAGAAGGGCCGGATCTGGACCTATGTCCGCGATCAGCGCCCCTGGGCAGGCGCGTCGCCACCCGGGGCGGTCTATGCCTTCGCGCCGGACTGGCGGGAAGAACACGTCCATCGCCATCTGGCCCAGACCCGCGGCATTCTCCAAGCCGACGGCTACAAGGGCTATGCGAAGCTTTATGGTCCTGACCCAGACGGGAGGCCCCGCCTTCGTGAGGCTGCCTGCTGGGCTCACCTGCGACGTGACTTCCATGATGAATGGGACAAGACGAAATCCGCGATCGCCCGCGAGGCGCTCGACCGCATCGGCGCGCTCTATGACATCGAGCGGGAGCTCACCGGGCGTTCCGCAGACATCCGCCTTGCCGCGCGCCAGAAGCACAGCGCCCCGAAGGTTGCGGCTTTCTTCGCATGGGCCGACCAGCAGCTCGCGCTGATCCCCGGCAAGGGCGATCTGGCCAATGCCTTCCGCTATGGCCTCAGCCGAGGAGGCGCCTTCAGCCTGTTCCTCGAAGACGGCCGGGTGGCCATCGATAACAATCCCGCCGAGCGCGCCCTGCGCCCGATCGGCATCGGACGCCGCAACTGGCTCTTCGCCGGGGCCGACACCGGCGCCGAAACGCTGGCCCGCGCGATGACCGTCATCGAGACCGCCAAGATGAACGGCCTCGATCCGCAGGCCTACCTCGCCGACATCCTGACCCGCATCCATGATCACAAGATCAATCGGCTCGACGAGTTGTTGCCCTGGAACTGGTCGCCGCTGACCAATGCGTTGCCCGAGGCCGCCTGATGGCAACCGTCAGCCATGTCTGCACCCTCGACTACGTCGCCAGGATGCTGGGCGAAGACCCCGAGCTTCTCGAAGCCATCGTCTACAACGACGACAATCTGACCTACGGCGCAATCATCAGCGTCTATACCGGCGCGGAAGAGACCATCACCGCCCTGACCGATGATGGCATTGACGACCTGAAAGACATGCTCAGGGACGCCCGCATCACCACCGAAACCTGGCATGCGTTCCTCGACGACTTTGTCGACGACGAAGACCTCGTCGCCCGCATCAAGGCCCAGTCACCGCAGTAACAACCGGCTGGTTACGGTGTAGGTGTCAATCGCCTTGTTGCCTGCCACTCGGATCAGAGCATCAGCGGCAAGGCGGCTTGGCTTCTCGTTGATGGAATCGAGGCGGAGATACTCGTCTAGGCAGGATGCAAGGTCCCAAGTGTGGGGCTTCACGCGCTCTAGGAGCTTGTTCACATCGACAGGCCGCACAGAGGGTGAGGACCATATGCCGTCAAGGGCGGATGAATCGGTGCTACACTTCCTGGTCGGCGGAGCCGAGGACGTGGTGGGCGTGGCGGAGGGGAGTACCGTCATGACCATAGAAACCTTGCCCGCTCTTTGCCCGGCCCGCGCGCCTTGGAACAAGGGTCGCATCATGGGCCAAAAGCTTCCGCTGCAGCCAAAGCATGTCTGGTCCACGCCCCCAGCGCCGGGCAAGCTGGGTGGCGGCACGGCCGACGACAAGACACTGCGCGATCTGCGCGGCCTCTTCCGCGAGGCGCTGATGCGCCCCCCGCCGGAGTTCCTACACTACGGCGATCCCTTCGGTGACGTGTCCTTGCGCCGTGAAATCGTGGATTACCTGCGAGCCACGCGCGGCATCCGGGCCGGAGTCGATCAGGTGATGATCACGTCGGGCACGCAATCGGCCCTGTCGCTGATCGGTCGGGCGCTTATGCAGCCCAAAAGTCGGATCTGGGTCGAAGACCCATGCTATCCGCAGGCGCTGAACCTGTTTCGAAGCCTTGGGCTGACAATCATCCCGGTGCCGGTGGACCAAGATGGCCTTGACCCCGCCGCAGGTATGCTCGCCGCGCCCGAGGCCGAGGCGGTCTATCTGACACCGTCCCACCAGTTCCCGCTTGGCGCGACGCTCTCGATGCCGCGCCGTCTGGCGCTGCTGGACTGGGCACAGGGAGCTGGCGCGTGGATCATCGAGGATGATTACGACAGCGAATACCGCTTCACCGGCCCACCTCTTGCTGCACTTCACGGTATCGACCGGGCGGGCCGCGTCATCTATCTCGGCACCTTCTCCAAGGCGCTGGCACCCGGGTTGCGGCTGGGCTACGCGGTGCTACCGGTCGAGGTTGTCGAAACAGTCCGCAGGCTGCGCGACCTGACTGACCGTTATCCCAACCCGCTGATCGAGACGGTGCTGGCCAGGTTCATGTCCGAGGGGCAATACGCCGCGCACCTGCGTCGCGCACGCAAGCGCTGCCGGATGGCGCGGGACGCGCTGGTCGAGGGGCTATCCGCGGCACCGCTGGATGTGATGATCCCCGATCAGGGGCTGCATCTGATAGCCTATGCCCGCGGCGACGAAGCGGATGCCGAACTGCAGCGCCTAGGGCAGGCGGGCGGTCTTAGCAGCCGCCGCTTGTCGCAGATGTTCCTCAAGGCCCCTGCACAACAGGGGCTTGTCATCGGCTACTCTGGCTTCGAGACCGCCGAAATCCGGGCTGCCGCTTATGGAGCGACGCGGGCCATCACTTCGGGAGGAAGAGAATAATTCGCGCAGGCTTCTGCATGCATCAGGTCACTCGTTCATGATACGGTCAAGCGGTGGAACCCTGAAAGACTGCTCTCCGCCCCTCGCGCCGTGACCGCTAGGGCAAGGTCGTTGTGGCCATGCGGCTGTCGATCAGTTCCGCCTCGACCAGAACGTAGATGTCCTCGGGCGCGGTCGAAAGTCCGAAGCGCATGACACCAGGGTCAATCCCCATCTCAATCAGATATTCCATCGTTCTGCCCTGACTGCGCTGGATATCCTCCACGGCCAGAAAGGCAGGCATGTAGCCCGGCGTCTCATAGTAATGCTGATGCAGCCCCACGGACCCCCGCAGCGACACGGCCCGCTCCACGCCCGCGGCAAGGATATAGGGGCAAGCCGACAGGCAGATTGTGCCCGGCAGGATCGTGGTGGACAGCTCGCGCGCGCGAAGCCTGCGCCCGATGTCAAGCGCTTCGTCGACATTCCCGCCGGGGCTGTGCAGGGCGACTTGGCCGGGCACCTCGGCAAGACTGGCAAGAAAGGCGTCGAAGCGGTCCGCATCGCCCGGCTCGATGGGGCCCGCCGCGACGATCAGGGGGCCCTGCGCCTCCTCCGTCTGGAGGCTGAAGTTTAGTCGCGGCGGAAGATTCTCAGGAAGGGTGATTGTGGGCGCCTCGGACGGGCCGGTAAAAGTCGGAAGCGCACGGTTGGGATCGTGCCGCCGCACCTGATCGCCCGGCAAGACCGGGGATGTCAGCGGATTGGTCGTGCCGCCGCCAAGGCCAGTGGGCAAGCGGTCGCCAAGATCCACGAGCAGCACCAAGGCCGCCACCGCAACCTGCGCGATGAGGGCGTAGCGCAGGCCCCGCCGGATCGTGAAGGGACTGCGGGCCGGTTCGGCCTTGCCGGTCCGGGCCGCGGTTTCAGTCGGCATCGGGCGCCCGATCCACTGGCGCGGCGCGCTCGGAACGCAGGCGGCGCAGCATTTCGGATTCCGCGTCGCCCATCGAGGCTTCGACATCCCGCATCGCGTTGATCGCGGCCTTCAGATCGGCCAGCGTCAGCGTCTCCTCGATGCTGAGCCCGTCCCGCCCGCTCCGGATCGCGGCCTGAGTGACGGCCAGCACGAAGACCAGAACCCCCGGCAAGAGGTCGATGGCGATCGCGCCCGCCCATGAGGGAACGAAGCTTCCGGCATAGCGTATCACGGCATCGGCGCTGGAAATCGGGTTGTAGGCCGTTTCCTGTGGCGGCTCGATGGCCAGCACCTCGCTTGCCGCCTCCCCCAGACTGGCGCTGAGCCGTTCCACCGAGGCGAAAACCGCCGCCATGGTCTCGGATTGCGTGCTTCTGAGCGCTGCGGTGCCGCCGTCTAGCTCGGGCAGGATGATGCTGGCGGGCAGATCCGCTGCCGCCCGCGCCACGAGAGGCGCCACAGAATACTGGTTGAGGCTGGCGATCACGCCCGCCAGTCGGACACTTTCCTCGGAAAAGGCGACCGAGCGTTGTTCGACCGGGCCGGGGGCGACAGTCAGGGCCCGCATCTGGCCGAGCAGGCGGTTGCCCTCCTCGAAGGCGGCCTCGATGCGGGCGTCCTGCGCCGCGATGATCTCCTCGAGCGAGCGCAAACGGTCGGTGGTCTGCGCCAGAAGCCGCGCGACCGCCCCGTCGCCCGCCACGCCCGTGGTGCCTCCCTCGCGTGCTTCGCGATCGGCAAGTTCCTCAAAGGTCAGGCGCGTGCGCTCCACCTCGCGACCCAGCGCCTGTCCCCGCAGGGCGATATCATGCGCCTGTTCCAGCGCGGCCTGATATTCCTGAACGGTTTTGGCGAGATGCTGTTCCACCGCCGCCGACCCGGCCAGCGCCGCCGCGTTCAGCCAGCTCGACATCGCGATGATCGCGAGCGAGCCGACGATCGTGGAGAGCGTCAGGCCGATGAAACCGCTGGCCGTCCTCATCGATGGCAAGAGGCGCAGGATGTAGCTCCAGAACACGAAGATGCCGACCGAGACGGCGATGGAATAGGCGACGGCGGCAAAGAAGCTCATCGCGCCCGTATCCTCGAGCAACGAGGACACGCCGAGATAGGTGTAGATGCCCGATGCGATGGCCAGGATGCCGAGTGCTGCCGGCGTTATCGTGTCGAGCCAAGCCAGATGCCCCTCCAACTCGCGGGCTGTGCGCAACCCTTTGCTTTCGGCTGCAGTCAGGCGCCGTTCATTGGATGTCATCAAATCTGATCCTCAGGATTGGGTAGGGCTGAGCCGTCACAACGGACTGAGATCGTATTGCGTCTTTCGGTCCGCGCAAGCCAAGTCTGCAGCGCGAGTCTGTCGTGCGACCGATCCTTGATGCTTGATCGAGCCGCGGATGTCTGAAGGTGTCGAAAGCGCCGTTCGGCCCGGAGCCGACCTTCGTCGACCGGATGGACGCCGCGGCGCGGCGTCAACGAACCAGTCCTTCGCCGCGCAAGCGAGATCAGAACCTGACGGAGGCCCGCCGGGCCCAGCCCCTGACGACAAGCGTCGAGGGCTTGTGCACCACGGACCAAAGATGTATATACTTTCATATATCCAAGGAGTCGCGCCATGATCGAAACCAGGATCCGGAGAGTTGGCAATTCTGCCGTCATGACCCTGACCACCGAAATGCTCACCATCCTCGACGCGAAGGAGGGTGACACGCTCTTCGTCATGCGCGGAGACGACGGCAGCCTGAAGATCACGCCGCACGATCCCGCGGTCGCCGCCGCGCTGGCCGCCGCGGAGATCGTGATGGACGAAAACCGCGACCTGCTTCAGGCACTTGCGTGAGCGAGCCGGTCTGGGTTCCGCTCGCCGCGGTCCTTGCGATCCATGACAGACAGATAGCCCGGCATGGCGGCGCGTCCGGCATGCGCGACCGGGCGCTCCTGGAGATGGGCTGCGCTCGCGCGATGAACCTCGCGGCCTACACCGACTCCGGGCTTGCGGAGATGGCCGCGGCTTATGCCTTCGGCATCTGCAGGGCTCATGCCTTCGTGGATGGCAACAAGCGCACGGCCTTCGTGACGGCGCTCACATTCCTGCGACTGAACGGCTACTCTTTCCGCCCCGACACGATCAAGGGCGTCAGGATGATGGAGACCCTGGCGGCGGGAGAGATCAGCGAGGCGGACTTCGCCAGGTGGCTGGCGACTGGCATGAGCGAGATCTGACTCACCGAAGTTTTCTTCGAGGGCCGAGGACACCAACAAGCACGTCGCGATTGGCGCTCCAGTCGGCTCTTCAACATTCTTCGCAAGGGGCTGGCCCACGGAGGGGGGGCTCTGGTGCCATTCAACCTCAGCCCTGATCGGCCGCAGGCAGCCCATTCTTGACGTTCGCCTCGTCCGGGCCCAGCATGACAGCAACGGTCAAGGAGGGCGGAAAGTGTGAATTCGCTGCAATAGCTCGGTTGCTGGCCGACGTCCTCATACCGGACTTCCAGAAGTCGGAAACTGGCTCGGCCCTATTCGGCTGGGCTCGGAGCGAAAGGATCGGTTTGTTCCAGATGGCCCCCGTTTCTGCACTCTTTACGGCCGCAGTCGTGTCCTTTCGGTATCGTCCCGAACGGACTGGCATGCGATGGACTGGTTCCGACAGCGTTTTCACAAGCTTTCCTCAACGTAGCGACAGGTCGAAGATCGCCCGGTCCCCGCTGATGCGGCGGACGTAGTCCACCTTTTCGCCGTCCCAGTGATAGCGGTAGTGGTCGGCCTGCCGGGGCAGGCTCACCACATCGGGCCAGAAGACCCCGATACACTGACCGCCCGGATTCCGGACGCTCGGATAGACGACTCCGTCCGCGCCCGCCGCCCGCCGCGACTTCGCCAATTCCTGTGGCGCCGCATAGCGCGCCGGATCGGGGTCAAGGTAGGCGGCGCCGTCGGGCCCGCGCAGGTCGACCAGGTCTGCGTCGATCGCCCCGACCAGTTCGCGCACCTCGGAGATCCAGCCGGGATCCTCGCCCGTGCTCGCGTAGAACCGCGCCATGTGGAAGGTGTGCTCGCGCAGCGCCGTCTCCAGCGTGTCGCCGGCATAGTAGACCCCGAAACTGCCGTCGCTGAACCGCGACCGCCGGTCGGGCGAGACGTGGACGAACGCCGCCATCACCCAGGATGCTCCCTCGCCCGAGACACGGCGTTCGACCGGCACCAGGGACGGGTCGCCATAGGTGGCGGCCAGCCGGGGGTTGGTGCGCTGGACGGCGGCGGTGATCAACTCCCAGTCGCGCGGGTCGGCGATGTCGTCGTAAAGGTCGATGGGCGGGAAGTGCGACATCACCAGGCGATGGGTCCGGCCCCAGGCGACCCGCGCTGTGGGCAGGCTCACCACCCGCCGCGCACGCTGTCGAGATAGCGGCGCACGCGCTGAAGGTCGTCCATGCCGCCACCCCGCACCATCACGTCGAGCGCAGAGGCCCCGCCGAAGGAAGCGTTGGGTTTCGCGATCCAGGCATGGGCGCGCGCCGGGTCCTGAAACAGGATGCGCAGGGCCTTGTGGATGCCCAGAAGGTTTGACATCCGGTCGGCAAGGTCGCGGGCGACGCGGCCGTAATCGCCCGCACGCCAGCGGCGATAGGTCTTGACCGAGATGCCGCCCAGAAGCCGCGCGGCGTCCTCGTCGCGCACGCCCCAGCGGTCCATCAGCGCAAGGATCGCCCGCTGCATGGCGGCGATCTCGTCCGGGCTGTAGCCGTCTTGCGGCGCGGTATCGGGTGTTTCGACGGGTCGGAGCATGGGCATTCCCTTCTGACCACAATCTAACGATTTGCGGCCAAAAGTCCATAACCCCTCCGCGCGCATCGTTCAGATGTCATTCAAGCCTGGTGCGCGGGCAGCATAGACCATCGTCCTTCATATGGGCGTGGTCTTCGACCGGCCATGGCCTGCCAGTGGGGCAACGCCTGCACCGGGGTGTAGTCGCCCTTCATATGGGCGTGGTCTTCGACATCGGGCGGCTGGCAGGCGTGGCGTGAGTGGTGTAGTCGCCCTTCATATGGGCGTGGTCTTCGACCGCTGAGGGAAGCGGCAACTCGTTTCAGGAGGTGTAGTCGCCCTTCATATGGGCGTGGTCTTCGACCGCTCGCCACAACGACCGTGACTGTGCTGGGGTGTAGTCGCCCTTCATATGGGCGTGGTCTTCGACAAACTGGCCCCCTTCGTCATGCCGCTTGCGGTGTAGTCGCCCTTCATATGGGCGTGGTCTTCGACGCATTTAACGTCATAGGAGGGGAAACAACCGGTGTAGTCGCCCTTCATATGGGCGTGGTCTTCGACGACTGTGCATCCATCCGAATGGAGGAACTGGGTGTAGTCGCCCTTCATATGGGCGTGGTCTTCGACGACGGCATCCGCAACTTCGCGCTGGGCGTTGGTGTAGTCGCCCTTCATATGGGCGTGGTCTTCGACTGACTCTTCGCAAAGCATTGGTGCAAGTCGGAAAAAACAGGCTTTTCTCCAAGAGAAAACGGCGCACGCGCATCGAACCAGCCCGCTTTCTAATCCGTTTTTGCCGAGAACGTCGAATTCTCCCTTTCCTCCAGACGTTTCATCATCTTCCAAGGGCGACTGGCCGATTTCCAGTGCTGCTTCGAGGCTACGCCAGCCGTTCCGTTTCGGCAAGCCTGACTTGATACGAGACCCGAAACCCGATTTCCTTTCCCTGCCGATTTCGGCCGGGTGGTGATTGAAGGGGGTGGTGGGATATGCGGATCGTTCGTCCCTACGGGGAAAGCCGGACAGATCTGGGCGGAGAGCGCGGACAGACCCGGGTTCTGGTCGACAATACCGCGGCCCGGGCGCGCCACGAGATACCGGACTTCGCGCAGAGCCATGACGCCCTGGTGATCGCGCAGTGGATCTCGGTGCTCGACCGGATCGCGACCAAGCCGCAGGGCACCCAGGGCGCAACCAGGGCGCAGCACGCCTTCCGCGACCGTCTGGGCCGGGCGGCCTGGGCGCAGATGTGTGCCGCGGACCGGATCAGCGCCGCGGCCCAGGCCGACCCCTATGTCGCCGCGCTCTGGCGGTTCAAGACGCATCCCTATGGCGATGCCAAGTATCGGCCCCGCAAGGGCAAGGATGGAAAGCCGCTGGGCGAGCCGAAACCGCAGGGCCGCTGGTATGGCCGATTTGCCGCCAATGCCGAGCCAGAACAGGCAGACGTGGCCGCCATCGCCGCGCTGATGGATCACCATCTGCATGTGGCCGAATTGCGGATCGACCCCAAGCGGCCCGAGAAGCGAAAGGGCCTGATCGAGGCGCGCGCCAAGAGCATCGAGGGCAACGTGCTGGTGGCCGAGCCGCGGAAGCGCCCAGTCGGCAGCTGGTCGAGGGAGGCCATCACCCGCTATTTCATGCGGCAGGACGTGGCCGCAGAGATCTTCGCCGCAGCCCGGGATCGGGAGCAGGGCCTGAACGACGTGCCGAGAGGCCCGGTGCGCCTCGCCCTCGCCGCGAAGATCCTGCACGGGCACTGGACGCGCCTGTTCCACGCCCCCGGCACGCGCACGGCCTATTCCATCCGCGAGGCCGAGGAGAAGGAGCCGGAGCTCTTCGCGCTGCATATGGCCGTGAAGGATGCCTATGCGAAGCTCCTGAAACGCCGGACACAACCGAAGACCCTGAAAAAGGGCGTGAAGCCGCCGCAGCAGGCGCCAGTGACGACGGTTCTGCCGAAGAACGCGGGCGAGTTGCTGCGGCTGGTGCAGCACCGCAGCCGGAACCGTGATCTGTCTGCGCTGATCCGGCGCGGCAAGCTGATCCACTATACGGCGTTCGACATTGCAGCCGCGGCAGCGGAGGCGGAAAGCAAGACACCGGACGTGCCGGACGCTGATCGCCTGGCTTATGTGCTGACACATTGGCCCGACGACCTGTCCGCCAGCCGTTATCTCACCAGCGACGGCCAGTCGGCGATCAAGCGATCAGAGGCGTTCGTCCGGGTGTGGCGCCACACCATTGCCATGGCATCGCTGACCCTGCGGGATTGGGCCTCAATGAATAATGACCTCGGGGATGTTTTGGGCAGCGCGAACAAGGTGGATCAAGCAATCGGAAGGGCGAATTTCGATCCCGCCTGGCACGACAAAAAGGTCCGACTGCTGTTCGGAGCGCGCGCCGCCCTCTTCCCATCGGACGATGACGGCCGGAAAGCCCTGCTCGCCTCGGTGATCCGCGCGGGGCTCGCATTGCGGAACAGCAGCTTCCACTTCACCGGCCGCGGCGGATTCCTGGCAGCGCTGAAGAAACTGGGGTCGGAAGAGGTGATGGTCCCGTCCATTCTGGCCGCGGCGCATGCGCTCTGGCGCGAGGACGCGACAGCCCGCGCCGGGCGGCTTCGTGCAGCCCTGACCGGGGCCCATGCCGCACACTACTTCGAAGAGGACCAGAACGCCTCGATTCTGACGCTGCTCGACGAGGCACCGCCAAAGGAGTCCTTGCCGATCCCACGCTTCCGCCGGGTGCTGGGCCGTGCCGAGAACACATGGAAGGGCAAGGAGGCTCTGGTCCTTCCACCCACGGCAAACCGCAGACAGTTGGAAGACCCGGCGCGGCGGTGCCGCTATACAATCCTGAAGGCGCTTTACGAACGGCCGTTCCGGTCTTGGCTGATCGCCCGCGCGCCTGAAGAGGTCAACGCTTGGATCGACCGGGCGATCGAAAGAACCACGCGCGCCGCGAAAGACATGAACGCGAAAAGGGGAGAGGACGATAAGAGGTCGGTCATCGCGGCCAAGGCCGAAAGCCTTCCGAGGCTCTCCGGGGAACGAGGGATCGGGGACTTCTTTTTCGATCTCTCCTCCGCAACCGCCAGCGAGATGCGGGTCCAGCGCGGCTACGGCCATGACGGCGAGGCCGCGAAGGAACAGGCCGGCTATATCGATGACCTGCTGTGCGACGTGGTCGCCCTCGCCTTCGATGCCTGGCTGAGAAACCCACAGGCCAACGGGCGGCCGCTGACCTTCATATGCGACCTCAAGCCGGAAACGCCCTTGCCTGCCGCACCCAAATGCACATTGCAGGAGATCGGGAGCGCGGCGGAACCGGTGAGGCCGGAGGACTGGCAGGCCGCGCTCTACCTGTTGCTGCATCTCGTGCCCGTGGGCGAGGCCGGCCGGCTGCTGCACCAGCTGGCGAAATGGACCGTCACCTCGCGGCTCGCCGACGACCTATTGAACGCCAATGTCACCGATGATCCATCAAAAGCTGAAAGGACCGCCGACGAAGAAGATCTGAAGCGTCTGGTCCACACGCTCATCCAGCATCTCGACATGCACGATGCGAAGTTCGAGGGCGGCGATGCGCTGACCGGCTGCGAACCCTTCGCCGCACTTTTCGCCAGTCGGCCCGGATTCGCGCGCATCTTCCCGGCCGAGGCCGACGAGCGTCTCGACCGCCGGGTTCCAAAGCGCGGCCTTCGCGAGATCATGCGGTTCGGCCATCACGGCCTGGTTGCGTCCTTCGCCGAGGATACCAGGATCACGGACAAGGAAGTGGGTGACTACCTGCGTCTGGAGATCGAAGAGCGACCGGACAACGTTGCAGCGCTGCAAGCCAGGAAAGAAGAAGCGCACGAGCGCTGGGTGAAGGCGAAGGAGAAGCGGAAAACGGTCGACCCAAAACACCTGGAGGACTACGTGACCGCGCTCTGTGGCATCGCCCGTCACCGGCGTCTCGCCTCACGCGTCACCCTCACTGACCAGGTGCAAGTCCACCGGCTGCTGATGACCGTCCTCGGCCGACTGGTCGATTTTTCCGGCATGTTCGAGCGCGATCTCTATTTCGCGATGCTGGGCCTGCTGGATGAGAAAGGCGCGCGACCCGACGAAGTCTTCAGCGGGCCCATCGACGAGCCGAAAAGTCGGCTCGCACTCCTCGCCAACGGCCGAGTTCTTGCCGCGCTTCGCGAGCAGATCCCGCATTCCAAAGACCTTGCCGAAGAGCTGCGCAAGGATCTGGAGCGGCTGTTTGGAATGGACTGTTCTGGTATCAGGCTGCTGGAAGCCGACGAGAGGGGCGACACCTGCCTGCGCGACATCCGCAACGACCTGTCCCATTTCAACCTCCTGCATGACGACAGCTTCGCCCTGGATCTAACCACGTTGGTCAATCGAACCCGCGGGCTGATGTCCTACGATCGCAAGCTGAAGAACGCCGTCTCGAAATCGATCAAGGAGTTGCTCGCACGTGAGGGCCTGACGCTATCTTGGGACATGACCGACCGGCACGACCTCGAGAACGCCCGGATCGGCGCCAAGCCTGCTGTGCACCTCGGCGGTCGAAAACTCGCGTTTCGCGGCGGAGACCGTCGCCCGGAGCCGGTCCGGGAGAACCTGCACAGCCCAACCCACCTGGAAGCTGTCGCACGGTTGTTCGGCGGGAAAGTCGTCGAAGAGGACGATGTAACAAACTTGGATCTTTCGTCCATCGACTGGGCGGCCGAACCCCACAACAGCAAGGAGACTCACCGACACAGGCCGGCAGGACCTCGCAAATCCCCACCAAAGCGCCGCGCCTATCATGCTCCGCGATGAAGAGCATCAACGGTGAGTGCGGACCAAGGCGTCGCCGCGCCGCCCACGAATGGCGGCAATCGCTGCCGCACCGCAGCGGTTATAGGATCCGCAGGATGTCCGCTCCGGGCCGGACCTCGCCCTTCAACCTGCGCGGCGGCACCCCCAGTTTGCGCCGGTTGGCCTGCACCTCATGTGATCGACCACATTCGTCGAACTCTGCGGGTGTGTTGCTTCAGCGGCGTTAGGCAGCTTCCGCGCATGGTCCATTGGCTCCCTGGGCGGCGGACTTTTAAGTCTGCCTGCGAGAGTGCCGTCATCGCCCCAACCGCTTCGCCCGTTCGGCCATCCGGACCACCTGCGCGCTGGCCGTCGCTGCAGCGGTCCGCACCGCCGCCGGCGCCTGCAATGCCCCGCGCCCGATCGCCTCGCCCGTCGTCAAGGCTCCGATCCGGGCTCGGTTCTGAACACCCGATGTGTTCAACAGGCCACCCATCACACCTGCCGACCCGTTGGCGATGGCCGGTGCCGCCACGACCATCAGGTTCCCTGAAATCCCCCGCACGATCAGGGGCGTTGCAGCGACGAAGCCCTTGGCCAGGAACACCACTACGAAGAACGGGACCAGCGAGCCGATGTTGGTCGCGGAGTTGGGGTCGCCGAGTTGCGCGAGAAGCGAATTCGCCATGCCGATGACGGTCGAGAACATGGCGGCGATGACGATGGGGTAGAAGGCGTAGCTGATCGTCGTCGAGACCCACCTGTGGAAGAAATCCCTGGTCGCATCGAAGAGCGACAGCGCGATCATGATTGGGGCGAGGCCCAGCATCAGGGTCAGCATCATCTTGGCGAAGATGAGGACGATGCCGGTCAT
Organism: Rhodovulum steppense; assembly: GCF_004339675.1. Classification (GTDB taxonomy): domain Bacteria; phylum Pseudomonadota; class Alphaproteobacteria; order Rhodobacterales; family Rhodobacteraceae; genus Rhodovulum; species Rhodovulum steppense. The sequence goes on from NZ_SLVM01000007.1 coordinate 67,329, forward strand.
GAAGCCGAGCAGGCTCAGGAGGATCAGACCAATGCCGCCGAGGATCGCGCCGGTCATCCAGTTCAGGTTGCTGCCAATGGCGTTCAGGTACTGGCTGAACTTCTCGATCAGGATGTCGAATTCGCCCGCGAAGTGTGTTGCCCCTGCTCCGCCCGCTCCCACAGAGGAGATCAGCGCGCCTGCGACATAGTCGAGGCCACCAATGATGGCATTCGCGACGGCGTTGAAATTGGTCCAGTTAAAGGCGAAGAGCCCTATCAGGGTCAGCTTGACGAGGTACCAGAAGAAGCTGGCCCCATCCATGCTGCGGAACTGGAAGGCCATGTTGATGCAGACGCCGATCAACGAGAGCGTGACCATCAGCAGGATGATCGTGCCGGTATTGCTTGCCACGGCCCCGAACTGGGACTCCGCAGCATCGACGAGAAAGCCGTCGGCGGTTGCGACCATCCAGCCGACCACCCCCATTACCAAATCCCCTGAGCTTCACAGATTTCGCGAACTTTCGGCTCAAGTTGTTTGCGCAGATCAATCCACTCGCGGCGCATTGCTGAGTGTTCAGCTTGGGTGAGACTGGCATAGTCGTCGCGGTATTCGCCTTCGACGCTATCCCAAGCGGGGAACCGGACGGCGCACCCACAGTCGCCGGTGCCTGCGATCACCTCCCAAGCCCGGATTTCGTATAGCTCCATCAGCGCAATGACCCTGTAAGTCTCGCGCGGATGGACCTCGTCCATCCAGGACGGCCGTGCAGGCCGGTCGTTGCAGATCCGGTACTGCTGCGGCGACAGGGTGACGGTGAGATCGCTCGTCACCTGAGGCGGGGTCTGGGCTGCGAGGGGTGCGGCCATCATGACGACGGCTGCGGCGAAGGCGATCTTGCGCATGGGGCTCTCCTTTCGGTTCATTCCGCCGCGACCTCGGGGCGTTTGGCCTCCCCGGATCCGGCAGTGGTCTGGTCTGGCTCTCCTGCCTGCCCCGGCAGGAAGAACTCGGTGATGCCGCGCGCGCCGTCATGGCGACCGGCCTGGATGATCACGTCGATGGAGCCCTCGATGTAGTCGACCACGTCGGCATAGGTCATCGGCACTTGCGCTTTCAGGGCGGCGATGGCGAGGCGGCGGACGGCGAGTTGCGGGGTCTCGGCATGCAGCGTGGTCAGCGAGCCGCCATGGCCGGTGTTGATCGCCTCGAGGAAGGTCATCGCCTCGCGCCCGCGGACCTCGCCCAGCACGATCCGGTCGGGGCGCATGCGCAGCGTCGAGGCCAGCAGCATGTCGGCGCTGCGGATTTCCGAGTCCCGGTCGGCGATCAGCGTCACGGCGTTCGGCTGCTCAGGGCGCAGCTCGGCCGCCTCTTCGATGGTGATGATCCGTTCCTCGGGTGGGATCAGCGAGAGGATCTTGCGGGCTGCGACCGTCTTGCCGGTCGAAGTTCCACCAGAGACGATCATGTTGAGCTTGTTCTCGACGCAAAACCGCAAGGCGGCATCAATGTCTCCCGAGGCCACCACGTCGCGCAGTGCGGCGTTCCGTTCCCGGCGCAGGCCTTCGAGGCTGCGTTCGCTGCCGTAAAGGAAGCCGAGCCGGATCGCCTCCAGCGGCAACGAGGAGAAGAACCGCAACGAGATCGAGAACCCGCCCTCGACAGCCGGGGGCTGGATCACCTGTGCCCGGATCGGGCGGTCGCGATAGAGGATGGAGACCGAGACGATGGGCTTCCGGGCGCCGAGCGTGGTCGAGGCGGCCGAGGCGATCTGGTTGCCGAGGTCCCTGATCTCGGTCTGGCTGAGCGGGGTGCCGAGCCCCCGCATGAAATGGTCGCCCTGGAACTCGCCCCAAGCCCGTCCGTCGGGATTGATGCAGATCTCGATCGTGTCGTCCCGCCGGACCGCGGCGCCCAGCCGGTCGAGCGAGGCCTCGAGATAGCTTGCCGCCATGTCAGAGTATCTCCAGGTCGCGATCGACCATGACGGTGATCCGGCTGCCCTGATCGACATGAATCACCGGACGGATCGCGAGATAGTCCCGCAGGGTACCCTGGGCGGCATCGCGCAGATCGCCCGAGACCTCGCGCGCGGCCCCGGCAATCGCGCCATCCTCGATCTTACCCGCGGCCAGGGTCGGCACCGCGCCGATCAGCGAGATCAGCGCGGCCGAGCCGAACCGCTGGGAAAAGCGCGTGTCGACAAAACCGGTGGTGCCGGTCCGGCCGAGCGCGTCGCCGCCAAAGGCGCTGATCTCGACCGTCTGGTTGTCGGGCAGGATGATGCGATCCCAGGCCACCATGACCCGCGCCTGCGCCAGCGCGACATCCGAGCGGTAGCGCCCGATCAGGCGCGCGCCGCGCGGGATCAGGACGCGGCTGCCATCGAAGGAGTGGACGTCCTCCGAGACGATGGCCCGGATTGCGCCGGGCAGCGTGCTGTCGAGCGCGGTTTCGGTCACCGCCTGGATCATCGTGCCCTGCACGACGGTATGCGACGGGTTCACGATCACCTCGGCCCGCGTGGTCGGGGCCGGCCTTGCGCCTGTGCGCACGAAGGCCTCGTCGGCACTCAGGCGCGCCTGCTCCTGCGCATCGGCGCGCCCGCCGGCGGCCCCGGACCAGGCAATCAGCGGCGAGGCCACGCGCGCCGCCCGGGCCTCGGCTTCGGCCAGGCGGCGCCGCTCGAGTTCCGCTAGGCGCAGTTCCTCCTCGGTCGGTCCCATGCGAACGGGCTCCGGCGGATTGAGGCGCGCGAGTTCGAGATCCATCCGCATCTGGTCAAGCTGGCGGTCGCGCTCGGTCAATTGCCGTTCCAGCGAGCGCTGCGCCTCGTGCGAGGCCGCCTGCAGGGCCGCGATCTGGGCGGTCAGTTCGGCAATTGCCGATTCGGCCCGGCTATCGGGCACCTCCGCCGGGCGCGCGCGCAGTTCCTCGAGTTCCGCCCTGAGCGTGGCAAGGCTCTCCATCAGGGCCAGTTCGGCGGCCGAGGGCCCGGCGTCTTCCGGCGCGGACAACGGTTCGGGCTCCGGCAACCGCAGGGGTGCGATATCGCCGAAGCCTGTGCCGAGCGTCTGGAACTCGTCCGGGGCGGCCGTTGCCAGAAGCCCCTCGGGCTTGGGCTGCAGCGCAAGCCAGAGCACGCCGCCGAGGGCCGCAATCCCGGCCACGCCGAGAAAGGCCGTGATCGGGGAGGCCCGCCGACGGTCCATGCGCTTGCCATTTGTCCCCTCCAGGGCCGCGAGCCGCGCGGCGAGGTCTTCGGTTGCCTCCTTCATGACGCGGCTTGCCCGATGTCCTGGACGCACACCACGTCCTCGCCGAGGCGCAGCACCCATTGTCGGTTCACGCCCGACACGCGGATGACCCCGTCGCCTTGTGCAGTGCTGTTCACCGCGCGCTCGGCCCCGTTCGTGTAGCGGAAGATCGCGGGCACCGGCGTGTTCCGCGCGAAGCGAAAATAGGTGAAGGTGCCGTCATCCCAGATCGCCGTAGGCGTGAACTCCAGGCGGCTGCTCACGGCATAGGTCGCGTTCGGCGCTCGCGCCGCGACCGCGCGCGCGGGCTGGACCCTGGCCTCGGGATAGCGGAACTGCACGACGTAATGCGGGGTCTCGCGCGCCTCGATCACGTGGAAGTAATAGGAGCGGCGGTTCGTATAGACCGTGATGTTGGTCGCCACGCCGGCGGCCATCGGCTTGATTGCGAAGGCGCGCCCACCGGGGACGCCATCGAACTGGAAGCCCACGGTGTCGCCCGCGATGATCGAGCGGATGGTCTCGCCCTCGCCGAACTCGACCGATGTCACGCGGGTGAGGGTGGTGACGATGCGGTAGACCTGCCCGTCGGTCCAGCTTGCGATGCGCACGCGATTGTCATGCGGGCCGGGGCGTGGGGTGATTTCGGCGAGGGCCGACGACGCAAGAAGCGCCAGCGCGCAGGCAAGGGTGGCGGCAGGAACAAGGGCAGGCTTTCCGGGGGTGCGGGTCATTCGGAACGGTCCGATCGGATGGCATATTGGGTGACGGTGAAGCCGAAGGGGTTCTGCCAGACATCGTCGATCGAGCGGGTCCGTTCGGGACGAAAGGCAAACATGAGCGTGGCGGTGAACATCCCCGCCTGCGCCCCCTGGGGACCGGAGAGCCGTTTCCTCAGCCTTACCTGGGCGCGGTTCTCGCCGATCAGCGTGATCGAGGCGATCTCGACGGCCATCTCGGAGGATGGTCCATAGCGCGTTGGCGGATAGCTCTCCTGCCCCGAGGTCCACATCGCGCGCATGCTGGCCTCGGCTGCCCCGGTCGATTGGGCCAGGACCCGGCGCACGCGCATGTCGTTATCGAGCTGGTTGTAGCTCTCGCGGTCGAGGATATAGCGGTAGATCTGCGCCTCGATGATCGCGGGCCGCTCGGCGAGCGAGACGGCCGCGACCGTAGCATTCGGGAGCGCCATGCCGGTTTCCGGGTCATAGGGCACGACCACGGGCGGCGGGGTCTCGATCATCAGGGCGACGGCGGCGGCGGCAAGACAGCCGATCACGCCGAACCCCGCGCCGCCGATCCCGATCATCTGCCAGAGCCGCTCGCGGCGCAGCGCGCCGTGGATCAGCTCCTCTTCCACGAGTTCGCGGGTGCTCAGGCCAGTGGTCATGTCAGGCCCCCCGGTCATGGCCGCAAGCTCGGCAGGGTGAAGTCCATGTAGCGGCGTTCCTCGGCGATGGTGGCGGCATCGACCACCCCGGCATTGCCGGCGCCGAGGGTCTGGATTGCCTCGAGCTCCCACATCCGCGTCATGGCGATGGCCAGTTCGGCGGTGACCCGGGTGTTGTGGTCCATCGCGGCCTTCAGATCCTCCATCTCGGGAATCTTCGCGACCAGCCGCTCGACCCGTTCGAGCGACTGGGCGGCCTCGGCATGGCTGTTCTGGGCCGCGGCCGACATGACCGCGCCGGTGGTGGCGCGCGTGGCCACGCCCTCGGCCCCGGGTTTGCCGCTGGTCGCGATCTCGCGCAGCGAGTTCTCGTCAAAGCCGGCGCGCGCCAGCGCCTGTTCCATCTGGGTGCGCATGGGGCCTGCCGTGACGCCGAGAAGGTTGCTCCAGTCGCCCGCCTGGATGCCTCGGATGAGGCCTGGCAGATCGCGGAACTTGGCCTCGAGGAGCCCGTCGAGACCGTCGCCCATGACCATGCCGAGGATGCTGCGCGGTCCGGTGAGCGAGGCATGCATCTGTTGCAGCTGATCGAGTTGGTTCTGGACCACGTCGAGCTGTTCGAGGGCATTGTCCAGAAGATCGGTCTGGATCCCGAAATCCTGCAGCATCTGCTGAAGCTGGCGGATTTCCTGGGCGATGTTCTGGGTGTCGACCGTGGGCACGCCCTGCGCGGTGACAGGGCCCGCGAGGGCGGTGCTCACCGCGAGGGCCACGGCGCCGGTGGCGAGGGAACGGGTCAGGCGCGGGATCATCGCAACGTCTCCAGGGTGAAATTCATGAACTGCCGCTCGGCGACCTGGACCGCGGCCATGGCGAGCTGTTCCTCGCTGAGCGGCTGGGTATGGACGGCCTTGATGCGGGTGCGGATCGCGACCAGCCGGGCGAGCTCGGCCCGGGCATAGGTGTTGAGCGCGATAGCCTCGTTCAGGTCCCTGGTCTCGCCGATGCGGGCAATGATGTCCTGGACGCGCAGCGCGGCCGCCTGGACCGAGACCAGCGAATAATCGCCATAGACGCCCGCGCCATGGGCCGAGAGGCTGAAGCTCGCGTTGGCCAGCAGGACCGGGTCGACGGTGCCGAGGGCATCGATCCCGCCCACGGCCGCAAGGTAGCGGTTGTATTGCTGGGGGGTCACCACGACATAGGCTTGGGTCTCCGCGAAGGGGGGGACGCCGCCATATTGCTGCACCCGGCCCGGGCCCGCGTTATAGGCCGCGAGCGCGTGGATGATGTTGCCATCGAACATGCCCAGCATCTGCGCGAGGTAGCGTGCGCCGCCCGTGACCTGCAGCCAGGGGTCGTCGTAATAGGCGGGGTAGATCCCGAGATCGCCCGCGGTGTCGGGCATGATCTGGGTCAGGCCGAAGGCGCCCGCGGGCGAGCGGGCGCCGATCTGGAATCGGCTTTCCTGCCAGATCAGGGCCTGCAACAGGCAGCGCCATTGCACGAGCGTGAGCCCGGCGCGGCCCACGCCGGGCAGGCCGTGGGTATGGCGCGCGGCGCGGATGATCAGCTCCTCCACCCCTTCCCGTGCATCGCCGAAAATTCGCGCGGAGGCCGGGTTGGGATCCTCGGGCGCATAGAGGCTGGCGGCGGCGGTGCTGATACCTGCCGCTTCCCCCTGCCCGGACTCGAGCCCGGCCACGCTGCCCGCGACGTCACCGGCGCGCAGCGTCATGGCATCCATGATCGCGTTCAGCGCCGCGAGCTGCTGGCGCTCGATCTCGGCCAGTTCCTGCACACGGGCGAGGCGGTCCTGCTGAAGTGCGAGATCCTGTTCGCGCTGCTCGACGATCGCCTGCCGCCCCGCGAAGAGGCGCATGTCGAAGGTCGGCACCCCCTGGGCGGAGGCCGGGGCGCCGCACCATCCCCCGAACGAGCTGGCGAGTGCGCTCGCAAGGAGCGCGGACCGCGCCGCGCCATGGAAGCAGGTGGCGGTCATCGGATCAGCCGCCCGTCCCCGGCATCACGAAGTCGCAGGCCGACGCGCGCCGCGTGACCTCGCCGCCCGTGCCGGCGATCGAGGGCTTGGACGCCACGCCTGCCGGCGCCTCGCGGAAGGTGAAGCAGTTCGCTTTGGCAGGGTGATGCTGGGCGCAGGCCGAGAGGCTCGAGATCAGGCCGATCAGCGCAAGGCTGCGGGCAATGGGACGGGTCATGTCACTCTCCAGAAATCGGGGCGGTCGCGATAATCGGCGCCGACAAGGGCCTCGCCCTTCTCCATGCCGCCAAGGATGGTCACGAGGGGGCCGAGGGCGCCGAGATCGGCATCGATCACCACGGCGCCGCGATCGTCGCGCACGAGCGCCAGCCGCGAGGCGGAGCCGACGCCCAGAAGCACATCGAGTTCCTTGTCGCCGAGGCCGAGCATCGCGTAATCGGCGGCCGAGGCGCGGATATTGGGCAGGAGCACCTGGGTCGGCACGGCTTCCACGATGGTCTTGCCGGTGCGGGTTCTCTCGAGCTGGCTGGCATATTGCGTCATCATCACGACGACGGCGTTCTGCTTGCGGGCGGTCACCAGCCAGTTGCTGAGCCGCTCCGCGAAATACGTGTTGTCGAGCGCCTTCCAGGCCTCGTCGATCACGATGATCGTGGGCCTGCGATCCTCGATCACCCGCTCGATGCGCCGGAAGAGGTAGGAAAGCACTGCCATGCGTTCCCGTTCGCTTTCGGAATCGAGGATGCCGGTCAGGTCGAACCCGGCAATGTCGCCGTCGAGGCTGCCCCCGAGCTTGAACGTGTCCTCGGCATTGGCGCCGAAGATCCAGCCGTAGCGGCCGCCTGCGGTCCATTCCTGCATGCGCTCGAACAGATCGCCCCCGTCATCGGTCGAGACCAGGAGCGAGGTGAAGTCCGACCAGTTCCGGAGGCCCGCGTTCCGCGCGCTTGCGTTCTGGCGCACGACCTCCTGCAACCGGTTGGTCTGCACCGGCGTGAGCGGCCGGTCGCGGCGCTCGAGCAGGCTTGCGAGCCAGTCCGCAAGCCAGGCCTGGCCACGTAGGTCGATCTCGGTCTGCAGCGGATTGAGCCCCGTGGGTCGACCGGCCCGTACGGTCGAATAGCTGCCGCCGAGCGCGCGGACTACCATTTCCATGCCCGCGCGATAGTCGAAGACGAAGGTCCGCGTGCCCGCACGCCGCGCCATGGTCATCAGAAAACCCGCCAGAACGGATTTGCCCGAGCCGGGGCGGCCGAGGATCAGGGTATGCCCGCCCGTAGGCTCGCGGTCGGGTGCGCCCTGTTCATGGAAGTTGAAGCGAAAGCCGCTGCGGTCCGGGGTCGGAAAGAGCGCGATCGGCATGCCCCAGGGGACTTCCCGTCCGGCCTTGCCGAGCGGCGTGCGGTGGAAGGTGGCGAGATCGGCGAAATTGTGGTTCGTGATCGCGGCCTTGCGGCTGCGCGCGCCCGTGTTCCCGGGATGCTGCGCCATGAAATGCGCCCGCGCCCCGAAGGCTTCCGAGATCAGGTTGATGCCGGAGGTGGCCGAGATGTTGCGGATCTCGGCCGCGATGTCGTCGAGAGCGGCCTGGGTGCGCGCGTAGACGGCAACCGTCATGTGGTGCTCGCCGAAGATCAGGCGTTTTGATTCCAGGTCGTCCTGGGCCAGTTCCAGTTCCTGCGCGAGGCTGACCGCCCCGTCATCGGCCGCCTGCATCAGGCGCAGCTGCCGCTTGATCCGGCCCGCCATGATGTTGGCGTTGATCGGCACGAAGGAGTGGGTGACCACCATATCGACGGGCAGGTTCAGCTCGTCGAGCATCAGGCTGTCGGTCCTGGCGGGGTAGGTCTTGACCGCGAAGATCGTGCCGAACTTGTCGCCCACGGCGCCATCGGAAAGCGCGATCGTCGTGCCGCGGAAGGTGACGCGGGTATTGGCCACATCCTCGGCGATCACGCCCAAGCGTGACCTAGGGAAGAGCGGGTGCTCCTCGCCGGTGTTCAGCGCGCCCAGAAAGCCCAGGAGCTCGCCGGTGCTGGCCGCGAGAAGGCGCGGGTTCAACGCGTCGAAGGAGGAGAGCAGAAAGCCCACGACCTCGTCGAGCTGGCGCAGGCGCCGGGTGGTGTCTGCCGCAAGCCGCGCCCGCGGGGCCGCGAGGCCGAAGGGCAGACGGCTGACGCTGTCGGGACGCTTCAGGACCGAAAGCGTGAGCGTCTTGTCCCGCAGACCCGACCGGCCGAGATGGGCCTGCCAGCGCTGATCGACGGCAGCGGCAAAGCCGTCGCCCGGGATCGGCGGCAGGGTGACATCGACGGCTTTCGAGACCTTGTGCAGGTAGAAGGAGAACGGGGTTCCAACCTGCGCGAGGATGCCTGCAAGCAGCCCGCCGATCCGGTCGAGATGGGCGTCCTCGCTCGTCGTGCTGTTCACCCCCTCGAGCCGGATGCATTGCATCAGCTCGTTGCCGCGCGTCCGGATCGTGCAGTCGGTGACGAGGCTGACATAAGGCAGCATTGCCGAGAGCCGCTTCTCGCCCTTGACCCAGGCGGGCAGCGCGGTCAGCGGATCGAAGGCGTCTGCGTCCGGATCGGCCACTCCATCACGGGGCATAGCTGTCACCCCCGTGGATCCTTCGGTTCGACGTCGGCGGCGTTTCCTGCAAGGTGATCACCAGCACATCGAGGAAGTTCGGGTCCCAATCCGCCGCCTTCCACAGCGCAGGCCAGGCCAGCCCCGCGACCACGGCCACCACCCAGCTCTGCACCCAGAGGAACAGAAGCGCGGAGCCGAAGAGCCAGACCATGGCATACATGATCGGAAGGCCCATCAGCTTGGGTGGCCTCAGAAGGCCGATGAAAACGCGGGACTGCTCAGCCATGGCGGGACTCGGGGTCGGAAGCTCAGGTCGACCAGATGGCGGCGACGATGGTGGGCGCTGCGGCGATGCCCGCAATCGCGACCACCACCCAGAGCGCCTGCCGGAAATCGAGGATGCCGAAGAGCCAGGACAGGAACACCCCGATCAGCGCCAGCGTGCCGATCACGATGCCCAGGGGCCCGGTGATCGCATCGACGATGCCCTGCAGCAGGGTCTGGACCGGCGAGAGGTCGATACTCTGTGCAAGCGCGGGGCCCGCCAGCGCGATGAGGGCCGTCGCGCCAAGCGCGGTGAAGGCCCGTGTGCGGAGCAGGCTGTGAATGGTCCGTGACGTCACGACAGTTCTCCTCTGAGCCGCTGGAACACGGCTGTCACGCGGGCGACATGCCCTTGGGTTTCTCGAAAGGGGGGAATGGCGCCATGGCGGGCGACCGCATCGGGCCCGGCATTGTAGGCGGCAAGCGCGAGCGCCGGATCGCCGAACCGCTCGAGCATCATCAGCAGGTAGCGCGCAGAACCATCGAGGTTCTGTGCGACGTCATGCGGATCGACGCCCAGATCGCGCGCGGTACCGGGCATCAGCTGGCCGAGCCCGATGGCCCCCGCATGGCTGAGTGCGCGCGGGTCATAGGCGCTCTCGACCTCGATATTGGCGCGGTAGAACAATGCCCAATCGGTGACCGACAGACCGGCACGGCGAAGCCCCACATGGCCGCCATAGCGCAGCGCCGTGGTCTCGATCGCGTGCAGGATCTCGGGGGCGGCGCGGACGGTGCGCGGGGCGACAGCCGCAGCAACCCGGCCTGGCGGGCGGTCATCGGCATGTGCGTTTGGTTCTGCAAAGAGAAAGAGGCGATCCGCTTGCGCCTCGGCCGCACCGTCAAACGCGCGCGGGAGGCTCCTGTCCTCGCTGACGGAAATCAGCCGACCATCCGGGCCAACCGAGAAAACGAACACGTCAGCCAGGGCCGGCGGCGCGGAACAGACGCCTGTACCCAGGGCAATGACGAGCGCGATCGCGCGGTCAGCTGTCCTTGACCAGAACCGGGCCGGTGCGCGGCGGGGCAACGCGGCCGGGGGCGGCGTGACGCTCGCGTCCGCCCTCGAGGAGCGGGATGCTGGCGCTTGTGCAGCCCATCTCGGCAAGGAAGCTGACAAGACCGACGATGGTCTTGAACTCCCGCACCTTGAGAATGCTGCGGCTGGTGACGAGCATCTTGTCCGCGCGTCCGTCTTCCGCGACGGCCCGCGCAACCCAGGTGCCGTACCAGCTGTTGTGGCGCTTCTCGGCCCCTTCCTTGCAGACGACCTCGAGGAGGTATCCGTCGGCCAGGAGGCTGCGCAATCCGTCTTCTGTAACCACATTCGGTGCTTCTTCTATCATGGCTCCCGCTTCGGGTCCTTTCCTGGCTGGGGTGCAGCATCGGTCCCGCGGGGTCGCAACACCACGGGCGATACAAAACAACATGAACATTGGCAAGACAATAAAACCGTATTGACGAAGATCGCCTTGCCCTGATAACGTCCCTACCGCACGACATAACAACATTAAAGGCGCAAAAGGAGGTTTGCCCTGCACATGTCATGCGTGTGCAGCGCCGTCGTCGCGCTGCTGCTCGGCCCGACCTGCACGCAAGGTGCGATGGCCTCCCCCTGCCCGGCCCCCGACCCTCCGTATCTCCCCCAATCGCCCGGGGACATGCGCGCCTATGCCGACCTGCTCAGGGCGGATTTCGAGGGCTATTTCGCCGACGTTCAGGCCTATTTCCGTTGCCTCGATGACGAACGCGCGCGGGCCATCACCGAGGCGCGCGAGGTCAGCGAGGCCTATGGGCGGTCCCAGCGCGCGCAGCAGTGAGCGCGCCTGAGGCGGGAAGGCGGGAATGTGTCCCGGCGGATGACAGAGTGGAGTGCCTCCCGAAACCGGCCGGGACGCAAACCCCCGAACTGGTCCACCATGACAACGCGTTCCCGGTCTGGTGACCAGATCGCCCCCTCGCGCCCGGCGGGGAAATCGGCCGGGGCCTGGGGACTCGAGCGGCGCCGTGCGGGCGCCTGGTCTGCTCTGGTCGAGGCACCCGGTCCGTTGGTGATCCTGTTGCGATGAAATCCGATTGAAGTCGGTAATGGTGTATTGTATCGGCTATGCTATTTTGTAGGGAGTCGACACATGACGCCATTGATCAGGCCACTCGCAGCCATCGCGGTTGCGCTCGTGGTCAACATGCCAGCAGCCGCACCCGCCCAGAGCTATCAGGTCGATTGTGCGATCCTGCTCTGTCTGGCCGGAGGGTGGCCGACATCGGCTCCTTGTGCCCATGCGCGCGCTGTCTTCATCCGGCGGATCACGCCGTGGCCGGTGGAGCCTCCCCTGCAGATCTGGCGCTGCCCCATGGGCGCTTCGTTTGCAGCCCCGGCCCGGGCGCTCCCGCTGGAGCGGCTCCACGACATCACCTTCCGGACCGGATCCTCGATCGCCATGCCGACCGCTTCCTTGCCCGTCCTGCCGGTCCAAGCCTCCGAACAGGCCGATATCGACATTTCCGGCGATGCCTTCGACTTCGTGCGCAGCATCCGCGTCTTCCATATCCAGTTCCATCAGAGAGAAGACGGTGACGGTCGTTGCATCCGCTCGGACTCGACCCGGCTCGGCTCCTACGGGGAACAGGGTGATTATCGCTGGGCCAGGTCGAGCGTGACGGCCGTTCCGTCGGCGTCCGCCCTGCCCCGCCCGAAGCATTGCGACAGGATGGTCTACCGCTCGGTCTTCGTCGACTGGCGCGATCATGCGGGCAGCTACGGTTTCGAAGAGGTCCGCTACTGAACCCGCGGGGACCCGCGTTCATCGGGTTCGCCGCCTTGCAACCCTGCACGGGAGGCTGTGCATACAAAGAGAAAAGGGACACGACGCCAGACCGTGAAGCCTGACGCCGCGCCAGAGAAACCCATAAACAAGCTTCCTCTAGCGCATAGTCCAAGCCGCCGCAACCAGCAAAGTTGTTTTGCTGGCATGAATGGTGTTTGCTCACGGAATTGCGTTGGTGCCCCCCGGAGGCCCAAGCATGGAACCGACCACCGGCCTGATCCTGCGACGGATCACGCAAACCGATCTTTCCGTCTCTGCCCACAAGCTCGCCACGCTGATCCTTGATGCCATCGCGTGGAAGGACGGCTATAACGGATTGCCCCGCGGCACGGCCGCCTTCACCCTCTCAGCACTGGCGGAGAAGATGGGTGTCTCGCGGCAGTATCTGAGCGTCCTGCTGAGCGAACTCGAAGTGTCCGACCTGAAGCTTGAGCGCCGCAAGCCCAACGGCAAGTTTGCCCCTTGGCTTTTTCGCTTCGCGGCCTTCGATGACGACGAACCAGCCCACGATGCAGTGTCAGACAGAGGCGACACATCACTATCTAGAGAAGATACCAACAAAACTATCTTCTCGGGACGAATCACCATCGACGAAAGTCCGAACGTTTTCCAGACCTGCTGGGCCGACCTGATCAAGGCTGCAAAGAGAACGCTGCCCTGCTGGAACGTCGACACCCAGGTGATCTGGGATCGGTTCCTTGCCTTCAATCGCGCAAGGGGCAATGTCGCGGTTCCGGCAGGTTTCCTGCTTGGCTTCATGCGCCGATGGCGCACATCGCCAGGCACGGCTCCCCGGCCAGAGGAAGCTCCCGTGCCTCAGCGCGCCCTCGAGCGGCAGGAACGGGAACTGCTCGCGCAGATCAACGCCGCACCGATCGCCAATCGGGAGTTTCACGCCTCGGATCTCTGCCGCGTGATCGGACAGGCGGCATATGATGCGCGCGTTCGCGACGTCATCCGGCAGTTCGGCTGCCCGAGGTTCACGGCAACCCTCGCGGTCCATGGTCTGGCGGTCATGGCGGGGGAGATCGCGAGGTGATCGTCGGCATCGTGACGCGGGGTTGAATTACCTGAACTGCGCTGCGCCACTACCCTACACCAGACAAGGGTACAGCACCTGATGCAGATGCTGCTTCCTGGACCAAAGATACAGCGCGCGACGCACCCTACTCGCCCGCGCCGAGGTCATGACGCTTAAACTGGCGCGCGACGTGGGCATAGACGCCTGCGTCGCGGATATCCTGAACACCTCGCTACGGTTCCCGGCAGCCCTCATCCGCCGCTTCGACAGGGTCGGGGCGGATCACATGGACAGGGTACCGTTCATCTCGGCCCAGACCTTTCTGGGATTGGGCGATGCCCGCCGACAGAGACCGCGCATTCTCCGCACCCGAACGCCACTTTCTTCAACTCTAGCTTCCGCTGATGACCTTTTCCAGCAGGTCCGGGACGGCGCAGGCTGGAAGAGGCCTCGAAAAAAGGAACCCCTGCAGGCCGTTGCAACCGACCTCCTGAAGAATCCGCGCATGGTGGATCGTCTCCACGCCTTCCGCTATCGTTTCCATACCGAGGCTTCGGGCGAGGTCGACAATGGTTCGCACAACATCGCGCGACCTCGGGTCCTCCACGATGGGGGCCACGATTCGCCGGTCGATCTTCAGGACCGAGGGCGCAATTGTCAGAAGTCCGACGATCGAAGTGTGACTCGAACCGAAATCGTCGATCTCGATCGACACGCCCGCATCCCGGAGAAGCTGCAGGTGCCGCGAAAAGACATCACTCTCCTCTTCCACCAGGATCGACTCCAGGAGTTCGAAGGCCACACTCGTTCCCGATGCGACGATTTCTCGAGCGCAGCTGACTACCTCGGGATCGTGCATTCGCGCGGAACACACGTTGAACCCAACCTTCGGGATGTCTACCCCAGCCCTCTTCCACGTCCCCAGGATGGGCGCGGTCTTGCGCATCATGATCCGGTCGATTTCCGAGACAACGCCGCGCTTCTCCGCGAGGGGGAGGAAGACATCCGGTGTGAGGGTGCCTCTTACCGGATGATCCCAACGGGCCAGAACTTCCAGCCCGACGACCCGCCTTCTATCTGCCGAAAGCTGCGGTTGGAACCAAGGTTCAAAAGATTCCAAACGAAGCGCTTCTTCGAACTCAAGTTCGAGGCGATGCGATTCCCGAAGGGTATGCATGGTTGCGCCGGAGAAAACCTCAATCCGATTCCGTCCCTCGGATTTTGCCCGGTAAAGCGCGGCATCGGCATACCTCAAAACGTCCTCTCGATCGAGATCGGTCGCTTCGATCGAGGCGATGCCGAGGCTCGCGCTGACATTGATCTGCCGCCCTTCGAACATGATCGGAGTCGCCAACCGTGATTGGATCCTTTCTGCAATCCTAAGTGCATCTTCCGCGCTTGTTCCAGGCGCCAAGATCAGTGAGAACTCGTCGCCACCGATCCGAGCCGCAAAATCGGACTCGCGCACCGAGGAGTTAAGGATGCCCGCGATGGCTTGAAGCACCAGGTCTCCACCGCGGTGCCCAAAGGCGTCGTTGAGTGGCTTGAAGCGGTCTATGTCAATCTCGATCACGGTCAGTGTTTCCGAGGTACCAAGAGCCCGGATCGCCGCAGCAAGGTGCTCGTCATGGCCGCGGCGGTTCGGCAGGCCGGTGAGCGGATCGAGGAAGGCAAGTCTGCGATTCTCCGCCTCCATCATTTCGGCGGTTTCGCGTGCCGCGGTCATCTCGACTTCGCGGCGAACCGTGTCGCTGACATCCATGCAGACACCGACCCAGACAACCTTTCGCTTGGCTTCCGCCCGCGCCACGGCTGCCACCTCGAACCAGACATGGCCCGTCCCTGGTCGATCGTAACGGACCCTGTGCCTCCAGGCACCCTCGCTCCCGGCCCGACCATCGATGGAGGCTGCGAGTGCGGCTCGATCCTCGCGGCGCAAACGCCCTGGAATGCAATCCGGGTCCCGCGCGAGCTCTCCTGCCTCAATGCCAGTCATTTCCAGGAACCGCTCCGAAAGATAAGGGAATCTCACCCCGCCTGAATCGTCCCGGGACACCTCGAACAGGCCGACAGGCGCGACATTGGCAATCACCCGCAAATGGTCATGGGTCCGCCTGGTCTCCTCGGCGGATCTGCGGGCTATTTCCTCCGCCTCGATCTGGTCGGTAATATCGGTAATCTTGCCAAACCAGGATATCGATCCATCCGCCTTGCGCACCGGATTTGCCCAGGAATCGATCCAGCGTCGGCCATACTTCGGATGGTGCACACGGTAGCGGAACCGCCGCGGTGAAGCACTCCGCTCCGCCTCTTCGATTGCACGACGAACCCGGCTTCTGTCTGCTGGAGCGATGTTTCGGAGGACTGCCCAGCCATCGCGACGGATCTCGTCGTCGTCGACGCCCAGGATATCCCCGAACTTGCCGCTGAAGAAAGCATACTCCAGTTTGCCCCCCGCCGAGCCGCGATGCTCAAAGATTGCACCCGGAACGTTCTCCACCACCGTGCGAAGGCGCTCGAGTGTCACGCAAAGCTCTTCCGATGCATGCTGTGCCTTCAGCCCCACCTCGGTGGCTTCTGTGACGTCGAAGACGTTCCCCGACCATGTCACCGAACAATCTTCGTTCCGGGACGGGATCGAGTAGAGCGCCATCCAACGCACTCCCTTCTCAGGGTGCTGCAGGCGATATGTGACCTGGAGCGGCGATCCGTCCCGGCGGGACCTATCCATGGCCTTGGCCAGGGTGCCCATGTCTTCTGGCACGATGTTGCGCGCGGCTGCGGCCCCATCCTCGTGTATATCGCGACCGGCAACGCCAAGGAGATCAGGCAGCTTGGCACTGAAATAGGGAAGGGTGACCGTTCCATCGAGGTTTTCATGGTGTTCGAAGAGCGCCCCGGGGGCGGAGTCGGCAAGCGTGTTAAGACGATCTCGGGCCGCACGGGCCTCCGCAGCAGTCTCCTCAAGCCGTCGTTCTGTCTCCTTTCGTTCCGTGATATCCTGAAATGCACCGAGGATCCGCACTGTGCGCCCGGCTTCGCGGACGGGCTCTCCGATCGCCCGGACATAGATGCGCGCCCCGTCAGCGCGATCGAGTGGCAATTCGAGATCCCATGGGGTTCCTGTCTGGAGACCGGCGGAGACTGCCTGGGCGATAGTGTCCCGCACGTCAGGCGCATAGAACTTAATCCCATCCTCAAGGGTCGGGCGGTAGTCCGGAGGCACACCGTGAATTCGACAGGTTTCATCGGACCAGTACATTTCGCCCGTCTCGGGAACCAGCTCCCAGCATCCAAGACCGGCCAGCATTCCGGCATGGCGCAACAGGGCCTCGGCACGTCTCGAGAACGCCCGGCCTTCCGGTTCGGACCGGATGGGCAGCGCGATTCCCGTAAGTCGGATCGGCACGCACTCTTCGTTTCGGGCAGCTATTCCTCCAACCATACGGATGTGCCGGGTTGCGCCGGAAGCCGTTTTCAGCCGAAGATCGATATCGAGCGTCTCCGCGCGACCCGTCTGGATGCGGCTGATCGCGATATCACTCAGCGTCAGGTCTTCCGCTTTGCAGATTTCCGGCAGAAAGAACTCCTTTCCCACGGACGAATCCCGCCCCAATAGCGCCCGGAAACCGGGATCCAGCCACAGGTCGCAATGCTGCAGGTCCCATATCCATGAGCCGACTCCCGCAGCGTGCAGAGCGAGGAGCTCATCCACCGACCGGTCGCCTCGCAGGTGACGTCCGCTCCGACGAGATCCAATCGCCGCCGACATTTGACCATCCCGCTTCCGCGATCTGCCCTGGAGAAGGGCATCGTTATCCTGCTTCGAACGCATCATGAGAAACTGTTTCCATGACAGGTTGTGGATGTTCGATGCATTTGCGCCCGAGGTGCATGTACGGCGTCAGCAGGCATCTGACCGGAAAGCCGTATGCACGGGACCGAGGCCTCATGCCAAAACGCATCATTAATACCGCAATCGTGGTTAATGATGGGTTAACCCCACGTTATTCATGAGCGCCCTGGTTTTGTCGCCTGGGCCTGGCGTCGGCGCGGTTCTGCAGCATCCTGGCGGTTGGCATCCGGCTGATCGTGGCGGCCTTCGCCTCCAGCGGGTGTGCGGGGGTGCGCGGGCGGCGATGTGGTGCCTTGGTGGATATCTGGGGCGACGATCTGACATGCGAGGTCGGCCCGCGGACAGGGTGTGGGCGATCGGATCAGGCTGGCGGCGGTTTGTTTCAGGGACCGGACCAGTGCAGGGCGGTGATCCTGGGCCAGAGGACTGCCCAGATCCTCGCGGTCAGCCGCACGGTGGGCTGGATCTCGCAGTGGAAGGAGATGATCGCCGACCCGAACACGCGGATCGGCCGTCCCCGCCAGCTTTATACCGGCCCGACCCGGCGCGATTACGTCCACGTCGAGGACCGCTGAACCGGCCGCGCCGTCAGAAGAAGATATCAAGCTCCTCGGGCGGACCGGCGCCGACCTCGCCGGGCTCGGCAAGCCCGAGCCCGCGGCAGAAATCGCGGTGGATCTCGCGCTCGGACTCCATGGAATAGAGCAGCCAGAACGGGACAAGCTCCGCGTCGGGATCCGCACCCGCAGAGGGTAGCGCGGCCGCACCGGGCGATGCGGCAAGATCGGCAAGGCACGCCACCTGCGCCTGCATCGCCTCGCAGGTTTCGGGCACCGTGGCATGCAGCGACGAGGCAAGGGCCGCGATTCCATCGGTCACGATGCGTCCGGCCTGACAGACCCGGTCCAGGTCGCTGGCCACCGCCGCGCCCGCGCCTTCGATCCCGGCAATGGTCCGGGCGGTCCTGCCCTGAAGCTCCCCGATCAGGTCCGAGATCCGCGCGTCGCTGTCGCTCAGCGCATCCCGCATCTCGCGCAACTGCGCCGCAGAATCCGAGGCCAGCAGACGCAACTGGCCAGCGATCTCCCGCAGAGCCGCACCTTCGCCGCCAAGTTCGGCGCAGGCCAGGACCGCATTCGTGCCCACAAGCCGCAAATCCTCTGCCAGCGAGGAGACATCCGCCAGCACCCGCCTCAGATCGGCTATGTTGCCCGTCACTGATTCGGCGGATGCAAGAACCCCCTCGCGGCGGCTGCGAATGGCCTCGACGGCAAGGCGCGCGCGCTCCACTGCGGAGCGCAAATCCGCGAAGGCGCGCAGCCGTCCCTCCACAGATCCGGTGCCGCCGTTACCCGCGATCTCGTCGAACCGTCCGACACTGGCCGCCAGCGTCGCGGTGATCGTCGCGGTCTCGTCGCGCAGATCGCCAAAGGCGCCGGCAAGCTGCGCATCGGCAAGACCGACCAACCAGCCCGCATCGGGATCGGACGCAGCCCGTTCGTGGATCTGCCCGGCATGGTCGATCCGCTGGCTGGCCCGATCCCCGGTCTGAAGGCTGACGATCACCCCGTCGAACGCGGCCTGAAGCCGGTCCAGAAGCGCGGCCAGCGGCCGTCCGAATGCGCTCTCGTTCCGGCGGTCCTCGCGAAAGCCTGCCACCGCCCCGCAAAGCGCCTCGAATCCCGGCCGCAACGCCGCCACCTCGGCACGCAGGCCCGGCAACCGGCGCCGCGCCAGATTGCGCAGATGGGACGACAGTTCGACGGTGATCGCCTGCACATCGGCCAGGGTCGCCAGCGAATGGTCGAGCAGCGCGCGCGCATTGTCGGCAAAGCTTTCCAGCTTTGCGTGGCGCGGGCGCAGCGCAAAGACCTGGATCCGGGCATTGGTCGTCACGAACTGCATCATTCGGACGCTGCGCGCAACCGTGGCCACCGTTGCGCTCAACGCATCGACCTGTCGGCGCAGCGTGTCCAGATCGCCGTTGCATCGGCCCAGATCGTCGTCAAGGGTGCCCACCGACCGGGCAAGCTGGCGCGCATAGCCATCCGCCGCCTCGATCACGCAAGGCGCGCGGTCGACCAGTTCGGCAAGCGGGCCGCGCAGCTCGGCGAAGCGGGCCTCCATCGCGATCAGCGTCTCGCCCGCGTCAAGGAATACGCGCTCAAGCCCGGCCCGCAGGCTGTCCAGCGCCGCGGCCTCGGGCGGACGGGCCGTGGGACGCATCGGGTGGGGCAGCGCGGCGGTCACGACGCCGCCTTGCGATCGTCGCGACCGCTGCGGGCAATAATCTCGCGGGCGATCCGGTCCAGCGGCAGGGTCTGGCAGACGGCACCCAGTTCCTCGGCGGCCCGCGGCATGCCATAAACCACGCAGGACGCCTCGTCCTGGGCGATGGTCCAAGCGCCCGCCGCGCGCATCTCGCCCATCCCCGCCGCGCCATCATCGCCCATGCCCGTCAGCAACACGCCCAGCCCGCCCTGCCCCGCCGCCTGCGCGACCGAGCGGAACAGCACATCGACCGACGGGCGGTGGCGCGACACGCAGGGTCCGGCGCGCAGCTCGGTCCGGTAGGTCCTGCCGTCCCGGCGCAACACCAGGTGACGGTCGCCGGGCGCGATCACCGCCTGGCCCGGCACCAGCACATCGCCATCCTCGGCTTCCTTGACCGCAATGGCGCACAGCGCGTTCAACCGCTCCGCGAAGGCGCGGGTGAAATGCTCGGGCATGTGCTGGACCACCGCGATCGGCGGCAATCCGACCGGCAGGCTTTCGAGGATCTCGCGCACCGCTTCGGTGCCGCCCGTCGAGGCACCGATGGCGATCATCGGCGGGCCTGCACCCGGACGCGCGGCCATGGGCGGCAGGATCACATCGGCGCTGAACCGCTCTCCGGGGGCGAGCGCACGCAGTCGCGCCACGTTCCGCCTGGTCCCGCGTCCGGAAGCGCCCCTGCCCGACTGATAGGCGGCATGGATCGCGTCGCATAGACGGATCGCGGCCTCACGCCGGTCCTCGGCCGTGGCGATGCGCGGCTTGGCCAGAACCTCGGCCGCGCCCAGTTCCAGCGCCCTGAGCGAGGCGCGCGAGCCCGCCTCGGTGAAGGAGGAGATCACGACGACCGGCATCGGACGCTGGGACATGATCTTCTTCAGGAAGGTCAGCCCGTCCATCCGCGGCATCTGCAAATCCAGCAGCAGCACGTCCGGCAGCCGCTCGCGCATCATCTCGGCGGCCTGGAACGGATCGGCCGCGGCCCCGATCATCTCCAGCCCCGGATCCTCGGCGATCAGCTTCTTGAAGGCGATCCGGATCGAGGCACTGTCGTCGATGACGAGCACGCGAACGGGGTCTTTCGGGGCCGTGCCGGTCATGTCAGTCCACCCTTTTGAAAGTTGCCGGTGCGATCTGGGCCAGCGCCGCGCCTTGACCGATCATCGACTCGGAATGGCCAAGATACAGGATGCCACCGGGTGCCAGATGGCCCGCCACACGCCCGACGATGCGGGCCTGTTCCTCGGAGGAGAAATAGATCAGCACGTTGCGCAGGAAGACGATGTCGATGTCGCGCTCGAGCGGATAGCCCGCATCGAGCAGGTTGAGTTGCGCGAAACGGACGCGCCGACGCAGTTCGGGCACGATGCGCGACTGCCCGCTCTGCCCCTCGCGGCCGCGCATCACCCACCGCTCCCGCAGATCGGGGGGCACCGGGGCCAGCATCGGATCGGGATAGACCGCGCGGCGGGCGTCGCGGAGCACCCGTGTATTGATGTCGGTGGCCAGGATCGCCCAGTCGAACGGGCCGGTTGCGCGCGCATGTTCGGCCGCACAGATCGCCATCGTCCAGGCCTCGGCCCCGGTCGAGGCCGCCGCCGACCACAGCTTGACCGGCTGGCGCGTGCCGCGGCGCCGCGTGATGGCCTCGGGCAGCGCGCTGTCCGAAAGATGCCGGAAATGCGTGGGTTCGCGGAAGAAATCGGTCTTGTTCGTGGTCACCGCGTCGAAGATCTCGGTGCGCTCGGCGTCAAGCGCGCCATCGCGGAACAGGTGCCGGATATAGTCGTCAAGCGTGGCAAAGCCCAACTCGGCCATCCGCCGGCGCAACCGCCCGGCCACCATCATCCGCTTGCTCGGCGGCAGGCGGACGCCGATCTCGGCCTCGACATAGGCCGCGAACCGTCCGAACGCATCGCCTCCGGCCGCAGCCTGCGGGCGCAGGGCGGCAGCTTGCGGGGCCGGGCTTTCGGCGTTCATCGTCGCGGCCATGGCGGACCTCCTTCGGCTCAGGCCGCGGCCGGACTGCCGGGCGCCGCGGCCGGGTAGGCCAGAAACAGCCGCTCAAGATCCAGCAGCGTGACGAATTCGCCGTCGCGCCGACCGATGCCCCGGACCAGACGGTGATCCCAGTGCAGAAGGTCCGCCTCGGGCACCGGCTCAACGCGGTCATTGTCGAAGGCCGCGACCTCGAACACCCGGTCGGTGCGCAGCGCGACCTGCGCGCGCCGCTCGCCGGTCTCGATCCAGAGCACGACGATGCGCGTCGCGTCGTCATCTTCCGCGCGCGGCAGGCCCAGGACCGCGCGCAGATCCACGACCGAAACGCCCGCGCCGCGCACGTCGATCACGCCCATGACATGCGCGGGCGCGTTGGGGATGCGCGTGATCCGCCGCCGGTCGAGGATTTCCTGCACCCGGCCGACGGGGACGGCGAAGCGTTCCTCCCCGACGCCCAGGGTCACGACCTGGCCGATCCCGGTCATGCGGCGCTCTCTTTCTTCCAGTCGCGCATGAACTGCGCGTCCAGCTCGTCGCCATCCTTGCCCAGATCGAAATCGAAACCCATCGGCTGCGCCTTCTTCGCGGGCGCCTTGCGGGCGGGTGCGGCGACGCGGGCCGGTGCCTTGGCATCGGTCACCCGGAAATAGCCGATCGCGGATTGCAGCTGTTCGGCCTGGCTGGCCAATTCCTCGGCCGTGGCCGAAAGCTCCTCGGAGGCCGAGGTGTTCTCCTGCGCGACCTTGTCGAGTTGCTGGATTGCCATGTTCACTTGGCTCGCGCCGGTTGCCTGTTCCTGGTTCGAGCGCGAGATCTCTGTGACTAGCTGCGAGGTCCGCTCGATATCGGGCACGAGGCTGGACAGCATCTCGCCCGCCATCTCGGCCGACTTGACCGTGCTGGCCGAGAGCGACGAGATCTCGCCCGCGGCACTCTGGCTGCGTTCGGCCAGCTTGCGAACCTCGGAGGCCACGACCGCGAAGCCGCGGCCATGTTCGCCCGCCCGCGCGGCCTCGACCGCGGCGTTCAGCGCCAGCAGGTCGGTCTGGCGGGCGATCTCCTGCACCACCATGATCTTTTCGGCGATGGTCTGCATCGCCTCGACCGCCTGGCGGACCGCCGCGCCGCTCTCGCGGGCATCGCCGGCTGCCTTGCGCGCGGTCTTCTCGGTCTCGTTGGCGTTCTCGGCGTTCTTCTCGATATTGGCGGCCATCTGCTCCATCGAGGCCGAGGCCTCTTCGGTCGAGGATGCCTGTTCGGTCGCGCCCTGGCTCAGTTCTTCCGAGGTCGAGGCCATCTGTTCGGCCCCCGACGAGACATTGCGCGCGGCGCCGTTCACCTCGGTCACGACCGAGCGCAGTTTTTCCGCCATCCGGTTCAGCGCGCTCAGCAGATCGGTGATCTCGTCATTGCCGCGCGCCTCGGCGGTCTGGGTCAGGTCGCCATCGGCCACCGCGCGGGCCAGCACATTGGCACGGTTCAGCCCGCGGCTGATCGAGATCAGGATCCAGGTCGCGATGCCGGTGCCTAGAATCGTCGCCACGGCCAGAAGTGTCAGCGCCAGCATGCGGGCGTTCTCGTATTCGCCCCGCGCCGCCGCGACGGCCTCGTCCATCATCGAGAGGTTGCGCTGCAACATGCCGTCCAGGATCGACTCCATCTGCCGCCAGGTCTGCTGCCCCTCTCCGGCCAGAAGCCGGTAGGCCTCCTGCGTCTGGCCAGCGGCATCCAGCTCCAGCGCGCGTCCCGAAATGCTGCTCATCGTGCCGTAAAGGCCCAGATAGGCGTCAACATCGGCGCGCCCCTCGGCGGTTGCCAGCGTGCGAATCTCGTCGACATATCGGCCATGGGAATCGCGGCCATTGGTCAGAGCCGTCAGGATCTCCTGCTCCACCGCGGCATCCTCCGACAGCAGGTATTCCCGCACGTTGCGCTGCACGCGCAATTGTTCGGCGGTGATCGTCTGGGTCAGTTCGACACGCTTGGCCTCGTTGTCGACCAGTCCGCTCAGGCGGCCGTTCAGGTTCGACAGGTCCACCAGCAGCAGGCCGACCCCCACCGCCGACATCGCGACGAGCACCGCGAAGGCGGCGGCGAGTTTGATTTTGATCGTGAGGCGCATTTTCAGAGGTCCTTCTCGAACTGGGGGGTGCCGGTGGAATTGGCGAGCGAAGCGGCATAGATCCGCTCGAGATCCGGCAGGATGACGAAACCGGCATCGGTGCGGGCGATGCCGGACAGGAATTCGGGCGGCCATTTCATGCCCACCTCGGGGATGTCGCCCATGGCGGCATCGTCGATCTCGGTCACGTCGAGCACCCGGTCGGCGATCACCGCGACCGTGGTCGCCTCGCCCGCCACGGGCACGTCCAGCACCAGGATCCGGGTATGCTCATCCTGCGCCGCCTGAGCCATGCCAAGCGCGACACGCAGATCGGTCAGCGGGATCACCGCGCCGCGCACATTGATCAGCCCCGAGGCGAAACGCCCGGCACGCGGCACCCGGGTCACCGGAACGGGTTCGAGGATCTCGTGCAGCATGCGGGTCGGAACGGCCAGCGTTTCGCCCGACAGGGTCAGGGTCACGACCTGCATCAGGCGGCTCCTTCCAGAATGCGCACCCGATCCTCGAGCCTCCGGCCCAACGAGATCAGGTGCCCGATATCGAGGATCAGCGCGACCTTGCCGTCGCCCAGGATCGTCGCGCCTGAAAACGCCTTGAGCCCGGCATGGACGCGCGAAAGCTGCTTGATGACGGTCTGGGCGTTCGACACGATCCGGTCCACCACCAGACCCACCCGGCCATTGGTGCCGGAAACGATCACCACCTTCTGGAACTGCGACCGTGGCCCGGGCGCCTGGAACACATCGGCCAGCCGCAGGAAGGGCACCAGTTCGCCGCGAATATCGAGGAAGTTCGAACGGCCTTCGCTGGCAAGCAAGTCGGGCGGCAGTTCCACGCATTCCTCGACCGCCGAAACCGGGATCGAATAGCGCTCTCCCCCCACCTCGACCAGCAGCCCGTCGGCAATGGCCAGCGTCAGCGGCAGGCGCAGCGTGACGGTGGTGCCATGGCCGGGCTCGCTGTCCACGTCGATCTGCCCGCGCAGCCCCTGGATCGCGCTGCGCACCACGTCCATGCCCACGCCCCGGCCCGAAAGCTCGGTCACGGTGGCCGCGGTCGAGAAGCCCGGCTCGAAGATCAGCCGGTAAAGATCGGGGCCAGCGACGGTCGAGCCCGGCGGCAGCAACTCGCGCTCGATGGCGCGGGCGCGCAGCCGCTCGTCGTTCAGCCCGCGCCCGTCGTCATGGATGCGGATATGCACCTCGGCCCCGGCATGGGTCGCGGTCAGCGAGACCGTGCCCATGCGCGGCTTGCCTGCCGCGACGCGGTCCTCGGCCGTTTCCAGCCCGTGATCGGCGGCGTTGCGCAGGATATGCACCAGCGGATCGGTCAGCACCTCGATCACGGTCTTGTCCAGCTCGGTCTCGCCGCCGGTCGAGACGAACTCGATGGGCTTGCCCAGTTGCTGGGACAGGTCATGCACCAGCCGACGAAAACGGCCGAACAGGTTCCCGATCGGCACCATGCGGATCGACATCGTGGTTTCGCGCATGCCCGAGGCAAGGCGGCGGATATCCTCGGCAACCGCCATCAGCGTGGGATCGCGCAGCGATTGCGACAGGTCGTGCAGCCGCGATTCCGCGATCACCAGTTCGCCCACGCGGTCCATGATCTCGTCCAGCCGCTGGGTCGCCACGCGCATCGTGGCGTGATCGCCCGGCCCGGCGGCCCGCTTTTCGGGGGTGGCGCGGGCGGTGTCGGGTGCCTCCTCGGCCACTGGCGCCGGTGCGTCCCCAAGCGGTTCGATGCTCAGGCGCAACTGGTCCTGAAGGAATAGGAACACCTCGTCGACCGCCTCGCGCGCAACCGGCGCCCCGATCAGCACGGTCCAGCGGATCGGCGGCGCCTGAGGGTTCAGCGCATCAAGCGGCGGCAATTCGGACAGATCGCAGTCCACCTGCACCCGGCCCGGCGCAAGTGCCTGCAATTCCTCAAGAAGCGCGGGCAGGTTCAGCCCCAGCCCCAGCGCATCGGGACCCAGGCCGAAGACGATGCGCCACCCCTCGCCCGAGGGCGATCCGGCGGCGTCCTGCCCGCCCAGCGCGGCGGCCAGCGCCTCCAGGATCGGCCCGTTGCCGGGGCTTGCCGCGACCGGATCGGCCAGCAGCGCGCCGATCTGGTCGCAGGCGGTCAGCGCGACGCGGATCAGCGCCGCGCCCGCCCGGCCGCCCGGCGCGCGCAATGCCTCGAAGGCGGTTTCGAATCCGTGCAGGAAATGCGCCAGCTCGGCATGGCCGAACATCGCGCCCGACCCCTTGAGCGTGTGCAGGTCGCGAAACAGCGCGTCGATCAGGCCACGGTCATCCGGTGCATCGTCAAGGTTCAGCAGGTTGCGTTCGATGGCGGCCTGCAGATCCGCCGCCTCGGCCAGAAAGACCGCATCGGCATCCTCGTCCCCGGTCATGCCCCCACCATCCGTTTCACCACGGTCAGGAGTTGCGCCTGATCGAAGGGCTTGGTCATCCAGCCCAACGCACCCGCGGCCTTGGCCTCCTGGCGCAGGTCGTCGCGGGTTTCGGTCGACAGGAAAACGATGGGCACCCCGCGCGACGCCGGGCGGGTGCGGTAGCTGCGGATGAAGCTCAGCCCATCCATCCGCGGCATGTTCTGGTCGGTCAGGATCGCGTCGGGCCGCGCCCGGTCAAGCTCGGCCAAAGCCTGTTCGCCATCGTCGGCCTCGATCACCTGATAGCCCGCGCCCGCGAGCGTCTTGCGCACCATCTGCCGGACAGAGGGCGAGTCGTCGACGATAAGGACGGTCTTGGTCATGCATCAGCTTCCTTGGTTCGTTTGGGGGCAAGGCCGTTGGCGCGGCCCCCTTCCATCTGCAGATGCCGGTCCGGGTCGATCCCGCAGGCCTGCATCCGTTGCGCGACAAGCCCGCCCGAGGGCATCGTGACGGCCAGCGCCGCACCGCGCTGCGTGGCGGTCGCCAGCGCCGAAAGCAGCGTGGCGATCCCCGTCAGATCGCAATGGGTCCAGTCCGAGGTGTCGATGTGATAATCGCCGCCCGCAACGATCCCGGCGGACAGGCGCGGGGCAATCTCGTCCGCGCGGGCCAGGTCCACGCCGGAAAGATCGCCGATCAGTTCTGAGGACATGCAACCCCCTTTCGAATGCAAAGGTGTGTATGGAATGCGAATTAACGAAGCCCTAAGATAGGATTTTCTCCGCGGGGAAAACGCAGCCGATTTGATCGAACGGCCCGGCCGCACCACCTTGCGGCACGCGACGCGGACCCGCGCCCCGACGGGACGCAAGTCGTGGGATCGGCTAAAATTTCAGGGATTGCATGGCACGCGCAGGGTCATTTCGTGATCCCCAAGGCGCGAACCGGGCGCTGAGGGGGCGCATCTGTCCCGATTGCCTGCGCCTGTCTCAGCGTCCCTCGAACCGGGGCGGCCGCTTTTCCAGGAAGGCCAGAACGCCCTCCTTGAAATCCCGCGTCGCCCCGCAAGCGCCCTGAAGCTGCGCCTCCAGGTCGTTGGCATAGGAGGCGCGGATCGCCGCCTTCAGCTTGGCATAGGCCACCGTCGGTCCCCTGGCCAATTGCGCCGCGCGGGTCCGCCAATGGGCCTCGAACCCCGCTTCGGGCACCGCCTCCCAGATCATGCCCCAATCGGCGGCCTGGCGCGCGGGCACGGGCTCGGCGAACAGCGCCGCCCCCATCGCGCGCGAAAACCCCACCTGCCGCGGCAACCAGTAGGTGCCGCCCGCATCGGGGATCGAGAACAGGATCTGGATCAGGCTGGCGCGCAGCAGCCGCTCGGGCGCGATCGAGGGGCGGCCGTCGGCGGCGTAGAGCCGGGCGAACTCGGCGTCCATGCTGACCAAGTCCAAGGCATCATTGACGACCCGCCGGATCTTGCGCAGCGGGTGACGCGCGGGAATGCGCTCCTCAAGGTCGACATAGCTGAAGAGCGACCCGCTCGTCTCGTCCGTCCCGCGCATCCAGAGATCCCCTCGTCCTGCCCATGACGGTGAGTCACGTCCTGCATCCGACGTCGAAGGCAGGGTTTTTCAGCAACGTGTTAGTCAGCTTTGAGTTGTACGCGTCGTTTGACACGGTGATAAGGTCGATCCCGAGCAGCCCCTCCAGTCGGGACTGCCTGACGGGGGTGCCGATGACAGATCAGGCCCCGTCGCTGACCGAGATTCCGTACCCAGGATCGACCCCCTTGCCCCGAGGATGCTTCCTGCCCCGAGGGGTTTCACGGCGAGTGCATTTTTCCGTCTTGGGCGCCATGGGAACCCGCCCGATCAAAGCGCTCTTGGTCCGCGGCTCAGGCACCCCGAAGTGAGCCCGTAGTGATGGCGTGATGCGGCAGACGAAGCGGCTGTGGACGGATGAAGAGAAGCGGTTCAGTCGATCTGTTTCCAGACAACTGAACCGTGCGTTTCGGTGGCCCAGGAAGCGCGGCCCTGCGCGGTGAACGCCAACCTGATCTTCAAGTGGCCGCGCGATTCCCGGTTCGTTCTGGACCTTGCGGCTGTGCCGCAGGCCAAGCGCCGCATCCACCGCAAGGGCAAGCGCGGCAAGCCGCTAATGGAACGAGGCAAGTCCAGCAACCCGACCAGGTCCGCCGTGCGCGCCCGGGTCGAGCACGTCTTCGCTGCGCAAACCAGCGACATGGAGGAGACGCTGGTGCGCCATCGGACTGATCCGCGCGTAGCCAGAATCGGGATGAAAAACCTCGCCTGCAGGGCTCTGATGACGTGACCGTCCTCCTTTGTGGAGCATTGCAGACCCACCTTGGCACATCGATGCCGTCGGTGGGCGGTCACGTCATCAACGCTGGGAAGGGGACGTCCGGCCAACATCCGATTTGTTCGTCAGCGACGCCGGGCTGGACAATGTGTCGCGGCCTCGAAGCAACCCGTCTGGGTTGATCTATGCTGTTAGTTTGTATTTTCCGTCGGGAAAGTTTATTCATTTCAAGTACGAGGCGTACTGCTTGGTTCTCTCCTTCATCTGCAATGCGCGTGTCCAAGGGAACGATTATTCCCGGGGAAAAGGCTGGCCATTTCCGGCGGTCGTCGGCCTTCTGCTGGCCCTCGGACTCTCGGCTTGTGGTACGATCTACAAGACGCCGACCATTCGGGATGATAGCTCTGCCCAGATCCCGTTCGATGTGATCGAACTCACGCCTGCGGCCATCCAGGCTGCGAATGGCGTTTCCTATTCTCCACGCCCCTTGCCAGCTGCGTTCCGTGGCCCCCTCCGGGGCGTGGCAGGGACCGGCGGCCTGCCTCCGGAGCCGGGTGTCACCGAGTACCGGATCGGGCCCGGGGATGTGATCTCGATTGTTCCGACCAGGCTTGCAACCGGCGAGCCCGGTGCTGATCAGGGTGCCTCGGGCGAATTCCGGGTGCGGGATGACGGCACGATAGACCTTTCACGCCTCGGCGCGCTTTCTATCGGGGGACTTTCGATCGCTGAGGCCGACACCGCGCTCAAGAAATTGCTGCGCAATCGGCAGACCGACCCGTCCTATCGGATCGAGATTGTCGAGTTCAATGCGCGCACCGTTCCTGTCGACGGCGCCGTGGCCGCGCCGGGGCTGGTGCCCCTGACCCAGGTGCCCATGACTCTGGACAAGGCGCTGGCGGCGCGCGGCGGTCTGCGGGCCGAGGTCCGGAGTTCCGCGACAGTGACGTTGCATCGCGTCGGCCGCAGTCATGCCTATCGGGGCGACGATCTGGCCATGCTGTCACGCGTGGTGTTGCGGGACGGCGACAGTGTGGTCGTGGATCCGGGCGAGAGCTCCGAGGAGCTGAGGGCACGCTTTTCCCAACTCGACGCGCTGGATGCCGTGGCCCGCGATACCGTCTACCTCGTGGGCGAGGCCCGAAGCCCGCGCAGCATACAGATGCCCTTCGATCGGCAGTTGTTCCTCTCGGATGTCGCTCTCGACAAGGGCGGTGTCCCGCTGGAGACTGGAAACATGGCTGCGATTTACGTTCTGCGCAGCTATGGGCGCAACGGCGGGGTGGCGATCTATCACCTCGATGCCGGCAACATCGTGAACCTGGTGCTCGCGACACGGATGGAACTTCGCCCGGGCGATCTGATCTTCGTGTCGGAGCAGCCCGTCACGCGCTGGAGCCGTGTCTTGAAGCAACTTTCCCCTGCAACGATCACTTCGGTCGCAGCGAACGTGAGAGACTGAGATGTCCGAGCCGACAACAGCCCCCTTTCCCCTCGCGGATGTGCCCGAACAGTCGCTTGTCGAAAGGATAGGTCCGGCATTGCAGAATGGCACGCTGACGGTGTTCGACCTGGTGCGTGAGGCCCACGCATTGGGTCCGCGTGAGCCTGCCCGGGCCGCGGCGATGCTTGCTGGCGTGCTGCGGCATGGCCCGATCGAGGAACGGTTCTGGCTGCAAGCTCTGTCGCGTGCGATCTCGGACGCCGGGCCGCTATCCGTCAGCGAGGTTGTCACCGCTCTGGACGCGGTCTCCGAGCTTGCGCCGAATGGTCCCGAGGCGATGCGCGAACGTATTCTGAGCGCTCTATCTGGGGCCGGCCGGGACCGCGACGTTGCGGTTTTTGCGACGATGTCAGCCGATCTGCCCGGCCTGTCGGCGCGCTTCTGGTATCTTGCCTTGCGGGCCTGCCTTCGCCTGGGGCAGACCTCCGGTGCGCTTCAGGCCGCGCGGGGCGTTGCGATCGCGCCCATCGAGAATGTGTCGCATCTGCTGACGGCGGGCGCGGTGCTGCTGCGCAACGGACTGGCCGACGAAGTGCTGGCAATGATCGAGCTAAACCCCGCCCTGGCGCAAGACGAGCGCACCGCCGCCCTGCGAGCCGACGCATTGCTGCGCCGCGGTGGCGCGGAAGAAGCTGCATTGGCAGAACTACAGCGCGCTGCGGCCTTCGATCCGGACGATCTGCGTACCATCGACACCGAAGCCAGGCTGCTTCTGTCGCTCGATCGCGCGGACCAGGCGGTTGCGGCCTATGAGCGGGTGCCGGAGGCGCGGTTGAACACCTCTATGCGGATTCGCAAGGGGCAGGCGTTGGAACAGGCGGGGCGGATCGCCGAGGCCATGGCGATCCTGCGGGCCGTTCTGGACGAAACTCCCGATAACACAGCCCTGCGTCGCCGACTTGTCGGTCTTTACGAACGGAGCGGGCAAGCTGACGAAGCGCGCGCGCTTCACATGGCGGGACTGTCGTTGAGGGCGCAGAGCCTGCAGGGCGATCTGGCCGATGGGGTTGCACGAATCCTGGCCAGCGACGATCCAGCCGCAATCCCCGCCGAGCGCATGGCATGGCTAGAGCGGGCGTTGGAGGAGCGCGGCGTGCGGCCCGAAACGGACTGGAAGCGGCACGCGCGCCAGCTTGCCCGGATAGATGGCCTGATCCTCGACTGGGCACAGGCCCGTCCCGAAAGGGTCGACGAGCTTTACGATCTGGTTGAGCCCGAACCGGAGGCGCGCAGGATTCTGGACAAGGCGCTGGCACAGGGAAAGGGTGCCCTTGTGACGTCGGCGCATGTCGGTCTTCTTTTTTCCGGGCCTCTGGTTCTCAGCAAGACCGGGTTGCCCTTCGCCTATGTCGCCTCGCTGCCGGATCTTGGCCAGCCGGGCATGACCGACAGTCTCATCTCGACCTCGACCAACGATACGGCGGCCGTCGGGCGCAAAATTCTGCGGGCCCTGCGCGAAAACAGGCCCGTCGCCATCGCGATCGATGGTGCTGGCGCACCCGGGCAGACCGAGCGCCTGCTGTTCGACAGGCCGATCCGCCTGTCGGATTTCGCCGCGCGGCTTGCATGGCGCATCGGCACACCGACCCTGTTTCCGTGCATCACCTTCGAGCAGGGACGGGCTTCGTTCCGGCTTGACCCGATGCCGTCGCCCGCGCCCGGCGAGATCGAGCCGCTCTTCGTTGCGCGTTGGCTCGATGCCTATGTCGCCGGTCTCGGCCGGTTCCTTCTGGACCATCCGGAGGCGATGCGCGGAACAGGTGGCTTCTGGAGCCGCATAATGCATGTCGCCGGCGGAGGGGTGCAGCCCCGGCAAGCCCAGATCAATCAGTTGGATCGGTAACCATGAGAATTGAAAATGTTTCTGCGGATCAAAGGGTCAGTACCCGGATTGAAGCCGACACCATCGCCGTTGTAGGCTTGGGATATGTCGGGCTTCCGCTGGCAGTGCGTCTGGGCGAGGTCTTCAGCCGGGTCGTCGGCTTCGACCTGTCCGGCCAGCGCGTCGCGCGGCTGAACGACGGCGTGGACGATACCGGCGAGATCGGGCATGAGCGCCTTGCTGCCAGTAATCTTGTCTTCAGCGTAGACCCGGCCATTCTGGCCTCGGCAAGCATATATATCGTCGCGGTGCCGACGCCGATCCGGCCCGACAAGCGCCCGGATCTAACCCCCCTCGAATCCGCGTGCCGGACCATCGCCCCCCATCTCGGCAAGGGCGACCTCGTCATCTTCGAATCAACGGTCTATCCTGGCGTGACCGAGGACATTTGCGGTCCCATCCTCGAGGCCGGTTCCGATCTGCGCGCAGGGTACGATTTCAACCTCGGTTACAGTCCCGAACGGATCAATCCGGGCGATCAGGTGAACCGGCTGGAAACCATCGTCAAGGTGGTGTCGGCCGACACGCCCGCAGCGCTCGACCGGGTCGCGTCGCTTTATGGACGTGTGATCGATGCGGGCGTATTCCGGTGCTCGTCGATCCGCGTGGCCGAGGCCGCCAAGGTGATGGAAAACACCCAGCGCGACGTCAACATCGCGCTCATGAACGAGCTTTCAGTCATCTGCCAGCGGATCGGGATATCGGCCAACGAGGTGATCGACGCTGCGGCGACCAAGTGGAACTTCGCGCCGTTCCGCCCGGGCCTTGTCGGGGGGCATTGCATCGGGGTCGATCCCTACTACATCGCCGCGCTTGCCGAAGAGCTCGGGCATCATCCCGAGGTCATTCTGGCCGGGCGCCGCCTCAACGATTCCATGGTCAATCAGGTCGCGACCGCTCTGATCCGTCGGTTGGTGTTGCGCGGCGGGGCCGTGCGCGCCGCGCGCGTCGGTCTGTTCGGCCTGTCCTTCAAGGCGGATGTGCCGGACCTGAGGAATTCCAAGGCCATCGAACTGGTCACGGCGCTTGGCGGGTTCGGCCTGAGCGTGATGGTCAGCGATGCAGTCTGTGCACCCGATGCCGTCGAAGCGTCAGGGTTGTCACTGACCGACCCCAACGAGATGCACGATCTTGACCTTCTGGTGGTAGCTGCCGATCACAAGGCCTATCTTGAGGATCCCGCGTTCCCCGGACGGGTGAAGCCGGACGGAATATTCGCCGACATCCGGGGTGCCTTCCGCGGGAGAACCTTGCCCGCTGGTGTCGACTACTGGTCTCTCTAGACTGCAGACCACACAAGAGCGGAAGACCCCATGTTTCGCGTCACACCGATAGGATCCTGCCGCATCGCGACGCCGCTGCGTATCGGGTCCGGCATCTATGGCTATCGGTTGAATCGGGAGCGCAGCTTCGGCTTTACCCATTCCTCGGCCGAAGCCGTGCAGCAGGTGCGGTTCATGCGCGGCGAGATCGAGCCGCCCGAAGCGGTTTGGCGCTTCCTCGCGGCAACGGCAGAGCGCGTCGACGCCCTCGCGGCGCGGCATGACATCTCGGATGCCTATGTGATCGAGATATGTTCGGCCAAGTTGACTCGGATCGGCCCCTGGATGGTCCAGGCGAACTACCTGCGCGCCGTCTTCCGCGACTTCTTGTCGGACCACGCCCGCGCAGTGCGGTTCTGGAAGCTCGCCCATGATGCGGACCAAGACAGGATCGATGCATTCCTTCGTGAGGTTTGGTCGGATCGTCCCGAGCGTATCGAGGAGTGCGATACGCTGCGTCTGGTGCGGGCAGAGCGGACAACGCCCGAAACCCTGCGTCGCGACATGACCTGGCTTCTGCAGGCGCTGCCCGAGGTGATGTTCGTCACCCATGTGGACGCCCGGCGCGCCGATGGCGGGTGGATCGCGTCGCGCACGGCGTTGATCGCCATGGTCGAGTCCGTGGCCCTGGAACTGGGCGCCCGGGTGTTCAACCCGACCGCGGCGATGGATGAGTGGGGACAGGCCGAGGCGATCGAATGCGACAGCGAAAGCCTTGCCCATTATACCGAGGACTTCTCGCACCGGGTGGCCGATCTGCTGATGACGGCGGGCCTTGGCGAGGCTCTGATCCGCGCAGGCGTGCGGCGGCATGACGACGAGACACTGGTTGTCGATCATGCCCAATGCCGCCTTGAGGCCGGGACGATCGAGGGTCTTGGCGCCTCGCTGTCCTGGGCGGCGCATCTGCGCCCCGGCTGGCAGGAATTGCTACTCTGCCGCGTGTCGCATGCGCTGGCAATCGGGGATCACGACCAGGCCGCTTCATTGCTGGACGCCTTCGACCTTGCCGCGATCCCTGTCGACCGGCTGTCCCGGATCGCGGCACTCTGCGCCGCGGCGGATGCCATTGCCCCACTGCGCGTGCTTCGCAAGACCGTGCCCGTCGCCTGCGATGGCCTGTCCTTCGCGCTGCGGCTACAACTCGACGACAACCGGATCGGCGACCTGACCCTGCCGCCTTGCCGCGAAGCCTTGCAGGCGGCCGAGATTGTTTGCGCCAAGGGGCGGCCCCGCGACGCCCTGGAATTGTTGCTGCGCGAACACCCCGGGGCGCAGGCCGACGCGCTAACCTCGCCCGCGGCCCGAGCCCTTGCCCGGACGCTGCTGACCATGCTTGCGGACGAGAACGATTCCGCAAGCATGGCCCGTCAACTGCAACTCGCCGCAGCGGCGGGACTGCCAAAGGAAACAACCGCCGAGACGGCCGAGCGCCTCAGGGGCCCGTTGCTTCGAAGAACCGAGGCTCTGGCCCGCACCAAGGATCTGGACGGGCTGATCACGCTTGCTGCGGACCATGCCGATCTGGCCGACATCGTTCCCGAACTGTTTCTTGCGCTGGCCCGGGTCGCTTTGCTGGCAAGGCGCTACGAGGAAGCATTGCCCGCCGCCGAACGCGCGGCGCAAGCCCTGCCCGAGGCGCCTGAACCCGCACTTCTTGCGATGCGGGCCGCCGCGAACCTGCGGCAGACTGACCGGGTGATGCACCATGCCGAGCGGCTGGCAAGACTCTGCGCGCCCGACCATCCGCATGCCGTCGAGGCCGCGCAGCGCATGGCCCAGGTGCCACGACAGGCCTTGAATGCCGCCAGGTTCTGTGAAGACCCGCTCGATGCCTGGGCGCTCTGTCTGCTGGCCTGCGATGATCCCGAGTTGCGGGAAAGGGCGTTGGCGAAGCTGGACGGGCTCCGCGCGCGGATCGTTTCCAGGCTGAGGGAGCGTCTTGATCGGGGCGGCGACAGCCTGATGGACGACATCGGCCGCGCAATCACGCTGATGGGGCCGGACCCGCGGCTGACGCGGATTGCCGGGCGCCATCTTGTCCGGCTCCGCCGCCATGCCGAAGCCGCGGAGTTTTGGCGCCAGACGCTGGAAGCGGATCCTGACGATGCGCTTGCGCGCGCCGAGCTGGACCGCTGCCTGCAAAAGGCCGTCATGTCCTGATGCGCCTGATTTCTCGAGTCATTCCTAACGACGATACCGCGCTGCCGCCATCGGCCGAGATTCTGGTTCTGGCTGAGAATCTCGCCGCGCGCGGTCTTACCCCGCAGGACGCCCGCGCAGCGCTGGACCTGCTGACTCCACATCTGGAATCGGCACGCCCGCATGAAGGATTCATCATTGCCTATGCAGCCCTCGTCGAGAATCTGAGGGCTCGTGAGGGCATGCTGGAATTCTGGGCCGACGTGCAGCGGTTGTTCCCGCAAGCCGTGACGCCGATAAGATTGCTGATGCGCTGGTATCGGCGCCAGAGAGAGACCAAGGCAGGGCTGACCCTGCTGCACGATCTCTGCCGCGAAAGCGACCGCGACCCACAGGCTGCATGTGCCATGCTGCTTGGCCTGGACGAGTTGCGGCTTTACGCCGAGATGGACGACTTCATGCGGCAGGCCATGGACGGACCCGTGGCCAATGACGAACTGAAGGTACGCTATGCCCGCATCCTCCAGAAGCGCAATCTGCCGCATGAGGCATTGCGAGTGCTGACCGCGCTGGACAATGCAGAGCGCGCGCGCAATAGCGTGCGCGCTCTGCTGGGCGAGATCCACCGCCAGCGACGCGGTGCGATCGCCGCTCGGGAAACCGAGACGGATGACGTGGTACGGCGGATTGTGGAACTGGCCGTCCGAGACCTTCGCCCGGTTCGCCAGACCGACGGGATCGAAGGTGTCGTGTTCTATACCGGCCAATTGGGGCCGGGCGGAGCAGAACGTCAGATGACCCGGATCGCAATCGCCCTTCATGAAAGACAGCGCGCAGGTCTGGCTGTGGGTGCGCATGCACTGCGCGGTCCGGTGCGGGTCTGCGTGCGCCATACGGATCAAGACGGGAATGGCGGATTCTTCCTGCCCGTGCTCTGGGCGGCCGGGGTCGAAACCACCATCCTGAACGAATCTGCCCAAGGCTATTCCGACGGCCTGGACACGGTCTCCGACGGGATGGGGCGACTGCTGCAGATGCTGCGTCCGGATCTTCGGGAAACAACATTGCGGCTTCTGGCCTATTTCCGGACGACGCGCCCCGAGGTCGTTTATCTCTGGCAGGACGGTGGAGTGCTGGCGGCCGCCTTTGCCGCGTTGATCGCCGGTACGCCGCGCATCGTCGCGAGTTTCCGCGGGCTCCCGCCGAACCGGCGACCCGAACGGTTGCGTTCGGAAATGCCGACCCTCTACAAGGCGCTGGCAGAGCTCCCGCATGTGGCCTTGTCGGCCAACAGTGCGGTCGCCGCCCGCGATTACGAGGACTGGCTCGGCTTTGCTCATGGCACGATCAGGGTCATCCCCAACGCGGTCGAGAGCATCACGCCCGATGGCGAAGCCGACGACCACGCCCTCTGGTCCGGGATCGAGGCCCGTTCACCTGGCTGCACGGCGACGGTTCTGGGTGTATTCCGCTTCGACCTGAACAAGCGCCCCCGGCTCTGGATCGAGGCCGCCGCTGCCCATGCCCGTCAACGGCCGGACATGCGCTTCGTCCTGCTCGGTGACGGTGTCGAATGGGAGCCATGCGCAGACCTGATCGCCGATCTGGGCATGCAGGACAGGATCTTCCTGACCGGTATACGCAGGAATGTGGGCTTCTACCTCGCGCGTGCCGACCTTCTGATGCATCTGGCCCGGACCGAGGGATTGCCGAACGTGGTCATCGAAGCGCAGTCCTGCGGTGTGCCGGTTCTGGCCACCCCCGCAGGCGGCACCGGCGAGATAGTTCTCGATGGCGAAACCGGCATTCTTTTGCCGAGTGCCGAGACCGTTCATGCAGCCGATGTCGCCGCCATGCTCGATGCGCTGCTGGCCGATCGGGCAAGGCTGCGCGCGATGGGCCGCATGGGCGCGGAGCGCGCTGCATCACGCTTCCGTCTGGACAACGTGCTGCACCAGACGGTCGAACTCTTCAATTCCCACCGGAGCCTCTAGCTGATGCGCAGGATCTTCGTCACCGGCTCTGCCGGATTCATTGGGTTTCACCTGGCAAGGGAACTGCTGGCCGAGGGGTTCGCTGTCACCGGCCTGGACGGCATGACCGACTATTACGACGTGGCGCTCAAGCGGCGGCGCCACTCGATGCTGATGCAGAATCCGCATTTCGACGCGATCGAGGGCCGGCTGGAAGACGCGGACCTGATCCTTCGGACGATCCGCGAGGCCGAGCCCGATGCGATAGTGCATCTCGCGGCACAGGCGGGCGTGCGCTACAGTCTCGAGAATCCCCGCGCCTATATCGACACGAACCTTGTGGGCACCTTCAACGTGATGGAGGCTGCCCGCGAGATCGCCGTGGGCCACCTGCTGATGGCCTCGACCTCGTCGGTCTATGGCGCCAATACAGAGATGCCCTTCACCGAGCACCAGCGCATCGACACGCCGCTCACGCTCTATGCCGCGACGAAGAAGGCCAACGAGAGCATGGCCCATGCCTATGCGCATCTGTGGAAGATCCCGACCACTATGTTCCGCTTCTTCACGGTCTACGGCCCCTGGGGGCGCCCCGACCTTGCGCTGTTCAAGTTCGTCAGGGCTGCCCTCGCGGGTGAGCCGATCGACGTCTACAACCATGGGAACATGGCCCGCGACTTCACCTATGTCGGCGATCTCGTACGGGCAATCCGGCATCTGATCGATACCCCGCCGGCAGAGTCGGCCGATCCTGCCGACATCCCCGAATGGGACAGCCTCAGCCCTGCCGCCCCCTTCCGGGTGGTGAATATCGGTAATGGCGACAGCGTTCGTCTGCTTGATTTCATCGAGGAGATCGAAAACGCTCTGGGCATGCGCATCGACAGGAACATGATGGAGATGCAGAAGGGTGACGTGCCCGCGACATGGGCAAGTTCGGATCTGCTGTTTCACCTTACCGGGTTCCGCCCGAACACGCCGGTGAAGGTGGGCATACGCGAATTCGTCTCCTGGTACCGGGAGCATTACGGGTGAGCCATGCCCTGAAAGCCGGTGGCCATCTGCCGGCCTGGCCTGTCCGCGTTGCCACCCTGGTCCGGCGCGAGAGAAAGACACGCTTTGCGGGTGGCGCGTTCGGTCTCCTCTGGGCTTATGTCATCCCGGCAAGCTGGGTGGCCTTCGTCGTGATGATCTTCAACCTGACCGGGCGGGTGCCGCCGATCCATGCGGGGGCCGAGATCTTCGTGGCGACCGGCATCCTGCCCTACATCATGTTCCGCCAGACGCTGACCACCATGACGCGGAGCGCAATCTCGAACCGAAATCTGCGCGTGATCCGCGGCGTCCGGCCCGCCGATCTTCTGACAGCTTCGGCGCTGTTCGAACTGATGAACATGTTCGTCATGATGGTCGTGATCTTCGGGGCCGTCATCCTGATCTTCGGCGCAGAGCCACCGGCAAACCCTGCGAAGGTCGTGCTGGGGATGGGCGGGGCATGGATGCTCGGGGTCGGGCTGGGACGGTTGATCGCGATCCTGGGGCTGATGAGCGATGCGGTCAGCCGTGCCGTTCCGATCCTGCTCAGGCCGACCTTCTGGATCTCGGGCATCTTCTACACCGCCAACGAACTTACCGGGACGGTGCGCGACATCCTCTGGTGGAGCCCGCTGTTCCACGCTACCGAGATCTTGCGCGAAGGGTATTTCCTCGGGTTCAGCTCGCCGATCTCGGATCCGCGGATGGTCCTCGTCGCCGCGTTGATCCCCTATGTGCTGTCCTTCCCGGCGGAGATACTCCTGCTGAGGCGGGGGCTTTCGAGGTATCGGCTGTGATCCTTCTCGACAAGGTCGGCATCGTGCGCCCCGGGACCGGACGAAGCGAGATGATCCTGCGCGATCAGACCGTCATCTTCCGTGCGGGGGAACGGGTCGGCATCTATGCCCCAAGTGGCACCGGCCGGACCACGGTGGCGCGGGTTCTGGGCGGCATCCAGCATCCTGATCGCGGACATGTGCATATCGAGGGCCGGGTCGGTTGGCCGGTAGGTTCCGCCGGGATTCTGCACCCGCTGCTGACCCTCGCCGAGAACGTGTCGCATGTCGCGGGCCTGACCGGCGTCCCGGAGGGTGAGATTGGCGCCGTGGTGGCCTGGTTGTGCGAGGGCGAGGCGATGCTGCGGCGGACCGTCCAGTATCTGTCGCCGGGGGAGCGGGCACTTGCTGCCTATGCTATCAGCCTGGCGGTGCCCGTCGACCATGTCATTGCCGACGACAAGATCCTGATCAGCGATGAACGGGTGATTGCCCGGTGCGAACAGCTGTTGCGGGCGCGGTTGCGAAATGCGGGCCTTGTCTTCATCTCGCGCAATCCGGCGCAACTCAATCGGTGGTGCAGCCGCCATTTCGCATTGATCGGAGAGCGCCTCATGCCTTGCGATGACGCCATCGTCGGCCAGCAGATGCGAGAACTCGCCGAACTCGCGACCGAACGGGAAAGAGCGTATGGCTGAGACAGGACCGCCGGACGATCCGTCCGAAGACGAAAGACTGCGCCGCTGGCGCGAAGAGCGCCGACGCATCGCAGCCGAAGAGCGCGACAGGCGCCTTGTGAAGGAACTCGACACCGGGGCGCCCGCCATTCCCAAGCCCGAAATCCCGGTCGATCTGCGGAACCTGCGCATCAAGGCTCCTGACCCGGGTCACGAGCCCGCAGAGCCCAATGCCTCGACAACCAACGAGATCGACGAGATCCAGGCCCGGATGGCAATCTGGCGCCGTGCCCGCTGGCATCGGGCCCTGGCGCTGTTCGTGGTCTGTGTCCTCGCACCGCTGGCGGCGGTATTCGGCTGGCTGACGCTCGCTACCAAGCCACTTTACGAAACCCGTGCCGTCCTGACGATTTCGCAGCCCAAACAGGAATCGCAGACCGCGCCGCCGGGACTGCTAGGCGCGATCGGGGCACCCCAGGGGATGGCGCAGGTATTCATGGCCGACGAGTTCGTTCGCTCGCCCGCGCTTGTCTCGGCGGTGCTGGATCCCGCGCTTGCCCCTCGTCTGGCGGCCGAGGGGCTTGGCGATCTTGTCCTGTTGTCGCACGATGCACTGGCCAGCCAGATCGACAGTTCGGTGAATATCCAGACCGGCATGATGACGGTTTACGCGCGCATGCCCGAACCGGCCCAGGCCGTCGCGCTCGCCCGTCTGGTTCTGGACCTCGTGTCGACGCATGTCGACGATCTGGGTGCCGATCTGCGGGACAAGCGGCTGTCGGTCGCCCAGGACAGCGTCAACGAGGCGCGGGCTTCGCTGATCGAGGCCAAACGTGCGCTCGTCGCCCTTCAGATCGAGCATGGCGAACTCGATCCACGGACCAGGATCGAGGGCATCTACCAGATGATCGCGGGGACCGAGAGCGAGATCGTCGCCCTTCGCACCGAACTGGGTCGGGTCGAGGTGGCAGGCAGCGGCGACAGCTATGAGGCAAAGCGGCTGCGCGAACTGCTGGAGAAGCTGGATGCCCTGGTCGAGAGGGAGCGTCGCTCGCTTCTGGAGCCCCGCGGCGGGACGACTTCGCTCAATGCGCTATTGATGGATTACGAGACGGCGAACCAGACGGTTAGTATCGCAGAGGAAACTCTGTCGGCGGCTCTGGCCTCGCTTGCCTCCGCGCAGTCCGAGGTCGCGCTCGGGCGCAGCGTGCTGCAGGTCGTGGTGCCGCCGCTGGCACCGGGCAAACCGGAATATCCCCGCATCATGGTCGCCCTTTTCATCACGCTGGTGATCGGGCTTGCAGTCTTCTTCACCGCG
Organism: Rhodovulum steppense; assembly: GCF_004339675.1. Classification (GTDB taxonomy): domain Bacteria; phylum Pseudomonadota; class Alphaproteobacteria; order Rhodobacterales; family Rhodobacteraceae; genus Rhodovulum; species Rhodovulum steppense. Next base: position 108,321 of record NZ_SLVM01000007.1, read on the forward strand.
CGTCTGGTTCTGTTCGACCCGGACTGAGTGCCCCCTGAGGCAGCATCGCTTCCAGTGCCCGGGCCAGCGCTCCATAGGGTAGCCGCATCCTCGTGTCCTGACGGAACGCCGCCTCGTCGGCAGCTTCGACATCGCCGGATGCCAAAAGGCAGACCGCGTCCAGCAGCCATTGCGGCGAAACGGTCGGTCCCGAAACGATCGCCCTGTAGCAAAGCTCGGTCCAGAGGTCATGCGGCGCCGGGATCTGGCAGGGGCACCCGGCCATCCGGGCTGGGCGGGCCCTTGAAAGGACATCGGCGTGGCGAAAGTCCCGCATGCGGGTGCAGGCACGGTCGGCGAACAGGACCACTGGCATGCCGGTGGGATGACGATAGACCCGGCGCGAGCGGGACGGCGTCTCGCTTTCCAGTTGACAGCCTAGAGCGGTCAGCACCGGCCTGGCACGCTCGCAGCCGTCCACGTCCGGCATCAGGAGCGTCAACTGCGCGGTGTGGCGCAGGAAGGCGACGGGATAGTGCCCTGCGGCGATCGCGGCTCCTCCGATAACAATGGGCGAAAGGCTTGCCACACGCGCATCGCCCAGAACCTGACCTACGATCCGCCCGAAGGCTGCGGCCCGGGCCTGCTCCATCGCAAGTGCCGCCCTGAGCCTGTCAGGCCAAGCTGCAGGCAGGCGGTCCGCCACGGGCAGAAGCCGAGCGGCGGCAATGGCAAGAATGTCGCGGATGCGGCTGTCCAGCCCGACAATCACATCCGCGCGCTCGTCCGGGATACGCTGGAGAAGACGTTCCAAGGTGGTTGGAACGGCGTCTTCGGCGACAAGGCAAAGGTCCATGAGGACACGCTCGATTTGCCCCAGACCCTCAGGCGGCAGGAGAGGCGGCGCAGCATCCTGGTCAGCGGTCATCATCGTCCGCCTTCCATGTTTCGACACAGCCCGACATGCTTCCCGCCTGTCTGCGCGCCCTTATTTGCTTGGCGAGCAACATCATGAAATTGTGATGCTTTTCATCATTGCGCCGTAATGTCAGGTTCTCTCCGTGGATCCGCCGGACCAAGACGATTTCGGGCAGGATGACCTCTTTCAGGCCCATGCCGCGGGCACGCAGCAGCCATTCCTGGTCAGCCCCGGTGGTCATCGTCGCATCAAACGGGCCTACCCTTTCGAAGACCCGCCGCGGCGCGAGAAGGCCGGCCATCAGTCGCCCGGCCTCCGGCCCACTTGGCAGCGCAAGTGGCGAGGCTTGGAACCCGACCGGTCGGATATCGAGATGTTCTGCCCCGCCGAAACAAAGGGCAAGCTCCGGATCGGCCAGGAATGCGCTCATTTGCAGCGACAGCTTGCGCGGGGTCCAGAGATCGTCGGCATCAAGAAAGGCCACGAAATCACCGGTCGCCGCCGCCAGCCCGGCATTGCGAGCCGCAGCCACTCCGGCGTTCGCTTGCTGCAGGAGCCTTACGCCCGGGCGGGCCGAGACCAGTGCGGCCGTGTCGTCGGTCGATCCGTCATCGACGACGATCAGCTCGTCGACTTGGCGATCTTGGCTCGCAACGCTGTCGATGGCCTCCTCGATGAAGGCCGCGGCGTTCCAGGCGGGAATGATGCAGGAAATGCCAGGCATGTCAGTAAGCCCCCCTCTCGCCTCTTGCCGACGCGGCCCCGGCAGGCGCCCGCATGGCCTCGGCATAGCGGCGCACCATGGTTTCGACGGAATAGGCATCGGCTGCAAAGGCGCGCGCCCGGTCACCCAGTGCCGGATCAGCCCGCCACATCGCGATCATCCGGTCGGTAAGATCGGCGATCTCGTCCAGGTCCGGGTTGTCCAGGTTCGACAGTGTTGCCCCGGTAACGCCCTCGATATAGCAGTCCGACGCTCCTCCGGCCCGGGTGGAGACGACGGGCACACCGCAATACTGTGCCTCGATCAGCACGTTTGGCAAACCCTCGCTTCGCGACGTGAACACGAAGACGTCCATCTTCCCCAACCAGAAGCCCACATTGCTGCGAAACCCGGGCATGAGTAGCCGGTCCCCCAACCCGGAGCGCCGCGCACTGGAGCGCAGGTCGTCCAGCGCCTCTCCGTAGCCGATCAGCAAGAAACGGGTGCCGGGCCGCCGGTCAAGGTAGTGACGAGCAAAGTCCAGCCAAAGATCGGGGCGCTTGCAGGGGTGAAGACGGCAAATGCAGCCTACGGTGCGCTCCGCATCGGCCGTAGTAGCAGAAAAGTCCGTCCACAAGGCCTCGTCCTCATCGCTGCCGCGCAGCGTTGGCGGGGCGCAGCCGTTCGGAATGACCTGGAATGTGTCCGTCGGGATTCCCAGCCAGTCGGCATAGCTTTGGGCGACGCTGGGGGAGTTGCATTGGAAAACGACACCGGGCACCAGTGCAAGCGCCCGGAACATCGCCGCATATTGGAGGAGGAAGGGCGTTCCGTGCTTGTCCGGGGACAGGGCGCGCAGGTTCAGAAGCACTTTCGGCACCTCCGCAACCAGCGCGGCAAGCGCGGCATAAAGGATCGGGCCATCCTGCCAGATGCTGACCGCCGCGGCGCCCGTTCGGCGGAAATACGGGGCAAGCTGTCTGACCCCGATCTGCGCTGCGCTCGGCGTTATAGCGAGGATCTCCGCCATTACCGGGTCGCCCTGTGCAACGGCCTCGATAGGTTGGGGCGGCAAGCTGCACAGGTCGTCGGTCGCGGGCAACGACCCCGGTAGGGCAGCCTCGAAGAGCAGGCGCTGCGCCGACGGAACCTCAGCCAGGGAAACGACGTGTACCGGTCCGTCAAGGCGAACGCCCCGCAAAATCCGGTCCGCACCCAGGCCGCGGTGCAAACCCTGGGCGAACAGCCAGAATTGCCGCTCCGCCCCACCCACACCAAGTCCGGCGGTCATCAGAACCACCGGACCGATCCTGCCCGGATCGGTTTCGGGCAGTCGGCGCCCGGCAAAGCGCAGGATCGCTGCGCACAGGGCAGGGATCCGGTTGTCGGGACGGTCGGTCAGCAGGTCGGGTTCGCTCTCGGAGAAGCGCCGCTCGGCGCGCCGTAACCCATCGACAATGCTTTGGGTCGCAGCATCCGCCCCGGCCCGCTCAAGCGTCTCTGCCACGCAGATCGCCTTGCGGATGCGCCCGCGGTGGCGAAGCTGCTTCACGTAGCGCAACCTCACGTCGTCCAGATCGGGAAAGTCCGCAAGAAGCCCGTCGTAGATCTCATCCGACTGTTCGTGGAACCCGGCTTCGTTCAGGAGCTCCGCGCAAAGCTGCCGCCGCGAGATGGCGTCGGCTTCCTGCGCCATCGCGGCGGCAATGAATGACGGCACCTCATCGCGACGATTGGCCAGAACCAGGTCGCGAACCCGCATCCTGAGGACGAGTGAAAGCGGCGCGTTGCTCGAAACACTCTCCTTCAGGGCCTTCAATACTGTCTCCACCCGAACCGGGAACAACCTGTTCCAAGACCAACGATTACGGGTCGGTGCCGGATTTGTCTATCATCGAGGGTGTGTCGGTCGTCGTGCCGCAGCGACGTGCACGCGATAGTTGACACCGTGCGACTTGGATATTCTAAGAGGTCTCGTTCGGTCCAATGACGCCGGGCCAAACAACCTCGCAGGAAGCGGATCGCAAAGGGGCTGCCATGGGAACTGATCGTCGACATTCCCCGTCGGAGGCACGACTTGAAACCAGCCTGATCGATGACGAGTTGGTCGTCCTGTGCCTCGACAGCGGCTACTATTACACGATCACCGGGATAGGGGTCATCGTATGGCAACTGATCGAGCGAGGTGCCTCGCTCGGGTTGATCGTGGAAACAATCGCGCAACGGTACGAGCAGGAGGCCCAGAAGGTGCAGGCCAACATCGAGACCTTCCTGGACAAGCTGGTTCTTGAGAACCTTGTTGGTCCGGCCGAGTCTACGGATGCGGCAGATCCTGCCACGATAGGGGAGTTCGACGGTTGGCAACCAACCTACATTCCCGTCACGATCTCGAAGTACAACGACCTTTTCGAGGCATTCGCCTCGGATCCACCTTTGGTGGTGGGGCGTCTCTGATACCCAGTATCACCTAACCGACGGGCACCTCGAAAAACTGTCCTGCTCGTGCCCAGCGAATATTCCACGGGTAAGACCACGAGGCGCGGCGCGATCACCCGTGCGGGCTATTCCCGCCCAAATGAAAAAGATCATTTTCAACTGCGGTCAATAAGGCAAGACGGCCTCAAAAGGCAAGGATCTTTTCCATTGGCCGTGAAGCAAGAGTGAGCCGAGCAAAAAGGAAAAGATCACTTCCATATTTCGCCTTGCTGCCCTCACCCGCACCAGTCCCCGGGGGGCCGCGGGCAACTGTAGGGGCCACATATGTAGCGCGCTGCCAGCCCCTCCGAGATCAGCACCTCGCCCACGTCGCGACCATCCACATACAGACTGCCGCAGATGCGCCCGAAATTGCACGCATCGGTGCCCTCGGTCCCCGGCCGACATGCACAGGCAACCCGCTGAAACTCGATGCGCGCGGCACCGTCCAGCATGTCCGTCAGGCGCCTGGTGGCGCGGGTGCCGAGCTGGCGCTCGCGCTCGCAGCGCGGCGAAAACACTTCGGGCGTGTTGAACCCGACCAGGCGGACCCGGCGGCTGTCCCCGGGAACCCGGATCGTGTCCCCGTCGACCACCTGGATATCGCGGGCAACGAGCGCGATGCGCGGATCGGCCTGCCGGTCGGGTACACCGCTGATCCCGTCTCCCGGTCCCGTGGCCGCCCGAGCGGTATCCGAACTGCCGGTCAGGATGCCGTCAATGTCGGTCTGGACGAGAAGGATCGTCATGACGATCGCAATGAGACCCACGGTGGCGGATCTCAGCCTGCGCAGGATCCCGTTGCCGCGCCGCCGGCCGGGATTACGGCGGGCAGAAGGCCGGGACCTGTCGCGTGGCGGCCGCGGCGACAAGCGCGTCGGTCGTCCCGGACCGGATGCCGGTGTTGGCGCCATGGCCGGGCCGGGCCGGTCCGCGCCGCCCGCCTGGCAGAGGCGCATCAGAAGCCGGTACTGCTTCGCGCTCAGTTTCGTGCTGCGACCATGTCGATCAAGCCGGGCGCCCATGTCCCGCAGGAAGCGCTGCTCCCAATCGCTCAGGGCCCCGTCAGCCAGCGCGCGCGCGATCCCCGCCTTGACCTCGTCCAGCTTGTCCTGTGAGAACGGCATCCCTGCACCATCAATCCGTTTCGAACCATGCGATCGCGACCTGCTAGATCACCGATATGGCTGGATTGGGGCAACATGTGTAGAGCGTCAACCTCCTTGTCCGGTGCCGACAACCAAGGTGGCCGGTTCTGGCCGCTGCGATCGGATCGGTTAGGTGATGGTTTCCTCCTTGATGTTGTCTGCGGCCTCGGCTTCGAGGTTGTCGCTGGAGGTTGTCGCTCCGATTTCAGGCTTGGCTGATCGGCGTTCGGCTGCGGCGCGCCGACGATAACTGTCGCCGTTCATCTCGAGGATGGTGGCGTGGTGGACGAGGCGGTCGATCGCGGCGACGGTAACGGCCTGGTCGGGGAAGACCTTGTCCCAGGCGCTGAAGGGCTGGTTGGCCGCGATGGCGAGGCTTCTGGTCTCGTAGCGCCGGGCGATCAGTTCGAAGAGCACGGAGCTTTCGGCGCGGTCCTTCTGCGCGTAGGTGATGTCGTCAAGGATGATCAGGTCGAACTTGTCGAGCTTGGCGATGGCGGCCTCGAGCGCCAGGTCGCGCCGCGCGGCCTGAAGCTTCTGCACCATGTCGGTGGTGCTGGTGTAGAGGACGCGCCTGCCCGCCTCGACAAGGGCATGGCCGATGGCGCACAGGACATGGGTCTTGCCCGCGCCCGAGTTGCCGATGGCGATGAGGTTGGCGCCGGTCTCGACCCAGTCCCCTGCGGCCAGCGCCTCGACCCGGGCCCGCGTCACCCCGGGCAGGGCCTTGAAGTCGAGGGTGGCCAGCGTCTTGCCGCCGGGCAGTTGGGACTGCTGGAGGTGGCGGTGGATGCGGCGCGCATCGCGCTCGGCCAGTTCGAGCTCGGCAAGGGTGGCGAGGAACCGGGAGGCGGGCCAGCCCTCTGCGTCTGCACGTTCGGCCAGCGCCTGCCAATGGCGCTGGAAGCTGGGCAGGCGCAGCGCGGAGAGCATGGCGGGCAGCGCGTGGACATCGACGGGGCGGGGAGCGGCGGGGGCGGTCATGCGCAGCCCTCCAGCAGGGCGTCGAAGCTGGTCAGTTCTGTCAGGGCGACGGGGGTGTCGACCGGGAGGGCCCGCTGTGGCGGCTCCAGTCGTTCCTTCAGCCGGCGGGCCTCGGGCAGCTCGCCCCGACCGAGGCTGTCGGCGATCAGGAGGGCCAGTTCGGCCTCGCAGCCTTCGTCATGGGCGAGGCAGAGCAGGCCGACCATGCGACGGCAGGCGTCGCGGCGGGGCAAGGCGGCGGAGAAGGCGGCCCAGGCCTCGGCGTATTCCGGGCGCGGAAACAGGCCGTCGCGATAGACCGAACCTGCCAGCGCCTGCGGCTTGCGGCGCAGGGCATGAATCACATGGCGATAGTTGACGCAATGGACACGCACGCCGTCATCACGCCCCCGGCGTCGCGGGTGGGTGACGACATGGGTGGCGCCAAGGAAGGCCTCGATCCGGTCGTCGTAGACGTGAACCCGCAGCCGCTGACCGATCAGCTGCGAGGGCGCGGAGTAGAACACGCTGTGAACGAGGAAGCCCCCGGTCTTCGTCACCCGCGCGACCACCTCGGTGAAGTCGGTGGTGCGACGGGCGGGCAGCGGCCTGAGCGCCGCCATCTCAATGCGCAGGGCTGCGTCCCGTCGCCGGTTCCGGCGGGCGACGAGTTCATCGACAAAGCGGCGCCAGTCGGCGAGCGTGGCGAAATCCCGGGAGCCGCGCAGGATCAGGGCCTGGTTGAGCGCCACCTTGAGGTGGTTGTTGTGGGCCTCGACCGACCCGTTCTCATGCGCCTCGCCGGGATTGTTCCGGCTCGCGAGCATGCCGTAATGGGCGCAGAAGGCCTCGTACCGCTTGGTGACATCATCCGCGGCCGCGGCATCAAGGTTCCGGTAAGCCGCCGAGAGGCTGTCGGTCCGATGTTCATGCGGCACACCGCCGAGCGTCCAGAGCGCGTTCTGGAGGTTCTCCGCCAGCGCGGTGAAGCTCTCCCCGCCCAAGACCACGGCGACGTGTTCCCAACTGCTGTAGGCCAGGACAAAATGGTAAAGGCGATGCGCGAGCAGCTGCCCCCCGATCGTCACGCCCAGGGTGCCCGCATCGGTGAAGTCCGACAGGGCCATCCGCCCCGGCTCGGGTGTCTGGCGGAAGATCACGTCGCACTCGGGCCCGTGCAGGGCACGCCAGTCGCGGACCCGCCGCTCCAGCGTTCGGCGCACGCGGTCGTCCGGGAAGGCTTCGGGGTCGGTCAGCTGGAGGTGCCGCATCAAGGTGACGGCCTGAACGGCAGGATCGCGCTTGAGGATCGGCAGCAGCACCGCGTCCCACACCGCAGCGAGCGGGTCAGGCACGGTGCGGCCCCGGGCAGGCTTGCGTTGGGAGGGAAGGCGCGGATCAGCCTCGATCCGGCGGGCGGTGCGTTCGCTGAACCCTGCGCGGGCGGCAGCGACACGCTGGCTGTAATGGAGACGGTCAGTCATGTAGACTCTCACTTGCTGGTCGGTGACGGGTTTGCCCGGCACGGTCGGATCTCCGTTTGGCTTCAGAGACCTCGACCCTACCGGCCCGCAGCGGCCAGCACCCACTCCCCGGAAGAGAGCCGCGCCGGTGGCCCCAGCCTACGGTCGGGCTACGCCCTCCCTCCGGCTGGGGCCACCGGCCATCTCGGTTGACGCTGTCGGCCAAATTGGTTGTCGCTCATCAAACATGAGCCATCTGCGACAGTCTGGCGTTCGGGTCATGCGCACAGGCCGGAGGGCGCCGTCCCCCGAAGCCCGCTCGACCGTGCCCGCGTTTCTCGCCTAACGAGGACGAAACAGGTGACCCGGCGTGGCGCCGGGATCGCGTCCGGTTCGGTCGCGCCGGGGATGCCGGCGCGTCGGCTCTTTCGATCCGTGGCCCCGGGGGGATTCGTCGCCAGGCTTCGAACGCCCCCGCAGAGTTGGGGGAACCGCCGGTTCCCCCATGCAAGTCGGCCGCTGTCCGGCCCGGAAGGGGTGTCCCCGCCTTCCTCCGCCTCTGGCTCCGTGCAGACGGGTGATCCCCCTCCCTTCCGCGCCGACAGCCAACTTGCATGGCCCCCCCTGCCCTCGCCGGGAGGCAGTCCGGCAAGAGAAGCGCGCGCAGGGCGCAGCTCACCTGCTAGACCGCCCAACAGTTTCGGCAAAAGACCGGACAGGGGCGCACCACAAAGGAGCGACAGAAAATGGCTGCTGAGAAACGCGACATCTACCAGCATGTGACCGACCAGATCATCGGCCAGATCGAGGCGGGAACCCCGCCTTGGCGCCAGCCCTGGACCGGCGGCCAGTCCGGCGTCCACTTCCCCGTCCGCCACAATGGCGAGGAGTATCGCGGGATCAATGTCCTGATGCTCTGGGCGACCGCGGCGCGCAAGGGCTACGTCTCGGCGCGCTGGATGACCTATCGGCAGGCCCAGGAGCTGGGCGGGCAGCTCCGCAAGGGTGAGAAATCCGCCATTGTGGTCAAATACGGGACCATCGAGCGGGAAGGCGAGGATGGCGAGGAGCGCAGCATCCCCTATTGCCGCGCCTACCGGGTGTTCAACGCCGACCAGATCGAGGGCCTGCCCGAGGCCTGTTACATCCGGCCCGACCCCCCGCGCGACCTCGGCACGACCGCGGATCCCGCGCTGGACGCCTTCGTCCGGGCGACGGGCGCCGTGATCATCACGACCGAGGAGCCCCGCGCCTATTACGACCTCGCCCGAGACCACATCCACATGCCGCCCATCGGCACGTTCTTCTCGGCCAGCGGCTATTACGGCACGCTCGCCCATGAACTGACCCACTGGACCGGGGCCGACGCGCGCCTGGCCCGGATCCGGCGGTTTGCCGACCGGAAGACCTATGCCTTCGAGGAACTGGTCGCCGAGATCGGCGCCTGCATGCTCGGTGTCCGGCTGGGCGTCGAACCGCAATTCGACCAGAGCGGGGCCTATGTCGAAAGCTGGCTTGCGGCCCTCAAGGAGGACAAGCGCGCGATCTTCCGCGCCGCCTCGGAAGCCCAGAAGGCGTTGGATTTCATCATGGCGCAGGCCGGCAAGGAAACGGAGGCGGCCGCGTGAGCGGCCCCCCTGCCCCACGTGTCAGTGCGCGGTGCGAAGCCATGGGCGGCTCGTCGATGGTGACCTGTAAAGTGCCGATGACCGCTCTGGGCGGCGGGCTGATCGCACTTCAGGCCGTGGCGGTCTCGACCGGCCTGCCCTTCACGCTGGTGCTGCTGGCGGCCTGCTACGCGATCATCCGCGGCCTGCTGAACGAGCCGCGCTGAGGCTTCGACTGAACCGGTGATCGGCCGCGTAACCACCGGGATCAGCCTCCGGCAAGCCCGGTGCGGTTCACAACCGAGGCCAAAAAGTATCCGGTCAGGACGGTCCTGCGATCAAAGCAGGTCGGCGAATTGCTCCAGATCGGCAACCGTGGCGACCAGCCCTTGCTGCGTCAGGATCGCGAGATACTCGTCAACGCTTTTAGGCGGGTTCTTCAGACGCGCGCGAACTCTGCGCAGCGCCGAGCAAACAAGACCGGGCGCGAGAGAAAGTTGATTTCGGAAAAAATCGTCCGGATGCTGGCTCTCTATGCCGAAGGGCGCAAGGGCCTCTGGCGGGAAGTCCTTCAGGTTCTGGGTCAAGATGCGTCACAGCGCCCGACGATAGCCGCCGCCAGAACGTGGCGATCATCGGGGTCGGGTAATGTGATGGCCGGCACCAAGGCCTCATAGCCGGTGACCAGACAATCGCGTGTGGCCCTGTCCATCAAGTCGCGGGTTCGCTCCAGCGCCGCCCGCTCCCGATGAGGTTCGTTACGCAGAAGAGCGTCGATCCATTCCCGATGGATGTCGGCCGTCCACTTGGCCTTGAAAAGGTCCGTGACCGCCAACTGCATCAGCGCATCGCGCATCGGCGCGGGATATAGGACGTTCGCGTCGAACAGTACCGTGTACTGGCTCATCTGGACCCATAGCCCATGTCCTGCTCTTGAGCGTCCGCGGCCAGTTGATCGAGCACCGCTTCGCGCTCGCTGTCGATCGCGGCCTTGTAGGACATCACGTCCTCCATGCGGACGCGGCGATGCTTGCCGACCTTCCGATGCGGGATGCTGCCATCCTCGAGCAGCTTGATCAGGAACGGCCGCGAGACGTTCAGGACCTCAGCTGCCTGCACTGTCGAGAGCTCGGCGTTCTCGGGGATGAGGGTGACCCCGCGCCCCGCTGCCATCGCCTCAAGGATCTCCATGAGCAGTGATACGGCGCCCGCCGGAAGCTCGATCGGCGTCGTCTGTTCCGAGTCTGTAACGCGAAGCTTCAATGGTGCCCGCGCCTGCACATAGCGTGACAATGCCTGCCCAGAGACGCGCGCGATCGCCGCGTCCTGCGGTGTCGGTGGCAGGTGCCGGTGTGCCAACATGGCCATGATGGTGTCCTCTCCTTCCTCTGCTGTCTATCACCATATATGAAATAAGTGTATTAAGTGCAGCGGTTTTTGTGCACATCCTGCTTTGCGCGGGCTCTGACACCTCTTCCCTGCGGCCGAGCGGCTTGCCGCCCCGCAGGCCGAGGCCGGACTGACGGTTGCCGCGCTTGCGGAGCGCATCCAGGAGGTCCATCCGGGCGTCGAGCAGATCCGCCGGTCGTCCTCGGGCCGGATCACCGCCTACTGCTTCGATCAGGGCGCGCCCGGTGCCGCCGTGATCGACCCCGCGACCGGGCAGGACGTGGCCTCGGCCGACCCGAACCAACTCGAGCGCTGGCTCACCAACCTTCATCGCTCGCTGTTCCTCGGTGACGGCGGGCGCATCGCCATGGCGGCGGGTGCGGCGGCGATGCTGGTCCTCTCGCTTTCCGGCGCGGCGCTGGTCGCGCGGCGTATGGGCGGTTGGCGGCACTGGTTCGCGCCTCTGCGGGGTTCCCTCGCGGGCAGGCTGCACGTCGAGATCGCCCGGATCGCCGTTTTCGGCCTCATTTTGTCGTCCACCACAGCCCTCTGGATGACGGGCGTCCACCTTCGGTCTTCTGCCCGACGGAGGCGCCATGCCAGCCGTCCCCGCCGAGGTCAGCGGTGAGACGGGGGGCGCTCCGGACCAGATGGCCACGCTGCGGCAGACGCCCGTCGCCAAGCTCTCGGCCGAGGCCTAGGCAAATGCCGGACCGCACAGGGTTCGCTGACTCGACGGGACAGCATTTGCATTTGGCAAGTCGCCGGTGATGGCGTGGTACTTCCTGGCCGACGACGGCACCACCATGCGCAGGATCCCCCCGCAAAAAAGGCCGGGGTCGTCAAGGGCGGGCGGATTGCGGGCGCGTCCTGGGCAGCCCCGGCGGCGCGTGGCATGCCGGGCCGCGGATCACTCGGCCGCGATGCGGCTGGTGCGCATGACGCCGTCCGTCGGCAGCCGGAACTGGCGCACCAGATCGACCAGCGCGCCGGCTTCCTCGCGCAGACCCTGACCGGCCGCCGATGTCTGTGCCAGCGTGGCGGCGTTGTTCTGCACATCCTTTTCGAGCGCACCGACCGCGGTGTTGATCTCGGTAATCCCTGTCGCCTGATCCACGGTATTGCCCGCGATCTCGGTGACCTTCTCGACGACATGCAGGATCGACTCCTGGATCGCCGACAGCGCCGTGACCGAATCCGATACCAGCCTCACGCCATCGGCCACATGCGCTTCGCTGCTGCGGATCGCCGCCGATCGCTGAGGCTAGGCCAGGGGTTCGTATATTGCCCGCGCAGCATCTCAGGGGCGGTTGACCGGCACGGCGTCGAATTCGGGAACGTCGAGGCCAAGCCCGATATTGCGGGAAAGGTGGTGTGCCTGCTGTCGGATCACGTCGCAGAGACCTTTCGCGGCTGGGCGTGGGAGCTCGTCGGCTGCCTTGAGGAGTGTCTGGATGATCGACGCGGTCCGCCGCTGCTGCGGCTTGCCGAAGCTACGCGCGCCAAGTGCCTTCAGGAAGTGATCGAGATCTTCCCCGGTGATGTCGTCGGCAACCCGTGCCTCCCCGATGCGAAACGACATCTCGTGGGTCACGTTGTCGAGCATGACCGGGTCGATATCGTAGGCAGGCGCAAGCTCGGGTTTCGACCCGGTATGGAGAAGCGCATGGTTTTTCGCGTGATTGTCGGAATTCCCGAGGACGAGATTCACCAAGGTGATCTCGAAAAAGGCCTGCCGCGCTTTCGCTGGGACGCGGGTTGCATCGAGAAGGCGGCCGATCGCGCCCGCCGTGAAGGCCCTACCTTCCCCGCCGTTGCGTTCGTATTTCAGCCAATGGCCGAATCCGAGTGCCTGGCAGAAGTCTTCCTGATGCACCCGATGCACAACGTTCCCGTCGAGGCGGCGGTCGAAGCGTGCCACGAGAAGGCCCTTCAGGTCCCCTTCGCCCAACACGCAGGTTTCGGCCACCTGGTGCGTCTGGGCCCTGGCCATTAGGCGCGTGGCGAGGTGCTCGCGCAGGACCGAGGTCATGTCCGCCGCCCTTGGCACCTTCAGGATATGCGTCGTCGGTGCGCCGCTACCCGGATGCGGCAACCCCAGGCGCCCGTCGGGCAGTCGCGCGAGCGCGATCTTTCCCTGAACGCCAGCCAGTGGCGACGGATCCTCCGTTTGTGGCGGAACGCGCCGGTGATCCCGCAAGGAGACCATGATTTCTGCAAGTGACCCGGCGACGGGGAGCGGGTTCGTCACGGCCGACAGGGCTCCGGGTATCGCGGGCGAGCCGTCGAGCGCGCCATAGTCCAGGTCGAGCCGTCCCGGTCGCTTTCCCGGCGGGGACCCTTCCGGCACGCAGCTGATCGCACCGGGGCAATCGGCTCCTAGATGAAAGAGCAATCCGACGATATCGCGCTCCGAGATGCCGTGGCGCTGCATGATCTGATCGCGCATCTCGTTCTCGAAGAGCAGGTTGGAAAAGAAACCTCGCGTGATGACATCGCCATAAGGCTCTTCCCGTATCGGCATCGACAACGAGACCGGATGGGGAATGGCGTCTGTGATGTAGGCGAAAGACATGGTGCCGTCCTCCGAGGAGGAGAGTTTCCCGACAGGTTCCAGGCCAGCCTCGAGATAGACATCGAGGACGGTCATCTTCGATCCACGCCTTCGGGCGGCGTGACCTCGAGAGTCACGCCGAGGTCGCGGCAGATCTGGAGAACGAGACCCAGTTGGGCGGTCTCCTTGCCCTGCTCGATGCTCCGGATCGTCGGTCGGGATATCCCGGTCTGAAGCGACAGCGCCTCCTGCGTGATTCCGAGCGCCTTCCGCGTTCGCCTCAGTACGGTGCCGAGAGATGCGGCATCTGTAATCGGGAGTGTGGTCATGGGTCCCAAATGGAAAAAATCATTTTCAAATGCGGTCTATAAGGTAAGACGGCCTCAAAAGGCAAGGATCTTTTCCATTGCCGTGAAGCAAGAGTGAGTCGAGCAAAAAGGAAAAGATCACTTCCATATTTTGCCATGCTGCAGATATCGATGCCAGTCGCCGCGCCGTCCGGGGCGTTGCGCTCATCATGAATGGCCGCTTCGGGGAACGCCTGGCCGGCGCCATCCGCGCCGATCCGGAGCTGGCGACGAACAAGCTCGCCGAGGCAAGGGGAAGGTTCCTTGAGTGGCGGCCCTTCAAAATGCCATGGAAGAGGACATCCGTCCGAAGGAGCAACTATCGGCGCGCCAACACGTCGCCATGCGCGACCGCTACGCTGACGCTATCACGGGGTGATGATCGCAAGTAACGGAAGATGGGAATGTTCAGTACGCGCGTCCTTTTCGGTTCAACTGCACTGATGCTGGCCGCGGCTTGCCAGCCGACCACGGAGCAACTTGTCAAGCAGGGGAAACCGATCGAACTCATTTATCCTACGAAGTCCGGCGTAACTGCCGCAGGCAGGCAAAAAGACTTCACCAATTGCAGGATAGAGGCGGCTCAACGCGTACCGCAGCACACAATGACGCGCACGACACCCACCTACACCACACCCATTCAAACGCAGTGCTACAACTACGGTTACACGGTAAGCTGCAACACCACCGGTGGCCAAACCTATGGGGGCAACACCTACACCTATGACGCGAACTTGGAGCTTCGCGCGGCGGCCGAAGCACAATGCTTGCATCGAAAGGGCTACACGTTGACGACTATCCCCAAGTGCCCGCCTGGAGAAAAAACAAAGCCCGTCCGCGAGCAACTGTATGCCTTGTCCCGAAATACTTGCTACGTGGCTGACGAAAAGGGAAACTACGCTGTAACTGAAAAGCTCCGATGAGGCAGGGCGGCGGGCTTTGATGATGTGACCGTCCCCCTTTGTGGATCATTGCAGACCCACCTTGGCACATCGATGCCGTCGGGGGGGGGGCGGTCAGGTCACGTCCGTCAAGCTGGGGAACGTCCGAAAAACGTCCGTCCCCTCGGTTGATCAAATACACATTGACGCCAAATAGCCTTCTAACCTGCGGCTGGGGTCAATACCGGCGCCGATCATGATCCCTTCACTTCCATAGAAAACGCCGTGATTACAGAATGCTGAGTTTCCAAAGGCGGAAGGGTCACGTTTCCGTGCTGATCCACACCATGGCGCGCACTAGGGCCTCGACATCGAGCTTGCGTTTGCCCGAGCGCAGGGCACGGCCGAGGGCGCGATCGAAGCCGAGATCCTTCCACAACTCGTGCAGCGCGAAGACGTCGCCATAGGCCCGGGCCGGCTCATGGGTGATCTCGTCCGAGGTGTCGGCGAGGCGCTCCTAATGCCAGCGAAAAAATGGCACCTTTTTGTCACTCTCCCGTACAAGATCATGAAAAATCGACCCCAGTGAGGGTTGCGGACTGGGGATGCGTCTGCGTCTGCACGTTCGGCCAGCGCCTGCCAATGGCGCTGGAAGCTGGGCAGGCGCAGCGCGGAAAGCATGGCGGGCAGCGCGTGGACATCGACGGGGCGGGGAGCGGCGGGGGCGGTCATGCGCAGCCCTCCAGCAGGGCGTCGAAGCTGGCCAGTTCTGTCAGGGCGACGGGGGTGTCGATCGGGAGGGCCCGCTGTGGCGGCTCCAGTCGTTCCTTCAGCCGGCGGGCCTCGGGCAGCTCGCCCCGACCGAGGCTGTCGGCGATCAGGAGGGCCAGTTCGGCCTCGCAGCCTTCGTCATGGGCGAGGCAGAGCAGGTCGACCATGCGACGGCAGGCGTCGCGGCGGGGCAAGGCGGCGGAGAAGGCGGCCCAGGCCTCGGCGTATTCCGGGCGCGGAAACAGGCCGTCGCGATAGACCGAACCTGCCAGCGCCTGCGGCTTGCGGCGCAGGGCATGAATCACATGGCGATAGTTGACGCAATGGACGCGCACGCCGTCATCACGCCCCCGGCGTCGCGGGTGGGTGACGACATGGGTGGCGCCAAGGAAGGCCTCGATCCGGTCGTCGTAGACGTGAACCCGCAGCCGCTGACCGATCAGCTGCGAGGGCGCGGAGTAGAACACGCTGTGAACGAGGAAGCCCCCGGTCTTCGTCACGCCGGCCTAAAAGATCAAGAACTTGCGGGCCTGCAACGAAGCGCGCCACGCCCATGGCCTTGCGGGGTTCGACACCTCGCTGCCGGTTGCACCGCCCCGGCGCTGCCCGGATTGCGGGCTCACCCAGACGGGGCGCAGCGCGTGCCTCAACAGTTTCAGGCGGTCGCAGGCGGTAGCGGCAGGCGCGGGCCGCGCAGTGGTTGCGGCGCATCGCTGCGCGTGAAGCGTCCCGGCGGAAGCAGGATGTCGGCCAGGGTATAGCGGTCAAAGGCCGCAATGAAGGCCCCCACGCTCTCGTTGACAACCTCTGCAAGACGGCAACCGCGCGTGATCGGACACATGTTTTCGGTCTGGAAACACTCGACCATCCCGAAATCCGGCTCGGTCTTGCGCAACAGCACGCCCAGGTTGATCTGTTCGGGTGCCCGTGCCAGCATGAAGCCGCCATGATGGCCGCGCAGGGCGCTGACATAGCCCTCGGCCGACAGGAACATCACCACCTTCTTGAGGTGCATCCGCGAGATGCCGAAAAGCTGCGCCGTCTCCTCGACGGTCACGCGCTCGCCGGGGCGGCTGGCGGCGAAAAGCAGTGCGCGCAGGGCGTAGTCGCTGAACTTGGTGAGTCGCATGCAGGGCCTCCGAAACTGTTCGGCCGGTTTGCGGAAATATGTCGGCCACGGACTTGACATGGCTCAACCCGCGCCGACCCCGGGCAACAGCCAAGGCGGGAAGTTTTTCGATTCCGGCCGGCTTCCTGATGAAAATCACCATTTCAGGAGCATTCGCCTTGATCCTGATCAATGTCGTCTCCGCCCGGATCGGAAAGGTTGCGGTATGCAATCGCGTACCCGCCATCCGTTCCTGCCCCTGCTGCTTGCCCTGGCCTTGGTCCTGTCTGGACTTGCGCAAGGTCATGCGCTGGCCGGGACTGCGGCAGGCCAGATCGAGATGGAGATCTGCGCAGGCGGCGAGGCCCGCCGCGTGGTGATCGACGCGCTTGGCGCTCCGGTGGATCCGGACGAAACCTGCCAGCGCAAGCTCTGCCCCGATTGCGTGTCCGTCAAGGACGCCACGCTGGCAGGCGCCCCTGCGCCTGTCGGCCACCGGTTGCCGCGCCGCGGCGCAAGGGCCCGCCCCGCTTTCCGTTTCCGTCCGCACCGCCGGCCGCAGGCCGCGCAGGCGCGCGCCCCTCCAAGCATGGCCTGATCTGATGTTCCCTGCCCCCGCGCCGATCCGTTCCGTCCCGTTCCGACCCGCCCACCTCCGGCGCGTGGTGGCCTTGGCCCTGGCCCTGTTGCTCTGCCTGCTTCCGGCGCTGGCCATGGCGCAGGCGCCCCATCTGCCGCGCTATCTGGCCGAAACGGCCCCGGACAGCATCGTGGCGGGCGCCACGGGGTTCGGCGAGATGCGCACCGATATGCCGGTGGCGCCGATCCTCGGACCCGAGGGGCAGTTCGGCTGGGTTTTCGTCAACTCCGATTTCGTCGGCACCACCGGCTATTCCGGCAAGCCGATCCACATCATGGTCGCGGTTGACGACGATGCGCGGATCATCGGGCTGAACCTTGTCCAACACTGGGAACCGATCGTGCTGATCGGCATTCCCGAAATCCGCATCCGCACCCTGATGCAGGAGCATGTCGGGCTTGACCTTGCGGCCGCCGCAGCCGCAGGCGGGTCGTTCGAGATGCTCAACATCATTTCGGGCGTGACCGTCACCATCATGGTGATCGACGATTCCATCGTCCGCTCGGGTATTCGCGTGGCCCGCTCCCTGGGCCTCGGCGGGCTGGCGCCGCCCGGCGAACCGGTCGGCCCGCAGTTCGAGATCGACCCCGCCGCCGTGGCCGCCCCGGGCTGGATGACGCTGCTGGGCGACGGCACGCTGCGGCGGATGTCGCTGGATGTGGGGCAGGTGAACGACGCCTTCGCCGATCTCGATGATCCGCGCGCCGCTGCCCGGCCCCTCGCCGACCCGCCCGAGACCTCGTTCATCGACCTTTACGCCGCGCTGGTGAGCGTGCCCGCCATCGGCGAGCGGCTGCTCGGCCCGGCCGAGCACGCCAATCTGCGCCGCTGGCTGAACGAGGAAGAACACGCGATCCTGGTGGCCGGGCGGGGCACCTATTCCTTCAAGGGCTCAGGCTATGTCCGCGGTGGCCTGTTTGACCGGATCGTGCTGGTGCAGGGCGACATGTCGATCCGCTTTCGCGACCGCGACCACCGCCGACTGGGCGAGATCGCCGCCAGCGGGTCGCCGCGCTTTGCCGAACTTGACCTGTTCCGCATCCCCGCCGATGCGGGCTTCGACCCGACCGAGCCCTGGCGGCTGCAACTTCTGGTGCAGCGCGACGTGGCGGCGCTGGAGCGGGCATTCACCACCTTCGACCTGGCCTATCAACTGCCCCTGCCCTATCTGCGCGAAATTCCTCGCGCCGTCGCGCCGATTCCCGACATGGTGCAGGACACCGAGGCCGAACGCGCCGCGCAACTGGCGCTGATCGACCGCATCTGGCGCGACCGCGCCCGGGAGATCGCCGGACTGCTGATGATGCTGTCGGTGCTGACCGGGGCCTTCTTCTTCCAGATGGTCCTGACCCGGTCGGAACGGGCGGTCTACTGGTTCCGGATGGGGTTTCTCGGCTTCTCGCTTGTCTTCCTGGGCTGGTACGCGGCGGCACAACTCAGCGTGGTGAACATCCTGTCGCTGGTGCAATCCATGCGCTCGGGATTCAGCTGGCAGGCCTTCATGCTGGACCCGCTGACCTTCATCCTGTGGTGGGCGGTGGCCGCGGCGCTGATCTTCTGGGGACGCGGGGCCTATTGCGGCTGGCTGTGCCCGTTCGGCGCGTTGCAGGAACTGACGAACCAGATCGCGCGGGCACTGAAGGTTCCGCAAATCAGGATCCCCTGGACGCTGCACGAACGCCTTTGGCCGGCGAAATACATCATCTTTCTGGTGATGTTCGCGGCCAGCCTTGCCGCCGTGCCCTGGGCGAGCCAGCTCAACGAGGTCGAACCCTTCAAGACCGCGATCGTGCTGCGCTTCGACCGCGCCTGGCCCTTCGTGACCTTTGCGCTGGCGCTGCTGTTCATCGGGCTCTTCGTCGAACGCTTCTATTGCCGCTATCTCTGCCCGCTGGGCGCGGCGCTGGCGATCCCGGCCCGTATCCGCATGTTCGACTGGCTCAAGCGCTATCCCGAATGTGGCAGGCCCTGCCAGACCTGTGCCAACGAATGCTTCGTCCAGGCGATCCACCCCACCGGCGAGATCAATCCCAACGAATGCCTGAACTGCATGCACTGCCAGGTTCTTTACCAGTCCAAATCGAAATGCCCCGTCGTGATCCGCCAGATCAAGCGGCGTGCCGCGGTCGGCGGCAAGCCCGCCGGGGCGCTGGACAGCTTCCACACCGATACCCTCGCAGACAGGAAGGAGAAAACCCATGTCTGAGCGAACGAAACCCGACGGGATCAGCCGGCGCGGCCTTCTGGGCGCGACCGCCGGCGGCGCTGCCCTGGGCGTCACGGGCGCGCTTGGCGCCAGCCTCGCACCCTCGCGCGCTTCGGCCCAGACCTCGGCCGCGGCACAGGCCCATGTGGGGCCGGGCGAACTGGACGAATATTACGGCTTCTGGTCCTCGGGCCAGACCGGCGAACTGCGCATCCTCGGCGTGCCGTCCATGCGCGAACTGATGCGCATTCCCGTGTTCAACACCTGCTCGGCGACCGGCTGGGGCATCACCAACGAGTCGCTCGCCATCATGAACGGGAACCTCACCGAAAAGACCCGGAAATACATGGAGGCGAACGGGTTGAAGGTGCTGCCCAACGGCGACCTGCACCACGTCCACATGTCCTTCACCGAAGGCAAGTATGACGGCCGGTTCCTGTTCATGAACGACAAGGCCAACAGCCGCATCGCCCGCGTCCGCTGCGACGTGATGAAATGCGACCGGATCGTCCAGATCCCCAATGCCAAGGCGATCCACGGGCTGCGTCCGCAGAAATGGCCGCGCACCAACTATGTCTTCGCCAATGGCGAGGACGAGGCGCCGATGATCAATGACGGCCAGATCCTGGACGAGCCCGACAAGTACGTGAACTTCTATACCGCCCTGAACGCGGACACGATGGAGGTGGCCTGGCAGGTGATGGTGTCGGGCAATCTCGACAACACCGATGCCGATTACGAGGGCAAATGGGCCTTCTCGACCTCGTACAACTCGGAAATGGGCATGACCCTGCCCGACATGACCGCCGCGGACATGGACCATGTGGTGGTCTTCAACATCGCCGAGATCGAACGCGGCATCGTCGAGGGCGACTTTGTCGAACTCAACGGCGTCAAGGTGATCGACGGGCGCAAGGGGGTGAACAAGAAATACACCCGCTACATCCCGATCCCCAACAACCCGCATGGCTGCAACATGGCACCGGACAAGATCCACCTGTGCATCGGCGGCAAGCTCTCGCCCACGGTCAGCGTGATCGACGTGCGCAGGCTGGATGCGTATTTCGAGGATGACAGTCTCGATCCACGCTATCCGGTCGTGGCCGAGCCGGAACTGGGCCTCGGGCCGCTGCACACCGCCTTCGACGGCAAGGGCAACGCCTATACCACGCTCTTCCTCGACAGCCAGATCGTGTTCTGGAACATCGAGGGCGCCGTGCGCGCCCATGACGGTGAGAATGTCGATCCGATCATCTCCAAGACCGACGTGCATTACCAGCCCGGCCACAACTCGACCACCATGGGCGAGACCCTGGACGCGGACGGCAAGTTCTTCGTCTCGATGAACAAGTTCTCAAAGGATCGGTTCCTGAATGTCGGTCCGCTGAAGCCCGAGAACGAACAGCTTTTCGTCATCGACGGCGACCGGCTGCATCTGGTGCACGACGGACCGACCTTCGCCGAACCGCACGACTCGATCCTCGTGCACCGTTCGGTGATGAACCCCGTCCATGTCTGGGACCGCAACGACCCATCATGGGCCGCGGCGCGCGCTCAGGCCGAGGCCGACGGTGTGGACCTGGACTGGGGCGAAGACGTGATCCGCGACGGCAACAAGGTGCGCGTCTACATGCACTCGATGGCGCCGAGTTTCAGCCTTGAGAGCTTCACCGTGCAGGAGGGCGACGAGGTCACGGTCTATGTCACCAACCAGGACGACATCGAGGATCTGACCCACGGCTTCTGCCTGGGCGATCATGGCATCGCGATGGAGATCAGCCCGCAACAGACCGCCTCTGTCACCTTCGTCGCGGCCAAGCCCGGGGTCTTCTGGTACTATTGCCAGTGGTTCTGCCACGCGCTGCACATGGAGATGCGCGGGCGGATGTTCGTCGAACCGCGGGACGCCTGAGCCATGCGCCGGCGCGTCCGCACTCTCGCGCTGGCGTTGCTCGCCGCTTTCCCTGTCGGGGAAGCGGCGGCCGAGCGGCTGGTGCCCGCCAAACCCGGGGCGCTTGCCGCCGCCCTCGCCGGTGTGTCCGCCGGCGAGGTGCTGATCCTCGCACCGGGCCTGCATGAGGGTCCGGTGCGACTTGATCGCCCCGTAACGCTGGACGGGCGCGGGCAGGCCGTGCTGGATGCCGGTGGGCATGGCAGCGTGATCACCGTGACCGGCCCGGACGTGACGGTCCGCGGGTTGACCATCCGCGGCTCGGGCTCGTCGCACCAGGACATCGACGCAGGCGTAAAGCTCGACCGCAGCGCCACCGGCGCGCTGATCTCGGACAACCGCATTCTCGGCAACCTTGTCGGCGTCCATGTCTTTGGCGCCCGCGACAGCGAGGTGCGCGGCAACACCATCGAGGGCCGTCGCCACCACCGCATGAACGAGCGCGGCAATGGCGTCTATGTCTGGAACGCGCCCGGAACGGTGGTCGAGGGCAACGACATCCGCTGGGGGCGCGACGGCATCTTCGCCAACGCCTCGCGCGAGAATGTCTTTCGCGGCAACCTGTTCCGCGACCTGCGCTTTGCCGTGCACTACATGTACACCCACAGCAGCGAGGTCTCGGGAAATGTCTCGCTGGGCAATCACCTCGGCTTCGCGGTGATGTTCTCGAACCGCGTGACGGTCACCGACAACCTGTCGCTGATGGACCGCAGCCATGGCGTGATGCTGAACTTCGCGAACAATGCCGATGTGCGCGGCAATCTCGTGCGCGGCGGCACAACCGAGAAATGCACCTTCATCTACAACGCGCATCGCAACCTGATCGTTGGCAACCGCTTCGAGGGTTGCGAGATCGGCATCCATTTCACCGCCGGCTCCGAGCGCAATGCGCTGACCGGCAACGCCTTCATCGGCAACCGGACGCAGGTGAAATATGTCGGCACCCGCGATATCGAATGGAGCGTGGGCGAGCGCGGCAATTACTGGTCCGACCACCCCGCCTTTGACCTGAACGGCGACGGCATCGCCGATGCGCGTTTCCGCCCCAACGACCTGATGGACCATATCCTGTGGTCGCAGCCCGCCGCGGCGCTATTGATTGGCTCGCCTGCGGTGCAACTGGTGCGCTGGAGCCAGGCCGCCTTTCCCGCCATCCTGCCCGGCGGCGTGGTGGACAGCCATCCGCTGATGCGCCCGCCCGAAATCGCCGTTCCCCCCCACATCGCCGCGCTGGAGGCCGAGGCCCGGCCCGCATGGCTGCATGGAAGACTATCCGATGACGAGCCTGACGATCTCACATCTCACTAAGCGCTTCGAGGGCGTCACGGCGCTGGACGATGTCGGCTTCGACGTCGCCCCGGGCGAGCGCGTGGCGCTGCTGGGCCATAACGGGGCGGGAAAGTCCACGCTTATGAAGATCGTGCTGGGGCTGATCCCCGCCAGTTCGGGCAGCGTTGCGCTGATGGGTGCAGCCCCGGGCAGCCGGGCGGCGCGCAGTCTTGCCGCCTATCTGCCCGAGAACGTGGCGTTTCACCCTGCGCTCACGGGGCTGGAGCAGCTCGGTTTCTATCTGCGCATGCGCGGCGAGCCTGCGCGGGGCGCCATGCCGCTTCTGGAAAAGGTCGGGCTGGGCCATGCCGCCCGCCGCCGCATCGGCACCTATTCCAAGGGCATGCGCCAGCGCGTCGGGCTGGCGCAGGCGCTGATCGGACGGCCCCGGCTGATGGTGCTGGACGAGCCGACCAGCGGATTGGACCCGGTCTCGCGCCGCGAATTCTATGCCATCCTCGACGAGCTGGCGGGCGAGGGCGCGGCGATCCTGCTGTCCTCGCACGCCCTGACCGAGGTCGAGGCCCGGACCGACCGCATCGTGATCCTGTCGCAGGGGCGGCTCAGGGCGAACGACACGCTGGCAAACCTGCGCCGCAAGGCCGCGCTGCCGATACGGTTGCAGGTGACCGCGCGGCCCGACACCGCCGACAGCGTGGCCGGCCAGCTTGCCGGCGCGCGGCGCAACGGGGTGATGGTGGACCTGATGTGCCGCCATCACGAGAAACTTGCCCGGCTGGGCCAGATCGCCGGGCTTCAGCCCCTCATCGAGGATGTCGAGGTGCTGCCGCCCAGCCTTGAAGACCTTTACAGCCATTACAGCCGGAGCGAAGGCCAATGACCCGCATCCTTGCCGCCGCCGCCGCCGAGGCCCGCATCGCGCTGCGCAACCGCTGGGTCGCCATCGCCGTCGCCATGATGGCGCTGTTTTCCATGGTGCTGTCGGCCACCGGCAGTGCCCCCACCGGCATTCTCGGCGCCGACCGTCTGTCGGTGACGGTGGCGAGCCTGACCAGCCTTGCCGTCTATCTCGTGCCCCTCGTCGCGCTTTTGATGGCCTTCGACGCGGTCGCGGGCGAGGTCGAACGCGGCACGCTGCCGCTGGTGCTGACATATCCCGTCTCGCGCGCCGAACTGATCCTGGGCAAGTTCCTAGCCCATCTCGGGGTGCTCGCGCTGGCCGTGGCGGTGGGCTACGGCATTGCCGCCGCGGCTGCGATCTGGACCGATCCGCGGGCACAGGCGGGGTTGCCCGCGCTCTGGCGGCTGGGCTGGAGCTCGGTGCTGCTGGGCGCGACCTTCCTTGGCATCGGCTATGCGCTGTCGGCGCTGGCGCGGCGGCCCGGGGCGGCGGCGGGTCTGGCGATCGGGCTCTGGCTGGTGCTGATCGTGCTGTACGATCTGGGTCTGCTGGCCGCGGTGGTGACCGATGGCGGCGGCCGGTTCACCACGCAGGTCTTCCCGTGGCTGCTGCTGGCCAATCCGGCCGATGCCTTCCGCCTCTACAACCTCGCCGCGTCCGAGGCGACCGCCGCCGCCGCCGGTCTCGGCGGTGCTGCCAGCACCATCCCCACGACACTGGCGCTGGCCTCGGTCGCGCTCTGGCCGCTGTTCTCGCTTGTCCTTGCCACACTGGCCTTCCGGAGG
Organism: Rhodovulum steppense; assembly: GCF_004339675.1. GTDB lineage: Bacteria > Pseudomonadota > Alphaproteobacteria > Rhodobacterales > Rhodobacteraceae > Rhodovulum > Rhodovulum steppense. Next base: position 132,401 of record NZ_SLVM01000007.1, read on the forward strand.
GTCACGCCATGAGACCTTTTCTCGCCGCCCTTGTCCTTGTCCCGCTCGTCGCGTGCCGCGATGATCTGGCCGACCTGCCCGCCCCTGTCACCATGACCGCAGAGGCGGTTGGCCATTACTGCCAGATGGACCTGCTTGAACATCCCGGGCCCAAGGGACAGGTGCATCTGACCGGCCTGCCCCACCCGCTGTTCTTCAGCCAGGTGCGCGATTCCATCGCCTATCAGCGCATGCCCGAACAAAGCCACATGATCGCGGTCATCTACGTTTCGGACATGGGCGCGCCGGGCGCCAGTTGGGACGACCCGGGTGCGGCGAACTGGATCGCCGCCGAGACGGCCCATTTCGTCGTCGGCTCGGCCATCGCCGGGGGTATGGGCGCGCCCGAACTGGTGCCCTTTTCCGACCCCGCCCGCGCTGCCGCCTTCGCCGCCAGGAATGGCGGGCAGGTGCTGCGGCTGGCCGACATCCCCGACGCCGCCGTGCTGACCCCGGTCGAGATCGAGGGCGATATCGGCGCCGGGGACGATGGCGATTTCCTGAACCGGCTGCGCGCGCTTCAGGCCGAACAGGAGAGTTGAACCATGCCCACCCGCCGCCGCCTGCTGACCATCGCTGCGGCTGCCGCCGCCTGTGCCGGGCTTCCCGCCGGTGCCGCACCGCTGACACGCTGGCAGGGTGTTGCGCTGGGGGCACCGGCCTCGATCCACCTTGCCCACCCGCAGGCCGACAGGCTGATCGCAAGGGCTCTGGCCGAGATCGCCCGGCTTGAGGCCATCTTCAGCATGCACAGGCCGGATTCGGCGCTTGCCCGGCTCAACCACACAGGGCGGCTGGACGCGCCGCCTTTCGAGCTTCTCGAATGCCTGTCGCTCTGCGCCGCCGTCCATGCCGCCAGCGGCGGTGCTTTCGACCCCTCGGTGCAACCACTCTGGCGGCTGCATGCCGAAACCCACGCGACGAGCCGCGCCCCCAGCGCCGCCGAGATCGCCGCCACCCTGCCACGCATCGGCTGGACCGGCGTGCAGGCCGAGGCACAGGCGATCACGCTTCTCCGGCCCGGCATGGCGCTGACGCTCAACGGCGTGGCGCAGGGGCTCATCGCCGACAAGGTGGCCGACCTGCTGGCGGCCGAGGGACTGACCGACATTCTGGTGAACACCGGCGAGTTCCGCGCGCTCGGCGGCCAGCCCGAGGGCGGCCCATGGCCGGTGCATCTGGACGACGCCGCAGCGACGCCCGTGCGCCTGCGCGACCGCGCGCTGGCCAGTTCCGGCCCCCTTGGCACCACCTTCGACGCGGCAGGCCGCGCGGGCCACATCCTCGATCCGCGCACCGGCAGCCCTGCCCCGCCGCGCTGGCGGCTGGTCAGCGTCACCGCCCCCCGCGCGGGGCTCGCCGACGCGCTGTCCACCGCGGCCTGCCTGCTTGACGAAACCGGCATCGCCGCGATGATTGCCGATTTCCCCGAGGCGCGGCTTGTTGGTCTTGAGGTCTGAACACCATCTTCCTCCGCACCCCACGAAACCCCTGCACCACGCCCCGGCGCCGGATCATGGAGCGAGGGCAGGCTCGGTGGTTGTCATGGGTGGCTTCAGGATCAACGGGTTCTTGTGTAATGACCGCAGAATAGAATTCTTTCGCGGATAACATGGGGGATTTTCGATCGCGGCATTTCCAGCCCTCCAGCCCGGCCACCGCGCACGGCGCATGTGACGCCGGAAAACGGCTCTGTTCTGGCCCAAAACGCAGGAACCGGCCTTCCGCGCGCCCCGCAAACGTCCTTGCATACGATGACAAACGGTCGTTTACTGGTGACATCGTGAATTGAAAGGCGCCCCACCCCATGCCCCTGATCGGCTATGCCCGCGTCTCGACCGAGGACCAGACCCCCCTGCCCCAGACCCAGGCCCTGAAATCAGCGGGCTGCGCCGAGATCCACGAGGAACAGGCCTCGGGCGGCAACCGCGCCCGCCCCGTGCTGGCCCGCGTGCTGGAGAGGATCGGCAAGGGCGACACGCTGGTGGTCGTGCGCATCGATCGGCTGGCGCGGTCGCTGTCGCATCTGCTCGAGGTGATCGAGCGGCTGGAGGCCAAGGGCGCGCATTTCCGCTCGCTGCAAGACCCGATCGACACGGCCTCGCCGCAGGGCAAGTTCACGCTTCAGGTGCTGGGCGCCGCGGCCGAGTTCGAGCGCGCCCTGATCCGCGAGCGCACCGTGGCCGGGCTGGCCAGCGCCCGCGCCCAGGGCCGGATCGGCGGCAATCCCGGCCTGCGCGCCCGCGATCCGGCGGCGCTGCGCAAGGTGCGCCTCGCCCGGCTGGACGGCTACATGCAGCGTCTGGGCGAGACCGCGCAGGACTGGGTGCCGCATGTCCGCCGCCTGCGCCCCGACATGGCGTGGGAGGATGTGCTGCGCATCGTCAACGCCCCCCTGCCCCCGGACCGGCGCTGGACGCAAAGCCGCCTGCTGCGCGCGGTCAAGTCCTATGTCCGCGACGGCTACCTGCCCGACACGGTCCTGGGCCGCGCCGGACGCCGCGAAACCGACGAACGCCTGCCCGCCATCGTCGCCGCGATCAAGGGCGCCGACCCCGACATCACCCTGCAAGCCATCTGCGACCGGCTTGAGGCGATGCGCGAACGCACCCCCCGCGGCCGGACCCGCTGGCAGGTGTCATCGGTCAAGATGCTGCTGGATCGGGCAGAACGGTTGGGCTTGCTCGGCTGAGCAAGGAGGAAACAACCCGCTCATGCAAACGGGTTCACAATCCGCAACTGGTTTTCAACGAGCAGGCCATCTTGCATGTCCTCGCTCCACAGCGTGGTGCAACCCGCAATCAATGCGCTTGCCACGATCATCGCGTCGTAGATCGAGAAGCCGTAGCGCTCCGCCAAGGCACGGCCTACGTCATGGGTGTGCAGCGTCAGGTCTTCGACGGGACATAATGCGCGCACGCCCTCGAGAAACGCCCCGGACTCCTCCCAACTGAGCCCGGCTTTGCGCCGACAGTTGACCAGCATCTCGTTCAGGACCTGGACGCTGATCCGGGGCCCCTGCCCCAGAATGACCTCGGCTCGATCGGACTTCGGGCCGTTGTCGAGCAGGTAGAGGACAATATTCGTGTCCGCGAACTCAGCGCTCATGCGTGACGTCGCGGCTCAGGCGTTCCGAAGCAGGCAACTTGCCCCGGAAGCGGCGCAGGCCGGTCAGCACCTCGTCCGCGCGCGCGAGGCGCCGTACTCTCACCTTCCCGTCGTCCTTGATCAGGTCGATCTGATCGCCTTCTTTGAGGTCAAGCTCACGGACAAGTTCCGCGGGCAAGCGGACGGCTAGCGAGTTGCCCCATTTTGCGACCTGCATCGTGACCTCCTGTAAGGATATACTTTCGTGAACGTATATCAATGGGGTTCGGAGGGCAAGCGAGACCTCTTGCCCGAGCCACTCTTGTGCGTGACTCAACGCCTGACACCAGATTTAGAAATAGCTTGCGCGAATCTGGTCGGTCAGGCAATAGTCTCGAAAAATACCGCGCGGTCACATAAAAATCGCGCCCACGGATCGAGGCAGAGATGAGCGAAGCCGAGCAAGACCTAGACATTGCTATCGGGCACTACGCAGAGCTTCTCGCGTCGAACCTTCACGCGCAACGTGCGGCTCACTTCCCTCCCGACGCCAAGAAGGTCATGCGCAGCCTGACCAGCGGCGAAGCGGCCGAGTTGCTCGGCGTCGATCATACCTATCTTCGCAAGCTTCATCGAGAAGGAAAGATCGCTGACGTCGAGACGACTGCGGGAAGTCACCGTCGGTATACGCTGGATGATGTCTGGGACATCCGCCACGCCCTTGAGGCAAATGCAAAAAAACCTGGCACCTACGTCCCGGGACGCCGTGCCGGGGACGAGCTTCAGGTTGTCTCTGTCGTCAATTTCAAGGGCGGGTCCGGTAAGACGACCACGTCGGCGCACCTTGCGCAACGCTTGGCGCTCAAGGGATATCGGGTGCTCGCGATCGACCTCGACCCTCAGGCCTCCCTTTCCGCGCTGCATGGCATCCAACCTGAACTGGATTTGATGGAGGGCGGCACCCTCTATGACGCGGTGCGCTACGATGAGCCGGTTCCGATTTCGGATGTGATCCGCAAGACCTACATCCGCGGTCTTGACCTGATTCCCGGCAACCTCGAACTCATGGAATTCGAGCACGAAACGCCCGCCGCCATTCAGCGTGGTGGCGCGCGTGCCTTTTTCGCGCGTGTGCGTGACGCGCTCGACAGTGTCGAAGCGGACTATGACGTCGTCGTCATCGACTGCCCGCCGCAGCTTGGCTTTCTGACCATGTCCGCCCTGTCTGCATCTTCTGGGGTCCTTGTAACCGTTCACCCGCAAATGCTCGATCTGATGTCCATGTCGCAGTTCCTGCGCATGACCGCTGATCTGCTTGGTGTCATCCGGGATGCCGGTGCAAATCTTCGTTTCGATTGGCTGCGTTTCCTCCCGACCCGATACAAGGTGGGTGATGCCCCGCAGACAGAGGTTATTGCCTTCATCCGCGGTCTGTTCGGTAGGTCAGTTCTGACCAACCATATGGTTGAGTCGACCGCGATCTCTGACGCAGGGCTGACGAAGCAGACGCTCTATGAGGCCGACAAGAAGGACTTCACGCGTCAGACTTTCGACCGCGCAATCGAGTCCATGAACGCTGTCAACGACGAGATCGCGACGATCATTCAGAACACGTGGGGCCGCAATGGCAAGAAAGCCTAAACTGGGGCTGCCGTTGCAGACCCTTCGCAACGCGCCCGACGCGCTCGAGGGGCGCAGGCTGCGCGGCGGCGTCTTCGAAATTGAGCCTGACCAAATCGAGGCCGCAGGTCGGCTCGATGACCGGCTGCAGATCGAGACTGAGGGTCTCAAAGCGTCGATTTCCAAGAATGGACAGCGCGTGCCGATCCTCGTCCGGCCGCTTGAGGGTGACCGCTACAGCCTGATCTATGGCCGTCGTCGACTGGAAGCTTGCAGGGAACTGGGGATCAAGGTCCGCGCCATCGTCACGGAGATGGAGGGCGATCAGGCGCTTCGCGATCAGCTTTTGGAGAACCAGGAGCGGCGGGATCTGAGCTTCATCGAACGCGCGCTTGTCGCCGCCGCCTTGCTTGACGGTGACCATCTGAGCGCATCCGAACGCACGAACAAGGGTGTCGCCGAGGTTCTCAATTTGACCGAGGCAGGAGTTTCTCAGCTGTTAGGCGTGGTTCGCACCGTTGGGGAGGACTTGATCCTAGCCATTGGTGCTGCGCCGGGTATCGGTCGGCCCCGATGGGAAGAGCTCAAGAAGTTGCTTGGGTCTACGGATGTCGAGCGCGAACGGCTCGCCGCTTTGGCCGGTGAGGCGAAGACCGCCCACCAAGGCGGTATCGACGAGAAATCCGATCATGCATTTTTGGCCGTCCTCTCTGCTGCAGGGAAGCCCGAACAGATCACATCCTCGTCTCGCCCTCGAGGGCAGCTCGGCAGGGTCATTCCGGGCGTCGGTGCCGCCACTGTCACGACCGGACGTCGTGGAAAGCAACTCAAGCTCGAGTTGAAGGCCGAGGATAGTGATTTCGTCAGCTGGTTGGAGGGCAATGCCCCACAGCTGATCGCCGAGCTTCACGAGCGCTGGAAGCGCTCGGAAGATTGAGGAAGAGCAACAACCAAAAAGGAGGCACGAGACAGGCAGAAAAGAAAAAGGCCCCGAGAAGCTAGCTTCACGAGACCTTTCTTAGGTTTCGCACGGGACCAGCCCGCTACAAAACTCAGTTTTCGCACCTCTGAACGTAGCGATCTGGTCCCTTTCCCGCAAGCGCAAAGCGATTCGCGGGCCAGGGAAATTTTGCCTTCGTGAACTGACAACATGGAGTACACGCCGATCTCGCCGTTTATGCGGCCAATTTCGCACGCCCATCTGCATGTAGTTGAGCGGTCTGAGGGATCAGTTCCGGCTAGGCCCGCCAACAAGTGGGAGCTCTTGCGCGAGCTGTCCAAGGCTCAAGGGGCCTTCGGGGTCACAGAGCGCGATCTGACCGTCCTCCAAGGGCTTCTCAGCTTTTTTCCGGGCGATGCGCTTGGCGGGAACGCGGAAATGGTCGTCTTCCCCTCCAACAAGGCGATCTGCGAGCGGCTGAACGGCATGCCCTGCTCGACGATGCGTCGCCACCTTGCCCGTCTGGTGGAAGCTGGCTTGCTTGCGCGGCGCGATAGCCCCAATGGGAAGCGCTATGTCCGCAAGCATGGCGAAGAGCGGGTGGCCTTCGGCTTCGACCTCTCGCCGCTCTACTGCCGGGCAGAGGAGATCGCAAGGGCGGCAGAAGCAGTGCGGGAAGCCGAGGACCGAATGCGGCGACTGAGAGAGGTCGTGAGCCTCATGCGGCGCGACATCGCCGCCCTGGCGGAGTTCGGGGAGGAGGTGCAGCCCGGGCTCGGTCTATGGCACCAGCTCCGCGATAAGGCCGCGCTCACGGCCCGTGCGCTACGCCGCAAGCTTTCGCTTGAGGATCTGTCGGCTTGCCGGACCGACCTTGAGACCCTTCTTGATCATGCGCGCAACGTCATCGATGGTCCAGAGACAGAAAAAATGAACACCAATGATGCCCTATCTGAGCATCACCATCTTAATTCAATAAAAGACTCTACCGATTTTGAACCTGCCTTGAATAAAGGCGGGCCGGCGGGTCCCGGATCCGAACTGGAGCTGGAGCTGGAGCCTGAGGCGGAGATTGAAGAGCCGGACATAAGGCGGGCGCCAAGGATCCCGCTCCATCTGGTGATCAGTGGCTGTCCGTCGCTCAAGACCTTCTACCATGGGGATATCCGACACTGGCACCAGCTATTCGACGCCGCGTGCCATGTCCGACCGGCGATGGGGATCAGTGCATCGGCTTGGGAAGAAGCGCAGCGCTGCATGGGACCAGAGCAGGCGTCGATCGTCCTTGTTGCCATGCTGGAACGTTTTGCCGAAATCAGGTCGCCCGGCGGATACCTGCGTGCGCTGACGTCCAAGGCGGCGGCGGGAGAATTCTCCTGCGGGCCGATGGTCATGGCGCTGATCGCCCGACGGAACGCGGCTTAACAGCTGTTAAGTGCTCGGAGAATGCAGGCCGATTGGTGGTGATTTAACAGCTGTTAAGTCGATTCTTGGCAGCCACCCGGTGTTCAAGAGGGAAAGGACTGGGGGTTTGAGGGTGACGGGAAGCGAGATCGGGAGAGAGGCTTCCGGCGCCCGTCTTGGAGAAGTTCTGATGGCCAAAGCAGCCCAGAAAGTCACCCTGTCCCCCTCGCGGGACGTCCCCTTCGACAAGCTCGTCCTGAGCCAGTCCAACGTCCGGCGCATCAAGGCGGGCGTCTCGGTCGAGGAACTGGCCGAGGACATCGCGCGGCGCGGGCTCCTGCAGAGCTTGAACGTCCGGCCCGTGCTCGATGCTGACGGTGTCGAGACCGGCATGTTCGAGATCCCGGCCGGCGGCCGTCGCTTCCAGGCGCTGTCGCTGCTGGTGAAGCAGAAGCGGCTGACGAAGACCGCGCCGATCCCCTGCATCGTGCGGGATGCCGCATCGGAGATCCTGGCCGAGGACGACTCGCTCGCGGAGAACATGCAGCGCGTCGCCCTGCACCCGCTTGACCAGTTCCGCGCCTTCGTGGCCCTGCGCGAAAAGGGTCAGGGCGAAGAAGCGATCGCGGCCGCCTTCTTCGTCACGCCCCAGATCGTCAAGCAGCGCCTGAAACTCGCCTCCGTGGCCCCTGCCCTGCTCGACGTCTATGCCGAGGATGGCATGACGCTGGAACAGCTCACAGCTTTCACGGTGAACCCGGATCACGCACGTCAGATGCAGGTCTGGGATGCAGTGAGGAACTCCTGGAACAAGGAGCCCTACGCGATCCGGCGCATGCTGACCGAGACCTCGGTCAGGGCCTCGGATGGTCGCGCGGTCTTCGTCGGTATCGATGCCTATGAGGCGGCGGGCGGTGGCGTCCTGCGCGATCTGTTCCAGGCCGATGACGGTGGCTGGCTCGAGCACCCTGCCCTGCTCGACCGGCTGGTCACCGAGAAGCTTCAGGCGGAAGCCGAAGCGCTCGCTTCCGAGGGCTGGAAGTGGATCGAGGTGGCGACCGATCTGCCCTATGGCTACAGCCACGGGCTCAGGCGTCTGGCCGGTGATCCGGCGCCGATGACCGACGAGGAAAGCGCCGCGCATGCCGCGCTCCTCGCCGAGTATCGTGCGCTGGAGGGGGAATACGCCGGCAATGACGAATACCCCGAGGAGATCGATGCCCGGCTCGGTCAGCTAGAGGCGGCGATGGAGGCTCTCGAACAGCGTCCGTTGATCTTCGACCCGGCCGAGGTCGCTTGCGCGGGCGCCTTCGTGACGCTGGATCGGGATGGCAGCCTCGCGGTCTATCGTGGCTATGTCCGGCCTGAGGACGAACCGCGGGAAGAGTCCGCGGTCCCGGGCGACGGCGATGCGGATGCGACGGGGCAGGGGGCAGTTGCTGGAATCCCCGGTTGGCAGCCTTCGGCGTCGTCCGCGGGCGTGACCGTCATCACCTCGGGTGGGCAGCCGATCGGCACGGACCCGTCCGATGATGACGATGACGGGGCGCTGAAGCCATTGCCCGAGCGGTTGGTCATGGAACTGACCGCACATCGGACGCTGGCGCTGCGCGAGGCCATCGGGCGATCTCCCGACGTGGCGTTGACGCTCCTGCTCCTGAAGCTCGTCTCGGACACCTTCCGCACGTCGAGTTCCTCGGGCAGCTGCCTCGAGGCCTCGGTCCGCCATGTCTACATGACCGCGCAGGCGCCCGATCTGAAGGACAGCGTCGTGGCCAAGCTCGTCGACGAGCGTCACGCAGCGTGGGAGGCCGATCTGCCCCTCGGCGACGATGCCGCCCTCTGGGACTATCTGGCCGCGCTCGACCAGAGCAGCCGACTGGCTCTGCTGGCGCACTGCCTCAGCTTCGGGATCAACGCGCTGCATGAGAAGGTGAACCCCTATGGTGCGGGCATTTCTGCCAGCGGCCTGGCGCGGCGGATGGCGCAGGCCGATCTCGTGGCCCGGGCGGTCGACCTCGACATGGTCGAAGCCGGCTGGGAGCCGACGGTCGACGGCTATCTCAACCGCGTGCCCAAGGCCCGGATCCTCGAGGCCGTGCGCGAGGCGAAGGGGGAGGGGACAGCGCAGCTTCTCGACCATCTGAAGAAGGGCGAGATGGCCAGTGAGGCCGAGCGTCTTCTGAAGGGCAGCGGCTGGTTGCCCGAGGTCCTGCGCCGCGCCGATCTGGAAGCACGTGACGGTGAGGCGATCGCAGAAGGGCAGGGGGAGGACGCAGGTCAGCCCGAGGATATCGATCTCCCCGCCTTCCTGACCGCCGATCTGCCGGAGAACGCCGCGTCGATGATGGCGGCAGAGTGATCCGAGCCATCCGGGGGCGGGGAAACCCGCCCCCAGTCAAACAAAATACCGCGATATCAATAAGATGAATGCGAAAGCGCGCATTCGGGAAGAGGAATCATGTCTGCAACGACCATCATCGACACAGCCCCCCTTGGGGCGCTGATCCGCTACACCGACGGCAGTCCCAGGCCGCCGGCACGTTTCACCAAGAAGCTCGCGGCTTGGGAACGATCAAACGGCGTCGGTCGTCTCGTGAAGAAGGAACCACCCCGGCCGTATCCGACCTGGACGGCACCGGCCTCCTTCACGCTGCACGAGGGGAACTTCTCGTCGGACGGGGTGCTCCTCGTCACCATCATGCGCAGCCATTCGACCGATAGCCGCCTTGTCTTCGAGGTGGCCGAGGAACCCAAGCCCGGGCAGGTGCGCGTGCTGCTGGACTTCGGTGGCAACACCGAGCTGTTGCATCTGGCGGAATCCATCATCGCGGCCGGGCTCTGGATCGCGCGGGAAGGCTATCGCAACGCGCGGCTCGAAATCGTCGGTGCCGAGGACGGCGATAGGGCAGGGGGCGCGGACCTGGCCGCCTGAGCCCTGACAAGGCGTGAGGGGCCTGCCGAAAGGCGGGCCTCTCACCAACCACAACCTAGTCCCGCGATGTCGCGGGGCGCCGAAGGTTCCATCCCCCAAGAAGTAGGTCTTCAACCAAGAGCCTGGCCGGGAGGCTGGCGGCGTTAGAAGCATCAGCGGGACAATGGGCTCCTGACGTCGGAGCACCATCCCCCGCTCGCCATTCCCTTCCTTGCCCCGAATCCCGTCTTCGAGATCAACCCCAAGGGGTCGGACTACGGGCGAGCCCGTGCCGCCGGGCGGATTCGGCCCCGTTTGAAGAGGGGGCCGAACGCACCCGGTGATGTCAGCCAGTCTTCGGGCCTGCGGGGTCCTGTCGCGCGGGGGATGGTCCCCCGCCTCCAAGACAGGAGCCAAACAGATGTCCCGCAAAGATGCTCACGCTTTCGCCGCCTCCCTCGCCGCCACGCTCATGGTCTCCATCGTCGTCTTCCAGGCAGGGGATGGAACCTATGGCGCTGTCCCCGCCGATGAAATCGACGGCGACGAGGTCGTGATCGTTTCGGAATACGATCCCTTCGGGTGAGGCATTGGCCTCACTTCCAGCGGGCTCGGGGACGGCGCTGATGCGCCTCCCGATCTATCGCCGACCGCGTGATCGGCGGTGCCGATCTTGGGAACCCAGTGTGCCACTTGCGCACATCGTGGTACCCAAGGGCGGAAAGCGGACCGCTGGCTCTGCGGCATTGCCTCCGCAGCATTCCGCAAAACCGCCCGCTCACGCCGACGAAGCGAACGGGCGCGAACCGGATCAATCTGTGCAGCAATTTCCCGGACCTCCACGAAACCTCCACGGAACCTCCCCGTTTTGTCAACGCCGGCATGTCATCTGGCGCAGCAGAACCGATCCGTGGATTTCCGACATGACATGCCTGCTTGTTCCAAGGCTACTTCTGATCTGCTGCCTTGCTGCGGCGCCGACCCTCGCTTCCGCCGTCGAGGTCTTGGCCGGGGCCGAGCCGGCTGGCGACCGGCCCGTCCAGCTGACGCTCGTCACCCTGACGCCTGAACGGATCGTGCTTTCCGATACATTCCCGGGACGCGTCGCGGCGTGGCGACGGGTGGAGATTCGGCCGCAGGTGGGCGGGATCATCCTGGAGCGGCCGGTGACCGAGGGGATGCGGGTCGCGGCCGGAGACGTGCTGTTCCGCATCGACCCCGCGCCGCTGAAGGCCGATCTCGCGACCGCCGAGGCGGGGCTTGCCCGCGCCAAGGCCGCGGAGGCCCATGCACGGCGCGGTCTGGAACGGTCCGACGCACTGATGGCGAAGAACGCCACCAGCGGCGAGAAGAACGACGCCGCCCGCAATGATCTGGCGCTGGCCGAGGCGAACCGCGCCGAAGCGCAGGCCATCGTCGATCGCCGCCGGTTGGATCTGGAGTTTGCCACGCTGTGCACCCCCATTGCGGGCCATGTCGCGGGCGGGCTGGCCGATGTCGGGGGGCTGGCGGCGCCGGGCGCCGAGCGGGTGCTGGCCGTGGTGCAGGATCTTGACCGGGTGCATGTCGATCTCCGCCTGCCCGCGGCCTCGCTCGACGCTATCCGGACCGCCGCCGCAGCGGGGCTGGGCGGGGTCGAGATCCTGATCGACGGAGACCGGCCCCATGTACGGCAGGGACAGCTGAAAACCTTGGACGTGATCGTCGATCCGGGCACCGGCACCGTCTCGGTCCGGGTCGAGGTCGAGAACCCCGGCCTTGCCCTGCTGCCCGGCATGTATGTCCGCGCCCGGCTGCCGCGCGGCGTGCTGCCCGAGGCGCTGCTTGTCCCCGAGGACGCGGTGCTGCGCGACGAGGCGGGCCAGGCGCAGGTCGTGGTCGTATCCGGCGCTGGCCGGGCGGCGCGGCGCCCCGTGACGCTGGGCGACGCCATCGGCGGGCGCGTGGTGGTCACCTCCGGGCTGAGGCCCGGCGAGGTGATTGCCATTCGCGGGCAGGACCGCGTGGCCGACGGCGTGCCGGTTCCCGTGGCGGCCATGGCCGCCGATGCAGCCCCTGCCTCCGTGAAGAACTGAAGCCCGAGCCGATCCCATGTCCCGTTTCTTCATCGACCGCCCGATCTTTGCCATGGTCATCGCGATCTTCATCGCGCTGGCCGGGCTCGTGGCCATTCCGCAGCTTCCGGTGGCGCGCTTCCCCGACATCGCGCCCCCCGGCATCAGTATCTTTGCCACCTATGCCGGCGCGGATGCCCGGACCGTCAACGACAGCGTGGTCCGCCCGATCGAGAAGGAACTCTCCAGCGTCCGGAACGTGCTTCATGTCGAATCCACCGCGGATTCGACCGGAGGCGCGAATGTCTTTGTGACCTTCAAGCCCGGCACCGATCCCGAGATGGCGCAGGTCGATGTCCAGAACCGGCTGAAGAACGCCGAGGCCCTGCTGCCCGAGCCGGTGCGCCGCGCGGGTATCGGCGTCGAGGCGGCCGAGTCCGGTTTCCTGATGGTCATCACGCTGAAATCGCGCGAGGGCGCGACGGACGAACTGAGCCTCGGCGAATACCTGTCGCGCACCCTTGCCGAAGAGATCAAGCGCCTCCCCGGCGTGGGGCGGGTGCAGCCCTTCGGGTCCGACCGCGCGATGCGGGTCTGGGTCGATCCGGCGAAGCTGGCGGCCTACGGGCTGACCATGGCCGACGTGACCGAGGCGATCGCGCGCGACAACGCGCCCACGACGCCGGGCCGTGTCGGCGAAGAGCCGACGGTGCCCGGCACGCGGCTCTCGACGCCGCTGATCCTGCGCGGCCAGCTGACGACGCCCGAGGCCTTCGCCGCCATCCCGCTGCGCGCGCAGGCCGACGGGTCGCGGCTGGAGCTGGGCGACGTGGCGCGGGTGGAGTCGGGCGCGCAGACGCTCGCCTTCAGCGTCAGCAGCAACGGCAAGCCCGCCGCCGCCGCCGCGATCCAGATGTCGCCCGGCGCCAATGCCGTGCGCACCGCCGCCGCCATCGAGGCGCGGCTGGCCGAGCTGCGCCCCGCGCTGCCCGGCGACATGGAGCTGTCGATCTCCTACAACACCGCGCCCTTCGTGAAGGTGTCGATCGCCAAGGTGATCAGCACCCTGATCGAGGCGATGGTGCTGGTCTTCTTCGTGATGTTGCTGTTCCTGCAGAACCTGCGCTGCACGCTGATCCCGACCCTCGTGGCGCCGATCGCGCTTCTGGGCACCTTCGCCGTCATGGCCGTCGCGGGCTATTCGATCAACGTGCTGACCATGTTCGGCATGGTGCTCGCCATCGGCATCATCGTTGACGATGCCATCGTCGTGGTCGAGAACGTCGAGCGGATCATGACCCGGCAGGGTGTCACGCCCCGCGCTGCCACCCGGCAGGCCATGCAGGGGATCTCGGGCGCCATCGTCGGCATCACGCTCGTCCTCGCGGCCGTCTTCATCCCGATGGGGTTCGCGGGCGGATCGGTCGGCGCGATCTACCGGCAGTTCACCCTGTCGATGGCGGTCTCGATCCTGCTGTCGGCGTTTCTGGCGCTGACGCTGACGCCCGCGCTCTGCGCCACACTCCTGAGGCCCGGAACGGGTCACGCCACGCGGGGTTTCTTCGGCGGGTTCAACCGCCGGTTCGAGGCGCTGAGCGCGCGTTACACCGGCTGGGTCGGCTGGGGGCTGCGCCGCGGCGGGCGGATGCTGGTGCTCTATGCCGCCCTTCTGACGGTGCTGGCGGTGGGCTACCAGCGCCTGCCGACCGCCTTCGTGCCCGACGAGGATCAGGGCAGCTTCATGGCCGCCGTCGAACTGCCCGCCGGGGCCACGGCCGAACGCACGCGCGCCATCGTGGCCGCCTACGAGGCCTACACCGCCACCCGGCACGACATCGTGGAGAATACGGTGATCCTGGGCTTCGGCTTCTCGGGCTCGGGCCCCAACGCCGCGCAGGCCTTCACCAGCCTCAGGGACTGGAGCGAGCGCAGCTCGACCGTCGACGACGAGATCGCCGCGGCCGAGGCGGCGATGGCCGATGTTCCCGAAGGCATGGTCATGATCCTGAAGCCGCCGGCGATCGAGTCGCTCGGCACGACCTCGGGCTTTTCGCTGCGGCTGGAAGACCGCGCCAACGCCGGCCCCGCCGCGCTGAAGGCGGCGGAGGACCGGCTGATCGCGCTGGCCGCGGAAAGCCCGCTTCTCAGCGACGTGATGTCGGAGGGGCTGCCCGACGGCCCCAGCATCGAGCTGCAGGTCGACCGGCCGAAGGCGCAGGCGCTTGGCCTGTCGTTCGCCGCCATCAACGACACGATCTCGACCGCGGTCGGCTCGGGCTATGTCAACGACTTCCCGAACGGCGGACGCCTGCAACAGGTCATCGTGCAGGCCGACGCCCCCAACCGAATGCACGTCGAGGATGTGCTGCGCCTTGAAGTGCGCAACTCCGAGGGCGGCATGGTGCCGCTGTCCGAGGTGGTGACGCCGGCCTGGACCACGGCTCCGCTGCAACTGGCGCGTTACAACGGCTATCCCGCGGCCCGCATCTCGGGTTCGGCCGCGCCGGGCACCTCGAGCGGCGCCGCGATGGCCGAGATGGAGCGGCTGGCGCAGGCGCTGCCGGAGGGTTTCGCGCTGGAATGGACGGGACAGTCCCTGCAGGAGAAGCAGTCGGCCGGTCAGGCGCCGATGTTGCTGGCGGCGTCGATGCTGGTGGTGTTCCTGGTGCTGGCCGCCCTTTACGAAAGCTGGTCGATCCCGCTGGCGGTGCTGCTGGTGGTGCCGCTGGGCGTGCTGGGCGCGGTGCTGGCGGTGCTGGCGCGCGGCGGCGAGAACGACGTGTTCTTCAAGGTGGGCCTCGTCACCATCATCGGCCTCTCGGCCAAGAACGCCATCCTGATGATCGAATTCGCGCGCCACCTGCGCGGCCAGGGCGTGGGGCCGCATCGCGCGATCCTGCGCGCGGCGCGCCTTCGGCTGCGGCCGATCCTGATGACCTCGCTCGCCTTCATCCTCGGCGTGGTGCCGCTGATGCTGGCGCGCGGCGCCGGGTCCGAGATCCAGAACGCCATTGGCACCGGCGTCTTCGGCGGCATGGTCTCGGCCACGGTGCTGGCGATCTTCTTCATACCCGTGCTCTATGTCACGGTCAGCCGGATCGGCCGGGGCCTCTCCGCCCCCGGCCTGTCCGCCCCTCCCGTCCGGACCGCAAAGCCATGACCAACGCCCTGATCCTGATCATCGAAGACGAACCCGAGATCGCCGAGATCCTCGAGACCTATTTCGCCCGCGAGGGGTTCCGGGTGATCTGCGCGGGCGACGGGCCGACCGGCCTTGCCCATCACCAGCGGCTGCGGCCCGATCTGGTGGTGCTCGACATCAAGCTGCCGGGACAGGACGGCTACGAGGTGCTGGCGGCGATCCGGCGCCGGGGCGCGACGCCGGTGATCATGGTGACCGCGCTGGCCGAGGATCTGGACAAGCTGCAGGCGCTGCGCATCGGCGCGGACGACTACGTGGTCAAGCCCTTCAACCCGCTTGAGGTGGTGGCCCGCGCGCGGGCGGTGCTGCGCCGCACCCTCGGACGGGGGCCCGAGACCATTCTCCGCCTCGGGCCGCTGACGGTCGATCCGCAGGCGCACCGCGCGGTGGTCGAGACCGGCCGGGGTCCGGTCCCGCTGGACCTGACGCCGACCGAGTTCCGCATCCTCGCCCACATGGCCGCGTCACCGGGGCGCGCCTTCGCGCGCGCCGATCTCGTCGACGCCTGCCTGCCCGAAGGCGAGGCGCTCGACCGCACCGTGGACAGCCACGTCAGCAACCTGCGCCGCAAGCTGGCCGCGGCGGGGGCCGAGGGGCTGCTGAGCGGCGTGCGCGGCGTGGGCTACCGGCTGGAGGCACTCGATGCACCGTGAACGCGGCGGCAGCCTCAATTCCCGCATCACCCTCGCCATGATCGGGCTGACGCTGACGGCCTTTGCCGTCGTCTATGTCGGGATGATGGCCTATTTCTTCGTCATCTACGAATGGCTCTATCCGCAGGCCACCCCTGACGAGAGCTGGCGGCTGGGCGACACGGTGATGGTCGGGCTCGTGCTGGGCTTCGGGCTCATGACGGCCTCGCTCATCGGCTGGCGACTGGCGCGCCGGATCATCGCGCCGCTCAAGACGGTCGCCGCCGCCGCGCGCCGGATCGCCACCGGCGACTTCTCGGCCCGGGCCGATCTGCCGCCCGGCAGCTTCGGCGAGGCGCGGGATCTGGTCGCCGACTTCAACCGCATGGCCGAGCGCCTGCAACATGCCGAGACCGAGCTTGCCTATTCCAATTCCGCCATCGCGCACGAGTTGCGCACGCCGCTGACCATCCTGCGCGGGCGGCTGCAGGGGCTGCTTGACGGCGTGTTCGAGCCGGGCCCGCAATTCTACTGTCGGCTGATTGCGCATGTCGATGACCTCTCCGGCATCGTCGAGGAGTTGCGCACGCTCGCGCTGAGCAATGCGGGCCAGCTGGATCTTGCCGTCACACCGGTCGATCTGGCCGACGAAGCCGCGGCCGCGCTGACCGCGCTGGAAGCCGAACTGGCCGCGGCGGGCATCGCGGTGACGCGCAACCTCGACCCGGCCGCCACCCTCGCCGACCGGGCACGGCTGAGGCAGGCCTTCGTCGCGGTGCTCGAGAACGCCTGCCGCTACGCGCCGCACGCGCCGGTTCAGGTGGAGACCGGCATCGACGGCACCGATGTGGTCTTTCGCTGCACTGACGGCGGTCCCGGCCTTTCCGAGGCCGGCCGGGCCCGCGCCTTCGACCGGTTCTGGCGCGCCGACGAGTCGCGCGGGCGCAGCCTTGGCGGCTCGGGTCTGGGCCTGCCCATCGTGCGCGCCATCGCCCGCGCCCATGGCGGCGAGGCGCTGATCCTGGCCTCCGACACGCCCGGCCTTGCGGTCGAGATCCGCCTGCCGCGCCGCGCATCGCCCGTTTCCGGCTGAGACCTCCATGTTCCCTGTTCACGACGACAGCGCAGGCTACGACGACCTCGCCGCCCGCCACGTGTCCGTGCGCCGCGTGCTTGGGCTGTTTGCCCCCTATCGCATCCGGATCGCCGGGGTGGCGGCGCTGATGATCCTCGCCTCGGCCATCGGGCTGGCCGGTCCCTTCCTGCTGCGCGCCGTGATCGACGTGGCGCTGCCGCAGCACGACCTGACGCTGCTGCTCGGGCTGGTGGCGGGGATGGTCGCGGTGGCGCTGGCTGCCGCCGCGGTAGGGGCGCTGCAGGTGGTGCTGACCTCGCGCATCGGGCAGGCGATCCTGCACGACCTGCGGGTCAGGCTCTACGCCCATCTGCAAAGCCTGTCGCTGGGCTTTTTCGCCGGCACCCGGACCGGCGAGGTGCAGTCGCGCATCGCAGGCGACATCTCGGGGTTGCAATCGCTGATGACCGAGACCGGCAGCGACCTCGGCCGCGCACTGAGCGCGGTCGCGATGACTGCCGTCGCCATTCTGATCCTCGACTGGCGGCTGGCCGTGTTCGTGCTGCTGATCGTGCCGGGAACGGTGCTGATCAGCCACCGTGTCGCCCACCTGCGCGAGACGCCGACCTGTCGGCGGTGGTGCAGGAAACCCTGTCGGTCCCGGGTGTCATCCTGGCCCGTACCATGGCGCGCGGCCCGCACCTGACGCAGCGGTTCGCCCGCATCTCGGGCGATCTGGCGCGGCTCGAGGTCCGCTCGCACACGGCCGGCGAGTGGCAGTGGATGCTGATCGGCTTTGCGCTGGCGGTCCTGCCCGCGCTGACGCTGCTTGCGGGCGGGTTGCTCATGCGCACCGACGATCCGGCCAGCGTCGGCACGCTGGTCGCGATGATCGCCCTGCAGGAACAACTTCTCTGGCCGTTCGAGCAACTGCTCGAGATCGGCCGTGACATGCGCAAGGCGCGTGCGCTCTTCGCCCGCATCTTCGAATATCTCGACAGGCCGGTCGAAATCACCGAGCGCGCGGACCCGGTCATCCTGCCGCGCGCCCGGATGCGGGGCGAAGTCCAGCTCGATCGCGTCCGCTTCGCCTATGCCCCAAGCGGCCGCCCCGCCGTTCATGACGTCAGCCTGACCATCCCCGCGGGCAGCCGCATAGCCATCGTGGGGCCCACGGGCTCGGGCAAGACGACGCTCGGCTATCTTCTTGCGCGGCTCCATGACGTCGACGGCGGAGCGATCCGCTTCGACGGCGTGGACCTGCGCGACCTGAGCTTCGACACGCTGGCGCAGATGCTGGGCGTGGTGTCGTAGGAGCCGTATCTTCTCCACGCCTCGGTGGCCGAGAACCTGCGCTTTGCCAAACCAGATGCGTCCGAAGCCGACCTGATCGCCGCCGCACGGGTAGCCCAGATTCACGATCATGTGGTGGCGCTCCCCGATGGCTACGACACTCTGGTGGGCGAGGGCGGCCATCGTTTCTCGGGCGGCGAGAAGCAGCGGCTGGCGCTGGCCCGGACCATCCTGCGCGATCCGCCGATCCTGCTGCTCGACGAGGCGACGAGCGCCCTCGACACCCGCACCGAACGCGCCATGTCGCTGGCGCTGGACGAGTTGTCGAAGGGACGGACCACGATCACGATCGCGCATCGTCTCTCGACGATCCGGGGTGCCGACCGGATCATCGTGATGCAGGCCGGACACCTGGTCGAGCAAGGCACGCACGACGAACTGGTCGACCGGGCCGGGCTCTACGCGAGCCTGCTGCGCGCGGGGTGAACCATCTCGGGCGCGATACCCAACCCAAGGTCGTTCGGGAAGTGCCGCGATCGTAGGCCCGTGTCGACGATCTGACCGAAGACGCCCCACAGCGCACGGGCTGCACCGTGCGCGCCTTTCCGAGAGCCCTCGACCGGTTTTGCTTCGCAATGCAGGAGTGGCCGCTTCTGTGAAGACGCTCACGACGCGGCGTGTTGGTCAACTGGCGGCGATGGGCCGAGTGTGCAGGTCAGAAGCTGCCCTGCACCGTTCCCATCATGCGAGGCGGCAGATCAGCATAGAGATTGCAAAGCGGTTCGTCGGCCCCGATGCCGCCTCCTGCCTCCTGCCTCCTGCTGCCACAATCAGCTAAGAATTTGGCGCAAATGGCCTTGCAAGACGACTTATCTACCCTTTGCTGTTGCGGGTGCAGAGAGCATCCCATTCCCGTCTCAGCAGCGCGTATTGCATGGTGTTCTCGTAGATCGGTTGCCCGGCATCGTCGTTCCGGAAGGAGATGTAGTCTAGGAACAGCCCCTCCCGCCGCATACCCAACTGCTCGCAGAGCTTCTGCGAGGGCAGGTTGTGATCCGCGACATAGGCGTAGAGGCGGCGGATGCCTTGGACCTCGAACAGATCCGTGAAGAGGGCATGCGCGGCCTCGAAGGCATAGCCCCGTCCTGAAAACGCCGGATTGAAGTTCCACCCGACCGAGACCGTGTCGTCCTCGGGATGCGCGAACAGGTCCCCGATCAGCTGGTCGCTGTCCTTGAGGCAGACGGCGATCTGGGCGTCATCGGCGCCGCGACGGTCGGCCTCGGCCAAGGCGGCATCCATGTCCCGCAGGGTCAGCGAGAGAAAACAGCTCGCGACCGGGGATTCCAGATAGGCCAGCAGCCCGGCCGCGTCCTCGCGGCGGAAGTTTCGCAGAATGAGGCGGTCGGTTTCGATCGGTTTCATGGGTTTCGCTTTCGGTCCGGGGTCAATGGTTTGTGGCATCGGCGGGCTGGCGGTGCCCGGCAAGGGCGATCCAGACGGCCGCCGCCAGCGCCATGATCACCGCCGCCGCGCTGGTCAGCAGGACGGCATGGGTCTGACTGAAGGCCGCCCTGCCGACCGCGATCAGCGCCGCGCTCTGGACATCCGACAGCCCCGCGGCGACGATATAGGCATCGCCGATGCTGCGGGATGCAACGGCGGCCAGGTCGGGGGACAGCGACGCAGGTATCTCGATAGCGCGAGCGAAGGTGCTGGCCATGAACACGCCGAAGACGGTGATGCCTAGGCCGGTCCCCAGCTCGTAGCCCGTGGCCTCCAGCGATCCCGCCGCGCCGCCCTTTTCGGCCTCGACGGCGCCCATGATCGCGATGGAGGACGCGGTCAGCCCGATGCTGAGCGTCAGCCCCAGCAGGGCCAGCGCCGCGGGCACATGCCAGCCGGGATCGTGGAAATCCTGACGCGCCAGAAACAGCAGAGCCAGCGCCGCCACCGCCAGCGACAGGGCCGCGACCAGGCGCAGGCCGAGGCGGTTGGACAGCCAGCCCGCGACCGGCCCGCCCACCGCCGCCGCCGCCATGATCGGCACCATGAACAGCCCCGCCTCCAGCGGCGTCTTGCCCAGCACGTATTGCAGCTCCTGCGCCAAGGTCAGCTCAACCCCGGCCAGCGCACCGGAGGCCACCAGCGCCATCATCAGACCCGCCAGGATGGCCGGGCGCGACAGCAGCGACAGGTCCAGCATCGGTGCCGCAGCAAGCAACTGCATCCGCACGAAGACCACCAGCAGGGCCGCACCGCCTGCGATCACGGCAGCCGTCAGCGCGGCCGGGTGCTTGGCGCCGAAGCCTGCCTTGATGCCATAGACCACCGCGATCATCCCCGCGATCAGCAGCAGCGCCTGACCGACGGGCCAAGGGCCCGGGGTCACGCGCTCGGCCCGGGGCAGCAGCAGAAAGCATGCCGGGCCCACGACCAGCATGACCGGCACGTTGATCAGAAAGACCGAGCCCCACCAAAAATGCTCCAGCAGCGCGCCACCGACCAAGGGACCCATGGCCGCACCCGCGGCCCCGACCGTCCCCCAGAGGCCGAGCGCCATGGCGCGTTCGCCCGGATCCTCGAAGGTCTTGCGGATCAGCCCCAGCACGCAGGGCATGATCATCGCCCCGCCAAGCGCCAGCACCACCCGTGCGCCGATCAGCTGCGCCGGGCTCTGCGCGAAGGCCGCGAAGGCCGAGGCGACGGCGAAGACCAGCAGCCCGCACAGCAGGACACGCCGGTTGCCGACCCGGTCCGACAGCGTGCCCAGCGGCACCAGCAGGCCTGCCATGAGCAGCGGATAGATGTCGATGATCCACAGCACCTCGGTCCCCGTCGCGCCGAGCGCCTGTGTCAGCCGGGGCACCGCGACATGCAGGATCGTCATGTCCAGAACTACCGGCAGGAAGGCCAGCATCACCGCCAGCAGGACCAGCCAGCGCTTCGGATCGGGACGGGGGGTGGTCATGGCGCACCTGTTGATGCCTTTGACAGGCGCCGATATAAATACATATGTATGGATTTCAATGGGGCGGAGGACAGCGATGGGGCGGACGGCGATGATCACCCGTGACAGGCTGCTGGAGGTGGCCGAGGACATCGTGCGCAGCCGCGGCGGGGCGGCGCTGACCATCGGCGCGCTGGCGCAGGCCGCGGGCGTGTCCAAGGGCGGGGTGCAGTATTCCTTCGCCAGCAAGGACGCGATCGTGCGCGCGCTGATCGACCGCTGGACGGCGCAGTTCGACGCGCTGCTGGGCGATCCGCCACCCGAGGATCCAGTGCTCTTCGTCGATCGCTACATCGCGGCGACTCGTGCCTCGCAGCAGGCGCTGGATGCCAAGATGGCGGCCCTGCTGGTCAGCTATCTGGAGGATCCGGCCAACCTGCGCGAGACCCGCGCCTGGTATCGCGGCGTCTTCGCCCGCCTGTCAGGCGATGGGCCGGAGGCCCGCGCCGCCCGCGTGGCCTTTCTGGCGGTCGAGGGCCTGTTCCTGATGCGCATCAACGGCATCGACGACAAGGACAGCTGGGCGGGCCTGCTGGACGACGTGGAGGCAACCTTGCTGAGGCTAATCGAAACACCAGTCAAGTGAACGGGTCGACATGCCCAAATGCGCTTGCCCCGCATGATGACGGCCAAGCCTTCAACTGATGGCTAGGTCGCTCGCGGACTTCCCTGCCTCCAACGCCTCCACGAACCACTGCGGTTTGCGCCCCCGGCCGGACCAGGTGAGTGCCGGGTTCTCAGGGTGCCGGTATTTCGCCGCTGCCGGAGCACGGGTGATTTTCGTCTCGGTGCCGACAAGTTCGGCCAGGGAGTAGCCCAGATCCCGGGCGAGAGCTTCCACCTTGGCGCGGGCTTCCGCCTTCTGCCGGTCCTCGAATGTGGAGATCGCCTTGGCGACGTCCCCCTGCATTTTCTTCAGTTCGCTGAGCGACAGTGCCTCGAGATCGTAATCAGCCATAGATGCGCTCCGTGTCCTGAATGTCCCGTTATTGATAGTCTGTCGCGGCAGAGTGCCGCAATTCCCGGAAGGCAAGGGCAGGGGTGGCGGAGGCTTGTGATAGCTGTTTTCGCCGCCATGCAGGTGCTGGACTGGGGTCAGACTGTCCCGATCGGCAGGGTACAAGTTCTGCCATGGGCTCCCGCGCATCTCTGTCTCCTGGGCCATCCCGTCGACTGACAATCCCCTAATCCCGTTCGGTCTCTCGCGCGCAACCCCGCGTCAGTCCGGGCCGTGTTGGCCGCCTCCGGCGTCCTGCCCGCACCAACCCGGTCCTCTGGGGGTTTCCGGCGTCCGTGCCGTCCGCCGTGCACGCGTCAACCGACGGGCTTTTTCCGGGTCTTGTCGACGGGACGGTCCCGAAGACAGGACACACAGGAGCTTGACCCATGCAGAACATCGTCATCCTCGCCGGCAACATTGGCCAGAAACCCGAAGTCCGCACCACCCAGGGGGCTACCCGCATCACCAACTTCAGCCTCGCCACCTCGCGCCCCCGCCTTTCGGAAGGTCGCGTCCTGCGCGACGAGAACGGCTACCGGATCATGGACACGGAATGGCACCGCATCACCTGCTTCAACGGTCTCGGCAAGACGGTCGCGGAGCATTGCGAAAAGGGCATGAAGGTCCTCGTCCACGGCCGCATCCACTACACCAAGTGGATCGACAGCATGGGCAACGACCGCTACGGCTGCGAGATCATCGCCGAGAAGGTCGACTTCCTGAGCCGCCCGAAATCGGCCGAGAACGAAAACCCCGAGCTGGTCGACCGCGACGACGAGATCCCGTTCTGAGGAACGGGGCCTCCCCCTCGGGCCCGGCGGGGTAACCCGCCGGGTTCGGCGCGTGCTGACGGCAAGCCGCGCAGCGCGGCACCGGCATAGTTTGAAAAACATCGCTAATCTGTGCCAACTTCCTCGCAAAGGAGATCGCGACGATGGCCACGATGAACGTCTCTTTGCCCGGTCCCATGAAGGCTTGGGTCGAGGCTCAGACTCAGGACGGGCGCTACAGCAATGCCAGCGATTATGTGCGCGACCAGATCCGCTGCGATCAGGACCGCCAGCAGGCCATTTCCGAGTTGCAGCGGCTTGTCGATGAAGGTCTCGCAAGCGGTCCGGGTGCGCGTCTGGATGTGGAGGCATTTCTTGCCCGCAAGCGGGAGCAGAATACCAGAGCCGAAGATCGTTGAATACCATCTCTCACCCGCGGGGGCCGATCATCGAGAGGACTTGCGCATGAAGGTCGAGGACGAAGAGCGCATCGCGGCCAATCTCTCGAAGATCATGGCGATGATCTGCATCCGCAACACGCGGCTGGAGGATTTGCATGCCGGCATGCAGCCGGTGACGCTGACTGGTGATTACTCGGACGTCAGGGTGATAGACGCGACGGGCCAGACCATTCCGTGGCGCGAGGTTTCGCATGTCGATGATGCGCAGATGGCGGACTTGATGCGGGAGATCGTCAACCGGCTGTTCACTTTCCACATGAGGCGGGACGACCCGAGCTTCCGGGACCATCTGGAGCGCTGGATGACCGCGTCGAATAAATGGGACAACCCGGTGCTCGATACGGCCTTTCTCGACGCAGTGGCCGAGCCGGGAGCCGCCCCGAAAACCCGAGGCGCCTGACGGCTTGACGGTGCCCAAGTCCCAGCCGGAGGCCCGGCCTGCGATGACGGCCTGCGCATCAGCGTGCCGAGAGTCAGAGGGGGGCTGGTCGCTTTCGTGACGGGTTGAGGGCTGGGAGAGTGGCTCCCGGCGCCTGTCACGGGAGATAACCGATGGGCGTTGTTGACATTTTGGATCCGGATCAGCCGGTGCGGACTGGCGGCTGGAAAGTGGATGTGAGCCGGGGTGAGCGGAACGGGCGGGTGTCGTCGGAATGGTTCAACCGGCCCGATGACGAGCGGTATCTTTCGCTCGATGATCTCTGGGCCAACGTGAAGGCTCGGTCCGAGCGCAGCCGCAGCCGTGTGGTGCAGACGGCCGACATCCGCGTCGAGGCGACGCGCGAGAGCGCCGAACGACTGCACCTTGTCCTGCCGAAGGCGCCGGAGCCGGTCGCGCCCACGCACTGGGCCTTCGGCCAGCTTGCCAGCATCGTCGGCGCCCCGGCCTCGTACCTGCGGCAGTTGCCCGCGCCGCTGGCGGGGATCAACCTGCAATACGGTCTGACCAACCACCGCGCAGAGCAAGTGAAGACTTTCGAAACCGAAGATGGCCGCACCGAACTGCGCGCAGTGACCGGC
Source organism: Rhodovulum steppense (assembly GCF_004339675.1). Classification (GTDB taxonomy): domain Bacteria; phylum Pseudomonadota; class Alphaproteobacteria; order Rhodobacterales; family Rhodobacteraceae; genus Rhodovulum; species Rhodovulum steppense. The sequence continues at coordinate 156,922 of NZ_SLVM01000007.1, forward strand.
CCCGACTACGGCCGTATCCACGACCACGAACTGGTCGAGGCGGTGCAGCGCATCGCGGGCAATGGCACCGGCGACACGCGCTGGAAGGTGCCGGGCGTGCTCGACTGGTCGACCGGCGTCTACAACCCCGATGTCGAGATCAGCCGCGACACGACCACGCTCTATGCGTCGGACCGGGATGTCTTCCTGTTCCTGGTCGACGATCAAAACCCGATCGAGGCGGGCCGCCTGCCTGACGGTTCCCCCGATCTCTACTTCCGGGGCTTCTACTGCTGGAACTCCGAGGTGGGGGCCAAGACCCTCGGCATGGCGAGCTTCTACCTGCGGGCGGTGTGCCAGAACCGTAACCTATGGGGCGTCGAGGATTTTCAGGAGATCAAGATCCGCCACTCGAAATACGCCGCCTCCCGCTTCGCCCATGAGGCCGCCCCGGCGCTGACACGGTTCGCCAATTCCTCGCCGCAGGGCTTCGTGAACGGCATCAAGGCGGCGCGGCAACAGATCGTCGCGCGGACGGACGAGGACCGGGATGACTTTCTGCGTAAACGTGGCTTCTCGAAGGCCGAATCCGGCAAGATCATCGAGAAGGTGCTGATGGAAGAGGGCCGCCCGCCCGAAAGCATCTTCGATTTCGTGCAGGGCATCACGCGGCTTGCGCGCGACAAGACCCAGCAGGATGCCCGCCTCGACATGGAAGGGCGCGCCAAGAAGCTCCTCGACCGGGTCGGCTGACGCGGACCCCGCCACAGCGACCGCCCGCATGCGCGGCGGTCGCGCTTTCCCCTTCCAAATGCATGCCGCTGGCCCCGCCCCGAGAGGGCAGGGGGCCTTGGTGTGTGCAAGTCAGCGAGACCCCTATGACCCCCCAGGAAGAAACCGTCATCCTTGAGGCCCGTGACATCCTCGGCCGATACCTCAGCCAGAACGCGGTCATCGGCAGCTGGCAGGCGCTGATGGACTATTGCGCACTGACCGTCCGCGGGCCCATCGAGCGCTTCCACGTCCTCTACCTCGACCGCAAGAACAGTGTCATTTCCGATGAGCTTCTCTCGACCGGCACGGTTGACCATGTCCCGGTCTATCCGCGCGAGGCGATCAAGCGGGCGCTGATGCTGAACGCCAGCGCCCTGATCCTGATCCACAACCACCCCTCGGGCGATCCGACGCCGTCGGAGGCCGATCTCAGCATGACCAGGCAGATTCGGAAGGGCTGCAAGTATCTCGGTCTGACGCTGCATGACCACATCATCGTCGGTGCGGGGACGGAGCTGAGCCTGCGGGTCCTGGGCAAGTTCTGAGGGTTCATCAGACCTGCCTCCGTCGCCCCTTCGAGGAAGAGGGCGGCGGTTTGGTCTTTGACGGATGAGGCGGGCAGAGAGGCTTCCCGCGCCGTCGGAGGTTTCCCCATGTTCGACTTGTCCCTGCCTATCCACCCGACCACCGGCGTGCGGGGCGTCCCGCCGGGTTTTCCGTCTGGCGACACCGACCCCAGTCACCCTTTCGCCCTGACCCTGTCGCGCCGCGCACCGGCCGATCTGATGTCGGGCCGCGCCGCCCCGCTGGTCCTCGCCCGCTTCCCGACGCTCGCCGAAGCCATGCAGGGTGCGATCGACCACGCCGAGGGGATGGCCACGGATGCCGCGCCCCAGCTTCTGGCGATCTTCGACCGCGACGAGCGCCTCGTGCTGGCCGGGGCCGCCAGCGACGGGTCCGTCGCGTGGTGCTACCCAGTGACGAGCGCGGCCGAGGCGCGCTGCGTCGTGACCGAGGCGATTCAGCTGCGTGCGCAGGCGGGCCGCGCGGCCGACTGGGATGAGCCCGATCTGGCGCAGCGGCTGCGCCACCGTGCCGATCTTCTGGATGCGCGGCTGGTCGATCCGCTCTGGCGCGCCTTCGCCGCCCGGGCGCTCCAGGTCGCGGCGTGACGCCGGAGAGGCAGAGACGGGCAGGGGGGATTTGGAGCTTGCCCGGGGGAGAGAGATCGTCCGGACCGGCTCCGATCCTTCCCTTTGCCGGAGACACCCGATGACCCTGACTGAACCCACCCTCGCGCCGCCGATGGCACCCTCGACCGTCGACATGGCGCAGATCTTCGCGGCGCACGTCGAGCGCGCCGCCCGGATCGACGCCCTGCGCCCCGGCAACAAGGACCGCCTCTTCGACGGCCTCATGGCCGCCGGCATCACCCATGTCACCGTGACCTTCGACGGTGCCGGGGACAGCGGCCAGATCGAAAGCATCGGTGCCTGGTCCGGCGAGACCGCCATCGACTTCCCCGCGGCCGAAATCGAATATGCGGCGCTGACTTGGGACGACCCCGAGGTCGAGATGCGGCAGCTCTCGCTGGAGGATGTCGTCGAGCAGCTCGCCTACGACTTCCTCTCCGACACCCATGGCGGCTGGGAAAACAACGACGGCGCTTACGGCGAGTTCTGCTTCGACGCCGCGGCCCGCTGCATCCACCTCGAGTTCAACGAGCGCTTCACCTCGTCCGAACTCTACACCCATGATTTCTGAGGGGGCGGCGATGGCACATCCCTATCACCACGCCCTGTCCTCGGTGAAGAAATGGGGCGGCACGGTCGACGATTTCATCGCGGTGCATGCCTGGTTAGGCGTTATCTGGACAAGCAAGCCGTTTCTGCCCTCTGCGCTTTGAATTCGGGAGCGATAGTCCATAGGAGGGGCCCCGCCGTCCGCGCCGCGCGGATCAAAGCGCTGGCGGGGCGGACGGCGGGGAGGTGCCTGTGGTCTATCGCGGCGGCCGCGGTCTAGCGAGGATCATGCTCGCTTCGATCTTTCCCAGTTGATTGGATGATTGGGCATCTGAGTTCAGTCATGTTTGGCCTGATGATTGCCGAACAGTTGCAGGGTCAGTGCCAGGGCACGTTCAGAGCGATCGGCAATCGTGGCCACATCAAGCGGTGCGAGGCGGCCCATTGCCTGTTGCAGCGGAACCTCGCCGAACAACAAGCTGATATAGGTCTCTGCGGCCACTGAGGGTTCTGTGCCTTCGACGAAGCGCCCAGAGACGACGAGCTGTGTCATGATCTCGTTGATCATCGCGATCATCTCTTGCCGTGCGGTGGTGTCGATCGCCGTGCCCAGAATACCCGTTTCGCTTGCATCCGCGATTGCGGCTCGGTTCATGATGATCGCTTTTTCTCCGGTCGTGAACGTCAGCAGAAGTGGGCCCAAGGACCGCAAAGCCTCGATTTCGTCGGTCTGCCCCGCGACTGCATCGCGCAAGAGCGCTTTGACTGCCTTTGCATTTTCTTCGATCAGGCTCTGGAACAGAGTTTGCTTGTTGCCATACCAAGCATAGAGCGTCTGGTTCGACGCCGCCGCACGCTTGGCGATTTGAAGCATGCTGGTGCTCCGATAGCCTTTCTCCGCCAGGAGTTCAAAAGCTGCCGCCTCGATCTCGCGCCGTCTGTCCTCGGGTCCTTCGCCTGTCATCCTGTCCATCCGTCATGATGCTTGACATGAGGTGTACACACATGTACCTCAAGATCAAGAGCAGTACATACGTGTACGGCAAAGGAGAGCCTGATGACATCACTCAGACTACTTACATTCGGCGCGGCAGCCCTTGTCGCGGGCGCGGTCGCCGTCGTGGCCTGGTCCTCCTGGAGGACCGAGGCCGATATCGCCGCGTTCCAGTCACGCATCACGGCACTGGGGGCTGCCACGCCCGCCCCGACGTTCGACAGCGCAGCCGCCTCTGAGTTGCCGGAGCCAGTGCAACGCTACTTTGCATTCGTGTTCACCGGCCCGGTCCCGGCCTATGGCTCAGTTCATCTGGAGGCTGAGGGCCAGTTCCGCCGCCCGCTGACCGACGGGTTCAACCCCACCACGGCCGAACAGGTGATAGCCATCGGCACGCCCGCGTTGATGTTCTCGGCGACGACGCCGGTTTTGCCCGGTATCTGGGCGCGGGCCTATGACTTCTTTGCGGAAGGTCGGATGGATATGCGGGCCAAGGTCTTGTCCACGCTGACGGTCATGGCCGAGCGGGAGACGCCGGAGTTGAACCGCATATCGCTACGTCGCTGGCTTCTGGAAAGCGCGCTCTACCCGCAGGCCCTTCTTCCCGGCGGGCCGGTCGTTTGGGAACCAATCGATAGCGCCAGCGCGCGCGCCGTCGTGTCGCACGGGGGGCTGAGCGCGTCTATGATCGCGCATTTCGATGAAACAGGCCGAATGACACAAATGGTGGCCGAGGAGGATGGCGATCTCGCGACGCCTTTTCACGGTTCGGGCGAACATGTGGCGCGCAGCGACTATCGCCGCGTCGGCAACCAGATGATCCCCCATGCCTTTACCATTTCCCGAGCCGCCGGCGGTGCGCTCTACCCATTCTGGGATGCCCGGATCACAGCGATCCGTTTCAATGCCGAGTGAAGTGAGGAACGCCATGATCAAGTACCCCCTCATTCTCATCTGTCTGATGATCATCGCCGTCGGCATTGGATTTCTGCGCGCTTCACGCGAGAATGCGCGTCTGATCGATAGCGAAATTACAGGACCTGCGCCCGTTGTCACGATTGACCTGCGCCCTGAAGTCTATACCGATCTGCCGCTGCCGGTGCGACGCTATTTCGACTTTGCCTTCAACGGTCAGACCGAGGTGGCTCTGCGCGGCGTCAGGTGGCGCGAGGACGGAGACTTCTTGCTGCCGGTTGGCGAGTTCCGTGCGCGTGGGCAACAGATCAATCAGGCAACGACACCCGACTATGCCTGGACCGGCACGTTTCATCGGTTTGGCCTCCCGATCATCGAAAGCCGAGACGCCTTCTTCGGCGGCAGTCACGACATGCGCGCCAAGCTGTTCGGCTGGATAACTGTCATGCAGACCGACTATGCGCGGCCCGAACAGATTGCCTCTCTGCACAGCTACCTGACGCTGCGCTACTATGGGCAGGCCCCGCTGATGCCCTGGGCTCTTTTGCCAAATGACTATGTTGCATGGGAGGCCCGTGACGAAACCTCGGCTGTGCTGCGCATCACCCGACCTGGCCTGGACGGGGCCTACATCGTCAGTTTCGGAAAAGACGGCCAGATCACTGAAATGGCGACGGACCGACTGCTGATGGAGGGCAACGAAACGATGCAGCGCGAGGTGGGCCAGAAACTCGAATACCGCGACGTGGGCGGCTTCATGGTGCCGACGCGGATGGACTATTTGTGGACATTGGAAGATGGCGCGGTGTCGAGCCACTACCGCTTTGCCGTCCGTGATCTGGAGTGGCTGCAATGACCCGACAGGGTTCCTTCCCGGCCCATATGGCGGACGGTCTTTCGATCCTGACGGTGATGTTCAGCGGTGCGATGTTCGGCTTCTTCTTTGCCTGGACCAGTTCTACTCTCTGGGGATTGGACCGGACCGCTCCCGAAGTGGCAATCGTGGCCATGCAGGCGATGAACTCCGCCGTTCGCAATCCGGTCTTTGGCTTGGCCTTCTTCGGAACACCACCGCTGATGGTCTTGACCACCGCTGTCCTGTTTTGGCGTGGACGTCGGCCTGCAGCTTTGCTCATGGCTCTCGCCAGCCTGCTTTATCTCGGTGGTGCACTGATCGTTACTGTCGCCGTGAATGTGCCGATGAACGAGGCGCTTGCGGCTCTGGCCCCCGGCTCAGGCGGCTCCGCTACCCATCAATGGGAGGACTATTCCGAACCTTGGCAGCGCGCAAATTTGGTCCGAACCTGTGCGTCTGGCGGTGCGCTGTTTCTGGCGGCGATGGCGCTGCACGTTTCGCATAGAGGGAGACCCCGATGGACCTGACACTCGTTGCATTCGCCGTTGTGGTGCTGATCGCTGTTGCCACGCCCGGCCCGACCGTTCTGCTGGCACTTTCCAACGGTTCCCGGTAACCGCCCGATTGCCACCGCCTGCCTGCGTGGGGCTTGATGGCCTAAGACACGTGCATAGCGACGTCGGTAACGACGTCCCTTATGCGCGGAG
>NZ_SLVM01000008.1 GCF_004339675.1 Rhodovulum steppense
ACCCGCACTCAGGGCTGAAAATGCGCTCGCCCCGCGAGGTCATCGCAGCTCAAACCGCAACCGCCTGAGTGTCCGGTGAAACGGGGGCAAGACCAACCCCGTGGCGCGACGGCGAAAGGAAGGCGGACAGTTTCATGGGCGTGGTGCTCCACTTTGTGTCGCACTTGCCTGCCCAACTCTTAAGCTGCTGATTTAAAAGGAAATGGCGGAGAGACAGGGATTCGAACCCTGGAGACAGTTTCCCGCCTACACGCGTTCCAGGCGTGCGCCTTCGACCACTCGGCCACCTCTCCATGAAGATGGTTCCTAACCTCACCTTATGTGATTGTGCAAGAGAGACTTTGTTGCTTGGTGCGGGCGTTGATGATGTGACCGCCCCCGACGGCGTCGATGTGCCAAGGTGGGTCTGGGCGAAGGCTTCAAGGTCCGCGTCCGTTGCGGGCGGCTGGGCGCGCAGGTGGTCCCAGGGGGCGGCGAGGACAGGATTGCCAGACGGGGGCCGGGCCGAGCAAGGCGGGCAGAGGCGAGGTCACGGACCGCGGCGGCATAGGGGCGGATGCCGGGCCAGGGTCGCGGTGGCGAGTCGGCCTTGGAGGTAGATCAGGGCCTGAGCCTTCCGGTCAGCGTTGGTCGCCGGGCGACATTCGCAGCGGGGAGACACTAGGGCCGGGCGCGTCATTCCGAAGCAGGATGAGGGCGAAAAGGGGGGATGCCCTTGGGGGCAAATGATAATTTTCGCTTTTAATCAATGCCTTATGGGACTTCTATGGCGGAAGCGGTGGGATTCGAACCCACGATACGGTCTCCCGTACGCCAGTTTTCAAGACTGGAGCCTTCAACCACTCGGCCACGCTTCCCAGCCGATCGGGCGCCCGACGACGAGCCCGGACACGCTGTTCTGCTTGAAAGCATATTCCGGCCCCAGGGTCCAGTACCATGGTGCAGCCGCGATAACGCAAAGGCTGAATGAGCGGGCTGAATTTCGCGCGGGATCAGGTGCGAGTCTTTCCTTGCCCCGGGGCTGGCGCTATGATGCATGGGCAGGCGGTGCGGGCTGTCCGGGAGGCCGGTTTGTCCCGGTATCACCGGAAGCCCGGCAGATAAGGGCACGACGCAGGACACCTGCGCGCAGAGGGGGCAAGGCATGACGGGAAACCGGATCGGGCGGCTGGCCATGGCCTTGGGCATGGCGGCCATCGTGGCGGGCTGCCAGGACGGTAGCGGACCCTTCGCGGCGTTTCAGGAGCGCGCAGCGGACGCAGAGGCGGTCGCCGATGCGGCGGGTGGCGATGCGATCGGCCAGGGCGATATCGAGGCGCCCGAGATTTTCTCGACCGCCGAAAGCGGGTTGTGGGACGGTCGACCCTCGCTGGGCGGCGTTTGGATCGCGCATCCCGATGTGTCCAGCCCTCAGCGGGTGCTTATCCGCAACATGGCGAATGGCAAATCCGTGCAAGGGGCGCTTTTTCGACGCGAGCGCGAGATGCCCGGGCCGAAATTGCAGGTTTCCTCGGATGCGGCAGCGGCGCTTGCGCTTCTGGCTGGCCAGCCGACCGAACTGCGTGTGGTGGCGCTGCGCCGCCAACGGGCGCCGGAGGCCGCGACAACCGAAACGACCCCCGCACCGGGTGCCGCCGCAGCCCCCCGTCCGGCGGCTGCGGGATCGACGCCTCCCGCCCCTCGCCCCGCCCGCGCCGCAACGCCGCCCGCGACCGGCCCGGCCGCGGCTGCCCCTGCAGCGCCCCCCCGCGCGGCCGCGATGGCACCAGCCGACATCGCCGCCCCCGCCCCAGGAACAGTCGCGATCCCGGGCGAGGCCCAGGCAGCCCAGACCGCGGCGATGCCCGTCGTCCCGCGTGCCTCGACGCTGGATCGACCCTTCATCCAGGTCGGCATCTTCACTGTCGAGCAGAATGCACGCGACGCCGCCCAGACGCTGGGCAAGGCCGGGATCGTGCCCTCGATCCGGGAACAGCGGCGGGGGGGCAAGACCCTCTGGCGCATCGTCATCGGACCTTCGGTCAGCCGCGAGGATCAGGCCGCGCTGCTTGAGAAGGTCAAGGGGCTCGGCTACACCGATGCCTATTATGTGTCAAAGTGAGGCGCTGCGCACCATGGAACAGACCTTCCCGCGAGCCAAGACCCTGACCATGCTTGCGGCGATTGTCGCGCTTGTCTTGGCCGGGCCGGCCCGCGCGGCCTTCGAGACCCGTGCGACCGCGGCCTATGTCTATGATCCGACCACCGACACCGTGCTTCTGGCCAAGAATGCCGACGAGTCGATGCCGCCTGCCTCGATGGCCAAGCTGATGACGTTGAACATGCTGTTCGAGGCCTTGCGCGATGGGCGGGTGACACTCGAAACCCGGTTCTCGGTGTCGTCGCGCGCCATGGCGATCGGCGGCTCGACGATGTTCCTGAACGAACGCGACCGCCCCATGGTCGAGGAACTGATCCGCGGCATCATCGTGCAGTCGGGCAACGATGCCTGCGTCGTGGTGGCCGAGGGGCTTGCGGGAACGGAAGAGGCCTTCGCCCGACTGATGACCGAGCGCGCGCGCGCATTGGGGATGACCCAATCCACCTTCGCCAATTCCACCGGCTGGCCGCATCCGAACCAGCGGATGAGCATGCGTGATCTGGGCATCGTGGCCGAGCGGCTGATCGAGGAATTCCCCGAATATTACGGCTATTTCGCCGAGGCGGAATACCCCTTTGACGGTCGCGCGCCGCAGAACCGGTTCAACCGCAACCCGCTGTTGAAACTCGGGATCGGCGCCGACGGGCTGAAGACCGGCCATACGCGCGAGGCAGGCTTCGGGCTTGTCGGCTCGGCGATCCAGGACGGGCGGCGGGTGATCTTCGTGATAACCGGGCTCGAAACCGAGGCACAGCGGGCCGAGGAAGGCGAGAGGATCGTGAACTGGGCCTTCCGCCAGTTCGTCCAGCGCGAGGTCCTGCGCAAGGGCGAGCGGGTCGCGGCAACCAGGGTCTGGATGGGCGAGATCGAGCAGGTCGGACTGGTCGCGCCCGACGATATCGCGATCCTTCTGCCCGCGCTGGTGCAGGGTGAGCTTGAGGCCGAGGTGGTTTATCGCACGCCCATCCTCGCCCCGATCGAGGCGGGGCAGGAACTGGGCGAACTGGTCATAACGCGGCCCGAGATGGACCCCCTGCGGGTGCCGCTGGTGGCAGAGCGCGCGGTCGGGCGCGGCGGTTTCGTGCCGCGGCTGCGCAGCGCCAGCGAGGTTCTGATCGGGCTGGGACGGGAGGCCACGGGCCTCTGACATGGGCGGGGCCGCGCGGTTCATCACCTTCGAAGGCATCGACGGTTCGGGCAAATCCACCCAGGCGCGGCGCCTTGCCGAGGATCTGCGCGCGCGCGGCCGCGAGGTCGTGCTGACCCGCGAGCCGGGCGGCAGCCCCGGCGCCGAGGAGATCCGGCGGCTGGTGCTGGAAGGCGATCCCGATCGCTGGTCGGCCGAGACGGAAATCCTGTTGTTCACCGCGGCCCGGCGCGACCATCTGGAAAAGACGATTGAACCGGCGCTGGCCGCGGGCCGGGTGGTGATCTGCGACCGCTTCGCCGATTCCACCCGCGTCTACCAGGGCATAACGCGGGGCGACCTGCGCCGGGTGGTCGACAAGCTGCACGCGCTGATGATCGGGCGCGAGCCCGACCTGACCTTCGTGCTGGACATGGACCCGGGCACCGGGCTGGCGCGCGCGCGGGGGCGCAACGGCACCGAGGAACGGTTCGAGGATTTCGGCGAGGCGATGCAGGTGCGGATGCGGGCGGGGTTTCTGGATCTGGCACAGGAATTCGCCACGCGCTGCCGGGTGATCGACGCAACCCGCGAGGCCGATGCCATCGCCGCCGAGATTGCCGCGCTGACGCAGGCGGCGCTGGCATGAGCGACGAGGCCATCCCCGAACCCGACCGCGTCGAGGGCGCCCCCCATCCGCGCGAAACCGCCCGCGTGATCGGGCAAGGTGCGGCCGAGGCGGCGTTCCTTGACGCCTTCACGGGCGGGCGGATGCATCATGGCTGGCTGCTGACCGGGCCGCGCGGGGTGGGCAAGGCGACGCTGGCCTGGACCATCGCGCGGTTCCTGCTGGCCCAGCCCATGGGCGATACGGGGGGCGGGCTGTTCGGCGACGCGCCCCCTGCCCCCGACCGGCTGGACATCGCGCCCGATCACCCGGTCGCCCGCCGGATTTCGGCGCTGTCGGACCCGGGGCTGATGATGATCCGGCGCGGCTGGGATGACGAGAAGAAGCGGCTGAAGACCGTCATTACCGTGGACGAGGTGCGCCGGTTGCGCGGCTTCTTCGGGATGTCGGCGGCCGAGGGCGGGCGGCGCGTGGTGATCGTGGATGCGGCCGACGAGATGAACGCCAGCGCCGCGAACGCGCTGTTGAAGCTGCTCGAAGAACCGCCCGCCAACGCGACGCTGCTTCTGGTCAGCCACCAGCCCGCGCGGCTCTTGCCGACGATCCGCTCGCGCTGCCGCGAGCTGCGGCTTTCACCCCTTTCCCCCGCCGCGATGGCCGAGGCGCTGGCCGCCGCCGGACAGGAGGTGCCGGGCGATCCGGCGGCCTTGGCCGAGTTGTCGGGCGGATCGGTCGGCGAGGCGATCCGGCTGGCCCAGCTTGAGGGGCTCGCGCTTTATGCCGAGCTTGTGACGATCTTTTCGGACCATCCGCGGCTGGACCGGCCCCGCGCGATCCGTCTGGCCGAATCTGCCGCGGGCCGGGCAGCCGAGGCGCGGTTCGACCTGACGCTGCGGCTGATCGAGCTGATGCTGGCCCGGCTGGCCCGCACCGGCGCCACCGGCACCCCGCCCCCCGAGGCCGCGCCGGGCGAGGCGGCGATGCTGGCACGCCTTGCCCCCGGCCCCGATGCCGCCCGCGGCTGGTCCGAGGCCGCGCAGATCCTGACCGCCCGCGCGCGACAGGGGCGGGCCGTCAACCTTGACCCTGCCTCGCTCATCCTCGATACGGTTCTCAGAATGGACGAGACCGCCGGCCGGCTGGCCGCCTGAGGCGAGATGACCCAACCCACCCCCCGGATCACCGACAGCCATTGTCACCTGGACTTTCCCGATTTCGGGCACGAGCTTGATCTTGTGGTCAACCGCGCGGTTGCCGCCGGGGTGACGCGGATGGTCACGATCTGCACCCGGCTCAGAAACGAGCCGCAGGTACGCGGCATCGCCGACGCCTACCCCCCGGTCTTCTACGCCGCCGGCACCCATCCGATGAGCGCGGCCGAGGAACCGATGGCCACGCTGGAGGAATTGATCGCACTGGCCCGGCATCCGAAATTCGTCGGCATCGGCGAGACGGGGCTCGATTATCACTACACGGCCGACAGCGCGGCGGTGCAGGAGGAAAGCCTGCGCATCCATATCGCTGCGGCGCAGGAAACCGGGCTGCCGCTGATCGTTCACGCGCGCGACGCCGATGAGGACATGGCGCGCATCCTGACCGAGGAATACCGCGCGCGCCCCTATGGCTGCGTGATGCATTGCTTCAGCTCTGGCGCGGGGCTGGCGCGCGCCGCGCTCGATCTGGGGTTCTACCTGTCGATGTCGGGCATCGCGGCCTTCCCCAGATCGCAGGAGCTGCGCGAGATCTTTGCCGCCGCGCCGCTGGACCGGATCCTTCTGGAAACCGACGCGCCCTATCTGGCCCCCCCGCCCCATCGCGGCAAGCGCAACGAACCGGCCTATACCGTCCATACCGCCCGGGTCGGCGCCGAGCTTTTCGGCCTCGACTATGCCGATTTCGCCGCCCGGACGCAGGCGAATTTCGATCGGCTGTTCTGGAAGGCCGCACGCTGGCAGGAGGCCGCGTGAGCGGCGCGCTCAGGTTCACCATCCTGGGCTGCGGCTCGTCGGGCGGCGTGCCGCGGCTGGGCGCGCAATGGGGCGCCTGCGACCCTGACAACCCGCGCAACCGCCGTCTGCGCTGCTCGATGCTGGTCGAGCGCGCGGGGGTCGAGGGCACGACCCGCGTTCTGATCGACACCTCGCCCGACCTGCGCGAGCAATTGCTTCACGCCGGGATCGGCACGCTGGACGCGGTGGTCTATACCCATTCCCATGCCGATCATGTCCATGGCATCGACGATTTGCGCCAGATCGTGTTCAACACCCGCCAGCGGCTGGCGGTCTGGGCCGATGGCGCGACGCAGGATGCGCTTTATTCCCGCTTCGGCTATGCCTTCACCCAGCCCGAGGGCTCGCCCTATCCGCCGATCCTGACCATGCACACGATCGACGGGCCGGTGCATGTGGACGGCGCGGGCGGGCGGGTGACGCTGATGCCGTTCCGGGTCAATCACGGTGCCATCGACGCGCTGGGGTTCCGCATCGGGGGGCTGGCCTATCTGCCCGATGTGGCCGAGATCTATGCCGAAAGCCTGCCGATGCTTCAGGGGCTCGATATCCTCGTGATCGACGCGCTGCGGCGGACGCCGCATCCCACGCATTTCCATCTGGAGCGCACGCTTGACTGGATCGAGCGCCTGGCGCCCGCCCGCGCGGTGCTGACCAACATGCATATCGACCTCGATTACGAGACGGTGGCGGCCGAGACGCCCGCCCATGTCACCCCCGCCCATGACGGGATGGTGCTGAGCCTGCCGGTCTGATGCAGGCGCTTCTGGACGTCATCCTGCCGGTCTTTCTGGTGCTGGGCTTCGGCTATGTCGCGGTCTGGCGCGGGCTGTTCTCAGAGGCGGGCGTCGACGGGCTGATGAAGTTCACCCAGAACTTCGCCATTCCCTGCCTGCTGTTTCGCGCGGTCTCGACGCTGGATCTGGGGCAGGAATTCGACTGGCGGCTGTTGTCGAGCTTCTATGCCGGGGCGACCATCGGGTTCTTTCTGGGATTGTTCGGCGCGCGGCTCCTGTTCCGCCGAAGCTGGGAAGACAGCGTCGCCATCGGCTTTGTCGGGCTGTTTTCCAACTCGCTGCTGCTGGGCCTGCCGATCACCGAACGGGCCTATGGCGCGGAGGCGCTGGCGCCGAACTATGCAATCATCGCGATGCATTCGCCCTTTTGCTACGGGCTGGGACTGACCGCGATGGAGATCGTGCGCAATCGCGGCACAGGCGTCCTGGGCACCTCGGGCGCGATCCTCAAGGCGATGTTCCGCAACGCGCTGGTGATCGGGATCGCGCTGGGGCTGGCGGTGAACCTGACCGGGCTGGCGCTGCCCGGCGTGCTGACGGATGCGCTGGATCTGATGATCCGCGCCGCCCTTCCGGCGGCGCTGTTCGGGCTGGGGGGCGTTCTTTACCGCTACCGGCCCGAGGGCGATCTGCGCGTGATCGCCTATGCCTGCGCGATCTCTCTGGTGATCCACCCCGCCGTGGTCTGGATGCTGGGCACGCAGCTTGAGTTGGAGACTGGGCAGTTCCGCTCGGCCGTCGTGACCGCCGCGATGGCGCCTGGCGTCAACGCCTATATCTTTGCCAACATGTATGGCGCGGCGCGGCGGGTCGCGGCATCCTCGGTGCTGATGGGAACGGCCGCCTCGATCCTGACCGCGTGGCTGTGGCTGGCGGTGCTTCCCTGACCGGCGTCAGGACCGCGCCGGCCAGTCGCGCACCAGTTCAAGCGAGCGTTCCAGCCCCGCGCGATGGGCGTCCTCCTCGGCGCGGTGGGCCAGATGTTCGGCAATCAACATGCGGAGATAGCTGGCGGTATCCTCGCCCAACCCATCGGTCCTGCGCGGATCAGCACCGTAATCAAGCAGCAGCCGTACCTTGGCCGTGTCATGCCCCGCGATCTGCAGGGGCAGCCGACCGGGGGTAAACCAAGGCTGCGACCGCTCGTCGAACGGCGCGTTGGGATCGGCCCCCGCCCGCAGCAGCGCCTCAAGCTCGTCAGCCGAGCCTTCCAGAACCGCCCGGTGCAAGGGCGTCCAGCCCCAGCTTTCGGTTCGGGCCTCGATATCGCCGCCCATCTTGACCAGTAGATCGGTCAGGACCGCCTTGATCGTAGCGCTTTCCCAGCCCCAGGGATAGGCTGCAACGGCATGCAGCGGACGGTAGCCGTCGGCCATGCCCGCATTCGGGTCCGCACCTTGGGCCAGCAGGAATTCCACCATCGCGACCGACCGGCCCTCGACCGACAGCGCATGGAACAGCGCAGTTTCCTGCAACGGCCCATGGCGCGCGTCGATATCGGACCCCGCAAGGCAGGCGCGCAGCCGGTCGACGTCATCCGCGGCGATCGCGGCGAACAGTTCCCGCGTCGGTTCGTCTGTCGGCTCGGCCTCGTCTTCGCGAACGCGCAGCGTTGCCATGATGGCCTTGCCGCGCCGGTAAAGTGCCTCGGACAGCCGCTGGGAAAGCAACGTATCGCCCTCGGCCTCGGCCGCAGCAAGCGCCGCGCACAACCTGTCGTTCTCGGCAGTGAAACCCGGACTGCGAACCAGTTCGACACGCAACGCGGCAATCCTGCGCCGTGCCCTCGCGGCCTCACCCCCGATATCCGGCGTCATCGCCTCCACCGCCGCCTCGACCCTTGTCACCAAGTCTTCGAACCGGTCGAATGCACCGCTGCGGGATGCCCCCTCAAGTTCCGACAAAAGATCGGCCAGATTCATACCCATACCAGTCACCAAACAATACTAGAACGCGTGCCCCCGAGTACGCGTCATAGTTGTGGATTCTGGCAGATTTCCTGTCGAACCTAGACAAATTTTAGGCATCTTGTCCGGTCAATAGGGTTTCAGCATGCCCTTTTCCCGCGCCATCTCCTGCATCCGCTTCTGAAGTTTCTCGAAGGCACGCACCTCGATCTGGCGAATGCGCTCGCGGCTGACATCGTAGACGCTGGACAATTCCTCCAGCGTCACCGGCTGGTCCTGCAAACGACGCTGCAGCAGGATGTCCTTCTCGCGCTCGTTCAGCACATCCATTGCCTGCACCAGAAGCGCCCGGCGGCTTTCCAGCTCGTCCCGCTCTGCATAGGCATCGGCCTGGTCGGCATCCTCGTCCTCAAGCCAGTCCTGCCACTCGGTCGAGGTATCGCCGTCCGCGCCCCCCACCATCGCATTCAGCGACGCATCGCCCCCAGAGAGTCGGCGGTTCATCGCGATGACCTCGTCCTCGGTCACGTTCAGGTCATGGGCGATGCGCGCGACATTCTCGGGACGAAGGTCGCCCTCTTCCAGCGCACCGATCCTGGCCTTGGCCTTGCGCAGGTTGAAGAAGAGCTTCTTCTGCGCGCTGGTCGTACCCAGTTTCACCAGGGACCACGATCTGAGGATGTATTCCTGGATCGCGGCACGGATCCACCACATCGCGTAGGTCGCGAGGCGAAAACCTTTCTCCGGATCGAAGCGTTTGACCGCCTGCATCAGCCCCACATTGGCCTCGGAAATCACCTCGGCCTGGGGCAGGCCGTAGCCGCGATAGCCCATGGCGATCTTGGCCGCCAGCCGGAGGTGCGAAGTGACCATGCGATGCGCCGCCTCGGTGTCGTGGTGATCGACCCAGCGCTTGGCCAGCATGTACTCCTCTTCCGGTTCCAGCAGCGGAAACTTGCGGATCTCCTGAAGATAGCGGTTAAGCCCCTGCTCCGGAGACGGGGCGGGAAGGTTGGCATATGTGCTCATGTCTATCCCTTTTGCTCCCTCGTGCGTTTCTTGACGATCTAGAAACTGAACCGATCAGTTCAAGTTATGTCGATTCACTTTCCATTCACCTGTTCACGCAGAATGGACCGGATTCCGTCGAGAAGGGATAAAGATCCGGTAAACATGTCAGCGGATCACGCAGGATTGCGCAGGTTGTCAGAATCGTAGCGCCGCGGCAAGCAGGGCCATGTCTTCGGGCAGCGCGGACTCGAATCGCATCTTCTCGCCCGTTCCCGGGTGAACGAAGCCCAGCGTCGCGGCATGCAGTGCCTGGCGCGGAAACTCCGCCGCCGCCGCCGACGCATCCGTCCCCACTGCCCGCTCGGACAGACGCCGCCGCCCGCCATAGACCGGATCGCCGATCAGACCGTGGCCCGCATGGGCCAGATGCACGCGAATCTGGTGGGTGCGGCCGGTCTCCAGCCAGCATTCGACCAGCGCCGCCGTCGGCGGCGCGCCAAAGGTCTCGACCACGCGGACCCGCGTGACCGCATGCCGACCACCCGAGTTCAGAACGGCTTGGCGCTGCCGGTCCGAAGGATGGCGCCCGATCCGGGTGGCGATCCGCATGACCCCGCCTGGCTCGAAACTGATAGCGTCAAGGCCCCGCAGGCGCGGATCGCCCGGATCCGGGACCCCGAAGACCAGCGCGTTGTAGTGCCGCTCGACGCTGTGGGCGGCGAATTGCGCGGACAGCGCGGCATGCGCCTTGTCGGTTTTCGCGATCACCAACAGCCCGCTCGTCTCCTTGTCGATGCGATGCACGATGCCCGGCCGCTTCTCGCCGCCGATCCCCGACAGGCTGTCACCGCAATGGGCCAGCAACGCGTTGACCAGCGTCCCCGAGGGCGAGCCCGGCGCGGGATGAACGACCATGCCCGCGGGCTTGTCGATCACGATCAACTCGTCATCCTCATGGACGACATTCAGGGGAATCGCCTGGGCCGAGGTCGCGACCTCGGTCGGTTCGGCAAAGGCGATCTCGATCTCGTCGCCCTCGGCCACCCGCGCGCGGGCTTCGCTCAGTACGGCCCCGCCGCGCGCCACGCCGCCCGCCGCGATCAGCTTGGCCAGCCGCGATCGCGTCAACCCCTCGGCCTCTGGCACATCGCGGGCCAGCGCCTTATCAAGGCGGTCAGGCGGGTTCGGTCCGATGACGACCGTCAGCCGCCGCGGCGTGGAGATGGGCGTGGACATGAACGATTCCCCGGAGCCGGAGGCCCTGCCCCCGAACCTGAAACTGCTGCGCGTGCTGGTCACCGTGCTGATGGTCACCATGATCGCAGGCTTTCTAGTCATCGTCGCGCTGTTTGTCATCCGGATGCCTGGGGGCGGCACATTGCCATTGCCCGAGGCGGTGCGCCTGCCCGATGGCGCGACGGCCACGGCCTTCACCCGCGGGCGCGACTGGGTCGCGGTGGTCACCGCCGACGACCGCATCCTGATCTTCGACGCCGAAACCGGTGCGCTGCGCCAGACCGTCCGGATCGAGAGGTAGCGGCCGCACGGGACGCGTTGCATTCCACCCGCTTTCGGGCATAACCGGCGCGCCAGCCGAAACAACCGCCGGAGCCTGCCCGTGATCCTCTACCCCGCCATCGACCTGAAGGACGGCCAATGCGTGCGCCTGCTGCGCGGCGAGATGGACAAGGCCACGGTCTTCGGCGACGACCCTGCGGCACAGGCCCTGGCCTTCCAGAAGGCGGGCTGCGAATGGCTGCATCTTGTCGATCTGAACGGTGCCTTCGCGGGACAGCCCGTGAACGGCGCGGCGGTCGAGGCGATCCTTGCGGCGGTCAACCTGCCCGCACAGCTTGGCGGCGGCATCCGCGACATGGCCACGATCGAGGGCTGGCTGTCGCGCGGCATCGCCCGGGTGATCCTCGGCACCGTGGCGGTGGAGAACCCGGCGCTGGTGCACGAGGCTGCGCGTGCCTTTCCGGGTCGCGTGGCGGTGGGCATCGACGCGCGTAAAGGCAAGGTGGCAACCAGGGGCTGGGCCGAAGACACCGACGTGACGGCCACGGATCTCGCCCGGTCCTTCGAGGACGCCGGCGTGGCGGCGATCATCTACACCGATATCGACCGCGACGGAGCGATGGCTGGACCCAATATCGCCGCGACGGAAGACCTGGCCCGGGCCGTGGCGATTCCGGTGATCGCCTCGGGCGGCGTGTCGTCGCTGGCCGACCTGATCGGCTTGCGCGATACCGGCGTGATTTCCGGCGCGATCTCCGGGCGCGCGCTCTATGACGGGGCGCTCGACCTCGCCGCGGCGCTGGTCGCGCTGCGCAGCTGAAGCCGCGAAGGGGGGCGCTGCCCCCCGTCCTTCGGACTCCCCCCGGGATATTTCCGGCCAGAAGAAGCCCCTTTGCAACTTCTTCTGGCCTCAAATATCCCGGGGTGCGGGGCAGCGCCCCGCCTCCGACGCTTTCAACTCGCGCGCGCCCGGGCTATGAGGGCACCAAAGGAGCCGTGCATGCTCAAGACCCGCATCATCCCCTGCCTCGACGTGGCCGATGGCCGCGTGGTCAAGGGCGTGAATTTCGTGAACCTCGTCGATGCCGGCGATCCGGTCGAGGCGGCCAAGGCCTATGACGCGGCCGGTGCAGACGAATTGTGCTTCCTCGACATCCACGCCACGCACGAGAACCGGGGCACCATGTTCGACGTGGTCCGGCGGACGGCGGAACAATGCTTCATGCCGCTGACGGTGGGCGGGGGCGTGCGCACGGTCGAGGATGTGCGCGCGCTGCTGCTGGCGGGCGCGGACAAGGTCAGCTTCAACTCGGCGGCCGTGGCCAACCCCGACGTGGTGCGCGAGGCCGCCGAGCAGTTCGGCAGCCAATGCATCGTCGTCGCCATCGACGCCAAGCGCGTCACTCCCGACAAATGGGAGATCTTCACCCATGGCGGCCGCAAGGCGACGGGGATCGACGCGGTGGAGTTCGCGAAGACCGTGGTGGCGAAGGGCGCGGGCGAGATCCTGCTGACCAGCATGGACCGCGACGGGACCCGGGCGGGGTTCAATATTCCCCTGACACGAGCCATTTCGGATGCGGTGGACGTACCGGTGATCGCCTCGGGTGGTGTGGGCACGCTCGACCATCTGGTCGAGGGCGTGACGGAAGGCGGCGCCAGCGCCGTGCTGGCGGCCTCGATCTTCCATTTCGGTGAGTTTACCATCAGCGAGGCCAAGGCCCACATGGCCGCCGCCGGCATTCCGGTGCGGCTGTGATGACGGTTCTTGAACGGCTGGCGGACATCATCGAGGCCCGCAAGGGCGCCGACCCCGAGAGTTCATGGACCGCCAAGCTTCTGGCCAAGGGGCCCGAGAAATGCGCCGAGAAGTTCGGCGAAGAGGCGATCGAGGCAGTGATCGAGGCGGTGCGGGGCGACCGCGACCGACTGACCGCCGAGGCTGCGGATGTGCTGTATCATCTGCTTGTGATGTTGGCGGCGCGTGACGTCACGCTGGATGCGGTGCTGGCCGAGCTTGAGCGGCGCGAGGGAACGGGAGGACTCGCCGAGAAGGCGGCGCGGCGCTGAGGTCCTTTGCACCCCAATTATCTGGAGATATTGGGAAAATCGTCGTCAGGATGTCTCCGAGTGGTCCTCAGAGGCGGGAGGAAATGATCCCCGTTGCGAACCCGCCCATGCGCAATTCGCCGAACAGCCGCTGATACTCGATCTTGGGGCAACGGTTCTGGATCACCCGCTTGCCCGCCGCCTCTGCCTGCGCCGCAGCTTCCGCATTCGTGACGCCGATCTGCATCCAGACCGTCGTCAATGCGGGCAGATGCGTCAGCGCCTCGTCGACAATCGGAGGGACATGGTCGGAGCGACGGAAGATATCCACCATGTCGACCGGGATCCCGGCGGGAATCGCGGCAAGATCGGGCAGGATCGTCTCGCCGAACAGCGTCTTGCCGACATGGGCGGGGTTGACCGGGATCACCCGCTTGCCGCGCAGCCCGAGATAGCGCGCGACATAATGGCTTGGCCGCACCGGATCGGGCGAGACGCCCACCACCGCGATCACCCGCGAGCGGATCAGCGTCTCTTTCAGGAAGTCGTCGGAATAGACACTCATGGCACGAAGCCTAACACAAAAAGGCGCCCGGGCGAGTTGCTCCCGGGCGCGAGTCGCGGAACGAGGGACAGTGAAGCAGGACAAGACCGTTCCGGGGCCTTGCCCTCTGGTTGATCAGATAGGAAGCGCGCGCCCCGGCTTCCAGTGCGCTCAGCGAACTGTGATCGGGCCGTGTCGAGGGAGCGCAATGTCGCGGCATGGCCTATCCGGCCGGATCGGCGGTTGCGGCATAAAGCGCCACGGCCGCCGCGTTCGAGACGTTGAGCGAGCCGAACGCCCCCGCCGCCGGGATTCGGGCCAGCGCATCGCAGCTTTCGCGCGTCAGTTGCCGAAGCCCCGGCCCCTCGGCCCCAAGCACCAGCCCCACCGGCCCATCCGCCTGATCCGCCAGCGCCTGCGCCAGCGTCGCCTCGGCCGCGCCATCGAGCCCGATCAGCCGGTAGCCGATTTCCTTCAGTTCCTCCATCGCGCGGGCCAGATTCGGCACCCGCAGATAGGGCTGGCGTTCCAGCGCACCCGAGGCGGTCTTGGCCAGCGCGCCGGTCTCGGGCGCGGAATGGCGGTGCGGGGCGATCACGGCGGCCGCGCCGAACACCTCGGCCGAGCGCAGGATCGCGCCCACATTATGCGGATCGGTCACCCGGTCGAGCAGCACGACCCGCCCCCGCGGCCCCGCGACGCACAGATCGGCAAGCCGCCCCCAATCCAGCGGCCGCACCTCGAGCGCTGCGCCCTGATGCACCGAACCGGGATCGAGCGGCGCCTCGAAGCGGCGCGGGTCGCAGATCTCGGGGACGATTCCGCTGGCCGCGATGGCCTCGGCCAGCCGGTCGGCCGCGTTCTTGGTCACCATCAGCCGCAGCTTTTCACGGCGTGGGTTTTCCAGCGCATCGCGCACCGCATGCAGCCCGAACAGCCACACCGTCTCGGCCGCCGCCGCGCGCCGGGCGCGTTCCTTCTCGATCACCCATGTGGGTTTCTTCGCCACGTCCAGTCCCCTTGCAAGGTGGCGCGGACCTTGCGGCCTTGGTCCGTCCTCCGCAAGGGATTTTCCTGTTGACGCGCCCCGGGCCCCGGCGTATCCACCCGCTCACTCAGGGCGACGCGCTGCAAGGTGCGGCAGCGGACTGTAAATCCGCCGGGGAGACCCATGCCTGGTTCGATTCCAGGGTCGCCCACCATTTCCATTTTTAATTGAGATAAATCAACGCCCTGCGGGGCGGTTTTGTCAACCTACGGGTTAGGTTTGACAGGTAGTGTTCACTGTTCTTTCCGTCCCAATGCCGCAACAGCACGTTCGGCAAGATGGATTCTGTTGGCCGCGACAGTGTATCGAGTCACTTCGGCAAGCGTTTGGTGGCCGCTGATGGACATGATTTCATGCGCGCTGCATCCCGCCTCGGCCAACCTCCGGCACGTTGCCTTGCGCAAGCCGTGCGGCGACAGACCATCGGGAAGCAATCGGTTGCCGTCCTTGTCCACAACTGCCTTCACCATCTTGTTAAACCAGTTGGTGAACCCCTCGGGAGTCAGCGGCTTGCCGCGATCCGACAGAATGAAAGTCAGGTTGTCCTTCGGCAAACTGTCCAGAGATGCCCGAAGTTCCGGGTGCAACGGGATGCTCACTTCCTGACCTGTTTTCTGTTGAACGATGGTTAGGACTCCAGCTTTCACATGCTGTCGGCCCATGCGCACCACGTCGCCGCGTCGCTGCCCCGTGTGGAGCAGGAGCGACAAGGCCAAATGCGCGCGGGTGCCGGGCTTATGGTGGTCGAGGAAGGCTGCGATGTGGTCTTCCTGCCAGGTTTCGAAGCCTTCCGACCTGTGCCGCATTTTCTTAATGCCCAAGGTCGGATCGTCGCGGCGCCAGCCCAGATCGACGGCATGAACCATGAGGCTTCGAAGCAACCTAAGCAGTCGGTTCGCTGCATCAGGCGTGCTCACCTTCTCAGCCAAGATCCTTTGGACGTGCCGCTTTTCCATGTGTGCTACCCGCTTTTCGCCATGTTCGGCGCGAAAGCGTTCAAGGATGTTCCTGACTGCGCGTTTCGTGGATTCAGCAAGGCCAATGAACTCGGCGCTGCGATAGTAGCTGGCAACAAGTGCGGCTACGCTACCCGGCGCGACCTTTGCTTTTCCGACTTCTGCTTTATCCGATTCCATTGCATCGGAATAAGCTGCCATGAACTGCGGAGACCACGGCAGGCCCGGCAGCGGGCGGCGTTGGAAGCCAGGGCGTCGAAAGTACCAGCGCATTTTGCCGTGTCGATCTTCGAAGCCTTGGCAATACTTGGGTGGTTTTCGGAGTTGCTTCATGCTCAGTCCCAATCATTGGTTTCGGGTTCTGTAGCGTCGCCCGAAAGTGCTTCAAACGCCAAGTCCAAAGCGCGCACATCCCAGATATTCCGGCTGCATATGCGCTTGGGGCCAGGCATCTCGCCTGCGGCAATCAGCTTGTCGAAGGTGGAAGGGCTGACTCCGATGTAGCCCGCCGCCTCGGCTCGCGATAATCCGCGCCGGAACGGCGGTTGTATCACTTGCGAAGGCTGGCGGGCTTGGCTTTGCATCGGTTCAGAACGCCGACAGGCGAACGGCAACACTGCCGGTCGTCGCGGCAGCAGCTTCGACGGCAACGCCAAGTTTGACGTTCGTGCCTTCGTCGTCGTCGATCGTGACCAGGGATTCGCCGGCGTCATAGTAGACGGCAGCGCCCAAAGTGATGTTGTCGGCTGCGACTTTGGGAAGCCGGAACACTCCGGTAGTCACAACGTCAACCTTGGCGCCGATCGCGGCGGAACCGGCAGCGATGCCCCGGATCTCGCCAGCGATGACAACGCCTCCAGAGACCACGGCAGCGGGTGCAGGGATCGTCAGGTTCGATCCGGCTTGTTCAAAGTTCTTCATGTTCAGAGTCCTTTCGATGTTTGGGGAAGGATGCGAGAGGCAGGGCGCCTGTGCATCGACTCAATCTCGGCATCGATCGCAGCGAGCGCCCGTGCCATTTCCGAGTCCGACTTGTAGAAGACAGACTCGCCGTTGCTGTCCCGGACTTCGCGGAGCCCGCCGTAGCGGGACTCCTGAAGCCGGGTGCGCCATTCGGTCAGTTGCGCAAGCGTCGCCATCACGCGGCCGAATAGTAGGCGCCGCGCCAGTCGAGCCAGCCGCAGCCAAAGTCGAGGAAGGCCCGGAACGACATTCCGAGGGTTTCCCAGGATTCCATGCGCTGGATTTGGACGCCCGGCGCGGCCGCAAGATAGGCGTATTGGAGCGACGCCAGCCGCGCCGGATCCGCCATCAGGAACCAGCCTGCGCCGGTCAAGCGGGGCTCGATGACCAGTTCCAACTTCCCTGCAAACGGGTTCGCGTCGTCAGTTTTCGGGGCGTAGATCGCGGACAGAAAACGTTCAGCGTCGGTTTCCATCGCCGGCGAAACGATCAGGTACTTCGGCGCGGCATCGATGATGGTTTTGCCGTCGAGTCCCTTCACTGTGCGCATGTGGGCGCGCGCCGACGCGACTTCGTCGAAGAGTCCCGCTTGATTGAAATCGACCGTGCCCAGGTTGCCCCGGCTGGCGTCGAAGACCGGCGTTCCGTCGCTCAGGTCCGGGTTTGCCGTCAGCAGCGAAACCAGTTCGTCCGCTTCAGTCTGCGCTGCGGCCTGCCCCATCGCGGCGGTCATGTCGCCCAGAAGGTTCAGGTCATCATCGATCATCAGCTTTCGGCTGACGTTGATCTTGCGGCCGAAGGTGCGAAGGTGAAGCGTCTCGCCGTTCTCGGCACGGGACGTGGCCTTGAACTCGCCTTGCTCCGTCATCTCTTCGAGTCGACCCATCTCGCCAAGGCGGATCGACGTCGACTCCTTGAAGTTCGGCAGGGTGCGTTGCCGCGCCAGCGCCTTCAGCGGGCTTTCGGCTGCCCGGTAGGCTTCAGCCGCGACCTTGCCCATGGCGTTGCTCACAACCAGGGGGAAGTCGGACGTGCCATGCGCTGCGCGCTGAAACAGTTCGTCGGTCGAAAGTCCGCGGACGGACACGCCCGAACGGGCCAGGGCATCGGCAGCCATTTCCTTCAGGCTCAGGCCCACGAAATCACGGCTCGCTTCGGGCAGCTCGCCACCGGCCATGCGGAATGCAAGTGCATCGGCCTGCCGCGTGCGCAGGGCTGCTGGATCGTCGGAAGAATGCCCAACGCGGATCTGCGGAAGGCTGCGGCGCCGGGTCAGGGCTTCGTCGCGGCCCGACTGCCGGATTTCGTCGTCGGTCAGTTCGTCGGCGGCTTCGGTCATGCGGGTTGCCCAATCTTCGGGAAGGGCATGGGCACTGCGGATGCGCTGAATCAGCTCGGCGCGGTCGTTTTCATTGTCTAGGGGCATGGGGGTTCCACTCCTGAAAGTTGCGCCGGGGTCGGCAGCGATTGCGACGGCGCTGGCTTCGTGAATCTGCCAGGCGACGGCGGTTCGAACCCGCTGGCCTTGCCCATCTCGGGACTCCTGCCAACGGGTCACGCGGTATCCGACTGACACGCCGCGAAGGGTGCCCTCAGAAATTCGTTCGATGATCGGCGCTGCATCGGCGGCGCCGGAAAGGCGGAAGGTTGCGACAAGCTGTCCGCTCTCCATCCGGTGAGTTTCCAAAACGCCGATAACGTCGCGGGCACTGCCCTGCCGGTGCCCGTCCAGTAGCGGAACGCCTGTCAGGTTCGACAGGTCGAGGCCGGCGGGGTCGAGACGTTCGACATAGGCGCCGCGCGCATCGCGCCGGGTCACGTCCGCGAAGGTGGAAATGGTCGCTTCAACCGTGCGGGCGTCAGCGTCGAAGCTGCCGATCGACAAAGACGCTGACCGATGCAGGGCAATATCATGTCCGGTCATCGATCGACTCCTTTTGAGCATCGGCCATGGGTCGCCCATCGCGGTCGAGGTATTGCCCGGTTCGCGGCACGAATATCCGGGTTGCCCGCTCAACGTTCACAGTGAAGCGGCGCCGCAGTTCGGTCGGTTCAATCTTCGCTCGCATTGGGCGTCCTTTCGGCTGCGATTTCGTCTTCAAGGTCGTCGGGAACCCATCCGCGTTCCGCTATTGCCTTGCGGCGACTTGTCAAACCCGCTTCGATTTCAGCGACAGTCGCGTTGATGTCTTTCAGCGGATCGACTTGCAGCGGTTTCGGCGGCAGCCAATCCGCGCGCAAATAGTGGCCGGGATTCTGTTCGAAATCCGGCGCATCGATTTGGTCCGTCAGGATTCCGTGCCGAATGACTGCCCGCCAGGTCGGCGCCAGGAGTTGCGGCACAAGAATCTGATACTGGATCTGTTCGACGCGCTGCCGAAACGGAAGCAGACCAGCGCGCAATGAACTGTAATTCGCTCCTGTCAGATCGCCGGAAAGCAGATGATCGGGCAGCCCAAGACCGGCGGCAAGCTGGCGCAGGTTCAACTTCAGAAACGAGTCGATCTGTTGCGCCTGTTGCGGGCTGGCGAATTTAATATCCCATCCGCCCCCTAAGCGTTGCAGGGTGCCAGGTTCGAGTGACGGCACGTCTTCGCCTTCAAACGGGTCTTCCCCACCAACAGCGTTTTGATTTGTGACGAATGCGCAGAACATGGCGGCGGTCTTCGCCCCGACTAGGAGCGCATCGCAAAGTTGATCGAAATCGGATGCCGGCAACACGACTGGCGCCAGCCAAGACACGCCGCGGAGTTGTCCCGGCGCGATCGGCCGGAAGACGTGCAAGACGTTTGCGGCGTCGATACGCTGCGCCGGGGCATAGTTCGCGAAGACCGAAGCCGGGCGTTCGGGGATGATCCAGAAGGCATCGCGACGCCCGTTCGCGTCAACTTCCACGCCTGCGAAGATCGCGCGACCCTCGGGCAACTCGGCAGTTCTGCTTTCGTCCAGAAGTTCGGGCGGCAGGGCGCGCAGGCGTGGCCCTTCGTCAGTGTCGATCAGCAGCGCCAGACCTTCGCCCGCAGTGACCATCGATTGCGCAATCTGCGCCTGAATGCCCCAAAAGTCGGCCCGCCCTTCGGCGTCCGCCTCAGTCGCCCACGCTTCAAAATACGCATTCAGCGCGCGACGCGTTGCCTTGTCAGGGTGCCGCGAAGTCGGTTGGATGCCGGCGCCGACAAGCGCCCCGGTCCAGTTCGCCACGCCTTGGGAAAGCCAAGGGTTGTTGTTCGCCAGATAGGCCGCGCGGCTGCGGAGCGATGCACCGGCAGCGGCGACTTCCGGGTTGATCTTGCCAAAACTGCCCATGCCCGATGCGCGCCGGCCCCCGGCCGCACCGTCGAAGCGGCGAATGGCTGGCGGTTCAGCTTTGCGGGTGAAGAGGCGCGAAAGAAGGCCCATCAGACTTCAGACTCGTGCAAGGCGGCATGAAGCGGCAGCGCGATAGAAGTGAACCGGATATACAGTGCACCTTCGATCGTTCCTGAAACACTTACAGTGTCAGGCGCCAGCGGATCAGCAGCGCCGCGGCGCATCCGCACTTCATCCCGCAGCCAGTTGCCGTAAACGCCAGCGCTTTCTTGCTCGGGAACGCGAATCCAACTAATTTCAATCAGCCACAGCGAAGGTTGCGCGGCTGACAGGTCAGTAATCGCCCGTTCCATCAGGGCTTTGTCGTCCAGATCAGAACCCAGCTTTGCCAAGTTCTCGGATGACAGCCCCATATCGATCGCTGCCATCAGGACGCGCGCCCGGAACAGTTCTGACGCCGTGAACAGAAGCGCCCCCTTCGGCCCGTAGCGGTCAGGCAACGGGCGCATGAGCCCGCGCGCAGCAAGACCCTTTAACTGATTGAATACCTTTTCGGTATTCGGCCGTTTCTCGGTTTCACTGATAACCGTTGTGAAGTCGCGCAGTGTGTAAATCCGGGTTTGCATGGCGGAACCTCCGTTGTTCCGGCCAGCATACCGATACGCAAAATGATGAGTCAACATCAAAGATTCTGCTGGATTTACTAATTCCGAATGTGCTAGAAGGGTGTTGCTGCATCATGGGAGTGATGTTGCCATGTCTGCCAACGCGGGCGGCGGGGCTTAAGACTCGTCATCCTCGGCCCTGCCGCCCGCACCCTCACGGAGTTGACCCATGCCAAATGCCAAACGACGCGCGGTCCGGAACTACGCAAAGGCGTTGAACGCTTCCGGGGTGCCCTTCGAGTTCGCGGCAGCATGTGTCGCAAAATGGCTGCAAACACGCGGGCTTCCGATCACGGGTGAGAATCTGGACATTGCATTCTGCGCCTTCTACGATTGATTCACTTATTAAGTGACGATCACTTTAGACGTCCGTAGGAATGTTGGGCGAATCTGCTAAGCTGGACTTCTCAGAAGAAGGAGTCGCAGATGTTTGCACCGATCATATCAATTCCGATAAACGAAATCGAACCGGAGTCCGTTGTATGGCGTGGCCCGTGGTTCGGAGATGCGCTTGAAGCGTCGGCCGGACAAGCCGCCGTCCTTCAAGGCGACGCAGGGATGATGCCGGGTTACTTTGCCGGCAACGGCTTTATCTCACGCGCCGACTTAGCCTGTGCCTCACTTTCGGAGGCAAGCGTGCGAGCAAAGGAGCTCGCTCAAGCGATGTGCTGTTCTAAAAAGGCATCGTAATCGGATGTGTCGCAAATTACCTAGTAACCAAGATATTTCGCTACTCCATCTACAGCTTCGCAGAATACCTTCGCATCTTCATGCGAAAGGCAAATGCTCTGTCCGTTTAGGTTCAAGTAGAGTTGTGGGCCGTTGCCCATGGCTCCCGAAGTACCGAGTTCCAAATCTACCTCTTTTCCCGAAAAGTTATCTACAACCTTCCGATTTCCGAAATGCATAATTGTACCCATTTTCTTATCTCCCCATCCAATGTGATCGACTAACTCTAGACTTTGCTTTTGGTGCCGCAGGACTCGCCAGTTCTGCTGCCCGTGCCTCAACCTTCTGCCCGATCAAATGCCGCGCTGCCCAAGAGTAAACCGTCGCATCCAGTGACTCCGCCCGTTTCCCTTTGATCCGCTCAAACCGAGCTTGCGGCGTTCCTCGCGTATATCGCACCACGCGACGTTCACTTGTCAACTGTTCAAAGTATACACTTTCCAACGCATCGCCAAACCGGACACCTTGCCCGCGCGAAAGGCGGTTGAACAACTGCGATTTTATCGCATCGACGCCAGCGAGCCAAAGCGGGCTGCCCTTCGACCCAGATCGCTGAAGGAACGGGCGGCTGAAGCCCTGAACGCCCTTGATACTGACCACACGGCGCCCGAACCGCGGTGCCGTGAAGCCGTGCACAATCTCAGTGTGCCCGCCGTCGCCACTATCGACGCAGGCGGCATCAATGCCGATCGTGCCGCCCTTCGGGTGCTTCCAACGTTCCCGCAACAGGTAGTCCAGGTCCGCCCAGATCGCTTCGCCGTCGATCGGCCCCCAGAACACTTCATGCGACAGAATAAACAGGTCAGACTCGCCGTGCCCCATAATGACAGCCTCAAGCCGATCGTCTTGGCAATCGACTCCTACTGTCAGGAACAAGACTTCCGGCGGCAATGCCTCCAGGTTGAAAGTCTCCCGCTGTTCGAACAGGGCGCGTTCGTCCAGATCCTCACCTTCGGTCTTCCACGGTTCGCCTAGAACCAGGTTCGTGAACGTTTGAAGTGTATCGGGGCTACGCTTCGCCTTCAGGAACTCGGCCACCAGCTTGCCCCATCGGGCATTGAAATGCGGGCTGACAAGGGCGTTGATCCTGAAGCCCGCATGTCCCTTCACGTCCGGCGCCGTTGCTCGCCAACGCCCTGCCGCGACCATCGCAGGCTTGTGCCGCTCTTCCACGATGCAGCCGTTCGACGGACAAACCCAATGCGCCGAGTCCGGGTCGCCTTCGGTCCATCGCAAATCAGCCCACCGGACTTCCGCAAAATCGCCGCAACTCGGGCAGCACACTTCAAAAACCCGCTTGTCGGATTGATCGTAAAGCCGCGTCGCAGGCCCGAAATCGAAGACGGGAGTCGATCCTGCAATGATTTTCCGATCGCGAAAAGTCAGTGTGCGCATGGTCGCCAGTTCGATCGGGTCGCCTTCCTGGCTGACTTCGAATCCGTCTATTTCGTCCATTATCAGCAGCTTGGAAGTGTGCCGTCGCAAATTTCGGGGCGACTTGGCCGCGACGAATTTTAGGCTTCCCCCTGCGAACCTGCGGTTGAGCATGGTCGAGCGGCCGGACTCGTCGGCTTCGTCGGACAGCAGGCCGCGAAGTTCCGGCGAAGCTTCGAAGATGCCTTCCAGATCGACGGCATAATCTCGGGCATCGTCACTGGTCGGCAGAACTGACAGGATCGGGCAAGGCGTGTTCGCCACATGCGCCGCGATGATACCCGACAGGAGCGCGGTATAGCCGATGCGCGCTGACTTCAGGACTGTGACACGCTCAATTTCAGGATCGTCGATCGCATCGCAGATGCCGCGCTGATAGGCCCAGAGTTGCATTTTTCCGGGCAATGCCGATGCAGTCTGTGGAAGGTAGATGTTTGACTCGATCCAGTCGGCCAGCGGAATGGCTGGCGGCGGGCGTAGGGCTTGCAGCGCGTTGCTTGCGGTCAGTTCAATTCCCATCCGACAACCTTTCAAGTGAGCGCCGGATCTCTCGGTCGATCTCGGCAAGGTCATGCGCGGTCAGGTGCGGCAGCTTGGCGCCAACTCTGGACGGCACCGCCAGAAGCCCGGCCCGAACATCGCGCAGGATCGATGCCCACTGCCGTTCGACGGCGGTTGCCTCCAGCAGTTCGCCGCGCGATGCAGCGTTCTTCAGTTCTTGCGCGTCGGCCTGCGCCCGCTTCACTCGGATCGATTCCGCTTTCAGATCGCGATTGGCTTCCTCTTGCCCCTGTCTGCCGCCGCGCGACGCGGCATCGCGCAACTGCGCCAGGTAACGTGCAAGGCTGGCCCGAACATCGTACCGGCCGCGCCCCGATCGGATCAGGATTCCGTCGCGTGCCTTCGTGCGGATCTGACTTGCTCCAATTCCCAGAAGCGCCGCCATGCCCGACTCGTCGGTAATCGCAGGAATGGGCTCAGGAGGCCCTTCAGGCGCGGCGGGTCCACCGGCAGCGGATTGCCCCGAGTCATCGTTCCTTGAAGTTCCCATTAAGCGGGGCGGCACATGGCGGCTGCCGGGTTCCGGTTCATCCCCTAGCAGTTCGCCCAAGTCGTCAATGAAGGTCACAGGTCCTGACATATCGGACTCCCAAGATTGAAAATTTCTGAAGAGCGGTTTTTTTCGCGGTCGGAGTCCCCCGCGTGGCCGCCCCCGAGGCAAGGACCCGCTGCCGATGCGACTGAATGCAGGATCGAACCAGTTGCATGATCGATTTCAGCCAACGTTCGCGGTTCATGCGACGCGGCATCCGTGGTGCAGATCGGCAGGGGGATCATGAAACCATCCCCTCTATCTCAACCGAACTCAGGGCATCGACGCGACGCGACAACGCGACAGCCCTAAAGGGCTGCTGTCGCGTCGGTCGCGCTGGCGCATCGGTTTGCCGGGTGGCGACAATCGCGACTTGTCGCGCTTCTGTCGCGTCGTGTCGCGCTGTCGCGTCAGCGACAAACTCTGTGTCCAAGTCGTCGAAGTCGTCGGGGATGCAGTAGAACCCATCTTTAAACTTGATGCGTCCCTTTTCCAGAAGCCCCCGGATCGCCCTAGTTGCAACGTCGCGACGCGACTTTGCGTTGTCGGACGCCGACACGTCGCGCCCGCTCGCCATGACGTCCTTGTAATCTGCTTCAGGCAATCTGCCGCCCTCACGCTCTAGAACGTCCAGCGCCGCTTGTTCCGACCTTGGCAGTTTCTCGAATGCGTAGCTTGCAGCGGCCGAACATGGCGCGGCGTAGGGCAACCGGATTTCGTCGCCGTCTTCATCTGTCCCGCCGGCAATCGTGCCAATGGTAAACGCGATATCCCTGTCGCATGGCCCGTTGCGGTTTTTGGTCAGCCGGCCCCGCACCACGCCTGACTCGTCGCGCTTGATATGCAGCGCCACGTCAAGAGCGCCATTCAGCAAGCTATGGCCCCGCGGCAGTCCCTGTTGCCCGTCTTTTGTATCGTGGTGTATCAAAAGCACGGCAGCGCCCCATCTGGTCAACTTTCGCGCGACGCTGACAACCCGGCCCATTCCTTCCGCGCTGTTCTCTTCGAGTCCGGGAAACGCCATTGCCAGCGTGTCGAGGAAGATCAATGCGGGGCGTTGCGCCTTCACAGCTTCCAGAAGCGCGACCAAATCGGGCGACTCCTTCGCCAGAAGATCGGACACGCCTGCGACAAGCTGGAACTCGGGTGCATCGCCATAGATGGATTTCAGCGCCTTCACCCTGCCGCGCATCCCGTGCGGATCCTCGGCCGCGACATAGAACACGCCGCCCGCCCTCGCGCGCATTCCGAAGACCTCCCGGCCCTGTGCAACGGCATATCCAAGGAAGGGCGAGAGCAGCGACTTGCCGGCGCCCGGTGCCCCCACAATGCACCCCACGTCGCCCGGTGCCAGGAAGCCCTTCAGGACATAGCCGCGCGACGGGGCAGCTTCGCATTCGGAAGGGCTCAGGAATGACAGGCGCGACTTGGCGCGCGGAAGTTCCGGCAGGTCTTCGAAGTCGGAGTCACTGATTTCCATCTCGGGCCAGGACCAGCCGTGCGCCTTCGCCTCGGCAACAAGGCTCGCCAGCGTGATCGCAGCGCGGCCGTTCGGCGGCGTCACCTTGCGGCGTTGCCATTCCTTGGCAACTTCCTTCGCGTCATAGTCGGGACCGATCTTCCTTGCCCATGAGTGCAGGATTTCGAGTCCTTCAGCATCGCCGCTGAACTGGTGCTTTAGCGCCAGCGTGACGGTTTCCTTCCGGTGCCAGCGGTCAGCATCATTCGGGTTCGGCAGGTGTTCAATCAGATCGCGGACCTGTGCGGCTGTCAGCGACAGCGGCCGTTGTTCCGTGGCAATCGGCGCGGGCGTGTCTGGCCCTAGCAGCTCGGCAAGGTCATCGATCGGCGCCGCCCGTTTGCCGATGCGCGGCAGGTCGGTTGCATGGTCGATCGTTCGCCCATCGATCATGTGGATCTCGGGCGGCGCGTTGCCCCTGACACGTCCGAAGAAGTAGCAGCGCGACGGGTCAAAAGACTCCTTGCCGGCAATGCCCCCAAGGGCGCCGTTGACACGTTCCACCAGGACCGCGGACGCTGCCGGGCTCACGGGGGCAGCGGTTGGCAGTAGAACACGCCACCGGGGCTTGTCGGGTGTATGGCTTGAAGAGGTGAAAACGACAGCGGCGAGTCCTGCCGCCCGCAACCTTGCCGCGGCTTCGTTCGGAGTCACCTCGCCCGCGTCATAGTCGATTTCGACTCCGTGGCGTGCGGTCAGGTGTTCGGCCTTCCTGCCGCCTTTGAACGTGCCCAGCTTCACCAAAGGCAGCTCGGCCTTCTCATCGGCAAAGACGCTGCCGGCCCGTTCGACAAACTGGCGCAGTGTCAGCGTTTCGTTTTGGGGCGTCGTGTCGGTCTTGCTGCAGAAGAAAGTGAGTGACAACGGCAGGTCTAGCGACGAGTCCGGGCTTGTGCTATGTTCCGTGGTGTCAATATTTCCATCGATCTTTGCGCCGTTCCGGGGTCCAGCCGGGGCGGCGTTTTCCTTTTCAGCCCTTGGCGGTCCCAGAAGATCCGCAAGGTCGAGTTGGTTCATGTAGGTCATCGCGGTTCCTCGCTCTGAGGCCCCGCAGAGGGTTTGACAATCTCTGGAAATTTACTTGAATTTCAGCAAGCCGACTCTGGGTCGTTTGACACTCTAAGCACTTGTATTCGCTTAACTGTGTCATATCAGGGTCGCCCACCATTCCCCTTTGAAATCATTGGATTTTTTTAGAGATTGGTGACTCTGCCTTAGGATTGCCTAAGGCAACCAACTGGGCGACTTCAAACCATAGCAGCCCGGAAACACTCACGCTTTCGTGAATCGTTCGCTTGCCCGAAGCTTCGGTTGCGCTGCATCATTGTCGCCGAAGCGCAGGGTGTGTCATGGACAGCAATCAACTCAACCGCGAAATTGAAGCCGGAAACTTCAAGCTTCCGCTAAAAACCATACACCGCGAAGCCATGCTTGATCTAGTTCTTGCATGGGGAACACTTGACGGTGCTCTAGCAATGCTTCTAGCCACGGTCATGGGTCTTCCATATCACGAAGCCGCCGATACCATCGGAAAGCAAAGCGGTTCGGGAAAGCTTGCAGAAGCGATCCGCTTGATAAAGGAAGGCGGTCCTGCCGAAGAAGCGGTCAACTTTCTGAAAAAACATAAAAAATCTTACGAACGACATTCCAAATCTAGAAACAAAATAGCCCACGGGCATTGTGCAGGCTATCTGACGGCTGATGAAAATTTTGTTGTTTTCGCAATCTTTGAAAGGGTTGGTAACGAAAACTTGGCCGTTGACGCCGTTCCAGTCGAAGAAATGAAACGTGCGACGAAATGGGGCGAAGCGTTTACATCCTTCATCGTCCAGATGCTCGATCGTCTTGATAGCGAAGAAGCATAAAAAAGCCCCCAGCCGAAGCCGGGGGCAGGTAGTTTCCACGGCCCTGTGGAACTGGTCAGGCGTCGGCAGGCGGCACAAGGGCCGTATGGGGATCAACCCGGCTGGCCGTCGCGCGATTTGCATTGGCGAGCGAATACCATGCAAGCCTTTGGCGCGATTTGCCTATAGTAGCGCCGAAAGACGGGCAGGACAGGGACGGATGGCAGGGAGCAGGACGGAAACGGGCGACCGGTTCGATGTCGTGATCGTCGGCCAGGCCGGACGGCTGCAATACGAGGCGGTGTTGTTCGCCGCCGCGCTGCGCGCCTCGGATCCGGATTTCGCGGGCAGCCTGATCGTGGCCGAGCCGCAGCCGGGGCCGCTCTGGCCCGCCGATCCGCGCATGGACGATCCCGGCGCGCGTTGCTGGGCGAGTTCGGGGCCCTGCCCCGGCGCGAACAGGCGATCCGCAGCATTCTGAAACGGCACACTCTCTGGATGCGCTGAGCGGGACAGGCGGATGATCGGACCGGCCGGACCAGCGCCGCAGGGCCAGCGTTCCGGCCCGGGCGGCAGCCGCGGAAGGCTGTCCTTTTGCCCGGCCCCATGTTGCCGGGTTGCGGGCGATGGCCTAATGCTGGCGGCAAACGGACAACAGGGAGAGTTCCGATGAGCGAGGCTCCGCAATACGGTTTCGACACGTTGCAGGTGCATGCGGGCGCGCGCCCCGACCCGGCCACCGGCGCGCGGCAGACGCCGATCTACCAGACCACGGCCTATGTGTTCCGCGATGCCGACCATGCCGCGGCTTTGTTCAACCTTCAGGAAGTAGGCTATATCTACTCGCGGCTCACCAATCCCACGGTGGCCGTGCTGGCGGAACGCATCGCCACGCTTGAGGGCGGCGTGGGCGGTGTCTGCTGTTCCTCGGGACATGCCGCGCAGATCATGGCGCTGTTCCCGCTGATGGGGCCGGGGCGCAATGTCGTCGCCTCGACCCGGCTTTACGGCGGCACGGTCACGCAGTTCAGCCAGACGATCAAACGCTTCGGCTGGTCTGCGAAATTCGTGGATTTCGACGATCTGGACGCGGTGCGGGCCGCCATCGACGAGGACACCCGCGCGATATTCTGCGAGGCGATCGCCAACCCGGGCGGCTACATCACCGATCTTGACGCCATCGCGGGCGTGGCTGACGCCGCCGGCCTGCCGCTGATCGTCGACAACACCTCGGCGACGCCCTATCTGTGCCGCCCGATCGAGCATGGCGCGACGCTGGTTGTTCATTCGACCACAAAATACCTGACCGGCAACGGCACCGTGACCGGCGGCGCCATTGTGGATTCGGGCAGGTTCGACTGGTCGGCCTCGGACAAGTTCCCCTCGCTCGCCGCCCCCGAACCCGCCTATCACGGGCTGAAATTCCACGAGACTTTCGGACCGCTGGCCTTCACCTTCCACGGCATCGCCGTGGGCTTGCGCGATCTCGGCATGACGATGAACCCGCAAGCGGCGCATTACACCCTGATGGGGATCGAGACGCTGTCGCTGCGCATGCAGCGCCATGTCGAGAATGCGGTCAAGGTCGCAAGCTGGCTGGAAACCCATCCCAAGGTGGCCCGTGTGACCTATGCCGGGCTGCCCTCCTCGCCCTGGCACGAGAGGGTTGCGCGGATCTGTCCCAAGGGTGCCGGTGGGCTGTTCACCTTCGCGCTGAAGGATGGCTATGAGGCCTGTGTCCGGCTGGTCGGCGCGGTCAACCTGTTCAGCCATGTGGCGAATCTCGGCGACACGCGCTCGCTGATCATCCACCCGGCCTCGACCACGCACCGGCAGTTGAGCGAGGCGCAGCAGGTCGCCGCCGGTGCCGCTCCCGATACGCTGCGCGTTTCGATCGGGATCGAGGACGCCGCCGACATCATCGCCGACCTGGAACAGGCGCTGGCCAGGGTCTGAGGCAGTCCGGGCGGGGCGCGGTGGCGCGCCCTGCCCTTCTCGGGATTACTCGCCCAAGGCAAAGACCATCCGGACCCGCGCCTCGATGGCCAATTCACCCGGCGCGACGGGGACCGCGTCGCCCCCCATCCGGGCGGCCTCGAACCTGACCGGATGCGGCATGTCGGCACCTTCTTCTTCAAGAGACAGCACCGGACCCAATGCCAGCCCGGCAGCATCGGCCAACAGCGCGGCCTTGCGCAGCGCCTCTGCCACGGCGCGGCGGCGGGCCTCGTCGCGCAGGGGATCGGGGTTCTGCATTCCGAAGCTCAGCCCCTGGAACCGGTTCGCGCCCTCGGAAATCACCCGGTCGAGCGTCCCGCCCAGATTGTCCAGTTCGCGCACCCGCACGCTCAACGTGTTCGAGGCGGAATAGCCGGTGATCCGCGACCGCTGGCCCTGCTCGTGCCCGCTCCAGACAGGCGACAGCGAGAGCCCGGCCGTCTGCAGGTCGCGCGGCTCGATTCCCGCGGCGCGCAGGCTGTCGAGCACCGCCGCCAGATCGGCCGAAACCCGGTCCATCGCCGCCTCGGCGGTCTCGGCCTCATGCGTGACGCCCAGGGTGATCGTTGCCATGTCGGGCACGGCCTCGGCCAGACCTTCGCCGACGACGGTCACCCGGGCAGGGGTGTCGGCGGTGGCCGGGAAGGCAAGCACGGCAAGGATCACCAGAAGGGCGAGCGGTCGTGTCATGGTCGTGGTCCTGTGATTGGAAATCGGGCCGAGCATCGCGCGGCGCGGAATCCGCGGCAAGGCATTTCCCCTGAATTTCTCGCGAGGCTCTTCTAAGCCTCGGCGGTTTCCTGCTATACTCCCCCGACACTGGTTTGGAACCGGCTGGCGACCGGTTTAGAAGGCAGTAATGAAACCAGGCTTCGCGCTCACGCTCTCCGAGGACGGGATCGGGCTTCTGCACCGCACAAGGGGCGGATGGCGGCGGCTGGGCGATGTGTTACTCGACGATCCGGGGCTTGGCGAAACGCTGCGGTTGATGCGCGGTACAGCCGAGAGCCTCGCGGGCGGGCGGCTTCTGACCAAGCTGGTCATCCCCGACAGCCAGGTGCTTTACACCACATTGCCCTTCGTCGGCGACAGTCCGGCCGAGAAGAGGACAAGCCTGCGGCGCGGGCTGGACGGGCTAACACCCTATGTGCTGGACGATCTTGTCTTCGACTGGCAGGAAGTCGGCGCGGGCACCGCCCGGCTGGCCGTGGTCGCGCGCGAGACTCTGGCCGAGGCCGAGGCTTTTGCCACACTGCACATGTTCAACCCGGTCTGCTGGGTGGCCGCCCCCCCGGATGACAGGTTCGAGGGGGAGGCCTTCTTCGGCCCGACTGCGCTTGCGGCGACTCTGCTTCCGAAGGGGGAGACACCCGAACCCGAGGGACCGGCGGCCCATCAGGAAGGCCGGGCCATGCCCGAAACGGGCGGCGATCGCCCCGCTGCAAGCGCGTCCACGGCAGCCAGAACTTCAACCTTGCCCGCGCATAAGCGCAAGACAAGGGCTGAACCCAAGCTTGCCTCCTCTTCGCAACCGGCTGCACCCGCTGCATCGACGCCGCCCCCGTCGGCGCCTTCTGCTGCGGATCCGGTAGAAACGGCGCTTTCGTTCGCCTCGACGCACCGCCCCGAGGACGCCCCCCCAGCACCGGCCGATAGCCGCCCGCCCAGGGCAACCGCGACCACCAGACTGACGCTGAACAAGCCCGATGAGCCGGATGGCGGTGACGCCCGTACCGCGACATCCGCCACGCAGGCTGACATCGAGGAGGCGGTCCGGGCTGCCCCCCCGCCCACGCCCACAACCCGCGCGGCACCGGTCAGCGGGATACCGACAGATCCCGGGCGGGACGCCATACCTGCCACCCCGACAGCCCCGCGCGCAAGACCACCTTCCCCTTGGCCGCTGGGCAAGGATGAGCCCGTATCGGCGGTCAAGGACGGTAAATTGCGGCTTGGCCTGGCATTGACGGGCGGCCTGGTGGTGGTGATGGCGGTCGTGGTGCTCTGGTCGCTGCTCCCCAGCGGAGAGAAAAGCGCCGACGCGCCAAGCACAATTGCCGAGTCGGCGGCCGCCCCCGACACCCCGTCCACAGGGGCCGCCGTGGAATTCGCGGCCCAGTCCGACCCAACCGAGGAAGCGTCGGATGCGGATATCGTGGCGCTGCCAGCGCTTAGTGAAACCGAGGCTGCGGAAAGCTATGCCACGACCGGACTGTGGCAGCTTGCGCCCGATCCAATGACGGCGCCGCCGCCCGGGCGGATCGACGACCTGTTCGTCGCCGCACTCGACCCCTCCATCCGTCCGCCCGTCTCATCCACGCTGCCCGATTCCCAGCTTGGCCGGGCCCTTGATCTGCCGCTGGCGTTGCAGGCCGATCCACCCGGGCACGATCAGGTCTTCGTGCTGGACGACAGGGGCCTTGTCGCCGCGACCCCCGAGGGTGCGTTGACGCCGGACGGCGTGATGGTCTTTGCCGGCCAGCCTCCCCTGTTGCCGCGCGGCCGGGCAGCCGACCCCGCCGCGGCTCCCGAAGCCGTCACCGCCGAAATACCCGAGCCCGCACCCGCAGACCGTATCGAAACCGCGGCAGACGCCGCCGCGATATCGGAGGTCCCCGCCGCGGAGGCCGGAGGCGAAGACGCCGGATCCGGGCTGGCCGAGGCGACGAGGGGGGGCGAGGAAGGCGTCACCGTCATTGAGGGAGCGCCCACAGTCACCCCGCCCGAACGTCCCGAGTTCGTCGTGCCGGTCGTCATGGGACGCCCCCCGGTCACGCCGCCAGAACGCTCGCAGCCAGAGCCGATTACCGCCCCGGCCGAGATCGAGACTCCGACGGCGCCCGACACGACAACAGAGCCCGACGCAAGGTCCGACCCTGAACCCGGCACCGGAGACGAGGTCAGGGTGGCTCCGCGAGCTGGAACCGGCGCGAACGCGGCAAGTCTCGAGGCAGACTCCGCGGCCCTGCCGGACGCCGCGGCGCTGATCTCCGACCCGGCCGTCGCGACACGGCTTGCCGCGTATCGTCCGCGCCTGCGTCCGAGCGATCTGGCAACCGAAGCCCAGGCCACCACCACGGCAAGCGTGAACGTACCCGCTCTGCGCCCGGCCCCGCGACCGGCGGCGCTGGCAGCCGCTGCCCCCCCGCCAATGGCCGATCGCTCGACCGATATCGAGGCCGCCCTCGCCGCCGCCCTCGCCGCCGAGGAAGCCGCAGCGGATGAGGCCGCGGAATCGGATCTTGCGATCGCCCGCTCGATCCGTCCCTCGTCCCGCCCCTCGGATCTGGGCAGCAGCACCGCTCCTGCCATTCCTGTCACTGCCGCTGCCGCCGCGCCGCGCATTCCGACCACGGCCAATGTTGCGCGGCAAGCCACAGTGCCCAAGGCGATCAACCTGCGCCAGATCAACCTGATCGGGGTCTATGGCGCGTCAGGCGACCGACGTGCGCTGGTCCGCCTGGCGAACGGGCGCTACGAGAAGGTCAAGGTCGGCGACCGGCTGGATGGCGGTCGCGTCGCCGTAATCGGGGAAAACCAGTTGCGCTATGTCAAGAATGGACGCAATTTGGTGCTGGACCTGCCGGGGCGCTGATCCTCGGCGATAAAGGAAAACGAAAAGGCCGCGGCGCGAGGCCGCGGCCTTTTCAGTTCCTGCGAAAGCCGGGTCAGGCCGCGCGCGAAACCAAGACCTCGTCAACCTGCTTCTGCGCACCGGCCTCGTCCACGCCCGAAACGGCCGCAACTTCGCGAGTCAGACGCTCCAGCGCAGCCTCGTAGAGCTGGCGTTCCGAATAGGACTGTTCGCGCTGATCATCGGCACGGTGCAGGTCGCGGACCACCTCGGCGATCGAGATCAGGTCGCCCGAATTGATCTTCTGCTCGTATTCCTGGGCGCGGCGCGACCACATCGCGCGCTTGACCTTGGCCTTGCCCTTCAACGTAGCCATGGCCTTGGACACGATATCCGGCGTCGAGAGCGAACGCATCCCGATCTCGGTCGCCTTGTTGGTAGGCACGCGAAGCGTCATCTTGTCTTTCTCGAACGAGATCACGAAAAGTTCGAGCGGAATGCCCGCGATCTCCTGCTCCTCGATCGACACGATCTTGCCCACGCCATGCGCGGGATAGACGACGAAGTCGTTGGGGCGGAACTCGGCTCTCTTGGTCTTCGACATTCAGTTCTTCCTCGCATGGACCCCTGCACAGCACCAAAGCTTCGCCGGGAAAGCATTTTTTCCGGCCATCTGGGCACTTTGGCGCTGAAAAACCACCCCGCAGACGACATGTTCTGCGCGTGGCGATCAGGATTCGGTCGGCCATTTATTAAGGCAACGTAACATAAAAAACGGCGCAGGAAAAGCACCGTAGCTCTGCGCCGACACCAAGAGCTTGGGCAGCAAGGTCATTTCATGCCCGAAAACGGGCCGACTGGCCGCCGACGGGGCGTCAGCCGCCCTCGCCCGGCACCTCGGAGAAATATTTCTCGCGCTTGCCGGTCTCGCCGTCACGTTCCGTCGCTTCGGGCAGCGGGTCCTTGCGGGTGATGATGACGGGCCAGACCTGGGAATACTTTCGGTTGAACTCGACCCATTCGTCCATGTCCGGCTCGGTATCCGGCCGGATCGCGTCGGCGGGGCACTCGGGCTCGCACACGCCGCAGTCGATGCACTCGTCGGGGTGGATCACCAGCATGTTCTCGCCCTCGTAGAAGCAGTCCACGGGGCAGACCTCGACGCAGTCGGTGTATTTGCAGGCGATGCAGTTGTCGGTGACGACATAGGTCATGTGCAGGCTCTCGATTTCCTTGTCGGGCAGGAACTAGAACACCGGGGCGGATCATTCAAGCGGGGGTTTGTCCCGGCGCTCGATCTGCCGACGGTCCTTTTTCGTAGGGCGCCCGTTGCCCTCATATCGTGGGTTTTCGGGTGGGCTTGCCTTGATCGGGGTCAAGTCCTCGTAAAGGGTGCGCGCCTCGGTCGCGGGACCGCGGCGCTCGCCGGGCGCAAGGATGCGCACCACGCGGATTTCATGGCCCTGCGGGAATGTCAGCGTGTCGCCGGGCCCCACGCGGGCGCCCGGCTTGTCGGTACGGTTGGC
Source organism: Rhodovulum steppense (assembly GCF_004339675.1). GTDB lineage: Bacteria > Pseudomonadota > Alphaproteobacteria > Rhodobacterales > Rhodobacteraceae > Rhodovulum > Rhodovulum steppense. Next base: position 34,388 of record NZ_SLVM01000008.1, read on the forward strand.
ATTGACCCGCACATGCCCGCCCGCGACCAGCGCGGCGGCCAGCGTGCGCGACTTGACGAACCGCGCCTGCCAGAGCCACTTGTCCAGCCTTATCGTTGGGCTTGGGCCGGAATCGCTCACGCGGTCAGGACTTGTCCCTCAGCCCCATTAGCGCGGCGGCGAAGGGGTTGTCGGGGTCGATGGGCTTTTCCTTGCGCGGCGGGCGGGCCTCGAAATTCTGCGGCCTGTCGGGGCGTGGACCGCCCGGCTTGCCCTTGTGCTTGCCGCCGCGCGGCTTGCCATCGGACCGGCCGCCCGGCTTGCCCTTGCCCTGCGGGCGCTCGCCGCCGCGGGGCTTCTGGCCGCCGCCCTTGCGCTGAGGCATCCAGGCAAAGGTATAGAAAATCTCGATTTCTGCCGGGGCGGGCTCTGCCTCCGGCTCGGGCATGGGGGCCTCGGCGACGGGTGCTTCCGCCCCGTCCGCCATCGCCTCATCGGACGGCGGCAAGGGCGCAGGCTTGTGCTTGGGCCGCTCGCCGCGCTCGGCGCTGTAGCCCAGCCCCTGCATCAGGTCGGCGAACTGTTCCAGCGTGGTGCCGGTAATCGAGAGCATGTCGGGTTTTGCCTCGAATCCGCCCCGAGTATCCTCGGCGCGCAACAGGTCGGCGAGCCGTTCCAGCATGTCGATTCGGATCGCCCGCGCGCCTGCAGGGCGATAGCCCGCCAGCGTGTAATGCTCGACCGGCACCGCCTCGACCGAGGGGATAGTCACCAGGCCGGGCGGAGGACTTTCGGGGAACTCGTCCAGCCCCCGATGCAGCGACCACAGCACCAGCCGCAGCCGCGTCGGCGCCGGTTTCAGCAGAAGCGGCATGAAGATCGTGAACTGTCCGAAGCGTATGCCGTGCTTGCGCAGTGCGCTGCGGCTTTCCTGGTCGAGATCCTTGACCTCCTGGGCGACGCCATCGCGCGGCAGGATGCCCATCGCCTCGACCAGGCGGAAGGCGAAGCCGCGGGTCAGCCCGGTCAACGCCTCGTCGCGCTGCAGGTTCAAGAGTGGCTCGAACAGGGTCGCTACTCGGCGGTCTATGAAATGCTGAAGCCGACGGCGCACCTTCTCGGCCACCTCGACGCCGGCCTCGTCATCGACGAAGGGCTCGACCAGGGGCTTCAGCGGATCGGCGCCTGCCACCAGCTTGCCCACCGCATGGCTTCCCCACATCAGCCCGCCCTGTTCGGTGAAATCGAACTCGGTATCAGGCGAATTGTAGAAGCGGTCGGCGCGCAGGTGGAACTCCGGTCCCAGCGCCGCCAGCGCCGCCTGGCGCAGCGTGCGCGCCTCGTCCGGGCTGGCCGAGGCATCCTGTCGGAACCGGAAGCCTTCCAGACGGCCGACGAACTGCCCCTCGACCGTCACTTCACCCTTGTCGTTCACCTCGGCCACAAGGCTCTCCTTCTGCTTCAACCGGCGAAGGAGAACGCTCGTCCGCCGGTCAACAAATCTCTGCGTCAGCGCGCCATGCAGCGCATCGGACAGGCGGTCTTCTACAGCGCGCGTGACGCCGCGCCAATGGGCTTCGTCCGAGACCCAGCCGGACCGCTGCGCGACATAAGTCCACGTCCGGACATAGGCCAGCCGTTTCGACAACGTGTCAATGTCGCCATCTGTCCGGTCGATCCGCTGCACCTGGCGCGCCAGCCAGTCGTCGGGCACCCGCCCGCCCTGGTGCAGGAAACCGAAGATGCGTTCCAGAAGGCCGGTATGCTCGACCGGGGAAATGCCGCGGAAATCGGGTACCCGGCAGACATCCCACAGAAGTTTCACGTCGCGCGCATCCCCGAGTCGGTCACGCAGATCGGGCAGCGCCGAAAGCGTCTTGAGCGCGTGCAGATCGTCGGCCTCGCGCCCGCGGGTCAGCCATTCGCCCGCGGGGCGCGCCTCGAGCGCGGCGATCAGCCGCTCGGGGCTGACGAAATCCAGCCTGGAATTGCGCCATTCCAGCTTGCGCACTGGGGCAAAGCGGTTCTCGACGATGGCTTCGGCCACCTCTGCCTCCAGCGGCCGCGCCTCGCCGGTCACGCCAAACGTTCCGGGCTGGGTGTGCCGCCCCGCGCGGCCGGCGATCTGGGCCAGCTCGTTGGCATGCAGCGGCCGCATCCGGCGGCCGTCGAATTTCGACAGGGCGGAAAAGGCGACATGCTTGATGTCGAGGTTCAGCCCCATCCCGATGGCATCCGTCGCCACCAGGTAATCCACATCGCCGTTCTGGTAGAGTTCGACCTGCGCGTTGCGGGTGCGCGGGGAAAGCGCCCCCATCACCACCGCGCAGCCGCCCTTCTGGCGGCGGATCAGTTCCGCGATGGCATAGACATTCTCGACCGAGAAGCCGACGATCGCGGACCGCGGCGGCATGCGGCTGATCTTCTTCGAGCCGGTATAGGACAGATCCGAGAACCGCTCGCGCCGCATGAACTGCGCGCGTGGAATCAGCGCGGCGATGGCGCTGCGCATCGTGTCGGCGCCAAGGAACAGGGTCTCGTGCAGCCCGCGCGCGTTCAGCAGCCGGTCGGTGAAGACATGGCCGCGCTCGGGATCGGCGCAAAGCTGGATCTCGTCCACCGCCAGGAAATCGGCCCCCGTGCCCACCGGCATCGCCTCGACCGTGCAGACCCAGTATTGCGCGCGATCCGGCACGATCCGTTCCTCGCCGGTGACCAGCGCCACCACGGACGGCCCACGCAGGGCAACGATCCGGTCATAGACCTCGCGCGCCAGCAGCCGCAGCGGCAGGCCGATCACGCCGGTCCGGTGGGCCAGCATGCGTTCGATGGCGTAATGGGTCTTGCCGGTATTGGTCGGCCCGAGGACCGCAACGACCCTCGCCTGATCTGACATCTTCTGCCCTTTCGCCCAGCCTCAGAGCGTGCGGCCAGAGGTCAGCAACTCCAGCCGCTCGACGGCTCCTTCTAGGTCGGGATCGTGGGGATGTATAGCGCGGGCTGCCAGATAGGCGTCGCGCGCGGCCAGCAACTGGCCGCTCTCCTCGAGAATCGCGCCAAGCCCCGAAAGCGCGCCGAAATGGCGCGGGTTGAGTTCCAGCGTGCGCGCCAGATCGGCGATGGCGGGGCCGTAAAGCCCGGCGCGGAAATAGGCCAACGCCCGCGCGTTGTAGCCTTCGGCGAAATCCGGCGCATGGTCGGTCAGCGCGGTCAGATGCGCAATCGCGGTCTCGAACGCGCCCACGGTGATCGCTTCGCGCCCCCGCTTGAGCAGCAGATCCATCGAAGGCGAGCCGGATTTCGCCCATTCCTCCCAGACCTCGCGCTCGACCTGTTTCCAGTTCGGCAGATCGGGCCGCTGCAACTCGTCCAGCAGCGTGTCCGCCCGGTCCTCTTGCGCCCAAGCGGCGGCCGACAGGCAGAATGCTGCGCAAATTGCCGTGACGAGAGGATTGAGAATGTTCCGCCGCATGCCCATAACCAGAAAGATTAGCGCAACCTGCGGGAAAAGCGATATCCCCGCATTCACGACCGGAGGATTTCCATGAGCGACGTGATAGAAAAGGCAGTCGAGACCCTGAACGCGAAGATCGACGGGGGCTTCGACGGCGTCGCCAAGTTCGTGATCGAGGACGAAGGCGCGATCATGGTCGATTCTGAGGGTGCCCATGCCGGCGACACGCAAGCCGAGGTGACGTTGACCGCCTCTCTCGACACGTTCCGCGACATGATGGAAGGCGATCTGAATCCGACCACCGCCTTCATGACCGGCAAGCTGCGGATCGAGGGCGACATGGGCAAGGCGATGCAGCTTGCTCATATCTTCACCTGATCGAGCGCAAGGAAACGATGGACCGCGCGCCCTTTCACAACGACATCGCCGAAGGCCCCGGGGACACCGCCGCGTTCTGGGTCATGGCTCCCGACGGGGTTCGCATCCGCGTGGCGGTCTGGGGGGCGGCGCAGGCGCGGGCAACCGTGCTGCTGTTTCCCGGGCGCACCGAATATGTCGAGAAATATGGCCGCGCGGCTGGCGAGCTGGCGGCGCGCGGTTTTGCCACGGTAGCCGTCGACTGGCGCGGTCAGGGACTGGCCGACCGGCTGCATGACGATCCGGTGCTTGGTCATGTCGACCGGTTCGACACCTACCAGCGCGATGTCGCGGCGATGCTGGATGTTGCACAGGCTTTGGACCTGCCCCGGCCGTTTCACCTGCTGGCTCATTCCATGGGCGGCTGCATCGGTCTGCGCGCGCTGCATGAGGGGCTGGATGTGGCCTCGGCCGTGTTTACGGCGCCGATGTGGGGTATCCGCTTTTCGCCGCTGATGCGCCGCGCCGCCTGGGCGCTGAGCGCGGCAAGTCGACCGCTGGGGCTGGACCGACGGGTCACACCGACCAAGGGGGGTAGGACCTATGTGCTGGCCTGCCACTTCGACGACAACGAGTTGACCGGCGATCCCGAGATGTTCGGTTACATGCGGCGCCAACTGGCCGCACGGCCCGAACTGGCGGTTGGAGGGCCCAGCCTGGGCTGGCTGCACGAGGCGCTACGCGAGACGCGCCTGTTGGCGCGGATACCGCCGCCGAGCGTGCCCACGCTGACCTATCTGGGCAGCGACGAGCGGATCGTCTGTCCGAACGCGATCCGCACGCTCAAGGGCGCCTGGCCCGCGGGCACGCTGCGCGAGATCGAGGGCGCCCGCCACGAGGTGATGATGGGAGACGCGCCCACCCGCACCCGCGTCTTTGACGAGGCGGCGGCGCATTTCACGCACTACGCCGCGCCGCGCCCGCCCATGCGCGTTCTCGACCGCATCGGCCAGTTGTAATCCGGTGGCCCGGTCGGCCGCCCGACCCATATTGCGTTCCATGTCCGTCCTAACCTTCACCGAGCGCGGCATCTTCTGCCCGGTCGGCAACTTCTTCATCGACCCCTGGGCGCCCGTGGACCGCGCACTGATCACGCATGGCCATTCCGACCACGCCCGCCCCGGCCATCGCCGCTATCTGGCCACCGCCCCGGCTGCCCCGGTGATCCGCCACCGGCTGGGCGGCATCGCGCTGGACACGATCGCCTATGGCGAGCGCCGCCGGATCGGCGATGCGCTCGTGTCCTTTCACCCCGCGGGCCATGTGCCCGGTTCGGCCCAGATCCGGATCGAGGTGGCGGGCGAGGTCTGGGTCGTCTCGGGCGATTACAAGACCGAGGCGGATGGCCTGTCTGAACCGTTCGAGCCGGTCCGGGCGCATGCCTTCGTCAGCGAATGCACCTTCGGGCTGCCGGTCTTCAACTGGGCGCCGCAGGCGCAGGTTCTGGCCGGGATCGACGACTGGTGGGCTGCCAATGCCGCCGAGGGACGCTTCAGCCTGCTGGGCGCCTATGCGCTGGGCAAGGCGCAGCGGCTTCTGGCGGGTGTGGATGCCGGGATCGGCCCGATCCTGACCCATGGCGCGATCGAGGCCACCTGTGCGGTGATGCGCGCGCAGGGGATCGCCCTGCCCCCGACCGTGCCGGTCACGCCCGAAACCGATCTCAAGGCACATGCCGGTGCGCTGGTGCTGGCCCCGCCCTCGGCGCTGGGCGGGCCCTGGGCGCGGCGCTTCGGGGCGGCGGCGACGGGCTTTGCCTCGGGCTGGATGGCGCTGCGCGGCGTGCGGCGCAGGCGCGGCGCGGATCGCGGCTTCGTGCTGTCCGATCATGCGGACTGGTCGGGGCTGAACACCGCGATCCGCGAGACGGGCGCCGAGCGGGTTTTCGTGACCCACGGCTATACAAGCGTCTTCCGCCGCTGGCTGGCCGATCAGGGCTACGACGCCGAGATCGTGCGCACCGCCTACGAGGGCGAAACCCTCGACAGCGCCGAGGACGCACCATGAAACGCTTCGCCGCCCTGTTCACCGCGCTGGACCGGACCACCCGCACCAATGCCAAGATCGAGGCGCTGGCCGCCTATTTCACGGATGCGCCCCAGACCGACCGGCTCTGGACCGTGGCACTTCTGTCGGGCCGCCGCCCGCGCCGGGCGGTCACGACCACGCGGCTGCGCGAATGGGCGGCGGAACGGGCGGGGCTGCCGCTCTGGCTGTTCGAGGAATGTTACCCGGTGGTCGGCGATCTGGCCGAAACCATCGCGCTGGTGCTGCCGCAAGCAGGCGGCACCAGCACGGCCAGCCTGTCGGACCACATGGCCGAGATCGCGGCCCTGGCACAGATGGACGAGCCCGCGCGCAAGGCGCATATCCTGACTGTCTGGGACAGGCTCGACGGCACGGAACGCTTGCTGTTCAACAAGCTCATCACCGGGGGGTTTCGCGTCGGTGTCAGCCAGACGCTGATGACCCGCGCGCTGGCCCGGGCCACCGGCATCGCCGAGGCCGATCTGTCGCATCGGCTGATGGGCGACTGGACGCCCGCGACGACCACATGGGCCGCGCTGATCGAAACGCCCGACCCGACGGCCGCGCTGTCGCGGCCCTACCCCTTCTACCTTGCCTATCAGATCGAGGGGGACCCGCAGGCGCTGGGCGATCCCGCCGACTGGTGCGCGGAATACAAGTGGGACGGCATCCGCGGGCAACTGATCGTCCGGGGCGGGACGCATTTCCTGTGGTCGCGCGGCGAGGAACTGATGACCGACCGCTTCCCCGAACTGGCTCAGGCCCGCGATTTCCTGCCCCAGGGCACCGTGATCGACGGCGAGATCCTTGGCTGGGCCGATGGCCGCCCCCTGCCCTTTGCCGCGCTTCAGAAACGCATCACCCGCAAGAGCCTGTCGAAACGGCTGCTGGCCGAGACGCCGGTGGTGCTGAAAGCCTATGACCTGCTAGAAGAGAACGGCACCGATCTTCGCCCCCGCCCGCTGGCCGAGCGCCGCGCCCGGCTGGAGGCGTTGTTTGCCTGCCTGCCCGACCGCGCGCCGCTGCGCCTGTCGCCGCTTCTGCCCTTTGTCGACTGGACGGCGCTGGCCGAGACCCGTGCCGCCGCCCGCGCCGCGGGGGCCGAGGGCGTGATGCTGAAACGCGCCGCCGCGCCCTATCTGGCGGGGCGGAAGAAGGGCGATTGGTGGAAATGGAAGCTCGACCCGCTGACGGTCGATGCGGTGATGATCTATGCTCAGGCGGGCCATGGCCGGCGCGCGACGCTCTACACCGATTTCACCTTTGCGGTCTGGGACGGGGGCGATCTGGTGCCCTTCACCAAGGCCTATTCCGGCCTGACCGATGCCGAGTTCCGCGAGATCACCGCCTGGGTGCGCCGGAACACTCTGCAACGCTTTGGCCCGGTGCGGCAGGTCAAACCCGAGCATGTCTTCGAGATCGCCTTCGAGGGCATCCAGAGAAGCCCGCGCCACAAGTCGGGCATCGCGCTGCGCTTTCCGCGCATGGCGCGCTGGCGCCGCGACAAGCCCCCGGCCGAGGCGAACACGCTGGACGACCTGCGCGCGCTGCTGGCCAGCCACGGCTGAGCCCTTGCAATCCGTCCCCCGACGCGGTTGATCGGGGCCGAACCCCGCGACAGGAGACGAGAATGGGCGCCCTTGCCGAGATTGCCGACATCCTTGGCCCGCGGCTATCGACCGGAGAGTCGGTGCGCGCGCTGCATGGCCGGAACGAGGCGCATTTCCCGCCGACGCTGCCCGAGGCGGTGGCTTTCCCCGAAACCACCGCCGAGATCGCCGCGATCATGCGCGCCTGCGCCGCGCATGGCCTGCCGATCACGGCCTTCGGCACGGGCAGTTCGCTGGAAGGCCAGCATCTGCCGATCCGGGGCGGGCTGAGTCTGGATCTGTCGCGCATGGACCGCGTGCTTGCGATCCATCCCGAAGACCAGATCGCAATTGTCCAGCCGGGCCTGACCCGCACCCGCCTGAATGCCGATCTGCGCGCCACGGGGTTGTTCTTTCCGGTCGATCCGGGCGCCGATGCCTCGCTAGGGGGCATGGCAGCGACGCGGGCCAGCGGCACGACGACGGTGCGCTATGGCACGATGCGCGAAAACGTCCTCGCGCTCGAGGCGGTGATGGCGGATGGCGCGGTGATCCGCACCGGCAGCCGGGCGCGGAAATCCTCCGCCGGGTATGACCTGACCCATCTTCTGGTGGGCAGCGAGGGGACGCTGGGCATCATCACGGAACTGACGCTGCGCCTGCATCCCCAGCCCGAGGCGATCTCGGCCGCGATCTGCCGCTTTGCCAGCGTGGCGGCGGCCGTCGATTGCGTGATCGCGGTCATCCAGTCGGCCATTCCGATGGCCCGAATCGAACTGGTCGATGAAACCATGGTGCGCGGATTTAACCTGCATTCCGGCACCGATCTGCCTGAAAACCCACATCTTTTCCTTGAATTCCACGGCAGCCCCGCCGCTGTCGCCGAACAGGCCGCCGCCTTCCGCGAGATTGCGGACGGGTTCGGCGTCGCAGGCTGGCAGGACGCCACCACGACAGAGGCGCGCAACGCGCTCTGGGCGATGCGCCACAACGCCCACCACGCCACCGGCGCGCTGGAGCCGGGCAAGCGGACGCTGGCCACCGATGTCTGCGTGCCGATCTCGAAACTCGCCGAAGCGGTGGTCGAGGCGCAGGATCTGGCCCGCGCCATGGGCCTGACCAGCGCCATCGTCGGCCATGTCGGCGACGGAAATTTCCATTGCGGCGTGCGGGTCGATCCTGACGACGCCGCCGAGATGGCCCGTGCGCTGGAGTTTTCGGGGCGGCTGGCCGAAACCGCGCTGCGGCTGGGCGGCACGGTGTCGGGCGAGCACGGGATCGGGATCGGCAAGCAGAAATACATGGCCGCCGAGCACGGCGCCGCGCTGGACTGGATGCGCACGCTCAAGGCGGCGTTCGATCCGGCCTGCATCCTGAATCCCGGCAAGATGCTGCCGCCCGAAGGCTAAGTCCGGAGGCAGGATCGGCCCGGACGCCAAGGCTTCGCATGTGCAGCATCACGTCGGGCCTACCGAGCCGGGAACGAAGTCGCGAACCGCCCCCGGAATCGCCGGGACAGCATGTCCTTGAGCAGATTTCCGCCTATCAGGCAGGGGTTTAGCGGGCAATTCAATCATGCGCGCCGAATGTAACATTGCAGCCGCTGAAAGATTCACCACATTCCGCCGACAACGCCCGCGGGAACGGCGTGATTCTGCCGTGCAGCATGTCGGAATTGCGACATCCCGGGACAGGGCGCGTTTCTTGTGGCAACCAGTGATGCAGGCCGCGGCGCAGGAGGTACCTGATGACAGAAGGCTTTCCCACCTCGGGACGATGGACCGCCGTGGCGAATGTGACGCGCCGAAAGGCACTTGGCGGACTTGCCTGCTCGGTCGCCGCAGCGGCCTTGCTGCCCAGTCATGCCCTGGCGCAGCAGGACATGTCCCCCCTGCCCGAACCCGAGACCTTCTCGTTCGATATCCTTGCCGAGCGGATGCGCGCGCGCGCCGTCGGCGCCTATATCCCCGCCGCCCAGCATGAGGGCCTGATCGCCGGGCTCGATTACGACGCCTATCGCCGGATCCGGTTCCGGCCCGACCATGCCCGCTGGCAGGGCGAGGGCTCGTTCTTCCGGCTGCATGCCTTCCACCCGGGCTGGCTGTTCAAGACGCCGGTCGCGGTCCACGAGGTGGTTGACGGGGTGGTGCAGCCGATGGGCTTCTCGGCCGAGGATTTCGAGTATGAGGGCACGCTCGCCGACCGGGTTCCTGCCGACATGGCGCTGCCCACGGTGGCGGGCTTCCGGCTGCATGCACCGTTGAACCGTGCCGATATCTTCGACGAGGTCGTGGCATTCCTGGGCGCCAGCTATTTCCGTGCGCTCGGACGCGGCAATGTCTACGGGATCAGTGCGCGCGGGCTGGCCGTCAACACCGCCATCGGCGGACCCGAGGAATTCCCGCTCTTCAGCGAATTCTGGATCGAACGCCCGGCCCCCGGCGCGACCGCCGTCACGCTGTTCGCGGCCCTCGACAGCCCCTCGGTGACCGGCGCCTACCGATTCGAGATCGTGCCGGGCGAGACCACGGTGATGGAGGTAACGGCCCGGCTGTTCCTGCGCGAGGATGTCGCGCAACTTGGCGTCGCGCCGCTGACCTCGATGTATCTGCTGGGCGACAACGACCGCGGCGCCTTCGACGATTTCCGTCCGCGGGTGCATGACAGCGAGGCGCTGGTGCTGAACACCCGCAGCGGCGACACCTATATCCGGCCACTGAACAACCCGCCGCGGCTGGCCAGTTCCTATCTGGGCGCGCGCAACCCGGCCTCGTTCGGGCTGATCCAGCGCGACCGCGCCTTCGACAGCTATCTCGACGCGGGCGCGCATTACGAACTGCGCCCCTCGCTGATCGTCGAGCCGCTGGGCGACTGGGGCAAGGGCTCTGTGCGGCTGGTCGAGATCCCGTCGGATCTGGAAGGAAACGACAATATCGTGGCCTTCTGGGTGCCCGAGGGCAAGGTCCGCAGGGGCGATGCGCTGGAGGTCGCCTACCGGCTGCACTGGGGCATGACACCGCCGGGCGATGGGTGCGTCGAACGCGCGCGCATCGTCCGCACCCGGGTCGGCAAGGGTGGCGTCGCGGGTGTGCGCAACGTCCATGACCGCCGGAAGTTCGTGATCGACTTCGAAGGCGGCACCCTGTCCGGGTTGCCCGCCGACGCCAAGCTCGAGCCCGAAGTCCATGCCGGCGGCGGCGAGATCGTCGAGACCGTGCTGTCCCGGGTCTCGGGAACGAATAAATGGCGGCTGGTGATCGAGGCCAGCGCCCCCGATGGCGGACTGGTCGAATTGCGCGCGGGCATCACCGGCTTCGGGCGCGACCTCAGCGAAACCTGGCTTTACCAATGGATCAAGGAATGAGTGCCGAACGTCTGATCGACTCCCAGACCGTGACTGCGGTCGAGGCCGCGCATTGGGCTCCGCCCGTCGCGCCGATGGACATGCCGCGCCAGTTGCTGGAAGCCCCTCACCACGCGGGCGTGATCGCCTGGCTGACGCGGCTTCTGCTGCGTCCGGTCCAGCACGGCTGAGTCCCCCGGCATGGCCCGTGTTCCCGTCCCCGACTTCCCGACGCTGACGCTGAGGACCGCCGCGATCGGCTTCGCCGTGCTTGCGGCGGGGGCAGCTGCGGCCTTGCTGGCCGCCGCCTCGACCGAGGACGGGGTGCATCTGTGGGATGTGGTGCGCACCACGCTGATCTTCGTGACCACGGCCTGGCTTGCCTGGGGAGCGGCGGGGGCCTTTGTCGGCTTGCCGAACCGGCGCCACCGCTCCGTGCCGCCGCCATTGACCCTCCCGCAACCACCGACCGTGGTGCTGGTGCCGATCTGCAACGAGGACCCGGTGACGACCTTTGCCCGGATCGCTGCAATGGACGGCTCGATCCGGGCCGCAGGGCTGAGTGTGGACATCGCGATCCTGTCGGACACCCGTGACGACCTGGCCGCGGCGCGCGAGCGGGACACCTTCGCCCGCCTTCTGGCCGAGACCGACGGCGCGGGGCGGTTGTTCTATCGCCGCCGCATGGACAACCGTGGCCGCAAGGCCGGCAATATCGAGGATTTCATCCGCACCTCGGGCGGTGCCTACCATTTTGCCGTTATCCTCGACGCCGACAGCCTGATGGAGGGCGAGACGATCCGCCATCTGATCGCGCGGATGCAGGCCGACCCGAAACTGGGGCTATTGCAGACATTGCCGAAAATCATCGGCGCGCGTTCGCTGTTTGGCCGTGCGATGCAGTTCTCCGCCGCCTTCCACGCGCCGGTTTTCGCCCGCGGGCTGGCGCGGATGCAGGGCGCGACCGGGCCGTTCTGGGGGCACAACGCCATCGTCCGGGTCAAGGCCTTCGCCGAAAGCTGCGGACTGCCCGCGCTGGACGGCCCGCCCCCGTTCGGTGGGCACATCCTCAGCCACGACTATGTCGAGGCGGCGCTGCTGGCGCGGGCGGGATGGAAGGTAGAACTCGACGAGACCATCGAGGGATCGTTCGAGGAAGGCCCCGACAACATCCTTGCCCATGCGCGGCGCGACCGCCGCTGGTGCCAGGGCAACCTCCAGCATGCGCGTCTTCTGGCGGCCCCAGGCCTTGCACCGTGGAGCCGGTTCGTCTTTGTCCAGGGCATCTTTGCCTATGTCGCATCGCTGTTCTGGGGCGCGTTCCTTGTCGCCTCGATCGCGGCCACCGTCACGGCACCGCCGCCGAACTATTTCCCCGAACCCTATCAGCTTTTCCCGGTCTTCCCCTCGGACCGGACCAAGGAAATCGTGACGCTTGCGCTGGGGATCGTGGGGCTTTTGCTGCTGCCCAAGCTTTCGATCCTGGGGGCTGCGGCGCTGTCCGACCGGACAAGGCGCTTTGGCGGAAAGGCACGGGCCGCAGGCTCGGTACTGGCCGAGATCGTGCTGTCCTCGCTGCTGGCCCCGGTGATGCTGATGTATCAGTCCCGTGCGGTGATGCAGGTGCTGGCGGGGCGCGATGGCGGCTGGCCCGCAAACCAGCGCGGCGAGGGGCGTCTGGGCCCTGGCCAGAGCCTGGTGGCAGGGTTCTGGATCTTTGCCGGGGGCGCGATCGCGCTGGCCGCGGTCAAGATGCTCGCCCCGTCGCTGGCGATCTGGCTGCTGCCGATCTGCCTGCCGATGCTGGCCGCACCATTTCTGATCTGGGCCAGTTCGCACCCGATTGCCCGCGGTCTTTTCACCACCCCCGAGGAGACCGACCCCAGCCCGGTGATCCGCTCCTTCCACCGCTGGCAGGCGTGCTTGAGCCAGCCCGCCGCGCAGCCGAGGGAGGCACTCGATGCGGCCGCGTGAGCCCGAACCCCGGTTCAAGCGGCCACGCGATCCGCGGATCGACGCATTCCGCGGCCTCGCGCTGGTGATGATCTTCATCAACCACGCGCCCAGGAACCCCTACGAGCAGTTCACCAGCCGGAATTTCGGCTTCTCCGACGCGGCCGAGGCGTTTTTCGTGATGTCGGGCATCGCGGCAGCGCTGGCCTATTCGGCGCGGTTCGAGAGGGGCGCGCTGGCGCAGAACGGGCTGTGGGCGGCGGTCCGGCCGGTCTGGGGGCGGGCCTGGACGCTGTATCTGACGCAGATCTTCCTGACGGCCTGGGCCATCGCGATCTTCGCCTGGGGAGCAACCACCTTCGGGCTGCCGGAACTGCTGACCAAGATCAACCTGAGGCAGGTCTTCCAGAACACCGAAGCGGCGCTGATCGGCATTCCGGCGCTTATGCACCAACTGGGCTATGTCAACATCCTGCCCGCCTATGCGGTGTTGCTGCTGGCCACGCCGCTGGCCATCTATATCGGGCTGCGCAGCACGGTTGGACTAGCGCTGATTGCGGCGGTCCTTTGGTTCTGCGCGGGGTTCTACCGGATCAACCTGCCGAACTATCCCAATCCGGGCGGCTGGTTCTTCAACCCGCTGTCCTGGCAGGCACTGTTCTTCACCGGCCTTCTGATCGGGCTGCGCTTGCGCGAGGGCAAGCGGCTGGTGCCGAAATCGGCGATCCTTTTCGCGCTGGCGGCGGGCTATCTGGTCTTCGTGATCTGCTGGATGAAGATCGGGCCGCTGGGCCAGTGGATGAACAACCAGCTTTGGCAGCTTGGCAAGGCCGGGGCGCCGTTCCACCTGATCTCGCACAACAAGACTTATCTGGCCCTGCCCCGCCTTCTGCATATCCTGGCGCTCGTCTATGTGCTGTCCTGCATTCCGGCCGTCACGCGCCTAACGGGAAGTGTCGCGTTGGCGCCGCTCAGGCTGCTGGGACGGCAGGGATTGTTGACCTTCGCCGCGGGCACGCTGATCGCGCTGTTCCTTCAGGTGATCTTCCAGGGCTATCCCGATGAGGTCTGGCTGCGCTGGGTGCTGCCGCCGCTGGGGGTTCTGGCCTTGCTGGCAATCGCGGCGCTGCGCGAGGCCGCGTCCCGGCCGCGATCCCGCCCCGAGGCTGCGCCGCACGCCTCCGCCGGGGTGACGGTTCCGGCCGAATAACCGTTCAGGGCGCAGGCCGGACGACGCGCATCCCGACATTCGCCTGCCGCTGCGCTGCGGGGATGCCCACGCGGTAGGTGACGCGCAGATTGGCCAGCGGATCGTCCCAGGATCCGCCGCGCAAAACGCGGCTGGAACACAGTCCCTCGGTGCGTGCGCTGCCATCGGCGGCTGCGCCCCGGTGGCTGTCGTTCCAGCAATCCGCCGTCCATTCCCACAGGTTGCCGGCAAGATCGAATAGCCCGTAGGCATTCTGCGGAAACGACCCGCGCATGGCGATATCGGGCGCGCCATCGTCGCAGGCGGTGTTGCGCCAGCGAAACCGCGACGAGGCATCGGCCGCATTGGCATGGCCGCAGGCGTTCTCGGCGCCGCCATCCCAAGGATAGGGGCCGTCCCCCCCTGCCTTCAACGCGAATTCGAACTCGGCCTCGGAGGGCAGCCGATAGCCCGCGCCCGGCGCCTGTTCGTTCAACCAGGCAGTGATGCGCATGGCGTCCTCCCAGTTCAGGCAGGCGGCAGGCGAGGCATCCGTCACGTCATAGCCGGGCGCGCGCCAATAGGCCGCCCGGTCCATCCGCATGCGCCCATCCGCCGTCCAGACATAACAGCCGCGCGGAATCGTATGGCCGGTCTCGGCCTCGTAGCGGCGGACAAGCCCGACCGAGACCTCGTGCTCGGCCATCAGGAAGGGGGCGAGCGTCTGGGGGGTGGCGGGCCGCTCGGCGGCGGGAGCCTGCGGGTCGGGCGAGCCCAGCACTGTCGCGCCGCCGGACACGCGGACCATGGTCGGACAGAACTCGCACTCGCGCGTCGGGTCAACGGCGACCGGCGCAGGCGCAGGTTCCAGGGGGGGATCGGACGAGGTCAGCGCGCCCCGTTCGGGCAGGAGGGCCGCCAGTTCGATCGCGCCCAGCCGGTCGCGCGCGACCTCGGCGAACAGCCCGTGCGGGAAGGCGTCGAGATAGGCGCGCAATGCCTCTTCCCCGGCCGCTTCGCCCAAACCCTGCCACATCGCGATATCCTGCGCCGTGTCGTCGGCCGGCGGGGGCGCTGCGGGGGAAAGGTAGACCTCGCGCAGCAGCGATGAGGTCGACCAGGGGCGTTGCCGCCCGGCAGTCGTCTCGAACACATCTGCCCGCACTCGGGTCATCATCGCGTTGATCTCCAGCCCCGCGGTCGCGACATGATCCAGTACCGCCTCGGTGAAAGGACTGTGCCGCCCTGCCCCATCAAAGGCGACGCGGCCCGGATCGGTGGCGAATCCCACGAACAAACCTCCGGCCGTCTCGACCGGCGCCAGCCCGCGGCCCAGAAGCGCCGTGGACCGCGCCTGCCCCATGGCGCGTGAAAGTTGCGTCTCGAACGGGTTGTCGCGGCAGGCGTCCAGCAGCACGATATTGGTCTTGGCGCTTCGCTCCATCTCGGCGATCACCAGATCCAGCGGCATGGCGTAAAGGTCCAGATCTCCCTCGCGTTCCAGCGCCGCATCGGTCGGGATCAGGTAGTTCCGCCCCGCCATCTGGATACCGTGGCCAGCATAGAAGAACAGCGCCAGATCCGCCCCCTCTGCCTGCCGACCGAAATCGCGGATGCGCGCGCGCATCGCCGCGCCGTCCAGATCGAGCCCGCGTTCCACCTCGAAGCCGATCCGCTCCAGTGCCGCAGCGACCGCTTCGGCGTCATTGCCCGGGTTCGGAAGCGCGGGCGCCATGGCATAGGCCCCGTTGCCGACCACCAGCGCGACGCGCCGCTCTGCCCGCCCTGGCAGGGCCGCAAGGAAAAGGATCACGATCCCGACGATGATCCGCATGGTTCCCGCCTGCGCTGTCTCCCTGACACAAGGGTAGCGATTCGCTGGGCGTTTGGCCAAGGCCGTGTTCCCGAGCCTCAGCCCCCCTCGGGAAAGAAACAGGCGACCTTGTGGCCATCGCCCTCAAGATCGGGCCGTTCGGCCCGGCAGCGGTCTTGCGCCTTCCAGCAGCGCGCGGCGAAGGCGCAACCGAGCGGGATGTCCAGCGGCGACGGCAATTCGCCGGTCAGCTTGATCCGCTCCTTGCGCCGGGCCGGGTCGGCCACCGGCGTCGCGGACAGCAGCGCAAGGGTGTAGGGGTGGCGCGGGCTGTCGAAGACCTGGGCCTTGGCCCCCGTCTCGACGGCGCGGCCCAGATACATCACCATCACCTCGTCGCAGACATGGCGCACCACCGACAGGTCGTGCGAGATGAACAGGTAGGTCAGCCCCAGCCGTTCCTGCAATTCCATCAGCAGGTTCAGGATCTGGCTCTGCACCGACAGATCCAGTGCGGATACCGGTTCGTCGAGCACCAGCACCCGGGGTTCCAGCATCAGCGCGCGGGCGATGGCGATGCGCTGGCGCTGTCCGCCCGAGAACATGTGCGGATAGCGATCGTGGAATTCGGGGCGCAGGCCCACCAGCGCCATCACCTCGCGCACCTTGGCCTCGCGCTCGGCACGCGACAGGGACTTGCGGTTGATCTTGAGCGGTTCGTCAAGGATCGCGCTGATCCGCTGGCGCGGGTTGAGCGAGCCGTAGGGGTCCTGAAACACGATCTGCACCGCATCGCGCAGCCCGGCCCAGCGCCCGGGCGTCACGTCGGTGCCGTCGATGGCAAAGCGGCCCGCGCTGGGCGGCTCGATCATGGTGACGACGCGCGCGAGCGTGGACTTGCCACAGCCCGACTCGCCCACCACGGCCAGCGTCCTGCCGCGGGCGATCTCGAAACTGACATCCGACAGCGCGCGGATCTCGCGCGGCTTACCGAACAGCCCCCCGCCGATTTCATAGACGCGCGACAGCCCCTCGGCCATCAGGACGGCGGCGCTCATGCCGGGCCTCCCAGCGGGTAATGGCAGCGCACCAGCCCCTTGGCGGGCGGCTGCACGGGGGGCGGCGTGTTCTGGCAGGTCGCGTCGGCAAAGGCGCAGCGCGGCGCGAACAGGCAGCCGGGCGGGCGGTCGAACTGCCCCGGCACCACGCCCGGGATCGTCGGCAACAGCCGGGTCGTCGCCCGTTCGGGCAGCGCGGCCAGCAGCGCCGAGGTATAGGGATGATGGGGCGTGGCGAAAAGCGGGCCGACGGGCTGTTCCTCGACCTTCTGGCCGGCATATTGCACGCTGACGCGCCGCGCGGTTTCGGCCACCACGCCCATGTCATGCGTGATCAGGATCAGCGCCATGCCGGTCTCGGCCTGCAACGCGGTCAGCAGATCGAGGATCTGCGCCTGGATCGTGACGTCCAGCGCGGTCGTCGGTTCGTCCGCGATCAACAGCCGCGGGCGGCAGGCGATGGCCATGGCGATCATCACCCGCTGGCTCATGCCTCCCGACATCTGGTGCGGATAGGCGCTCAGCCGCCGGACGGGATCGGGGATGCCCACCATCTCCATCAGTTCCAGCGCGCGGGCATGGCGGGCGCGGGCGTCAAGGCCGAGGTGCTTCTTCAGCCCCTCCTTGATCTGGAAACCGACGGTGAAACACGGATTCAGCGAGGACATCGGCTCCTGAAAGATCATCGCGATGTCCTTGCCGATGATCCTGCGCCGGGTGCGCGGCGTCATCGCGCGCAGGTCCTTCCCGTCAAAGCGCATCTCGTCGGCTGTGACGGTCGCGGTCCAGGGCAGAAGCCCCATCAGCGCCAGCATCGACACCGACTTGCCCGAGCCGCTTTCGCCCACGATGGCCAGGATATCGCCCGGGTCCACCGTCACGTCGATGGCATCGACGGCGCGGAAGCTGCCCGAAGCGGTTGCAAACTCGACCGAGAGGTTGCGGATCGACAGAAGCGCCATGCCTCAGCTCCGCTTCAGCTTGGGGTCAAGCGCATCGCGCAGCCCGTCGCCCATCAGGTTGATCGCCAGCACCGTGACCAGGATCGCGACACCGGGAAAGGTCACGACCCACCAGGCGCGCAGGATGAACTCGCGCGCCTCGGCCAGCATCGTGCCCCATTCGGGCGTGGGGGGTTGCGCGCCCATACCCAGAAAGCCCAGCGCCGCAGCATCCAGGATCGCGGTGGAAAAGGACAGCGCCGCCTGCACGATGATCGGCGCAAGGCAATTGGGCAGGACGGTGACGAACATCAGCCGCGGCAGCCTTGCCCCCGCCACTCGCGCCGAGACGACGTAATCGCGCGTGCGTTCCGACAGCACAGAGGCGCGGGTCAGCCGGACGTAATGGGGTTGCAGCACCAGCGCGATGGCGATCATCGCGTTCGTCAGCGACGGGCCCAGGATCGCCACCAGCACCAGCGCCAGCAAGAGCGAGGGGAAGGCAAGGATCACGTCCATCAGCCGCATGATCAGACTGTCCAGCCATCGCGGCGAGAAGCCCGCGATCAGCCCCAGAAGGATCCCGCCCGAGGCCGCGACCACCACCACCACGATGCCGACGAAGAAGGAATAGCGCGCCCCATGGATAAGCCGCGAAAGCATGTCGCGGCCCAGGGGATCGGTGCCCAGCGGAAAGGCCCAGTCGCCCCCCGCGATCCAGGCAGGCGGCAGAAGGACGCTCTGGCGGAATTGCTGGGTCGGGTCATAGGGGGCCAGCAGCGGCGCGAACAGCGCCACGAAGGCAAAGGCCGCAAAGACCCACAGCCCGATCACCGCGCCGCGGTTTTCGCGGAAATAGTACCAGAACTCGGCCAGCGGCCCCTGTCGCAGCGCCACGCTCATTTGCGTGCCCGGATCTTGGGGTTGATGAAGCCGTACAGGATGTCGACCGTCAGGTTCACCACCATCACCATCGACGCGATCAGCAGCAGCCCCCCCTGAACCACCGGGTAATCGCGCCGGAAGATTGAGTCGACCATCCACTTGCCGATGCCGGGCCAGGAAAAGATCGTCTCGGTCAGGATCGCGCCGGCCAGCAGCGTGCCCACCGAGAGCCCGATCACCGTGACGACCGGGATCATGGCGTTGCGCAGCGCATGCAGCCCGTTCACCCGCAGCGGCGACAGGCCCTTGGCGCGGGCGGTGCGGATATAGTCCTCGGACAGCACCTCAAGCATGGCGGACCGGGTCTGGCGTGCGATCACCGCCAGCGGGATCGTGCCCAGCACGATGGTCGGCAGGATCAGATGCCGCACCGCCGAGCCGAACGCCCCCGACTGCCCCGACAGCACCGAGTCGATCAGCATGAAGCCTGTCACCGGCTCGAAGAAGTACAGCAGCCCCATCCGCCCCGAAACCGGCGTCCAGCCCAGATTTCCTGAAAAGACGATGATAAGCAGCAGCGCCCACCAGAAGATCGGCATCGAATAGCCCACAAGTGCCGTGGACATCAGCGCCCTGTCGAACAGCTTGCCGCGATTGACCGCCGCGATCACCCCGGCGGGCAGGCCGATCGCGATGGCAAAGACGATCGCGCAGAGCGACAGTTCCAGCGTGGCCGGGAACAGCGCAAAGAACTCGTCCCAGACCGGGCGCTTGGTGACATAGGACACGCCCAGATCGCCCTGCAACACCCCCGTCAGATAGGTCCAGAACTGCACCGGCAGCGGCTTGTCGAAGCCGAACTGGGTGACAAGTTCGGCATAGCGTTCCTCGGTCAGCCCGCGCTCGCCCGCCATCACGATGATCGGATCGCCCGGCAGCACGCGGATGAAGGCGAACGAGATCAGCGTCACGCCCAGAAAGGTCGGCACGAAGGTCAGGAGCCGGGCAAGCAGATAGCGGATCATGGCCCGACCACGATCAGTTCGCGGGGGCAGGCTGTCAATGACCGGCAGCCGGTATCCGTCACAAGAATGTCGTCCTCGATCCGCACGCCGAAGCCGCCGATCCGGTAAAGCCCCGGCTCGTTGGTAAAGACCATGCCGGGTTCCAGCACCTGATGGTTGCCGCGCATGATATAGGGGGCCTCATGCACCTCGCGCCCCAGCCCATGGCCGGTCTTGGTGCGGATGCGGTCGGCAAAGGGCGATGCTTCGAGCACCGAGATCACCGCGTCGTCCACCTCATGCGCGCTCGCCCCCGGACGCGTGTGCGCGTGGCCCGCCTGATTGGCGCGCAGGACGGTGTCATAGACCTGTTCGGCCTCGTCGGTTGCATGCCCGACAAAGACGGTGCGCGTGATGTCGGCACATAACCCGCCCCAGCGCGCGCCGAAATCCAGAAGCAGCGCGTCGCCGGGCCGGATCGCGTAATCGGGCCGGGCGCTGGCATGGGGCCGTGCGGAATTGTCGGCCGCGGCCACGATCGGGGCAAAGGCCATGTCCTCGGCCCCTTGGGCGAACAGCGCCTGCACCAGCAGGCTTTCGACCTGCTTCTCGGTCTGCCCCATGCGCACATTGTCCAGCACATTGGCCAGCGCGCGTTCGGAAATCGCGATGGCACGCTCCAGCGCGGCGATCTCGGCCGCGGTCTTGCGGATGCGCAGCCCCGAGATCTCGCGCTCGGCATCGACGATGCGCAGCCCCGGCCATGCTGCCGCCAGCGCAAGCTGGACGAAGACGCGCATCACCTGCCCCTCGACCGCAAGGCTGGCAACCGGAAGATGGCGCGCCAGCGCCGCAAAGGCGGGCTGATAGCCGTCCTGATCGCGCCAGTCGAAGACCGCGCCGGAAAAGCCCAGCAGATCGAAGGACGCCAGTTCAAGGTTCGGCACCACCGCGGCGGGCGGCCCGTCGGCGGGGATCACGATCACCAGCGGCCGTTCGTTGGTGTGGAAATCATACCCCGTCATCCGGGCGAAATTCGGCCCCGGCACGATGGCGACCGCATCCACCCCCAGCCGGGCCGCAAGCCCCGCATAGTCCGACAATCCCGCCATGTCCGCGCGCCCCCGTGCAGGGGGCGGGGCCCGCTGACAGGCCCCGCCCCGGTTCTTTCAGTGCCTTACTGCGAAAGGCCTACATCGGTGAAGATATGCCCGCCCAGCGGATGCACCTTGTAGCCCTCGACCTCGGGGCGCACCGGCATGAACACGACCGAATGCGCGATGGTCGCCCAGGGCGCCTGGTCCTTGAAGACCACCTGCGCCTCTTCGTAAAGCGCGGTGCGCTCGGCCACATCGGTCGTGACCTTGGCCATCTGGATCAGATCCTCGAACGGCTCGTAGCACCATTGCGCGCGGTTCGAACTGCCCCGCCCGTCGCAGCCCAGAAGCACCGCCAGGAAGTTGTCCGGATCGCCATTGTCCCCGGTCCAGCCCAGAAGCAGCGCGCCATCGCGGTCCAGTTCGCGCGACCGGCTGAGATACTCGCCCCATTCATAGGTCACGATCTCGACGCCCACGCCGATCTTGGCGAAATCCTCCTGGATCAGTTCGGCCATGCGGCGCGCATTCGGGTTGTAGGGCCGCTGCACCGGCATCGCCCAGACCTTCATGTTCAGGCCGCTGACGCCTTCCTCCTCCAGCATCGCCCTGGCGGCCTCGGGGTCGTAGGGATCGTCCTCGACGGCGTCGTTATAGGACCACATGGTTGGCGGGATCGGGTTCTTGGCGATCTCGCCCGAGCCCTGGAACACCACGTCGATGATCGCCTGCTTGTCGA
The DNA here is from genome assembly GCF_004339675.1 of Rhodovulum steppense. Lineage (GTDB taxonomy): Bacteria > Pseudomonadota > Alphaproteobacteria > Rhodobacterales > Rhodobacteraceae > Rhodovulum > Rhodovulum steppense. Next base: position 55,877 of record NZ_SLVM01000008.1, read on the forward strand.
TCGCCATGTTCAGCGCCTTGCGCACCCTTGCATTGTCGAACGGCGCCATGGTGGTGTTGTAGGCCAGATAGCCCACGTTCAGCCCTTCCTGTTCCAGCACGTTGATGCCCGGATCGTCCTTCATCGCCTGGATGTCGGCGGGGTTCGGGAAGGGCATGACATGGCATTCGCCCGCCTTCAGCTTCTGGTAGCGCACCGACGCATCGGGGGTGATGGCAAAGACCAGATTCTCGACCTTGGGCTTGCCCGCGTCCCAGTAATCGGCATTGCGCTGGTAGCGGATCACCGCATCCTTCTGATAGGCGACAAAGCGGAACGGGCCGGTGCCCACGGGCTTCTGGTTCAGCATCTCGGGCGTGCCCGCGGCCAGCATCGCATCGGCATATTCGGCCGACAGGATCGAGGCGAAATCCATCGCGAGGTTCGCGATGAAGGGCGCTTCGGGCCGGTTGAGGACGAATTTCACCGTGTAGTCGTCGACCTTCTCGATCGAGGCGATCAGATCGGCCATCGACATGCCGTCGAAATATTCCCACGTCCCGCCCGAGGCATTGTGCATGGGATGATCGGCCAGCCGCTGACGTTCAAAGCTGAAGATCACGTCATCCGCATTGAAATCGCGGGTCGGCGTGAAGCCGTCGACGGAATGGAACCGGACCCCCTGGCGCAGGTGGAACGTGTATTCCAGCCCGTCCTCGGATGCCTCGTAGCTTTCGGCAAGGCCGGGCACGACATTGGTGGTGCCCGTTTCGAATTCTACAAGCCGGTTATAGACCGGGTGCGAGGAGGCATCGAAGGTCGTGCCCGAGGTGTAAAGCGCCGGGTCGAAACCTTCGGGCGAGCCCTCGGAGCAATAGACCAGCGTCTGGGCGGACGCCCCGACGCCGATCAGCGCCAGCATGCCGACCGTTACCAAGAGGTTTTTCAGTGTCATCGTCTTCTCCCTTCGGATCGTGATGAGGGTGCATTTTCGTGGCCGCTCGCGGCCCCGATCGTATCAATGGCAGGCGCCGGACCACAGCCCCACCGCATGGGGCCGACCCGGGCGAACAGAGCGCTGCATCGGTGGGGTTCCACATGGATCCGCCGGGGTCTGCGCCAGTTGCACCAGAGGGCCGGGCCCGCCCGTCCTGCGCGTTCGATTCGTGCGCCGGGAACGCTGCCCGGTCCCATACGGCCGCCGGGCGGTTCATGCGGATCGGGCTGCCCCGGTGGCGTGCGGCGCCTTCGGAGCCGTGGGGGGTGGGGTGCGCCTCTGGCGTCATCTGAGTCCTCTCCCGGCGCCTCAATGAACCCCATAGGCGCGCCAAAGAAAACCCGTTTCTGCATCTCGGCCCCGCGGGCATGGACGGAAACCGAACCGCCCCGGGAACGGGCGCGGACGTCGCGCCGCACCTGGTGGCACGTCCCTCGACCGACGTCCATTCCCCGCCCGAGCTGTCAATCCCGTCTTTGGTCTTGCAGCCCCTGCCCGCAATACGCCCTAAGATCGACAAGGGGTCGGGAGTAGAGGACTTGGAACAGCGGCGGGACAGCACCGGACCGTCCAGGACAGCGCGCGACGCTGGGTGGCAGCGCGGTAACTGGCATCCCTTCGCCTCGCTCAAGGGGCGGCTTGCGCTGGGCGCGGGCATGATAGGACTGGTCGCGATCCTGTCGGGCGCGCTGACGCTTTACGGCATGGGCCAGGTCTCGCAACGCATCGCCGAGTCGCTGCAGGCCGAACGACGCATCGCGCGCTATTCGGTGCTGTCCACGCAGATCTCTGCCTTCATCGCGATCTCGGCCGAGGCGATGCAGGCCGGCCTGTCGCTCGACGAACGCGCCGCGCGGATGGAAACCGCGATCCGGGGACTGGAAGGCACCTTCGCGCTGATGCGCCAGGATCTCGGGGCGGCGGTCGCCCAGGCCCGCGGCCAGGGACTGAACGAACAGTCGCGCCGTGCCACGCAAAGCATCGCGATCGCACGGATGGAGGCATTGTTCACGTCCACGCGCGACGGGCTGCTGTCGGGGCAGACCGGCACGGACGAGGCGCGCGCCTATCTCGCGGGTTTCGCGCAGGCGGTGGAATCCCTGCTGAATGCCGCCGTGGCAGACGAGATGCGCGTCCGCGACCAGATCGTCGCCGGAATCGGCGACCTGCGCCGCCAACTGACGCTGATGGCCCTGGGTATCTCGGCGTTGGTCGTAGGGATGTTCGGGGCCTTCTATTTCGGCCTTGTGCGGCCGCAACTGGGCCGTCTCGACCTTGCCCGGGAGGCCGCGCAACGGATCGGGCGCGGCGAGTTCGATGTCACGCTGCCCGAGGATCGCGGCGACGAGATCGGCCGGTTGTTCGCCGAGACGAACCGCGCGTCCCGTGCGCTAGCCCGCCGTCGCGACGAGGTGGAGGCCGAATGGGCCCGCCTGAACGAAACCATTTCCGCGCGCACCGAAGAGCTGCGCGCGGCAAACGAGGCGCTGGCGCGGACCGACGAGGAACGGCGCCGCTTCTTCGCCGATATAGGCCACGAACTGCGCACGCCCCTGACCGTGATCTTGCTTGAATCCGAACTTGGCCTTAAGGGCGTGGGCGATGCACATGCGGGTTTCGAGACGATCCGCGCCCGGGCCCGCCGTCTGGGGCAGCGGATCGACGATCTGTTGCGGGTGGCGCGCTCGGAAAGCGGGCGCATTGAACTCACGCGCGAGCCTTGCGACCTGGGACGCATCGCCACCGACGCCGTCGCCGATATCCGGGTCGAGATCGAAGCCGCCGCCATGACGGTCGAGGTCGCGGCCGTATCGGGGCTGCAGGTGACGTCCGATCCGGATTGGCTGCGCCAGGTGATCGCCGGTCTTGCCCAGAACGCGGTGCGCCATGCCGGGTCGGGCGGTCGCCTGTCGATCGACGTCGTCGCCGACAACGGCGCGGGCGTCGTGCGCGTCACCGATAACGGCCCCGGCGTGCCCACGGACGAGATCGGCCGCGTCTTCACTCGGTTTCATCGTGGCAAGACCGGTCCGCGCGCCGGGGGCTTCGGCATCGGGCTTGCGCTCGCGAAATGGCTTGTGGAACAGATGGGCGGCAAGATCGCGCTGATCAGCCCGGTGCCCGAGGGGCAGCGCCTTGGCGATGAACCCGGCACGCTGGTCGAGGTGCGCCTGCCCTTGATCAAGGAGTGATGCACCGCGATGGCCGAAAACGCCAACAGCATACTGATCGTGGACGACGACCCCGAGATCACCTCGGCGCTGGCCCGGGGCCTCGGGCTGCATGGATATCGCACGATCTGCGCACATCGCGTCGAAGAGGCACTTATGCGGTTCCGCGAGGACCGGCCGGGGGCGGCCATCGTCGACGTGATGATCGGCTCCGACAGCGGGATCGAGCTGGTGCGCGCGCTGCGCGCCGAGGGCATCCGCACGCCGATCCTGATGCTGAGCGCGCTGTCCGAGGTCGAGGACCGCACCGCCGGGCTGGATGCGGGCGCGGATGACTACATCGCCAAGCCCTTTGCCTTTGACGAGCTGGTGACCCGTCTCAAGGTGCAGGAACGCCGCGCCCGCCGCTCGGACCCCGCCCCTGCCCTGCGGCTCGACCCCGCGATCCGCACCGTCCATGGCCCGGCGACCAGCATCACGCTGACCGAGCGCGAATTCGCGCTGTTCGAACTGCTCTGGACCCATCGCGGCGAGGTGCTGTCGCGCGCGGACCTGTTCGACCGGCTCTGGGCGCGCGAGGGCACCAGTTCCGAGAATGTGGTCGACGTCTATATCGGCTACCTGCGCCGCAAATTAGCGCCAACGCGGGAGTTCGGATTCGAGCTGCGCACGCTGCGGAACCGCGGCTTCATGCTGGAGCCTGTGGCAGCGCTGGATACCTAAGCCACTTTCTTGGAACGGTTTTTATAATTTCTTAGAACAATTCTTTTGACGCGAAGGCCGCCAGTGCCGAATATTCCCGTATCCTTCGGGAACCTTAAGGGAGAACTCATCATGGCCTGGACCAAACCGACCCTCCGCGAGATCGAGTGCGGCATGGAAATCAACATGTACGGCCCGGACAGCGGCGACGATCAGGGCGGCCTGTTCTGATCGGCTGCGCGCGGAGGCCACGTTGGGATTCCGCGCGCATATCCTCGGGGCGGCTGCCGGTGGTGGATTGCCTCAATGGAATTGCGGCTGCGAGAATTGTCGCCTTGCAAGGCAAGGGTCGATACCGGCCCAGACTCAATCTTCCCTCGCGGTTACGGGCAACGGCGAGGACTGGACGATCCTGAACGCCTCGCCCGATATCAGACACCAACTCACGGACTGCGCGGCGCTGCACCCCTCCGGCCTGCGCGAGGTGCCGCTGAAATCGGTTCTCGTGACCAATGGCGATATCGACCATGTCGCTGGCCTGCTGACACTGCGCGAGATGCAGCCCTTTGACCTGTTCGCCACCGCCGGCATCCACGACGTTCTGGCGCAGAACCCGATCTTCGCGGCGCTGAACAAAAAGGTCGTGACACGCAGGACCGTGACCCTCGGCGTTCCCTTCCGGCTGGCACCGGGCCTCTGGGCGGACCTGTTCCCGGTGCCCGGCAAGGTGCCGCTTTACCTTGAGGGCGAGACGGTCGAGACCGATCTGGTCGGCGAGCAGACCGTGGGCGTCCACCTGACCGGCGGAGGTGGCGAGGCGCTTTACATCCCCGGCTGCGCGATGCTGAACGACGAACTGCGCGCGCGTCTGAACGGGGCGCCGCTGGTGTTCTTCGACGGCACGCTCTGGCGCGACGACGAGATGGTGCGCGCGGGGCTGGGTGAAAAGACCGGCAAGCGGATGGGCCATATCTCGATGAGCGGGCCGGATGGCTCGATCGCGGCCTTTGCGAGCCTGAACGTGGGCAAGAAGATCTACGTTCACATGAACAACACCAACCCGGTGCTGAACCCCGAAAGCCTCGAACGGGCCGAGGCCGAGGCCGCCGGGTGGATCATCGGACAGGATGGAATGGAGATCACGCCATGACCCAGACCCGCCAGGAATTCGAGGCGCGGCTGCGCCGCATCGGCGACGAGCGCTATCACGACAAGCACCCGTTCCATCACCTGCTGCACGGCGGGCGCTGCACGCCCGATCAGGTCCGCGCCTGGGTCATCAACCGCTATTACTACCAGTCCCGCATCCCGATGAAGGACGCCGCGTTCATGTCGCGCGTCGAGGATCCGAAACTGCGCCGCGCCTGGCGCTCGCGGATCGAGGATCACGACGGCACCGCCGAGAACGAGGGTGGCATCGCGCGTTGGCTGAAACTGGCCGAGGCGGTGGGGCTGGACCCCGATTACGTCGCCTCGGAGGTCGGCATCCTTCCGGCCACGAAATTCGCCGTCGATGCCTATGTCCGCTTCGTGCGTGACAAGACCCTGCTGGAAGCCGTGGCCTCGTCCCTGACCGAGCTGTTCGCGCCCAGAATCCATGCCGAGCGGATCGAGGGGCTGTTGAAGAACTACGATTTCGCCAATGATGTCAGCATGTCCTATTTCCGCAAGCGCCTGACCGAGGCGCCCAAGGATGTGGCCTTTGGCCTGGCCTGGGTGCTGGACCATGCCGACACGCAGGAAAAGCAGGACGCCGCCGCCAACGCGCTGATCTTCAAGACCGATGTGCTGTGGGCGCAGCTTGACGCGCTGCATTCGGCCTATGTCGAACCGGCCCGCATCCCGCCCGGTGCCTGGGTGCCGGGCGAGGGTCAGGCGCTGGCACGGGCATCATGATCGGCGCGCAGGACATTCCCGTGATCCCCCGCGGCGTGCGCATGCAGTTCGACCGCGTGCGCGACCGCTGGGTGCTGCTCGCGCCCGAACGCACCGTGGCGCTGGACGAGATCGGCCGCGCGATCCTCTCGGAGATCGACGGCGCGCGCAGCTTTGGCCAGATCACGGCCGGACTGGCCGCGAGATACGCCGCGCCCGAGGACCAGATCGCCGCGGACAGCCGCGGCTTTCTCGGCACCCTGATCGAGCGCCGGTTCCTGGAGGTGAAATGACCGTCACCCCGCCCATCGCGATGCTGGCGGAACTGACCCACCGCTGCCCGCTGTCCTGTCCCTATTGCTCGAACCCGGTGGAGCTGACCCGCCGGGACGCCGAACTCGACACCGCGCAATGGGCCGACGTGTTCCGGCAGGCCGCCGATCTGGGCGTGCTGCAACTGCACCTGTCGGGGGGCGAGCCGGTGACGCGGCGTGACCTTGTCGATCTGGTGATCGCCGCGCGCGAGGCGGGGCTTTACACAAACCTGATCACGTCGGGGATCGGGCTGACCGAGAAACGGCTGAAGGAGCTGGACGAAGCGGGGCTTGACCATATCCAGTTGTCGCTTCAGGGCACCGATGCCGACATGGCCGACCGGATCGGCGGCTATCGCGGCGGTTTCGCGCGCAAGATGGATGTTGCCCGCTGGATCGGCGAGATCGGCTTTCCGCTGACGCTTAACGCGGTGCTGCATCGCCAGAACCTGCACCAGTTGCCGCGCGCCATCGAGATGGCCGTCGAGATGGGCGCCCGCCGGATCGAGGTCGCGACGGTCCAGTTCCACGGCTGGGCGCTGATGAACCGCGATGCGCTGATGCCCACGCGCGAACAGGCGCGCGAGGCCGATGCCATCGTGGCCGAGGCCCGCGCCCGGCTCAAGGGGGTGCTGGTGATCGACTATGTGCGCGCCGATTACCACAACGATTATCCCAAGCGCTGCATGGGCGGCTGGGGCTCGACCGGCATCAACGTGGCCCCCGACGGGCTGGTGCTGCCCTGCCACGCGGCGCAGACCATTCCGGGGCTGGTCTTCGACCGGACGCAGGACCGGCCGCTGCGCGAGATCTGGTATGAGGGCAGCGCCTTCAACGCCTATCGCGGCACCGACTGGATGCCCGAGCCCTGCGCCTCGTGCGAGCGCAAGACCATCGATTTCGGCGGCTGCCGCTGTCAGGCGATGGCGCTGGTGGGCAATGCCTCGGCGACCGATCCGACCTGCATCAAGTCGCCCCATCACGCCGCGTTGCAGGCCCGGGCCGATGCCTTTGCGGCCGGGCCGACCGAGTTCACCGCACGCGCGGCGGCGGGCTGAACGCCGTCAGGCCGGTTCCGGCGACCGCTTGCGGCGGTCATAGGAGGACGGAATTCCCAGCATATCTCGATACTTGGCGACCGTGCGCCGGGCCAGTCGCGCGCCCTCGGCCTCGGCCCGGCGGACGATCTCGGCATCGCTGAGCGGATTGGCGGCATCCTCGGCAGCCACGATCCGCCCCACCAGCGCGATCAGCGCATCCTGCGACGGCCCGTCCGCCCCCGATCCCGGCGTGAAGGCCCGGCTGAAGAACGCCTTGAGCGGCAGCGTGCCGCGCGGCGTCTCGATCATCCGGTGCGCCACCGCGCGGCTGATCGTCGAGGGATGCAGGCCCAGTTCCGCCGCCGCCTCCTCGGTCGAGAGCGGGCGCAGCGCCGCGGGACCGGCCTCGATGAAGGCGTCCTGGTGACGCACCAGGAAGGCGGCGGTCAGCAACAGCGTCGCCTGCCGCCGCTCGACCGCGCGCACCAGCCAGCGCGCCCGCGACTGCGCCGAGGACAGCCAAGCCCGCGCCGCCGCATCGCCCGCAGACCCCGGCCCCGCGGTCACCCGCAGCGTGGGCAGGATCGACCGGTTCAACTCGACCTGCCATCCCTCCTCGCCACGAACCAGCCGCAGATCGGGCGGCTGCACGGGATGTTCCTGCATCGAAAAGGCCAGCCCCGGCTTGGGATCGAGCCCCCGGATCGACACCAGCGCCGCGCGCACATCCGCGGGCGTGCCATCGCACAGATCGGCCAGTTCCTCGATCCGCCCCTCGGCCAGCATCCCCAGATTGTCCAGGATCACCGACAATTCCCAGGTCAGAAGCCCCTTGTCGGCGGCCTGCAATTTCAGGCACTCGGCCAGATTACGCGCGAACAGCCCGGCGGGCTCAAGCTGCTGAAGCCGTCCCAGCACCGCCTCTGCCACCGCCACCGGAACGCCCACATCGCGCGCCACCGTCTCGACCGAGGCACCCAGCCAGCCCGTCGGCTCCAGCGTCTCGACAAAGGCCAGCGCCACGCGCTGCGCCGCAGGCTGCGGAAAGGCCAGCGCGATCTGGCCCGCGACATGGGCAAAAAGACTGGGCTTCTCCCCCTGCAGAGCCGCGACCGGGTCCCAATCCGGATCATGCCGAGCCGCGGGCGTGCCCGAAGGCAAGGATGGCAACGCCTCGGGCAGGCTGACCTCGAGACAGGGATTCTCCAGCGCCTGCTCGGCCAAATGAGCAACAAGGTCAAGATGGCTCATCTGCAGGATCCGCAACGCGGCCTGCATCTTGACATTCATCGCCAGGCCCTGGGTCTGGCGCTGGACGACATTCATTTCCATCCGGACAACCTAACACGAGTCGCAACAGCGCGCCTCACCCGTCTTGCCGCGGACCGGGGAGGGTGCCGCGCCCGAGGGCCGCCCGCCGGGGCGGTCCCGACACCGGCGCGCCGGTCCCCCTACGCAAACCGCCGGGCTCAGCCGAACTTGAACAGGATTCCGTATCCGCCGCGGGGGTAGGACCATTCCAGTTCACCCGTCGCCTGGCAGACGATGCGACAGGTGCCGCATTCCATGCAGCCGTCCGGCGCCACCTCCACCCGGCCCTCCTCGTTCAGGCGGTAGCATCCCGCGGGGCAGATATTGACCAGCGCCCGCAATTCTGGGCTGTCACCGCCGCGCTGGTGTTCGATGCGCACATGCGGCCGCCCTTCGTCCACCATGTAGCGGTTCTGGTAGAGCCGCTCTTCCATCTTCGGGGGTTTTGTTCCGTTCATCTTGTCCGTCATCTCCACGCCCTCGCCACCTTGACCATGTCGGTCGCCACACGCAGCCAGCCGCCACGCGCCCGTTTCAGGCCTCGCAGGATCTCGGCTTCCTTTGTTTTCTTGTCGCGCCCGTCCACCCGCAGGAAGGCCTGCATCGACCGGTTGATGAAGGCCGGGTAGGTGGTGAAAAGCTGGCGGTTCCGCTCCAGCAGTTTCGGGATCTTTCGGTATTTCTTCAGATCCTTCAGCACAAAGCTTTCTTCCAGCGCGTCGCGGTATATCTTGAGGTTCTCCTCGGTCGCAGGCAGCCCCTCGGCCTTGAGCCGCACCAGGCACTCGGCCGCGATCCGGCCGGTGGTCATCGCCAGGTTCGAGCCCTCGCGATGCACCGCATTCACGAATTGCCCTGCATCGCCCACGATCAACCAGCCGTCCCCGGTCAGATTCGGGATCGCGTCATAGCCGCCCTCGGGGATCAGATGGGCGACATATTCCTTCATCTCGGACCCCTTCAGCAGCGGTCGGACCGAAGGGTGGCTCTTGAACCGGTCGAGCAGTTCGTAGGGCGGGATCTGCTTTTCGGCGAAATCCGACACCAGGCAGCCCACCCCGATCGAGATCGATTCCTTGTTGGTATAGAGAAACCCGGTGCCGACCATGCCCGAACTGACCGAGCCTAGCACCTCGATCACCACGCCTTCGTTCTCGTCCGACAGGTTGAAGCGTTCGCGGATCGTGTCCTCGGGCAGGAAATGGGTTTCCTTCACCGCGAGCGCGACATGCTGCGGACGCAGTTCCGGGCGCAGCCCGGAGCGCTGCGCCACCAGCCCGTTCACGCCTTCGCCCAGCACCACCACATCTGCATAGACCGGGCCGCCTTCGCGATCGGTCAGCACGCCGATCACCTTGCCCTCGGCATTGCGTACCAGTTCGGTCACCGTGGTCTCGGTGATCAGCGTGACGCCCGCATCGCGTACCTGTTTCGAGAACCACTTGTCGAATTGCGCACGAAGGATGGTGTAGCGGTTGGGTTTCTCCTCGTTGAAACTGTCAGAGCGGTGATGCGTGCCGGTATGCGAGGTCTCGTCGAGCATCCAGAACCGCTGTTCCACCACATGGCGCTCCAGCGGTGCGGTCTCACGGAAATCGGGGATCATCCGCTCCAGCGCATCGGCATAGAGGATCGCACCCTGCACGTTCTTCGAGCCGGGATATTCGCCCCGGTCGATCTGCAACACGTTCAGCCCCGCCTTGCCCATTGTGTAGGCCGCCGCGTTGCCGGACGGTCCGGCCCCCACGACGATGGCGTCGAAATGTTCGGGCATTGTCTCGTCCTCCTCAGCTTGCCAGCGCCCGGCCGGACAGTCGGCGGGCAAAGGCATCGGTCAGCGCTGGCAGGACCGCCAGCGCATCGGCCACCACGCCCAGATGGGCGAAGTCGAAGATCGTGGCGTCGGGATCGGTGTTGATCGCGATGATCAGATCGGCCCCCTCGACGCCCACCCGGTGCTGGATCGCGCCCGAGATACCGGCCGCGATGTAAAGCTTGGGCCGGATCGTGTTGCCGGTCTGGCCGATCTGGCGTTCGGCCGGCGCCCAGCCCTTCTGCACCAGCGGCCGCGAGACACCCCATTCGGCCCCCAACACCTCGGCCAGGCGCTGGACATGCTTGAGATTGGCCGCGTTCTGCAGCCCCATGCCACCCGCCACCACGATATCGGCATAGGCCAGGTTGGCCTTTTCCACCTGCGCGTCCGAGACAAATTCCAGCACCTTGGTGACGATATCCGCCTCCTGCATCCGCAGCGAATGCCACACCATCCGGCCCGACCGCTTGCTGTCGGGTTCGGGCATCGCCATCACCCGCGGGCGCACCGTGGCCATCTGCGGGCGGTGGTTCAGCGTATGGATCGTGCACAGAAGTGTGCCGCCGAAGGTCGGCCGGGTCGCAGCCAGCGACTTGTCATCGGCGATCTTCAGCTCGGTCGCATCCGCCGTCAGCCCGGTCTGCAACACCGTGGCCACAGACCCGGCAAGATCGCGGCCCAGAGGTGTCGCACCCAGCAGCAGGATCTCCGGCTGGTGGCGGTTGACCAGATCGGTCAGCGCCCTGGTAAATGGCTCGTTACGATACTCGGCAAGCAGCGGATCCTCGCAGATATAACAGACATCCGCGCCGTAATGATATGTCTCGCGGATCGCGCGCTTGGTGTCATCATTGCGCGGGCCCAGCACCACCGCGCAGAGATCAACGCCCAGATCATCGGCGAGCTTGCGCCCCTCGCCCATCAGTTCCCACGAGACGGGATGGACGCGACCGCGCTCGATCTCGACGAAGACCCATACATGTTTGTAATTCTTGAACTTCTCGGCCAGCTGCATCTGCATCGCGGCACGGCCGCCGACAGGCTGCTGGGGGGCGGGTTTTTGCGGGGCGTCAGCCATGGCGCGTCTCCTCAAGTGAACCGGGCGGTCAGATCCGCCTCGAGCTTTGGGGCCTTTGCGAACAGCAGGTCGAGCATCGCGTCGGCGGTCTGGGCCGGGGTCTTGCCCTCGACCGCGACCATCTCGGCCTTCTCGGCGCGGGGGCTTGGCGCGAAGACGCGCTTGACCACCGTGGGCGAGCCTCTAAGCCCGCATTTCAGCGCATCCTCGATGCCCGCATCCTCGGCCGACCAGATGGTGACCGGCGCGCGTGCCGCACGCAGCATGTCCTGCAAGGTACCGCGGCGCAACTCGTTGGTGTCTTCGAGCATGGTGATCAGGCAGGGCAGTTTCGAGCGCAGCACCTGCACACCGCCTTCGGAGCGGCGCCGCACCGTGATCTCGCCCCTCTCGCAATCGAGCGCGTCGATCGCGCTGACATAGGTCAACTGGTTCAACCCCATCCGCCGCGCAATGCCGGGGCCGACCTGTGCGGTGTCGCCGTCGATCGTCTGCTTGCCCGTGAACACGATATCCACGGGGCGCACCTCGCCGATCTTGTCCAGCGCCGAGGCCAGCGCAAAGGATGTCGCCAGCGTATCCGACCCGGCAAAGCGCCGGTCGGTGATCAGCACCGCCTTGTCCGCCCCCAGCCCCAAAGCCCGGCGCAACGCATCTTCGGCCATCGGCGGACCCATCGTCAGCACCGTTACCGCGCCGCCGAACTCGTCGCGCAAGCGCATCGCCTCTTCCAGCGCGAAAAGGTCATAGGGATTGATGATTGTCGGAACCCCCTGGCGCATGATCGTGTTCGTCACGGGATGAACCCGGATCTGCGCGGAATCGGGCACCTGCTTGATGCAAACGACGATGTTCAGGCCGGTTTCGGCCTTGCTGGCCGGTTTGGGCGCGTCCATCGCCTCGGCGCCAGGAAACTCGGGTTCGATCAGTTTCTCGCTCATTGTACGGACAGCCGAAGCCCCTCCATCGGAACCACGTTGCCACGGGGTTGGTTGAAGATTTTCAGCGCCTTCTGGGCGCGCGGGGTAGAGGTCTGGAAATCGGCATGGGCCCGCTTGAGCGCCCGGCGCGCTTCAAGGAACACACCGTCCTCGTCGAGCGCGGAAAGCTCCACCTGTGACAGATAATCGCCCATACGCTTCATGACATGCAGCCGCGCGCGGTTCAGCACCGACTGGTCGTAGGGCAAGAGCAGGAAGGTAAAGAGATCCTCGGCAGAGGAAAGCGCGTGCATCTGGTCGAGCACGCCGCGGTCGGGTTTGCAGCTCATGGCAGGCTCCTTTCCGTGTGATCGGGGACCGCGGGCAGGCAGATCATGGCCTGGGCGCGGGCGGTGAGAATGGCGAGATCCGCGGGCGTCGCGGCGCGTTTTTCGGCACTGGCCCAGTCGCGCAGCAAAGGCAGGACGGCCCGCGCGGTGCCCTCGTCCGAGGGCAGACCCGCGGCGGCCAATCCGCCGGTCAGCGCGGCCAGGCCCGAATGCTTGCCCAGCACGATCTGACGGTCGCGCCCGAACCGTGCCGGAGCCAGGTCAGGCGCCTCGTAGGTCGCGGGATCCTTTATCAGCCCGTCGACATGGATGCCCGATTCATGGCTGAAGACATGCGCGCCGACGATCGGACGACTGGGCGGAAGGGGCCGTTTCGATGCGCGCGCGACCAGTTCGCAAAGCCCGCAAAGCTGATCGAGCGCGACCGATGTCGGACGGCCCTGCACCGCAAGCGCGGCGACGACCTGTTCCAATGCGGCATTGCCCGCGCGTTCGCCGAGCCCGTTGACCGTGACAGACAGATGCGTGGCCCCGCCGCGCGCGGCCGCCAGCGTGTTGGCGCTGGCAAGCCCAAGATCGTCATGGGCGTGAAACTCGATCGGCAGCGATTCCTGAGCCAGGCCAGCGACCAGCGTATGGGCCGCGAACGGGTCCATCAGCCCCAGCGTATCGGCCAGCCTCAACCGGATCGCACCCGCCGCCGCCGCGGTCGTGGAAATCTGCAACAGGAAGTCCGGATCGGCGCGCGAGGCATCCTCGGCGCCGACCGAGACAACGAAGCCAGCGCCCGTGGCCAGCCGCACCAGCCGGTCGGTTTCGGTAAGCGCCCAGTCACGCGAGCGGCCAAGCTTGCCCTGAAGCTGGCGGTCCGAGGCGGGCACGGTCAGATGCAGCCGCGACAGCCCAGTCAGCGCGGCCAGTTCCAGATCGGTTTCGCGCAGCCGACACCAGACGACGCCCGCGGCGCGCGTCAGCCGCGCGCCCGCCTCGCGCATCGCCACGATCTCGGCGCTGCCCATAGCGGGCACGCCCAGTTCGATCTCGGCCACGCCCGCGGCATCAAGGGCAACGGCAATCTCTATCTTCTCGGCGGCCGAAAAGGCCACCCCGGCCGCCTGTTCGCCATCGCGCAGGGTCGTGTCGCAGATCAGCGGCGCGGGATCGAGCCGAAAGTTATCGGGACCGGGGGCAAGGGTCATCGGACCACTCTCCCCTGGGTCGGCGCAGGTACCACAAGAACCGCTCGGCCCAGCACATCGGCGATGCGCTGTTGCAGCCCGCCCAAGGTCAGCCCGGCAATCTGGCAGCCTGCACAGGCCCCCTTGAGGGCCACGCGCACCCGGGGTCCGACGATGTCGACCAGTTCCACATCGCCACCATCGGCCTGGAAGCGCGACCGCATCTCGTCGAGAACGGCCGCGACGGCGGCAGTCTCGTCGGCGGGTGTGGTGCCGAGGGTGCGGGGCACGCTGGGGCGCAACGTCTGGATCGCGACCGGGCCCGGGGCGCGCGCGACTTGCGCGGCGCGAAAGGCCGGGGGCTGGGCATGATCGGCGAGGGCGGCGGTCAGCGCCGCGGCGGCGACGCGGGCGGCCGAGCGGTCCGCGTCAGGCAAGCCGCCGAGCAAGGTTTCGACGTAATCGGAGGAGATCGAACGGGCCTCGGCCAGCGTCTTGCCGACCAGGCATTCGCTCAGCGCCGAGCCCGCCGCCACCTCCGGCCCCCCGCCGGTGGTCTGGAACCGCGCCACGGCGATCTCGCCCCGCTCGATCCTCAGCATGAGCCGGAACGCGTCGCCCGTGCGCAGCGACCCTGCCTCGCCCAGCGCATTCGCGTCTTCCAGATCTCCGCGATTCCGGGGGTTCAGGAAGTGATCCGTCAGGGTCGGGGAATAATCGAACATCGGTCGCCCTCCTCAGCAGAAGGACTTGCCGCAGCCGCAACCGGCCGAGGCATTGGGGTTGTCGAATACGAAGCCTGACCCCTCAAGCCCGGTGACGAAGTCAATGGTGGTCCCCACCAGGTACCCCTGGCTGCCGGGGTCGATCAGCACGATCACGCCGTCCGCCTGAACCACCGCATCGTCATCCTCGCGCGTCAGTTCCAGCGCCATGGTGTATTGCAACCCCGCGCAGCCGCCGGCCTGAACCATAAGGCGCAGCCCGGCGATGGGCTGTCCGGCCCCCGCAATGGCGCTTGCGATTGCATCCCTCGCGGCTTCGGTCATCTGGATCATCGGATGTCTCCTGTCGTCGCATGTCCCTTGACAGATCGTAAGCAAAGATCGTGCCAACACCGGAGAACCGCAGCTTTCGGGACGTTGCGGCACCCCTGTCGGATTCATCCGTGCAGGTTTGGCGGGTTTGCGACAGGGCGACGCGGCGCGGGGGCATGGGGCAGGCACGCCTGCAGCAGCGATATTGCGCGCCAGACAAGGCCCCAGCGGGGCGCGATCGGGCTTCTTTCGGAAGCGCCCATGCCGTGCCGGACGAGGTCCAGCCCGAAGATCGAGCGGGGCGTGGGAACGCCTGTGCTACCGGCAGCCTTCGGAAAAAAGGCGCGGTCAGCGGGTCCACGCCAACGCTGCCTAGAGCGCCTCGACCGGGCCGTGGCTCTGGCAGCCCGAGGGGCAGACGCGCGCGCAGGCGCCGCAGCCGATGCAGTCGTCGCCATCGGCGATGACCATCACCTTGCGCTCGATCTCGTCCTCGTCATCCTCGTCCTCGAGATCGACCAGTTCATCCTCGTCGGTGATGCCCTTGAGCGTCAGTACGCCGCGGGCGCAGACCTTGTAGCAGCGCCCGCAGCCGATGCATTTCGCAGCGTCGATGGCGAGGAGGAATTCCGGAACATAGCTTGTGCCGCCGCGGGTCAGGCCGGTGATGGGCATGGCTCAGGCCTCCTCTGCGGCTTTTTTCGCGGCCTTCAGCGCCTGGCGCGCGGCGCTGAGGTCGCGAAAGATCTCGTGGGTCTCGGCGGCGACGGCGGGGATCTTTTCCCAATCGACGGGCAGTTCCTCGGCAAGGTCGTGCAGGTTCATCTTGGCATCCGTGGCGCGCATCGACAGTTTCCTGACGCGCGCTTCGAGGTCTTCGAGGCTCATTTCCATATCTCTCCTGGCTCGGGCATGGCTTGGGTCTGGCGCCGGGTCAGGCCCGGGCGGCGTCGGGAAAGCGGGCAAGCGTGGCGGCGGCATCGGCGGTCATACTGTCGCCCGCCTCGGCGAGCGCGGCGAAGCTTTCGAAGCCGAAGCGGTGCAGGTCGCGGACATGTTTCGACAGCACCACCAGCCGCCCCGAGATCAGCACGATCCGCCCGAAACCTTCGTGATGGATTTTCGACATCTGCGCCGATTGCGCGCCGGTGCGCCGTTCCAGAAGCAGCGCGATCGCGTCGTAGAAGCGTTCGACCCGCCACAGCAGGTCGGGATCGGGGTCGCCGATGATCGGGATCTCGCGGCGTTCCTCCCTGGTCACGATGTAGTCGGCCAGCAGGTCGGCATCGGGCTTGGCGTCCCAGCTGCCATGGCTGTCCTCGGCGCGGATGACCGCGATCAGCTGGGTCAGGAATTCGCTTGTCGGCATCGCACCGCCGCGCGGCAGCGTGTCGGGATCGGCACTCATTCGATCACCTCGTCGGCGTAGTCGGATGCGAAATCGGGCGCGGGCCGGCCCAGCACCTTGCGCAGGAAGGGCGGCGGGCTGCCCTTCAGCATGGTCTGGACCTGGGCGATCACCTCGGCGATGGGCTCGGGGTCCTTGCGCTTGATCGGGTGGATGCCCGCGCGCACCACCTTGGCGGCGGACGGCCCGCCGATGGCCAGCACGAACAGCAGCGCACAGCCCGTCAGCGCCTCGACCTTGGGGGTGATGCGGTCGTCCTGCGGGTCGTGGCGGCCGGTCTGGTCGGTCGCGCTGTCGAATTCCAGCACCTCGACCAGCCGGGCGGTATCGGGCGTGACCTCGTACAGCGCGAATTTCCGGGACGAGCCGAAATGCGCGTCCAGATGGTCCATGTCGTTGGTGGCAATGGCGATCTTCAGCGCCTTTTCCTGGGTCATGTCTTTCTCCGGCTCAATGAGGCGCAGTCTGCGGGCGGTCATGTTCGAATTCCCTCTCGATGGGGGCGGCGCCGAAATCCTCGGGGCGCGGCGCGTGGGGATGGGCGAGAACGGCATTGGCCACCTCGAACAGGAAGGCGCGGGTGCCGCGATAGCCGACGCGGCAGACATCCTGCACGCCCAGCCGGTCATTCATCGGGAAACCTGCGCGGATCAGCGGCAGGCCGGTTGCGGCGGCGGCGTGGCGGCCATGGGCATGCGCGATCAGCAGCGCCGCCCCCCCTGCCCGCGCGCCGTCTTCCAGATCGCCCAGATCGCCCAGGATCGCGGTTTCGCCGGGCAGCCGGGCAAGGATCGGGTTGGCGGTCGAGCTGGTCACGGTGCAGACCGGCTCGGCCCCCATCCCCGCCAGCGCAGAAGACAGCGCATAGGCAAGGTCGGGATCGGCGGCGATGGCGTATTTCAGCCCGCCGATAAAGAAATGCGAATCCAGCATTGCGTCCTGCGCCCGCGCCCTGTCGCGCCTGATCGCGGGCGGCGCATCCGCCGCGCCCGCCACCCCCATCAGCGCCGAGACAAAGGCATCGACCGCCTTGAGCCCGGTCAGCGACGGGAAGACCTGAACCGGCATGTGGCCCCGCTCGGCCAGCAATTCGGCCGCGCCGCGCATGCTTTCGCCGATGGCGAAGGTCACCGCCGAGCGCGCCATTGCCGGGATCGCATCCAGCGGCGTGCCGCCCAGCGATGTGCCCGCCCAATCCTCGGCCAGATGTCCGTCAAGCGAGGCCGACAGATCCGGCAGCACGATGGGGTTCAGCCCGAAGGCGCGGATCATCCGGGTGACTTCCTCGATCTCGGCGGGCGTCAGATAGGCCGCGGGCAGGATATTGACCTGCCGCATGTCGCGGTCGCAGAACATCGGGTCGATCTCGGGCACCAGCGCGTCGATGATGGCCGTGACCGCCTTGGCCCAGCCATCCTCCAGCGCGCCCTCGAAATCGGGGGTCGAGGCGTGGACGACCCTGAGCCCCGCGAAATCGCCGCGCCGCTCCATGATCTCGGCCAGTTCGCCCGCGATATCCTCGCCCCGCGTCTCGGTCAGCGCGGTCGAGGCGATGCCGATGAATTTCGGATCCGCCCGCTTGACGAGGTTGGCAATCGCCTCCTCGATCTGCTCGCCCCCGCCCAGGATCGTGGTGATCTCGTTCATGGCGGTGGTCTGAAGCGGGATCGCCTCGCGGAAATGGCGGACCATGTGGACCATGGCAAAGGCAGTGCAGCCCTGCGCGCCGTGGAACAGCGGAATGCCGCGCTCGATGCCCAGATAGGCCATGGCGGCGCCAAGCGGGGCGCTGGATTTCAGCGGGTTGGTCGACAGGGCCCGGCGCGGGCGGATCAGGCGGGCCATCTCAGCAATCCTCGAAATCGCGGGGGTCGTTCGTCAGGCCCGATACCGGGCATGTGCCGCGCGGCGCGGGGCGGATACCGGCAAAGGGGCGCGGTTCGTCCCAGGGCGCGGGGCGGCGGACATCGGCCCACATCGGGTTGTTCACCGAGCGGTCGATGGCGCGCACCAGATCCAGCATGCCCATGTAACCCGCATAGGGTTCGTGCTTTTCCTGGTTCACGTCGATCCAGGGCACCCGGGCCTTGAGCGCCACGAACTGGCTGCGCGCGCCCGACATCAGGATATCGGCACCCGAGGCGCGCAGCGTGGCATACATCTCGCGCGGGGCCATGTTGTCATACATGTGCGCGTCGGTGCCCATGATCTCGACCACCTTGGCCTTGTCGTTGTCGGTGGCCTTGCGCACGCTGGTCCCGACCACCTCGACGCCCAGTTCCTGAAGCGCCGAGACCACAGACCAGCTTTTGTGGCCCCCGGTGTAAAGCAGCACCCGCTTGCCCGCGACGCGCGCGCGATAGGGTTCCAGGTCGGCGCGGACCTTGGCCTCCTCTTCGGTGATCAGCGCCTCGCAGCGGTCGATCAGGCCCGCGTCGGCGCCGCGTTCGACCAGCATCCGGCACATGGTCCGCAGGCTCTCGGACGTGTCGGAAATGCCGTAGAACGAGCCTTCGAAGAACGGGATGCCCCAGGTTTCGTCCAGCTTGCGCGCAAGCCCGATCAGCGCATGCGAACAGACCAGCATCGAGACCCGCGCCCGGTGCATCACGGCCACCTGCTTGTAGCGCGCATCCGCCGCCAGCGAGCCGAGGATGCGGATGCCCAGCCGGTCCAGCAGCGGCTTGACCTGCCACAACTCGCCCGACAGGTTGTAATCGCCGATCAGGTTGATGTCGTACTCGGTGGTCCGCTCGGGCTCGACCGTGCCGATCACATGACGGAACATCATCTCGCCCGCGAGCTTGCAGCCAAGGTTCTTGGACCCGGCATAGCCCGGCACGTTCACCGGGATCGCGGGCGTGCCGAAGGCTTCGGTGGCGGCCTTGCACACCGCCTCGATGTCGTCGCCGATCATCGCGGTGACGCAGGTCGCATAGACGAAAACCGCGGGCGGCCGGTGCTTCTCGACGATCTCGCGGATCGCGGCGTAAAGCTTCGACTCCCCCTTGCCCATGACGATGTCGAGTTCCGACATGTCGGTGGTGAACCCGGTCTTGTAGAGCATCGGCCCCGACGAGGCCGAGCCGCGATTGTCCCAGCCATTGCCCTCGCAGGCCAGCGGCGCATGCACCAGATGGGCCACATCCACGATCGGTTGCAGCGTGATCTTGGCCCCGTCGAACGCGCAGCCCCCCGCCGCGGCCCCTGGCGTCAGTGGCTTCGAACAGCCCTTCTTGCGCTCGGCCGCGGATTTGGCGCGGTTCGTGGCGCAGGCGGGCTCTTCGAAAGCCTGCTGGACGGTGGACTTGAGGGCGTCGGACATGGGGCGTGCTCCGCTGTGCTACCAGGGGTAAAGCAGAAAGCGTGCCAAGCGGCGGAATGCGCCCTTCGGGGGCTGCGTTTCCGGGGGATGGCCGCGCAAGGCCCATATCGGGGGGCCGATCCTGTCGGGAATGTCGGTTCTGCGACAAGCCCGCATTGCCCGGAAACCTGCGGCCGTTCAGTCATGTTCACGGGGAATTCGCGGGGGGCGGCGCGGCAGGTTTGCAATATCTCCTGCCGCGCCTTGCGAAGCTTTTTGCTTCGCGGGGGTCCCGGCGCTGGGACAGGGGTGCGCCGGGGCCTTTTTTTGTGGGTTACCGGGTGAGGTCGAAGGAGATGTCGGTTTCGCCCAGGGTTCCGGTGTCGGTGTCGATCTTGTCGAGGACGGTGTCGAGGATCTTGACCAGCACGTTCAGGCCGCCCTGGTATCCCCAGGTGGGGAAGCGGTGGTGGTGGTGGCGGTCGAAGATCGGGAAGGTCAGGCGGATCAGCGGGATGCCGAGATCGCGTTGCAGGTACTTGCCGTAGCTGTTGCCGATCAGCATGTCGGTGGGCTCGGTTGCGAGGATCGAGCGCAGGTGCCACAGGTCCTTGCCGGCCCAGACCTGGCAGCCCTGCCCGAAAGGCGAGGAGGCCAGCAGCGCCTGCATCTGTGCGGCCCATTCCTTGGTGCCGTTGGTGGCCAGGCAGTGCCGGGGCTCGCCGCCGGTTTCCATCACGAAGCGGGCCATCGCGTAGACGAAGTCGGGATCGCCGTAGATCGCGTAGGTCTTGCCGTGCAGATAGGCCTGGCTGTCGGCCATCGCGTCGACCAGGCGGCCGCGCTCCAGCGTCAGGCTGTCGGGGATCGGCTTGCCCGACAGCTCGCTGAGCGTCATCAGCAGCTCGTCGGTGCCCGCCACGCCCATCGGGTAGTGCAGGGCGGCGGTCTTCTGGCCCTTGTCGGCGCAGAATTCCAGCGTCTTGCGGGTGCAGTATTCCTGCATCGAGATCGTCGCCCTGGCGTTCAGCGCGGCGCGGGTATCTTCAAGCGTGGTGCCGCCGGCATACATGCGGAACTCGCCATCCGAGGGGGTGTCGTAGACATCCGAGACATCCGACAGGATGGTGCAGTCGACGCCCATCGCGGCCAGGATGCGGTTCAGCTCGCGGATATTGCCCACGGCATAGCCGTCGAAGCCGGGGATGATGTTGATGCTGTCGGTTTCCTGACGCTCGGCATCCTTCCAGAAATAGGTCAGGATGCCCTTCTGCATGTTGTCATAACCGTCCACATGGCTGCCGACGAAGGCGGGGGTGTGGGCGAAGGGCACGGGGAAGTCCTGGGGGATGGATTCCTTGTCGCGCGACTGGATGATGAAGGAGTTGAGGTCGTCGCCGATCACCTCGGCCATGCAGGTGGTCGAGACCGCGATCATCCTGGGCTGGTAGAGCGCATAGGTATTGGCCAGGCCCTCGACCATGTTGGTCAGCCCGCCGAACACCGCCGCATCCTCGGTCATCGAGGAGGAGACCGCCGAGGAGGGCTCCTTGAAGTGGCGCGACAGATGCGAGCGGTAATAGGCCACGCAGCCCTGCGAGCCGTGCACGAAGCTCATCGTGCCCTCGTAGCCCGCGGCGGCGAACACGGCGCCCAGCGGCTGGCAGGCCTTGGCCGGGTTGATGACCAGCGCCTCGCGGGCGAGGTTCTTCTCGCGGTATTCCCAGGACTTGGTCCAGTCGAGGATTTCCGTCACCTGCGGCGCGGGCGTGGCGTTCTCGTACTTGGCCCGCTTGTTCTCGAGCATCTGCTTGTATTCGGGTTCATGGAACAGCTTGTTGTGGTCAAGCACCTTGTCTACCGATTGGGGCATCTCTTTGGTCCTTTTTCAGGCCCGTCCGCATTCCGGGACGCCAGCCGAAAGGGTTGATGGAGAGGCAGGGGCCACAGGCCCCCGCCGCAGGCCGTCAGGCCGATTTCTTCCAGGGCGCGTCGAACAGGCCCCAGACCGGGTTGTTGATCGCCAGATCCATGTCGCGGGCGAAGATCGCGAAGCCGTCATAGCCGTGATAGGGGCCGGAATAGTCCCAGCTGTGCATCTGGCGGAACGGGATGCCCATCTTCTGGACCGGGTATTTCTCCTTGATGCCGGAGCCGACCAGGTCGGGGCGGATCTGCTCGATGAACTTCTCGAGCTCGTAGCCCGTGACGTCATCGTAGATCAGCGTGCCTTCCTTGATGTATTCGCCGGTGCGCTTGTAATCGTCGCCATGGGCGAACTCGTAGCCGGTGCCGACGATCTCCATGCCCAGGTCGTGATAGGCGGTGACGACGTGGCGCGGGCGCAGACCGCCGACATAGAGCATCACCGACTTGCCCTCGAGGCGGGGCTTGTACTTGGCCAGCACCGCATCGACCAGCGGCTGGTATTTGGCGATCACCGCCTCGGCCTTGTCCTGGATCGACTTGTCGAACTTCGCGGCGATGGCGCGCAGGCTGGCGGCGATCTGGCTCGGCCCGAAGAAGTTGTATTCCATCCAGGCGACGCCGTGCTTCTCTTCCATGTGCCGGCAGATGTAGTTCATCGAGCGGTAGCAATGGATGAGGTTCAGCCGGGCCTTGGGCGCGTTCTCGATCTCGGCCAGCGTCGCATCGCCCGACCACGAGGCGATCACGTTCAGCCCGATTTCCTCGAGCAGGATGCGCGAGGACCAGGCATCGCCGCCGATATTGTAGTCGCCGATGATGTTGACGTCATAGGGACCGGGTTCATGCACCCCCTCGCCCGCCTCGAGCACCCAGTCGCGGATGCAGTCATTGGCGATGTGGTGGCCCAGCGATTGCGACACGCCGCGGAAGCCTTCGCAGCGCACCGGCACGATGGTCTTGTTGATGTCCTTCTTCTTCTTCTTGGCCACCGCCTCGATGTCGTCGCCGATCAGGCCGATCGGGCATTCGGACTGCACCGAGATGCCCTTGGCCAGCGGGAACAGCGTGTTGATCTCGTCGATCGTCTTTTCCAGCTTCTTGTCGCCGCCGAAGACGATGTCCTTTTCCTGGAAATCGGTGGTGAACTGGAAGGTGACGAAGCTGTCCACGCCGGTCGTGCCGGTATAGTAGTTGCGCCGTTGCGACCAGGAATAATGGCCGCAGCCGACGGGGCCGTGGCTGATATGGACCATGTCCTTGATCGGCCCCCAGACCACGCCCTTGGAGCCGGCATAGGCACAGCCGCGGATCGTCATCACGCCGGGGACGGACTTGATGTTGGATTTTACCGTGTCGCATTTCGACACGATCTCGGTCTCTCCTTCGGACACCGGGGCGGCCACGCCCAGGTGCTTGGCGCGTTTCTTGGCCGCCTTGGCGGGATAGGCGGAGAGAACCTCTTCGATCAGCTTCTCGGGCGCGATCGGATCGGGAATGTCTTTGGCCATCGGATGGGTTCCTTAGCTCGGGATGGGCAGGCGGATGGGAGGGGCCGGCACGAAGGCCGGCCCGCTTGTCTCAGGCCTCGGCCGCGGCGATGGCGGCCAGCCGGTCTTCCTCGGACTGCATGATGCCGAAATCCATCAGCATTTGTTCAAGTTCTTCCATCGTGATCGGGGTCGGGATCACGCCCTGCCCCGAATTCCCGTGGATCTTGCGCGCCAACTCGCGGTACTCGTTCGCCTGCTTGCTGTCGGGTGCATACTGGATCACCGTCTCGCGGCGCAGTTCGGCATGCTGCACGATGTTGTCGCGCGGCACGAAATGGATCATCTTGCAGCCCAGCTTCTCGGCCAGGGCCTCGGACAACTCCAACTCACGGTCGGTCTTGCGCTCGTTGCAGATCAGCCCGCCCAGGCGCACGCCGCCCGAATTGGCGTATTTCAGGATGCCCTTGGCGATGTTGTTGGCGGCATAAAGCGCCATCATCTCGCCCGACATGACGATGTAGATTTCCTGCGCCTTGTTCTCGCGGATCGGCATGGCGAAGCCGCCGCAGACCACGTCGCCCAGCACGTCGTAGGACACATAGTCCACGTCGTCATAGGCGCCGTTCTCTTCGAGGAAGTTGATCGCAGTGATGACGCCGCGGCCGGCGCAGCCGACGCCCGGTTCGGGGCCGCCGGCCTCGGTGCATTTGATGCCCTTGTAGCCGACCTTCATCACGTCCTCGAGTTCGAGATCCTCGACGGATCCGGCCTCGGCAGCCAGGTGCAGCACGGTGTCCTGCAGCTTGGTGTTCAGGATCAGGCGGGTGCTGTCCGCCTTGGGATCGCAGCCGACGATCAGGATCTTCTGGTCGAGTTCGACCAGGGCGGCCAGCGTGTTCTGCGAGGTGGTGGATTTGCCGATGCCACCCTTGCCGTAGAAGGCGATCTGTCTCAGCGCGCTCATGGGTTTCGTCCTTTGCAGCTATCTAGGTTCGGTATCGCGAGAAGGCGTCGCGGCCGCTCTCCCCCACCTATAAGCAGCAAGCGTGCCAAGCCTAAGAAAATCGGTTTTCCCATGTTTTACATGGCCTTGTCGATTTCCTGTCGCACGGGGCGAGATGTGTTGAACCCGACAGGTCCGAAACAATCCCGACCGCTGCGTCGCGATGTGGGCCACGGTGCCGGTTTTTTCGGCAAGCTACAGGGGCGCGGCCGGTCGAAAAGAATGCGGCCCCCGGATGGGGGCCGCAATACAAGGGCGTGCGCGCATCCGCGCGCTCCTCTTGGCAGGGACTCAGGCCGGGGCGGCGAGCGCCTCGGTCACCGCCTCGAGCGGCAGATCCAGCCGTTCGATACCCATCTCGTCGAGGAACCGTTCCTCCATCCGCGTCAACGGACCTTCGATCACCGCCGCATGCCCCTGGCCCGACCGTTTCGCGATCTGGCGGGCATAGATGCGCAAGAGTTGGTCGTCGAACCGGCAGCCCAGGAAGAGGAAGGGTCGGCCGGTGCGGCGGGCCTGTACCTCGTCCGGGATCGGGCTCTGGATGTCGATCTCCGTCAGCACCTCGACATAGTCACTGTCCGAGATAAGGAAGGATTGGCCGGTCCGGATCAGCCCATGCGGCTTGTAGACCAGCATCTCCCAGCCCGGATCGGGCGCCTCGCACGCCAGCGCGCCCGTGCAATCATAGGCCAGCGTCCAGATGTCCCGGCTTTCGCCGTTACGGCTGATCCCCTGCACCCAGCCCCAGTCGCCCATGCCCTCGGCCACGGCGGCATCAAGGATCTGGCCGTCATACCAGGCATCGACAACGAGGGGCGGGCGGGCGCGCACGATCCAGCGGTGCAGCGCACTGGGCGCGGGCCGGACGCTGAAGGCGTCCCGCACGATCTGCTCCAGCGTCTTGCGGAAGCGGCGGCTTTCGACGAATTGCGCCACCGACCACAGATTGCCGCTGGCCCGTTTCGGCGCCCGCACCTTCGTCTCGATTGCGGCGCAAAGCGCCCGCGGCGAGGCTGGCGCCCCCCCCTCGGCCAGCGCGGCGACGCCCGCGCCCAGATAGGGCACGCGCGCGCCTTCGGCGACCTGGTCGAGCAGTTTTGCCAGACGGCTTTCGGCACCCATCGCCCCTACTCCACCGACAACCGGCGGGCCTCGACCGTCACCGGAAGTTTCGGTGCCTCCTCGAAGGCGGGCATCTCGAAGGTCCAGCCATTCGAAAGCCTGGCCCAGCCGCCCCAGACGCCCGGATGCTCGGAGGCGACGATCACTTCCTCAAGATCCTTCTTGGGCACATAGACTTCCATTCCCTTGGGGGTTTCGCGGACCATGATCTTCATCGGGCGCTCTCCTTTTCGAGACTGACTAGTTCATCGCGGCGCATGCCGACGATGCTGCGACTGTCGACGAAATCGACGGCATAGATGTAGAACTGGTTCAGGAAGGTGCCGATGTCGCGGACATAGCCTTCCTCGCCCTTCCTGACGACGAACTCGCCGATCTCGCGGCCGGGCACCGTGCCGTCATTGCGGATGTGTTTCAGGCAGCGCACCTTCTCGCCCGGGGCAAAGGCGGGGGGGCCGTAGATCTCGATTTCGCGGTCATCGGTCGACATCGGTTTCCCTTTCGGCAGCAAGCTCGGCCAGTCGCACGGCGGCGGCCTCGCGGACGGGGGCATCGGGATCGGCCAGCAGGTGGCGGGCCAGTTCGGCCTCGGCTCTTTCGGCTACGGCATGGCGTACCCTTATGTCAGGGTCGGTCACGAAGACGCGCAGCCGGTCGGGGATCAGCCGCAGCGCCACGACGCGGCGCACCAGGGGGTCGGCATCGGCCAGCATCTGGTCCAGCCAGCGCAACCCGATGCGCTGTGCCACCAGCCTGCGGATCTCGGGATCGGGATCGCGCAGCAGGATCGGCAGCACCCCCGGATCGACCCGCCGTGCAACGATCAGCCGCACCTGCGGGTCGGCGTCGTTCAGGAGCGGCACCAGATCTGAAAATGGCAACCGCCAGGCCAGCGCGAGGCGCACCTCGCGGTCGGGATCCTTCAGCGCGGCACGCGCCTGCGTGGCAGGCAGCCGCAGCACCGCAACCGCCCGCACCCCGGGATCGGGGTCATCCAGCAGCGGGCGCAGGCGGAACACGTTGGCCACACGAGCGGCATGCGCCCGGGTTTCGGGCCCGGGCGCATCGAGGCACAGATCGGCGGCCTCGGGATTCATGGTGAAGAACCGGACGATCCGGGGCGCATAGCGGTCGAAGGCACAGGACCAGCCCGGGCCGCACTGGCGCCGGGCCAGATGCCCGCGGAAACGACAGGCCTCGCAGTCAAGCGGCTGGCCCTGCCAGTCCACCGCCTCGGGACCGCCCGGCATGTCATCAGGCCGGCACGCAGGTGTCGGGCACGGGGCAGACGGCGACGCATTGCGGGCTGTCGAACTGGCCCTCGCATTCGGTGCAGAGCCCTGCGTCGATGATGTAGGTTTCCCCCTTGAACTTGATCGCGGCGTTCGGGCACTCGAATTCGCAGGCGCCGCAGACGGTGCATTGCGACTTGATGATCTTCAGGGCCATTGGCTTCTCCTTGGTTTGATCCTGGGGTCAGGCACGCTGGGCGGCCCGTCCGTTTCGCGCGTTCCGGGTCGAAAGAACGGCAGAGATCGCCGTCTCGATATAATCCTGTGGCGTCTCGATCGCCTCGATCCCTGCTGCCAGCAGCCGCTTGCGGGGCCCATCGCCGATCCGGGCGCAGAGCACATGCGGCACATCGGCGAGCACGCGCAGGATTTCGTCCATGCGTGCTGCATCGCCCTGGCCGCCGAGGCAGTAATTGTCCGCGCGGCGATGCCCGACGAAACGGATGCCGCCGACGTCGGCCTGGTAGATCTGGAACTCGGTCGCATGGCCGAAATGCTGGTTCACCCTGCCGGAACCGCGGGTGCAGACGGCGAACAGAACCGGTTTTTCGGGGGCGGGCACCGCAGCCTCGGCATTGGCCGCCGCGGCGGCGCGGTCGCGCCTCTCTTCGGCCACCCAGTCGCGATAGGCCGCGCGTGCCTCGGGGGCGTCCTCGACCACTTCAGGCAGCTTTTCCAGGGTGAATTCCTGACCGCGATCCTCGCCCAGGAGACCCACCGCATCGGCGCGGCACTGGCGGCAATGGCGCATCAGATTGACACCGCCCGCACAAGAATCCTGCACCTTTTTCAGTTCAGCCGCGGTCGGCCCGCGTCGGCCGGTCAGGCCGAAATGCGTGCCATGCGCAGGATCCGAGATCAGCGGCATGATGTTGTGCAGGAAGGCACCGCGCTCCTTCACGGCCCGGTTCACCTCGGTCAGGTGGGCGTCGTTGATTCCGGGAATGAGCACCGAGTTGACCTTGACCAGCACCCCCCGCGCCGTCAGCATTTCCAGCCCCTGCAATTGCCGGTCCCGCAGGATGGTCGCGGCCTCGAGTCCGGTGCGGCGCCTGCCCTGAAAGAAGATCCAAGGATAGATCTGCTGACCGATCTCCGGGTCGATGGCGTTGATCGTGATTGTGACATGGTCGATGTTCATCGCCACGATCTCGTCCACATGATCGGGCAGCGCGAGCCCGTTCGAGGACATGCAGAGCTTGACGTCCGGCAACCGCGCGGCGACCAGATCGAAGGTGGCTCTGGTCCGGCGCCAGTCATAGGCAGCGTCCCCCGGCCCCGCGATGCCGAGGACCGAAAGCTGGGGCACCTTGGAGGCGACCGCCATCACCTTGCGCGCGGCTTGTTCGGGGGTCAGGCGCTCGGACACGACGCCGGGGCGGCTTTCATTGGCGCAATCATATTTCCGGTTGCAGTAGTTGCACTGGATGTTGCAGGCGGGCGCCACAGCGACATGCATCCGTGCGAAGTAGTGATGCGCCTCTTCCGAGTAGCAGGGATGGTCCTTGACCTTGGCCCAAGTGGCCGGGTCCATGTCCGCCGACCCCGCCTTGGAGCCGCAGGACGAGGCCGCGCAACCGCCTGTCTGCTGCAGCTCCTTGCGGGTGGCGATCTGGAGATCGGACAGCGGGACGAGGGGGACGGACATGGGGCGGACTCCTTGGGACTGGGCGCTTGCAAGGATGCAAGCAGGAAGCGTGCCAAGCACGCTCTGCCGGGGCATCGGGCAGAAACGCACAGCATCGGCGCGGACGCGCTGTCGGGGCGGCGACAGTGCGTCGGAAAAACGACATTCAGGATGGACAGGACAGGATGTGACGGCCGGTTCAAAATGCGCGAGCAC
This sequence comes from Rhodovulum steppense, assembly GCF_004339675.1. Classification (GTDB taxonomy): domain Bacteria; phylum Pseudomonadota; class Alphaproteobacteria; order Rhodobacterales; family Rhodobacteraceae; genus Rhodovulum; species Rhodovulum steppense. Next base: position 84,039 of record NZ_SLVM01000008.1, read on the forward strand.
TGGCGCGCCGCTTGTCCCGCACCCCTGCTGCGCGAGGGCAAGGTCGGGGCGATGTCACGGCCCGGGATAATTCCGGCCAGAACAGGCTGGAGGAGCGGACTGCGCCAGCGCGCGAGGATCGGACGCGTCCGCGCGGCAGGGCCCTGTCAGAACCTGCGCAGTTCGATGCCGTGCTTCTTGAGCGCATAGCCGATCTGGCGCGGGGTCAGGCCCAGCAGCCGAGCGGCCTTGGCCTGCACCCAGCCTGCCCGCTCCATCGCGTCGATCAGGCGTTCACGTTCGTCAAGCGGGCCTTCGTCGGACGTCGTGGGCATTGGCGTCGCCGGGGCGAAGGTGGTGGAAGAGACCGGTTCGCCAAAGCCCGTGGGGGGTGGCGTCGGCGGGCGTTGGCCCGCGCCGCTGTCGATCACCGGCAACGGCATGCGCACGGCAGCCAGTCCGCCAATGGGCGAGCGATCGCCCGACTGCATGCGCCAGAGTTCGGCCGAAAGGCAGTTGCCCTGCATACAGGCCAGTTCGCGCTCGTCGATTTCGCGGCCCGAGGACAACGCCGCCACGCGGCTGATGCAGTTTTCAAGTTCACGCACATTGCCCGGAAACTGGCAGCGCGCAAGCGCCGCCATCGCCCCCGGCGTGATGCGCTTGTCCATCCCGTTCTGGGCGTTGAACCTATCCAGAAAGGCCTTGGCAAGCGTGGGCACATCCTCCAGACGCTCGCGCAGGGGAGGCAGGACGATCGGCACCACACAGATGCGGAAATAGAGGTCCGCCCGGAAATCGCCGCGTGCCACCGCCGCCTCGAGATCGCGGTTCGTCGCTGTCACAAGCCGAACATCGACCCTCAAGGTCTTTGAGCCACCCACGCGCTCGAACTCGCCCTCCTGCAGGATGCGCAGGAGTTTCGCTTGGAACTCGGGCCCGATCTCGCCGATTTCGTCGAGAAAAAGCGTCCCCGTATCGGCCAGTTCGAACCGGCCCTTCTTCTGCGCAAGCGCACCGGTAAACGATCCCTTCTCATGGCCGAAAAGTTCCGATTCCAGCAGGCTCTGGCTCAGCGCCGCACAATTGACCTTGACGAAGGGTTTGTCGCGACGCTCCGAGAGCGCATGCACCGCCTTGGCAAACAGCTCCTTGCCGGTGCCGCTTTCGCCGCGCAGTAGAACGGGCGTGTTGGTGCGCGCGACCTTGTGGATCTGCGCGGTCACCGCCTTGATCGCCGGGCTGTCGCCGATTATGCCCTTGATCGGCTGTTCGCGCAGTCGGCAATCGTCGGCGGATGTCTCGGAGGCGGCATGCAGCGCGGCGCGCGCCTCCTCCATCAACCGCTCGCGGTCCCTCGCGACGAGGCGGCGGAACTTGATCGACTGTTCCAGGATCGAGGCCACCATGGTCAGCACACGCTGATCCTCTTCGAGGTAGCGCAGCCCCCCCTCGTCAAGGTCGCGCCAGCCCCCCAGCACGCCGATCACATAGGGCGAGTGCACCTGCTCTCGGAGCGGCACCGCGATCAGCGCCAGCCGGTCATGCGGCGCGCCGGGCGGGATCGCGGCCTCGCCCAGTTCGTCGCGGACATTGCGCGACACCAGCGCGACGCCGGTACGAAATACCTGTTGCGTCGCGCGGATCGGCAGGGCGCGGATCTCGGGAGGTGCACAGGTCGAGCCATGGGTCGTCGCGGCGATCACGAAAGGATTCACCGGCTTGCCGACGCCGCCCGTACGACCCTTGTCATCCAGAAGCGCCAGCGCTCCCATCCTCAGCCCCATGAACGACGACAGCACGTTCAGAACCGAGGGCATCGCCGCGATCGGATCGCTGGCGCCGGTCAGGATCTTGGCGGCCTCGCAAACGGTATCCAGTGGAAACCGCTCGAGTGCCGGACGCCCTTCTTGGCATCGGGACCGTGGCCCAAGGGTGGAAGCGTTCATGTTGTCCTCGCTTGTCAGGAAAGCATCGGGCGGCGCGGTCGCTCTGTCCATGGCGGGCGCGGCGGAAGACGCGAATTTCGTCGAATTTCACCGCTCCTCGACTGACCTTGCGTCAGTTTTCCGACAGTCCATGCTGCGCTGCCGCATTTTTTGGCAATTCGCTACCCGACCAAATTTGCGCAGCGGGAATCACTGCACATGACAGGGCTGCTCGCCGATCAGCCCATGATCGCTTCGGCGCCCTCGGCCAGGGAAATCACGATTGCCGCGGTCAGCAGGGCCGAAAGGGCGCCCAGGACAAGGCCAAGCACCACCACTGCACCGTCGCGCTCGACCAGTCCTACCCCCACCACGAACAACGAGATTGCCGGGAACCAGCCGCTGCCCGGAACCGGCAGGAACAGCGTGAAGGCGATCACCAACAACCCCAAGCCAAGCAGGGGTTCGTGCCGGGGCGCGAAAAGCGCGGGCAGACGCGGACGAAGCCTGCGTTCCAGCCGTCGGGTGACCGGGCGCAGCCGCAACAAGGTCCGGCGCAGCCTGTTCTGGTCGACGCGCAGCCTGGCCAGCGGGCCGGGCAGCCGCACATGGGCAAAGCCGAATGTCATCTGAAGGGTCGTCACCAGCACAGGCAAAGCCGTGATCACCGACGAGCCCGGCGGAAGCGGCAGCATGGTCACAAGCGAAAATACCACGATTGCCCAGCCGAAAGACCGTTCGCCCAACCCGGCAAGCAGATTGCCAAGCGTCAGGTTGCCCGCCCGATGCTGCGCACGCGAGGTTCTTAGGATCGGCATCGACAGCGATGGCCGACGTCTGGGACGATTCTCGCGATGCGGCATGACGTTCCCGTTGCTGCCGTGCAGATATCGCGGCTGAGGTCACGAGATGCAATGGCCGCAACCGTAAAGCGACAGGGGTCAGAGGGAACGAACTCGTCTTGCCGCCTTCTCCTCGGGCGCCTTCGATCCCCGGTATGGGGCGCGGTGCCCTGTCCGACAGTCTCAGCCGAACAGCCGCCAGCGCGCCTTGACGAGGCTCTGGATCACAAGCCCCAGATAGACCAGATCAAGCGCCAGGAAAAACAGCCATGGCCGCGAGAAGCCAAGGCCGATGCCGATCACGGTGGCGAACATCATCGGCCCGATCAGGCGGCGCGGCACCTTGATCGCCTTGGGCGACAGCGTCTTGAGCTTGGAGATCATCAAGAGCCCGACAAGTCCCAGCCAGAGTGCCACGACCAGGGGCGCCTGGCCGAAATCGACCACGCCCGCCAGCGTGGCAAAGGCGGGCAGAAGCCCCAGCATCGCCCCCGCGGGTGCCGGAACACCCAGGAAATAGGGGCTCGACTTGTCATCCTCCTGCGGTTTGCCCGACATCACGTTGAACCGCGCCAGCCTGAGACAGGTCGCGGCGGCGAAGATCAGCACGAAGATCCAGCCGATCCCGCCCGCGGGCGTCAGCAGGTAATGATAGACCAGCACCCCAGGCGCGATCCCGAAGCAAAGGAAATCCGACAGGGAATCAAGCTGCGCCCCGATCTCCGATGTCGCCTGAAGCCGCCGCGCGATCAGCCCGTCCAGCCCGTCGATCACCGCGGCCAGCAGGATCAGGAACACCGCCGTTGCAAAGCGTTCGTCCATCGCGAAGCGGATCGAGGTCAGGCCAAGGCACATCCCGGCCAGCGTGACCATGTTGGGCACGAGTTGCAGGAAGGGCACGCGCTCGCCATTGTCGGAACTGCGCGTGTTGAAGCGTTTCATGCGCCCCGGGCCCCCGTCGCGTTCGTGCTGCCCAGATCGGCGATCACCGTCTCGCCCGCCACCATGGTCTGGCCAAGCGAGACCAGCGGTACAGCCCCCTCGGGCAGGTAGATGTCCAGCCGCGAGCCAAAGCGGATCAGCCCGAACCGCTCGCCCGTGGCAAGGGTCTGGCCCGCCGTGCTCCAGCACAGGATGCGCCGCGCCACCAGCCCAGCGATCTGCACCACGCCATAGCGCCGACCATCGGCCATTTCCACGGCCAGCCCGTTGCGTTCATTGTCCTCGGACGCCTTGTCGAGCGAGGCATTCAGGAACTTGCCCGGCCGATAGGCGACCTTGGTGATCCGCCCCGCCGCGGGCAGCCGGTTAACATGGCAGTTGAAGACCGACATGAAGACGCAGATCCGCATCATCGGCGCCGAGCCCAGATCAAGCTCGGCGGGCGGCATGGCGGGCCCCATCAGCGAGACCAGCCCATCGGCGGGCGAGACCATGACGCCCGGCCGGTCGGGCACGACGCGCACCGGGTCGCGGAAGAAGTAATAGACCCAAAGGGTCAGCCCCGCACAGACCCAGCCCAGCGGCGCCCAGATCAGAAAGGCAACCAGCGTGACCGCAAGGCCGATGGCGACGAATTTCCGGCCCTCGGGATGCATGGGCTTGACGAAGGTGGACAGCATCGAGACGGACATCGGATCCCCTGTTTCGAAAGGTGGTGCTCTGCTTAGCCCAGATGGGCCGGATTGAAAACGCCGGATCGGGTCGCAGGCCGCGCCGAAACGGCCCCCTACACGCTGCGCAGCGCCCGGCGCATGATCTTGCCCGTCGCCGTCATCGGCAGGCTTTCGGCCCGGACCACCCGGCGCGGCGCGACATGGGGGCTGACATGGTCGCGGACGCGCTGGATCAGCGCCTCGGCCAGCCCTTCCCATTCCGCGCCCGCTCGCAGCACCACATGGGCCACGACGATCTCGGTGCGCACCGGGTCGGGTTCGCCCACCACGGCGGCCATCACCACGTCGGGATGGCCCGTCAGGCAGGTCTCGATCTCGGTCGGCCCGATCCGGTAGCCCGCCGAGGTGATCACGTCATCGTCGCGCGAGACATAGGTGAAATGGCCGCCCGCGTCGCAGATCCCCAGATCGCCCGTCCGCATCCACTCGCCCGAGAATTTCGCCGCCGTCTTGTCGGACAGCCCCCAATAGCCCAGGAACATCGAGGCCGCCCCCCGGCGCACCGCGATCTCGCCCACCTCGCCAGGCGGCAAGGGCGCCCCGTCCGCCCCGATGATCGCGACATCGAAACCGGGTGTCGCGCGGCCCATCGCGCCCGGCGGCGCGGTCATCAATTCGGGCACGCAGGTCACGACAAGGTTGCACTCGGTCTGGCCGTAGAATTCGCAGATCTCCAGCCCCAGCGCCTGCCGCCCCCAGGCCAGAAGGTCCGGCCCGAGGCTCTCGCCGCCCGAGCCGACGCTGCGCAGGCGCACCCCCGGCGGCACCGGCGCCTGGCGCATCAGCTTCAGCGCGGTGGGCGGCAGGAACAGGTTGCGCACCTTCAGCCGGTCGATCAGCGCCCATGCCTCGGCCGCGTCGAACTTGCGCATCCGGCAGGCCACCAGCGGCACGCCGTAGTAAAGGCAGGGCATCGCCATATCCATCAGTCCGCCGATCCAGGCCCAGTCCGCGGGCGTCCAGCCGCAATCGCCGGGCTGCGGGAAGCCGCGATGGTGCAGCTCGATCGACGGCAGGTGCCCGATGAGAAAGCGGTGGGCATGCAGCGCGCCCTTGGGCGGGCCGGTCGTGCCCGAGGTGTAGATCAGCACCGCCGGATCCTCGGCCAGCGTGTCACGCGCCGCAGGGATCGGCGGGGCGGCGGCGATCTCGGCCCACAGATCGCGTGCCGGGCCGCCATCGACGGACAGCACATGCGCCAGATCGGGCAGCCGGTCGCGCAGGGCGGCCAGCTTGGCCGCGCCCTCGGCATCGGTCACGGCCAGCCGCGCGCCGCTATCGGCCAGACGGTATTCCAGCGCGTCCGGCCCGAACAGCGTGAACAGCGGCAGCACGATGGCGCCCAGCTTCATCGCGGCGAAATGCGCGACCAGCACCGCAGGCGATTGCGCCAGCAGCACCGCCACCCGGTCGCCCGGCCCCACGCCCGAGGCCGCCATCACGCTGGCCAACCGGTCCGAGGCATCCCTGAGCGCGCCATAGCTCCATTCCCGGTCGCCATCCGACGCGTCGATCACCGCCACCCGGCCGGGATCGCGTTCGGCCCAGTCGTCGCAACAGGCGCGCGCGATGTTGAACCGCTCTGGCACGGGCCAGCGGAACCCCGCGCGCATCGCGTCCCAGTCGCGCTGGTCGGGCAGAAGCCTGCGCTCGCTCATCGGATCATTGCGCGGCATGGATCGCGATCTCGCGCAGCGCGGTCAACGGCACGCCCAGCGCCCGCATCGTCGGCAGCGACACCAGCGTACCCGCGCCGGGGGCAGCATCGCGCGGGCGCAGTTCCACCTGCACGCTGATCCCCGTCACCGGATCGACCAGCCGACCCGGCCGCACCCGCGTGACCAGCGGCGTCACCGCCCAGAACCCCGGATCGGTCGGATCGCCAAGGCTGGCCACGCTGAGCCCCAGCCGGGCATCGCCCCCGCGCGGGGCGGCGCGCGCCGCTTCGCGCTGGGCGGGCGTCGTCGTGTCGAATTCCTCGGCGGTGCGCGCCTGCGGCGGCGGCGGGCGGACGGCTGCAACCGGCACCGCAGGCTCGGCCGGGGCGGGCTCCGGCCCGCCCTTCGGAACGGCCGCGCAGGCCCCCAGCGCCAGCACCAGACACAGACCCGCGGTCCTTCTCATCCTGCCTGCCTCCCCTGTCGTTTCGCCCCAGCCTAGCCGCTTGCCGACCCGTCCGAAAGACGCTTGCCGCAAGCCATGGCCGCGCTTACCTTCACACTCATGGGAGAGCCGAAACTTATTGATCCTTTCGCCCGCGCGATCACCTATCTGCGCGTGTCGGTCACCGACCGCTGCGATTTCCGCTGTGTCTATTGCATGGCTGAAAACATGACCTTCCTGCCCAAGCGGGACCTGCTGACGCTTGAGGAACTGGACCGGCTGTGTTCGGCCTTTGTCGGGCTGGGCGTGCGAAAGCTGCGCATCACGGGGGGCGAACCGCTGGTGCGGCGCGATATCCTGACCTTTTTCCGCGCGATGGGCCGACATCTAGAAACCGACGCGCTGGACGAGTTGACGCTGACCACCAACGGCTCGCAACTGGAACGCTTTGCCGCCGATCTGGCCGCGGCGGGGGTGCGGCGGATCAATGTCAGCCTGGACACGCTGGACGCGGACAAGTTCGCCCGCGTCACCCGCTGGGGCAAGCTGACCCAGGTGATGCGCGGGATCGACGCGGCGCAGGCGGCGGGGCTGAGGGTCAAGATCAACACCGTGGCGCTGAAGGGGTTCAACGAGGACGAGCTGTTCCCGCTTGTCGACTGGTGCGCCGCGCGCGACATGGACCTGACCTTCATCGAGGTGATGCCGATGGGCGATCTGGGCAACGAGGACCGGGTCGGGCAATTCTGGTCGGTGCGCGATGTCCGCGCGCGGCTGGAAGAACGCTTCACCACGCTGGATCTTGCCGAACGCTCGGGCGGACCCGCCCGCTATGTGCGGATCGAGGAGACCGGCCAGAAGATCGGCTTCATCACCCCGCTCAGCCATAATTTCTGCGAAAGCTGCAACCGGGTGCGGCTGACCTGCACGGGCGAGTTGTTCATGTGCCTCGGCCAGGAGGATCGCGCCGATCTGCGCGCCCCGCTGCGGGCGCATCCCCAGGACGACGCGCCGCTGGTCACCGCCATCCGCGCCGCCATCGGCCTGAAGCCCAGGGGGCATGATTTCGACTATTCCCGCCAGCGCCCCGATGGCCAGGTCTCGCGGCACATGAGCCATACGGGCGGCTGAGCCCGGGCATAGCGGCGCGGCCAGAGGGCACCCATGATCGACAAGCTTGAAATGTTCATCGCGCTGGCGCGCGAGAAGCATTTCGGCCGGGCGGCGGAAAGCTGCGGCGTGACCCAGCCCACGCTGTCGGCCGCGATCAAGCAGCTTGAGGAACAACTGGGCGTGATGCTGGTCTGGCGCGGCTCGCGCTATGGCGGGCTGACGCCCGAAGGCGCGCGGGTGCTTGAACGCGCGCGGACCATCGTTGCCGACACCAGGGCGCTGCGCGAGGAAATGCGCGCGGTCAAGCAGGGGCTCTCGGGCGATCTGCGCATTGCCGCGATCCCCACCGCGCTGGCCGCCGTCAGCGCCCTGACCCAGCCGCTGACCACGCGCCATCCGGGGTTGCGGCTGACGGTGCTTTCGCGCAATTCGGCCGAGATATTGCAGATGCTGGACGATCTACAGATCGACGCCGGGATCACCTATCTGGACAACGAGCCGTTGGGCCGGGTCACGACCCTGCCGCTGTATACCGAGCATTACAACCTCGTGATCCGCGCCGACGATCCGCTTGCCACGCGCCGCGCGCTGACATGGGCCGAGGCCGCGGGGCTGGCGCTGTGCCTGCTGACGCCCGACATGCAGAACCGCCGGATCGTCGACCGCCACATGGCCGAGGCAGGGGTCGCCCTGCGGCCGCGGCTCGAGTCGAACTCGATCATCACGCTGATCGCCCATGTCCAGTCGGGCGGCTGGGCGACGATCCTGCCCCGGCGCAGCGTCGCGCCCTTTCTGGATGGCGGCGGGCTGGTCGCGCTGCCGCTGACCGAGCCCGAGGCCGAGCATCAGGTGGGCCTTGTCGCGCCGCATCGCGAACCCCACACGCCGGTTCTGGCTGCCCTGCTTGATGCCGCGCGACGGGCACAGTTCTGATAGAAAAATCCTATCGACCGACGAATACCCGGCATTGATCCGCCGCACTCCGCTTTGGCACACTATCGCATGCGAAGAGGAGAGCGCGAATGACCCGGGAGGAGACCCCCAACGCCCAGCGGGCGCGCGAGATCGCGGCCGCCCATGCCGGGATGGACGGACCGCTCTTGCCGGTGCTGCATGCCGTGCAGCATGTGCTGGGCCACATCCCGCGCGAGACGCTGGTCCCGATGGCCGAGGAACTGGACCTGAGCGTGGCCGAGATCCACGGGGTCATCAGCTTCTACCCCGATTTCCGCACCGAGCCGGGCGGGCGGCGCATGCTCAAGGTCTGCCGCGCCGAAGCCTGTCAGGCGATGGGTGCCGATCGGCTGGGCGAGGACCTGCGCACACGGCTGGGCGTCGACTGGCATGGCACCACGGCCGATGGCGCCGTGACGCTGGAGCCGGTCTACTGCCTTGGTCTGTGCGCCTGTGGCCCTGCCGCGCTGGTCGATGAAACGCCCGTGGCCCTCGCGACGGCCGAGCGGCTGGAGCGGATGGCCCGCGAGGTGGTTGGATGAGCCTTACGCTATACCTGCCGCAGGACGCCGCCGCGCTGGCCCTTGGCGCCGACGCGGTCGCCGCGGCGCTGTCGGCGGAGGCGGCGGCGCGCGGGATCGAGGTGCGGCTGGTCCGCACCGGATCGCGCGGGATGGTCTGGCTGGAACCGCTGCTCGAGATCGAGCGCGACGGCGTGCGCCACGGTTTCGGCCCGCTTGAGGCTTCGGACACCGGGGCGCTTTTCGAAAGCGATTTCAGCGATCACCCCAAGGCACTCGGCCCGGTCGAGGCGATCCCGTTCCTTGCCCGCCAGACGCGGCTGACCTTTGCCCGTTGCGGCGTGATCGACCCGCTGGATCTCGACGCCTACCGGAGCCATGGGGGGCTCAAGGGGCTGGCGCGCGCGCGGACCATGGCGCCTGCCGAGATCGTGGCCGAAGTCATCGAGTCCGGCCTGCGCGGCCGGGGCGGCGCGGGGTTCCCGACGGGGATCAAGTGGAAGACGGTTCTGGAGGCCGAGGGCGCGCAGAAATACATCGTCTGCAATGCCGACGAGGGCGACAGCGGCACCTTCGCCGACCGGATGCTGATGGAGGGCGATCCGTTCTGCCTGATCGAGGGCATGTCAATTGCCGGTCTGGCGGTCGGCGCAAGCCGCGGCTATGTCTATTGCCGCTCGGAATATCCCCATGCAATCCGGACGTTCGGCGCCGCACTTGAAGTTGCACACGGGGCCGGACTGCTGGGCGATGGCTTCGATATCGAGCTGCGCGTCGGCGCGGGATCCTATGTCTGCGGCGAGGAAACCGCGCTCTTGAACTCGATGGAGGGCAAGCGCGGCACGGTGCGGGCGAAACCGCCCCTGCCCGCCCACAAGGGCTTCATGGGCCGCCCCACGGTGATCAACAACGTGATCTCGCTGGCCTCGGTGCCGGTGATCCTCGCCGAGGGGGCCGCGTATTACAAATCCTTCGGCCTCGGCCGCTCGCTGGGAACGGTGCCCTTGCAGATCGCGGGCAACGTAAAACATGGCGGGCTGTTCGAGGCAGCCTTCGGCATGACCATCCGCGAACTGATCGAGGATATCTGCGGCGGCACCTCCAGCGGTCGCTCGGTCAAGGCGGTGCAGATCGGCGGCCCGCTGGGGGCCTATTTCCCGGCGCATATGTTCGATACCGCCCTAGGCTACGAGGAATGCGACGCTGCCGGGGGCCTGATCGGCCATGCCGGGATCGTGGTCTTCGACGACACGTCAGACATGGGCGCGATGGCGCGCTTCGCGATGGAATTCTGCGCGGTCGAAAGCTGCGGCACCTGCACGCCCTGCCGGATCGGCGCAGTGCGCGGCGTCGAGGTCATCGACCGGATCCGCGCGGGCGACCCGGCGGCGCCCGCGATCCTGGCGGATCTCTGCGAAACCATGCGCGAGGGCTCGCTCTGCGCGCTGGGGGGCTTCACGCCCTACCCCGTCGAAAGCGCGCTGAAATACTTCCCCGAGGATTTCATCCCCCAGAAAGAGGCCGCGGAATGAAGGACTTCATCCTCCCCGACGCCGATTTCGGCACCCCCGCGCGCCGGTCCGACAAGACCGTGACGCTGAGCATCGACGGTTTCGAGGTGACGGTGCCCGAGGGCACCTCGGTCATGCGCGCCGCCGCCGAACTGGGCATCGAGATCCCCAAGCTCTGCGCCACCGACAGCGTGGAACCCATCGGGTCCTGCCGGCTGTGCCTGGTGGAGATCGAGGGTCGGCGCGGCACGCCCGCCTCCTGCACCACGCCCGTTGCGCCGGGCATGAAGGTCCACACCCAGACGCCCAAGGTCGCGAAACTGCGCCGCGGCGTGATGGAGCTTTACATCTCGGATCACCCGCTCGACTGCCTGACCTGTGCGGCGAATGGCGATTGCCAGTTACAGGACATGGCGGGCGCTGTGGGCCTGCGCGACGTCCGTTACAAGGCGGGCGCCAACCATTTCGAGACGCGCCAGAACGGCGAGGCAAACCCGCGCTACGCGCCCAAGGACCAGTCCAACCCCTATTTCACCTATGACCCCGCGAAATGCATCGCCTGCTACCGCTGCGTGCGCGCCTGCGAAGAGGTGCAGGGCACCTTTGCCCTGACCGTCGAAGGCCGCGGGTTCGAGGCGCGGATCTCGGCGGGCGGCAGCGATTTCCTGTCCTCGAATTGCGTCAGTTGCGGCGCCTGCGTGCAGGCCTGCCCGACCGCGACCTTGCAGGAGAAATCCGTCATCGAGATGGGCACGCCCGACCGCGCGGTGGTCACGACCTGCGCCTATTGCGGCGTCGGCTGCAATTTCCGCGCCGAGATGAAGGGCGATCAGGTCGTGCGCATGGTGCCCGCCAAGGACGGCAAGGCGAACCGCGGGCATAGCTGCGTCAAGGGCCGCTTCGCCTATGGCTATGCGACGCACCCGGACCGGATCCTCACCCCGATGATCCGCGACTCGATCGACGAGCCATGGCGCGAGGTAAGCTGGCAGGACGCCCTTGCCTTCTCCGCGCAGAAATTCCGCGCGATCCAGCAGCAACACGGGATCGGCGCCATCGGCGGCATCACCTCGTCGCGCTGCACGAACGAGGAAACCTTCCTCGTGCAGAAACTGATCCGGCAGGTCTTTGGCAACAACAACGTCGATACCTGCGCGCGGGTCTGCCACTCGCCCACGGGCTATGGGCTCAAGACGACGCTTGGCACCTCGGCGGGGACGCAGGATTTCGACAGCGTCGAACAGGCCGATGTGGTGCTGGTGATCGGCGCGAACCCGACCGACGGGCACCCGGTCTTTGCAAGTCGTCTCAAGAAACGGCTGCGGCAGGGCGCGCAGCTGATCGTGGCCGATCCGCGCCGGATCGACCTCGTGCGCGGGCCGCATGTCCGTGCCGCCCATCACCTTCCGCTGCGGCCGGGCACCAATGTCGTGCTGCTGACCGCCATGGCCCATGTCATCGTGACCGAGGGGCTGACCGACGAGGCCTTCATCCGTGAACGCTGCGAGCTGGACGCCTATCAGGACTGGGCAGGCTTCGTCGCCGAGGACCGCCACAGCCCCGAGGCGACCGAACAGCTGACCGGCGTGCCCGCCGCCGAGCTGCGCGCCGCCGCCCGGCTTTATGCCACGGGCGGCAATGCGGCGATCTATTACGGGCTGGGCGTGACCGAACATTCCCAGGGCTCGACCACCGTGATGGCGATTGCCAACCTTGCGATGGCGACCGGCAATATCGGCCGCCCCGGCGTCGGCGTGAACCCGCTGAGGGGCCAGAACAACGTGCAGGGGTCCTGCGACATGGGGTCGTTCCCGCATGAATTGCCGGGCTACCGCCATGTCCATGACGCGGACGCGCGCGGGATGTACGAAAGGCTCTGGAACGTCACGATCTCGGACGAGCCGGGGCTGAGGATCCCCAACATGCTGGATGCGGCCGTGGGGGGCAGCTTCAAGGGCATCTACATCCAGGGCGAGGACATCCTGCAATCGGACCCGGACACGAAGCATGTGGCCTCGGGGCTGGCGGCGATGGACTGCGTGGTGGTCCATGACCTGTTCCTGAACGAGACCGCGAATTACGCGCATGTCTTCCTGCCCGGCTCGACCTTCCTGGAAAAGGACGGGACCTTCACCAATGCCGAACGCCGGATCAACCGCGTCCGCCGGGTGATGGCGCCCCTGAACGGGCTGGCCGACTGGGAGGTGACGCAGGCGCTGGCCAACGCCATGGGCGCGGGCTGGGCCTATGCCCACCCCGCCGAGATCATGGCCGAGATCGCCGCGACCACGCCCAGCTTCGCGGGGGTATCCTACGACCTGCTGGAACGCGAGGGCTCGGTGCAATGGCCCTGCAACGCGGCGGCGCCGCTTGGCACCCCGATCATGCATGAGGGCGGGTTCGTCCGGGGCAAGGGGCTGTTCGTCGTCACGGACTATGTGCCGACCGACGAGCGCACCGGGCCGCGCTATCCGCTGCTGCTGACCACGGGGCGGATCCTGTCGCAATACAATGTCGGCGCCCAGACGCGGCGGACGGCGAACACCATCTGGCACGAGGCGGACGTTCTGGAAATCCACCCCCACGATGCCGAAACCCGCGGCATCAAGGAGGGCGACTGGGTGCGGCTGGCCTCGCGCTCGGGCGAGACGACGCTGAGGGCGACGCTGTCCGACCGCGTCAGCCCGGGCGTGGTCTATACCACCTTCCACCACCCCGAGACGCAGGCCAATGTCGTCACCTCGGACTATTCCGACTGGGCCACGAACTGCCCGGAATACAAGGTGACGGCGGTGCAGGTGGCGCAGACCAACGGCCCCTCGGACTGGCAGCAGACCTATGCCGAGCGCGCCCGCGCCGCCCGGCGCATCCTTCCGGCAGCGGAATGAGCGGGGGCGCCACCAGAACCACGGCGCTGGCCGTGGGTCCCGCGGGCGCCGAACGGGCGGGCCGCAGCCTTGCCCGCGAGGTGCCGGTGGCGCTGTCCTTTGACGGGACCACTCATGCGGTGATGCTGGCCAGCCCCGGGGATCTGGAGGATTTCGCACTGGGCTTTTCGCTGTCCGAGGGCATCGTCACAGCACCCGGCCAGATCGAGCGGATCGAGTGGGTGGATCACCCCGAGGGGATCGAGCTGCGCATCTGGCTGGCCGTGGGGCTGGGCGCGCGGCTGCTGGAGCGACGGCGCGCGATGGCGGGGCCGGTGGGCTGCGGATTGTGCGGCATCGACAGCCTGAAAGAGGCCACCCGCCCCCTGCCCACGTTGCCGCCCGGCGGGGTGCGGCTGGCCGAGGGCGACATCGCCCGGGCGATCACCGCGCTGGCGCTGGCCCAGCCGCTGCATGCCGAAACGCGGGCGATGCATGCCGCGGGGTTCTGGACGCCCGGCGAAGGGCTGGTCTTCGCGCGCGAGGATGTGGGGCGGCACAACGCGCTCGACAAGCTTCTCGGCGCGCTGGCGCGGGCCGGGCGGGATGCCTCGGGCGGCGCGATCGTGATGACCTCGCGCGTTTCGATCGAACTAGTCCAGAAGGCGGTTCTGGCCCGCGCCCCCATCCTGATCGCCGTTTCCGCCCCCACCGACCGCGCCGCCGCGGCGGCCGAGGCGGCGGGGCTGACCCTGATCGCGCGCGCCCGTGGCGCGGGCTTCGACATCCACACCCATCCCGACCGGATCGCATTGACAGAGGTTCCCCATGACGCCTGAGAAACTGATCTACATGGCCAACCAGATCGCCACCGCCTTTGCCCGGCGGCCCGAAGACGAGGCGGTGGCCGCCATCGCCGAACATATCGACGCCTTCTGGGGGCCGGGGATGCGGGCGCAACTGCTGGCGCTGGCCGAAGCCGGTGCGCCGGATATCTCGCCGCGGGTGCTGCGCGCGGCCGAACGGATTCGCCGGCCCCAGGCGGCGTAGCCGGCCCGTTCCGGGCCGGTTCGGGTATTTTTTCCAAGAAGAAACAGCGGACGCGCTGCGGGGATCAGCGTCTTCCGTCGAATTTGAGCGGCAGGGTAAAGCTGTAGCTGGCGCGGTCCAGCCCCCTTGGCGCGGCGGGAAACGGCCCGGCCCGGCGGACAGCAGCCAGCGCCGCGCGGTCCAGCGCGGGATCGCCCGCGCTTTGCACCAGCCGCGCCGAGACCAGCGCGCCCTCGCGCGTCACCACCAGCTCGACCAGCGCCCGGCCGGTCGCGCGGGTCTCGCGCGGGTAGCGATGGACCCGGCTGACCCGGGCAAGGATCCGCCCGCCCCATTCGGCATGCAGCGCGCGGGCAGCGGCCTCTGACAGGGCGGGCGCGGCGCGGGCAGGCGCGCCGGCCTGCGGCACGCGCTCGGTGCCCCGGGCGGTCTGGGCCGGGGCGGGCGGCGGTGCCGCGTCGGGACGGCGTTCGGGGCGCGGGGCGGCCATTGGCGGCTCGACCGAAGGCGCATCCGGCGCGCGCAGCCCCTCGGGACGCGGGGGCATGTCGGGCGGCAGCGGTGCGTCATCGGCCCGGCCCGGTGCGGGCGGGACGGCCAGGATGGCCGTCTCGGCCGGGGGCGGCGCGATTGCGGGCGGCGGGGAAAGCGCGGCGGGTGCGGCATCCGCGCCGGGGGCCTCGGGAGACGGCAGGGCGACGGGCGGGGCCGGGCTGGCCTCGGGGTCGGGGCTGCGCGGCGCGGTGACATGCGTCGGGGCGACGGGCTCGGGCGCGGCGGTCTGGACCTCGGGCGGCGCGGTCCATTCCTCGGCGAGGCGCGACAGCGCGGGCGGGGCGGCCGCCAGCGTTACCAGCGCGGTGTCGCCCTCGCCACCCCCGCCCCCGGGCGCGCCTTGCGGCCCGGCGGCAAGGCCGAACGCCGCCACATGCAGCCCCGCGGCCAGCGGCAGGAAGACCGACAACTCGGCCAGCCGTCTCATCGCGGCACCGTTTGCAGGCGCAGCGCGCCCTGCCCCTCGGCCGCAAGCCGCGCCGCCAGCCTTGCCAGCGCCGCGGCCTCGACGCCTGCATCGGCGCGGATCACCAGCGGCAGGGCCGGGTCACGGGCGGCAAGCGCGGCAAAGACCGCCTCGCCCCGCGCCGGGCCATAGGCCAGCGCCCCGTCGGCGGACAGGTAAAGCGTGTCGCCCGCAAGCGGATCCTGCGCCGCAGCGCGGGGCGGCGCGGTTTCAAAGGGTTCGGGGGGCGCGATCCGGGCGCTCATCAGGAAGAAGATCAGCAGCAGGAAGACCACGTTGATCATCGGGACGATGCTTTCGGCCCTGGCGCGCGGAGCGGGAGTGTCGAAGTCGAACATCGCCCCTACTCCACCAGCACCAGACCGGAGAAGCCCGCGCCCGCCAGCTCCTCCATCGCATCGACAAGGGCCTGAAGGGCAACCCCGTCGCGCGGGCGGATCAGCACCGGATCGGCGGGGCTGCCGGTCAGCCGACCCAGCGCCGCGGCCAGGGCGGGCAGGTCCATCGCGACACCGTTCAGCCGCAGCCCGCCGGGCGCCACCTCGACCAGCCGGGGCGGGCCCTGCCATTCGGTCGGGGCAGCGGTGGCCGGGATCAGCTCCAGCCCCGAAAACGGGCCGAAGCGGGCGGCGATCATGAAGAACACCAGCAACAGGAAGACCACGTCGATCATCGGCGTCAGGCTGGGGCGGCGGATGCGACGGGGCGTGCCGAAGGCGAACATCAGCGCGCCCCCCCGGCCAGGAACAGCCGCGTCGCCAGATCCTCCATATCGGCCCGGGCGCTGTCGGCGATGGCCTCGAACCAGGTGACGGCCATGGCGGCGGGGATCGCGACGGCCATGCCCGCGGCGGTGGTCAGCAGCGCCGCCCAGATGCCCCCGGCCAGATCGGACGGGTCCGCGGCGGCGCCAGAGGATTCCAGCGCCTGGAACGCCTCGATCATGCCCATGACCGTGCCCAGAAGCCCCAGAAGCGGCGCGATCACCGAGATAAGCTCCAGCGCCCTTATCCCCGCGCGCGCCTCGGCCAGCAAGCGGCGGGCGATGCGGGTGGTTTCCTCGCGGGCCTTGGCCTCGGGCAGGCCCGCGCCCAGCGCCCCGATCGCCGCGCGCACCAGCCGGGCACGCAGCCCCACCCGGCCCGCGACGGTCGCCGCCGCCTCGTCGCGCGCGCCCTGTTGCCAGAGCGCGACGGCGCGTTCGGCGCGCTGGCCCGCAAAGGCGCCTAGCAGGGCAAGGCGCCACAGCTTCCACAGGATCAGCGCCAGCGTCGCCACCGACAGCGCCGCGATGGCCCAGATCGCCGGGCCGCCGCGTTCAAGGAACAGGGCAATCGCCTCCATCATCGACCTCCTTCCGCGCCCCGGAGCGCGGTGCATATCGCCTCCAGCCCTTCGGTCAGCGCCGCGGGGCCGGGCGAGAGGATCAGCGGCGCCTTGATCTCGTGGATGCGGCCCGAACGCACCGCCGGGACCCTGTCCCAGCCGGGTCGCGCGGCGATCTTCTCGGGGCGCAGTTTCTTGCCGCACCACGAGCCGAGGATCACTTCGGGCGCGGCGGCGATCACCTCGGCATCCGTGACCACCCGATCCTTCGCGGCCTGCCGCCCGGCGAGATGGGCGAAAACATCCTCGCCCCCGGCGATCCCGATCAGGTCGGACACCCAGCCTACGCCGGACAGGCGCGGCTCGTCCCATTCCTCGAAATAGACGCGCGGGCGGTGGGGGCGCGGGGCGGCGCGCAGGGCGTCGAGCCGCGCCTGATAGCCCGCTGCCAGCGCCTCGGCCCGGTCGGGCACGCCGGTCAGCGCGCCGAGAAAGCGGATCATCGCAAGGATGCCCGCCACATCGCGCTGGTTGAAGGCATGCACCGCGATCCCCGCCCGGATCAGCCCGGCCGCAATCTCGTGCTGGATGTCCGAGAAGGTCAGCACCAGATCGGGGTCGAGCGCGAGGATTTTCGGCAGATCGGCGGAACTGAACGCCCCCACCCGCGGCTTTTCCCGACGCACGCGCGCGGGGCGGACGGCATAGCCGGTGACGCCCACGATCCGGTGATCCTGACCCAGCAGATAAAGCGTCTCGACCGTTTCCTCGGTCAGGCAGACGATGCGCTCGGGCGGGAAGCGGCGGGTCATGTCACCACCTCGACCGGCTGGACGATGGGCCCCTCGGGCGTGTCGGCCAGATAGGCGCGCAGCCCGAAGACGCGGGCGAGCGTTGGCGCGGTCAGCACCTCGCCGGGCGGGCCGTCCTCTTCCAGCCGGCCGCGATGCAGCACCAGAAGCCGGGTGCAGAACCGCGCGGCAAGGCCCAGATCGTGCAGCGCCGCGACGACCAGACGCCCCTCGGCCGCAAGCCCCGCGAACAGGCGCATGGTGGTGATCTGGTGGGCGGGGTCCAGCCCGGCGATGGGTTCGTCGGCGATCAGCACCGGGGCCTCCTGCGCGACGGCGCGGGCGATCAGGACGCGGGCCTGTTCGCCGCCCGACAGCGCGGTGGCGCGGCGATGCTCGAACCCCGCCAGATCCATCCGGCCCAGCGCATCCGCGATGGCGGCGCGGTCGGCCGCGCCCATCCGCTGGCCGGGGCGCAGATGCGGCGTGCGGCCAAGACCCACCAGCGTTTCCACGCTGACCGGCCAGGCGATTTCGCGCATCTGCGGCAGCCAGGCGGCCGTCCGGGCGCGGTCCGCCGCCGACAGCCGCGCCAGCGAGGATGTGCCCTTGTGACGGATCAGGCCAAGGGCTGCGCGCATCAGCGTGGTCTTGCCCGCACCGTTCGGACCGATCAGGCCGACGAATTCGCCCGGGCGCAGGTCGGCCGAAACGTCATCGACCACCGGACAGGGGCCGCGATGGACGCTCAGATGCGACAGGATCAGCCCGGTCATGCGCCCGCCTCGCGCCGTGTCTTGTAGATCAGGTGGAAGAACAGCGGCGCACCGAGGATGGCGGTCAGCACGCCGAGCTTCAGGTCGCGATCCGGCAGGATCAGCCGCACCGCAAGATCCGACGCCAGCAGCAGCGCCGCCCCCCCCAGCGCCGAGGCCAGCAGAAGCCGCCCGGGCCGCGCGCCGACCAGCGGGCGCAGCAGATGCGGCACGATCAGCCCGACGAAGCCGATGGCCCCCGCCACCGCGACGCCCGCACCGACCGAGGCCGCGACCCCCAGCACCAGCGCCAGCCGCAGGCGCGAAAGCCGGATGCCCAGCGCCTCGGCCGCGTCCTCGCCCAGCGTCAGCGCGTCAAGGCCGCGGCCCAGCCCCGCGATCAGAAGCCAGCCCACCAGCGTCAGCGGCAGCGCCATCCAGACATGGGCAAAGGACCGGTCCGCGAGCGACCCCATCATCCAGAACACGATATCGGCGGCCGCATAGGGGTTGGGCGACAGGTTCAGCACCAGCGCCGTCAGCGCGCCGGCCAGCGAGGACAGCGCGATGCCCGCAAGGATCAGCGTGAAGGCCCCGCCCCGCGGGCCTGCCAGCACCAGCAGAAGCAGGACCGCGACCAGCGCACCGGCCAGCGCCAGCCCCGGCAGCGCCAGCGCATGCGCCGCCGCCAGCCCGGTCTGCAACGCGATCACCGCCCCCAGCGCGGCCGAGGCCGACACCCCGATCAGCCCCGGTTCGGCCAGCGGATTGCGCAGATAGCCCTGCAATGCGGCCCCCGACAGGCCGAGGCTTGCGCCCACCAGCACCGCAAGGATCGCGCGGGGCAGCCGGATCTCGCGCATCACCAGCGCCGCGGCATCGCCCTGTCCGGTGACCAGCGCACCAAGGCTTTCGCCCGGGGCCAGCCCGGCCGGGCCGACCAGCAGCGCGGCCAGGAAAAGCGCCGCGACCAGTGCGGACAGCGCTGCGATCAGCGCCCGAAAGCTCATCGCCGCCACCCATGCCCGCGTCCTGCGGGTTCGACAATTCGTTCGGCACACATGGCCGCGGTCCCCTCGCCCTTCATCATCTGTCCGGACGGGCGCAGGGGCCTGACGCAGACGGTGCACGATGCCACCTCTGCGGTCTGGCCGCCTCCGGGTCGCGCCCCGCGCCCGGACAGGGTGATCTTACCTCGGCAGGTCTCCTGGCTTGCGGGTCATCGCTTGGCTGGCCTTCCCGGGGCATTGCGCCCAGTGGCACCTGTCAGCCGCGCTCTCCGCCTACAGTTGCGGGGGCAGCCGCGGAATTGCCCGTTGCCGGGCGCACCGCGTTCCCTTTTCATCCGCCCCTTGCGGGGTGGAACCGAAGTGGGTCATGCCTAGCGCATCGGCGGGAAATGTGAAAGGCCCTGATCGTCCGTCGGGCGGTGGCGGAAGGGGAATCCGGAAATCGGAATTCCATCGGACTTTCATCGGACTTTCATCGGACTTTCGTCGGCATCGCCCGCCCGGCCCTGCTCGCCCGCCAGACCGCGCAGGATCGGGCAATCGGGCCGGTGATCGCCCGCGCAGGCCTCGACCAGGTCGGACAGCGTCGCGCGCATCTCGTGCAGTTCGGCGATCTTGGCGTCGATCTGGGCCAGGTGGTCCTGCGCCAGACGCTTCACATCGGCGCTGGCCCGGCCCTTGTCGGCGTAAAGCGCCAGAAGGACTCGGCATTCCTCGATGGTGAAGCCCAAGCTGCGCGCCCGGCCGAGGAAGGCGAGGTTATGGGCGTCGCGTTCGGAGAAATGGCGATAGCCGTTATCCCCCCGCATCGGGCGGATCAGGCCGATCTCCTCGTAATAGCGGATGGTCTTGGGCGGCAGCCCGGTGCGCTCGGCCACCTGTCCGATATTCATGCGACCCTCCCGGTCACGGGGCGAAGCCGGCGCAGCCGCAGCGCGTTCGACAGCACGAACAGGCTGGAGGCCGCCATCGCCCCCGCCGCCAGCATCGGCGACAGAAGCACCCCCCAGAGCGGCCAGAACAGCCCCGCCGCCACCGGGATCAGCGCGGTGTTGTAGGCGAAGGCCCAGAACAGGTTCTGGCGGATGTTGCGCATCGTCCGGCGGCTGAGGTTCAGCGCCTCGGCCACGCCCTGCGGATCGCCCGCCATCAGCACCACGTCGGCCGCCTCGATCGCGACATCAGTGCCGGTGCCGATGGCGATGCCGATATCGGCGGCGGCCAGGGCGGGGGCATCGTTCAGCCCGTCGCCGACAAAGGCCAGCGGGCCATCGGCGCGCAACTCGTCCAGCGCGGCCACCTTGCCGCCGGGCAGCACGCCCGCGGTCACCCGGTCGATGCCCAGCTCGGCGGCGACGGCGCGCGCGGTCGCCTCGGTATCGCCGGTGATGAGCGCGGTCCGGACGCCCATTTCGTGCAGCGTGGCGATGGCGGCCCGGGCGGTGGGCCGGACCGGATCGGCCAGCGCGAGAACCGCAATCGCGCGGCCGTCGCGGGCGACATGGACCGGCGTTGCGCCGCTGGCCGCGATGCGGGCGGCGGGGCCTGCCAGATCGCCGGGCGCGATGGCGTGCTGGTCCATCAGACGGGCGGCGCCGACAAGGATCTCGGCGCCCTCGACCCGGCCCCTGAGACCGAAGCCCGGCAGCGCCTCGACCCCTTCGGCCTCGGGCGCAGGGACGGGGGCGGCGTTCAGGATCGCGCGGGCGATGGGGTGTTCGGAGCGGGACTCCAGCGCGGCGGCAAGGCGCAGCGCCTCGTCCCGCGTGACGCCGGGGGCAAGTGCCACCTCGGTCACCGCCGGATGTCCCTCGGTCAGCGTGCCGGTCTTGTCGAAGGCCACGGTCGTCACGCCCGCCAGCGCCTGAAGCGCCGCACCCTTGCGGAACAGCACGCCCATTTCGGCCGCGCGGCCCGTGCCGACCATGACCGAGGTGGGCGTGGCCAGCCCCATCGCGCAGGGGCAGGCGATGATGAGGACCGACACGCCCGCGACCAGCGCCAGCCCCAGCGCGGGGGCAGGACCAAGGGCCAGCCACAGCGCGACGGTGACGGCGGCGACGGCCAGAACGACGGGCACGAAGATGCCGGTCACCCGGTCGGCCAGCGCCTGCACCGGCAGCTTGGCGCCCTGCGCGGTCTCGACCAGGGCCACGATCCGGGCAAGCGCGGTGTCCGCCCCCACCGCCGTCGCGCGGAAACGCAGCGCAGCAGGGCCGTTCACGGTGCCGCCGGTGACCGGATCGCCGGGGGACTTGTCCACCGGCATCGGCTCGCCCGTCAGCATGGATTCGTCGACCGGCCCCTGCCCCGCGACCAGTTCGCCATCGGTGGCGAAGCGTTCACCGGGCAGCACCTCGATCAGGTCGCCGGGCACCAGCGCCTCGACCGGGCGGTCCTCGATGCCCGCGGCGGTGACCACGCGGGCGGTGGCGGGGCGCAGGGCCATCAGCCGCCGGATCGCGGCCCCGGTGCGGCCCTTGGCGCGGGCCTCCAGCATGCGGCCCAGCAGGACCAGCGTGACGATCACCGCCGCGGCCTCGAAATAGACATGGGCGGTGCCGGGAGGCAGCAGGCCGGGGGCGAAGGTCGCGATGGTGGAAAACCCCCAGGCGGCGCCGGTGCCCAGCGCCACCAGCGCGTTCATGTCCGGCGCCCCCCTGAGCAGGAGCGGCAGGCCGCGGGCGAAGAAGACGCGCCCCGGCCCGGCCAGGATCGCGCTGGTCAGCAGGAAGGAGAGCACGCGCAGCGGCTGGTCGCCCGCGATCCCGGCCAGCGCGGCGTGGAAGCCGGGGATGACATGGCCGCCCATCTCGATGGCGAAGACCGGCAGGGCAAGGGCCGCGGCCAGCAGCGTGCGGCGGGCCAGCGCGCGGGCCTCGGCCGCCTGGGCGGCGCCGGGGTCGCGGGTGGTGCCCGCCAGCGGGGTGGCGGGATAACCGGCCTCGGCCAGCGCGCGGGCGAGCGTTGCGGCATCGGCCATCCCCGCGATCACCTGCGCGCGGGCCTCGCCGGTGGCGAGGTTCATGCGGGCCGCGGTGACACCCGGCAATGCGAGAAGCGCGCGTTCGATCCGGGCGACGCAGGAGGCGCAGGTCGCGCCCTCGACGGCCAGCGCGATCTCGGTGCGGGCGATTCCGAAGCCGATGGATTCGACGGCGGCGACCAGCGGCGCGACGGGGCCGCCATGATCCACCTCGGCGGTGGCGGTGGCGAGGTTGACGCGGGCGGCTGCGACGCCGGGCTGGTCGGCCAGCGCGCGTTCGACCCGGCGCACGCAGCCGGCGCAATGCAGCCCCTCGAGCCGCAGCCGCGTGGTGGTCGTGGTGGAAACGGTCGCGTCCATCCTGATCTCCCGGGTCCGGATGCACCCGAGATAGGGGTTCCAGTTACAGGAAGGTCAAGGGCCGGTCGCGGGGAACGGGCGTCATTTCGGCAGGAAGCCGCCCTGCCGCCCGACGATATGGCCATGCACGCGCCGCCCCGCCGCGCTGAGGGCGGTATCGGCGCGATGCACGAGGAACCATTGGCGCACCAGCGGCAGCGCCTCGGCCTCAAGCTCGACCAGGCGGCCCGCGCGCAATTCCTCGATCACCGTATGGCGCGAGATCAGCGCGATGCCCAGCCCCGCCATGACCGCCTGTTTCATCGTCTCGTCGCCATCGACCTCGATCACCCGGGCGGGGCGACCGCGGCCCAGCCGTTCGAGATAGCGTTCCAGCAGGATGCGGGTGCCGGAGCCCTCCTCGCGGGTGACGACGGGCTGGGCCATGATCGCCTCGGGCGCCACCCGCCCCTGCGCGGCCAGCGGATGGCCGGGCCGGGCGATCAGGATATAGGGATGCGGGCCGAGCACGGTGGCCTGCACCTCGGGATGGCGCGGCGGGCGGCCCATGATCGCGAGATCCACGCTGGCGCTGGCCAGGGCGTTCACGATCTCGTCGCGGCTGCCCACGCGCAGGATGACATCGACGGTGGAGAAGGCGCGCTGCAACTCGGCGACGAGGCGGGGCGCGAAATAGCGGGCGGTGGCGACCACACCGAGGGTGACCATCCCCTCCATGCCCTCGTTGATCGCGCGGACATGGTCGGCGCAGGCCTCCAGCGCGGTCTCGATGGCACGGGCGCCGACCAGGACCGCCTCGCCCTGGCGGGTCAGCCGCGCGCCGCCCTGCGGCCCGCGTTCCAGGAGGCGGGCGTTGAAGCTGGTTTCGAGCTGGCGCAGCTGGCTGTGGACCGCGGGCGGGGTGAGGCGAATTGCCTCAGCCGCCGCGGTCAGCGATCCATGCTCGGCCACGGCCTGCAAGGCCCTGAGTTGCTTGAGGGTGACGGCTTCGGGTTTCGGCATTAAATTTTTTCTAACGCAGCTTCGAAGTTTTTAAATTCTGTATAGGGCGCGTTCTCATCTAGCAACCGGCATCGGCATCCCGCCGCCAGATTCGGGAGAAAACTATGCAGACGAAGAATCCGATCCGGGATTTGCAGCATATCCCCGCCGCGCTTCAGCCGCTGATGAACGCGCTTTGCGAGGTCGGCGCCGACCTTTCCAACACGATCCAGCGCGGGCCGCTGGGCGGTGCGCTGGGCGCGGAGGTCGGCGAGAATACCGGCGGCGACACGCAGAAGGCGCTGGACGTGCTGGCCGACGAGGCCTTTGCCCGGCGCCTGGCCACGGCGGATGTGCGCTGGTACGCCTCGGAGGAACAGGACAGCGTGGTCGAGCTTGACCCCAAGGGCCGTTTCGCGCTGGCGATCGACCCGCTGGACGGATCCTCGAATATCGAGGTCAACGTGTCGATCGGCACGATCTTCTCGATCTTCGAGGCCAGGGAGGACGGCGATGCCAGCTTCCTGCGCCCGGCGCATGAGCAGATCGGCGGCGGCTATATCATCTTCGGGCCGCAGACCATGCTGGTCGTCACCTTCGGCAAGGGCACGCAGGAATACCTGCTGGACCCCGACAGCAAGCAGTTCGTGCTGGTGCAGGAGGCAGTCAGGGTGCCCACGACGGCGCGCGAATTCGCGATCAACGCCTCGAACTACCGGCATTGGGCCAAGCCGATCCGCGCCTATATCGACGATTGCATCGCGGGCGACGAGGGGCCGCGCGCGCAGAATTTCAACATGCGCTGGGTGGCCTCGCTGGTGGCCGAGACACATCGGATCATCAGCCGGGGCGGCGTGTTCCTGTATCCCGGCGACTCGCGCAAGGGCTATGAGAAGGGCCGACTGCGCATGGTCTATGAATGCGCGCCCATCGCCTTTGTCATCGAGCAGGCGGGCGGGTCGGCGACGGATGCGCAGGACCGCATCCTCGACAAGAGCGCGCCCGAACTGCATGCCCGCACGCCCTTCGTCTTCGGCTCGACCGACAAGGTCAGCCGCGTCGCCGCCTATCACGACCTTCCCGAACAGGAGGTCAACGCACTGTTCGGCAATCGCGGCCTGTTCCGCGTCTGAAGCCCTGGGAGGATAGACATGAGCAAGAAACATCCGATCATCTCGGTCACCGGTTCGTCTGGCGCCGGCACCTCGACGGTCAAGCACACCTTCGACCAGATCTTTCGCCGCGAGGGCGTGAAGGCCGTGTCGATCGAGGGCGACGCCTTTCACAAGTTCAACCGCAAGGACATGAAGGCGGAACTCGACCGGCGCTATGCCGAGGGTGATTCGACCTTCAGCCATTTCAGCTATGAGGCCAACGAGCTGAAGGAGCTGGAGCGCGTGTTCCGTGAATATGGCGAGACCGGCACGGGGCGCACGCGCCATTATGTCCACGACAATGACGAGGCCGAGCTTTACGGCGTGCCGCCGGGCGAGTTCACCGACTGGGCACCCTTCGAGGAGGGCTCGGACCTGCTGTTCTACGAGGGGCTGCATGGCGCGGTGGTCAATGACGAGGTGAACCTGCCCCAGCATGCGGATCTGAAGATCGGCGTGGTGCCGGTCATCAACCTTGAATGGATCCAGAAGATTCACCGCGACAAGGAAAAGCGCGGCTACACCACCGAGGCCGTGACCGATGTCATCCTGCGCCGGATGCATGCCTATGTGCATTGCATCATCCCGCAATTCACCCAGACCGACATCAACTTCCAGCGCGTGCCGGTGGTGGACACCTCCAACCCGCTGGTGGCGCGCTGGATCCCGACGCCCGACGAAAGCCTTGTGGTGATCCGCTTCAAGAACCCGCGCGGCATCGACTTTTCCTACCTGGTCTCGATGATCCAGGGCTCGTGGATGAGCCGGGCGAACTCGATCGTCGTGCCGGGCAGCAAGCTGGACCTTGCGATGCAACTGATCCTGACGCCGATGATCGAGCGTCTGGTGTCCGAATCGAAACGCGCCTGAGGAGGCAAGCGACATGAACGCCCCCACGAAGATCGACACCGGCGCCGAGGCGCTGATGGCCACCGCCATCCGGGTGCTGGCGATGGATGCGGTGCAGGCCGCCAATTCCGGCCATCCGGGCATGCCGATGGGCATGGCCGATGTGGCCGCCGTGCTTTACAACCGCTTCCTGAACGTGGACCCCTCCTGCCCGACCTGGCAGGATCGCGACCGCTTCGTGCTGTCGGCGGGACACGGGTCCATGCTGATCTACGCGATCAACCACATGCTGGGCTATGCCGACATGGACATGGACCAGGTGAAGAACTTCCGCCAATGGGGCTATCGCACCGCCGGTCACCCCGAATACGGCCATGCCGACGGGATCGAGACCACCACCGGCCCGCTGGGCCAGGGCATCACCACCGCGGTCGGCATGGCGCTGGCCGAGCGGATGCACAATGCCCGTTTCGGCGACGATCTGGTGGACCATTACACCTATGTCATCGCAGGCGACGGCTGCCTGATGGAGGGCATTTCCCACGAGGCGATCGACATGGCGGGCCATTGGGGTCTGGGCCGGATGATCGTGCTGTGGGACGACAACAAGATCACCATCGACGGCTCGACCGAGCTGTCGACCTCGGTCGATCAACTGGCGCGCTTTGCCGCCGCGCAATGGCATGTGCAATCGGTCGACGGCCATGACCGCGAGGCGGTGGCCGCCGCCATCGAGGCCGCGCGCAATGATCCCCGCCCTTCGCTGATCGCGTGCCGGACGGTGATCGGCCAGGGCGCGCCGAACAAGGCGGGCAGCCACAAGGTCCATGGCGCGCCGCTGGGCGCCGAGGAAATCGCCGCGACGCGCGCGGCGCTGGACTGGCCGCACGAAGCCTTCACCCTGCCCAAGGCGGTCTATGACGCCTGGGGCGCGGTGGCCGCCCGCGGCCGTGCCGCCCGCGAGGGCTGGGAGGCGCGGCTGTCGGTGTCCGAGCAGGCCGGGGCGTTCGAGCGGTCCATCGCGGCGCCGGACAAGGCGGCGCTGGCCGCGGCCATCGACGCCTACAAGGCCAAGCTGTCGGCCGAGGCGCCCAAGGTCGCGACCCGCAAGGCCAGCGAGATGGCGCTGGAAGTCGTGAACGCGACGCTGCCCAACACGGCGGGCGGCTCGGCCGACCTGACCGGGTCGAACCTGACCGTCACCGCGGGCATGCAGCCGATGTCGAAGGACAATTACGGCGGCAGCTACATCCATTACGGCATCCGCGAATTCGGCATGTCGGCGGTGATGAACGGGATCGCGCTGCACAAGGGCTTTGTCGCCTATGGCGGCACGTTCCTTGTCTTTGCCGATTACGCGCGGCCCGCGATCCGGCTGTCGGCGCTGATGGGGCTGCCGGTGACCTATGTCATGACGCATGATTCCATCGGTCTGGGCGAGGACGGCCCGACGCACCAGCCGGTCGAGCATCTGGCGTCCTTGCGCGCCATGCCCAACCTCAACGTGTTCCGGCCCGCCGATGTGGTGGAAACCGCCGAATGCTGGGAAATCGCGGCGACCGCCAGCACGACGCCCAGCCTGATGGCGCTGTCGCGGCAGAACCTGCCCTGCCTGCGCACCGCGCATACCGCCGAGAACCTTGTGGCGAAGGGCGCCTATGTCCTGCGCGAGGCGGACGGGGCGCGCGACGTGACGCTGATCGCCACCGGCTCCGAGGTCGAGATCGCGATGAAGGCCGCCGACCTGCTGGCCGAGGAGGGCATCAAGGCCGCCGTCGTCTCGGCGCCGTGTTTCGAGCTTTTCGCGGGGCAGGACGCGGGCTACAAGGCCGCCGTGCTGGGCAGCGCGCCCCGCGTCGGTGTCGAGGCCGCGGTGGAACAGGGCTGGGCGGCGCTGCTGGGCGAAAGGTCCGCCTTCGTGGGCATGTCGAGCTTTGGCGCCTCGGCGCCGGCCGAGACGCTTTATGCCCAGTTCGGCATCACGCCCGCGGCCGTGGCTGCGGCCGCCAAGAAACTGATGAAGTAGGAAGGGTCCATTATGACTGTGAAGGTTGCTATCAACGGCTTCGGCCGGATCGGCCGCAACGTGCTGCGCGCCATCGTGGAATCGGGTCGCACCGATATCGAGGTGGTCGCGATCAACGATCTCGGCCCGGTCGAGACCAATGCCCACCTGATGCGCTATGACAGCGTGCATGGCCGGTTCCCCGGCACCGTGACGGTGAATGGCGACACCATCGACGTGGGCCGCGGCCCGATCAAGGTGACGGCGATCCGCGACCCCAAGGACCTGCCCTGGGGCGATGTCGATATCGCGATGGAATGCACCGGCATCTTCACCGCGCGCGACAAGGCGGCGTTCCACCTGGAGAACGGCTCCAAGCGCGTTCTGGTCTCGGCGCCCGCCGATGGCGCGGACAAGACCATCGTCTATGGCGTGAACCATGACGTTCTGACCGCCGCCGATACGGTCGTGTCGAACGCGTCCTGCACCACGAACTGCCTGAGCCCGGTGGCCAAGGCGCTGAATGACGCCATCGGCATCAATCGCGGCTTCATGACCACGATCCACTCCTATACGGGCGACCAGCCGACGCTGGACACGATGCACAAGGATCTCTACCGCGCCCGCGCCGCGGCGATGAGCATGATCCCGACCTCGACCGGCGCGGCCAAGGCCGTGGGTCTGGTGCTGCCCGAACTGAAGGGCAAGCTGGATGGCGTGGCGATCCGGGTGCCGACGCCGAACGTCTCGGTCGTGGACCTGGTGTTCGAGGCCAGCCGCGCGACCAGCGTGGAGGAGGTCAATGC
This sequence comes from Rhodovulum steppense, assembly GCF_004339675.1. GTDB lineage: Bacteria > Pseudomonadota > Alphaproteobacteria > Rhodobacterales > Rhodobacteraceae > Rhodovulum > Rhodovulum steppense. Next base: position 112,627 of record NZ_SLVM01000008.1, read on the forward strand.
CGCGATCAAGGCCGCGGCCGATGGCCCGATGAAGGGGATCCTGGGCTACACCACCGAGTCGCTGGTCAGCATGGATTTCAACCATGATCCGCATTCCTCGGTCTTCCACATGGACCAGACCAAGGTGATGGACGGGACCATGGTCCGCATCCTGACCTGGTATGACAACGAATGGGGCTTCTCCAACCGCATGGCGGATACCGCCGTGGCGATGGGGGCGCTGATCTGATGGCGTTCACGCCCCTGACATCGCTGGATGTTGCGGGCAGGCGCCTGGCGGTGCGGGCCGATCTGAACGTGCCGCTGACGCGGGACGGGGTGGGCGATGCCACGCGCATCGCTCGCTTTGCCCGCGGGATGAAACCGCTGCTGGAGCAGGGCGCGCGGCTGATCGTGCTGACCCATCTGGGCCGGCCGAATGGCGAATTGACCCCCGCGCTGACGACCGAACGGCTGGTGCCCGCGCTGGCCGAGGCGCTGGGCCGGAAGGTGATGTTCAACGACACCTGCGTCGGTCCCATCGTGGAACGGCGGGGCGAGGCCTTGCGACCGGGCGAGGTTCTGCTGTGCGAGAACCTGCGCTTCGAGCGGGGCGAGGAACAGAACGATGCCCGACTGGGCGCGGGACTGGCGCGGCTGGGCGACATCTATGTGAACGACGCCTTTTCCTGCTGTCACCGGGCGCATGCCTCGACCACGGCGGCGGTTCTGGCGGCCGAGCGGGTGGCGGTGGGGCCGCTGTTCCTTGAGGAACTCTCGGCGCTCGAAGGGGCGCTGGCCGATCCGCAACCGCCCTCGGTCGCGCTGATCGGCGGCGGATCGGTCGCGCCCCGGCTGGGGCTGCTGAAACGGCTGGTGCCGCGGATCAACACGATCCTTCTGGGCGGGGGGATCGCCAACGCGTTCCTGTTCGCGCGCGGCTATTCCATCGGGCGGTCATTCATCGAGCCCGAATATGCCGAGGACGTGCTGGAGATCGCGGCGCTGGCCGAGGTGGCGGGCTGCCGGATCGTGACGCCCGACGATTTCGTGGTGGCGGGGTTCCAGCGGGTGGGGATCAATTCCTACCCGGTGCCGCTGGGCGGCGTGCGGGCGAACCGGCGCATCCTGGATATCGGGCCGAACACCATCGCGCGCTATCAGGACATCCTGCGGGATGCGCGCACGATCCTGTGGAACGGCCCCATGGGCACCTACGAGACGCCGCCCTTCGATGCGGGCACGCGGGCGCTGGCCCAGAGCGTCGCGGAACTGACGCGCGCTGGTCTGGCGGTGTCGGTTGCGGGCGGCGGCGACACGCTGGTCGCGCTGAACCGCACCGGGGTCGCGCATGACTTCACCCATGTCTCCACCGCCGGTGGGGCCTTTCTCGAATGGCTGGAGGGCCGGACGATGCCCGGCCTCGACGCCCTTGAACGCAAAGCAGATGCAGCCTGACGGAGGACTTTGATGGCACTGATTACCCTGCGGCAATTGCTGGACCACGCGGCCGAACATGGCTACGGCGTGCCCGCCTTCAACATCAACAACATGGAACAGGGCATCGCGATCATGGAGGCCGCCAAGGCCGTTGACGCGCCCGTCATCATCCAGGCCTCGCGCGGGGCGCGGAACTACGCCAACGACATCATGCTGGCCAAGATGATCGAGGCGCTGTCGATGATCTATCCCGACATCCCGCTCTGCATGCATCAGGATCATGGCAACAACGAAGCCACCTGCATGTCGGCGATCAAGCATGGCTTCACGTCCGTCATGATGGACGGCTCGCTGGAGGCCGATGCCAAGACGCCCGCGAGCTATGACTACAACGTGGACATCACCGAGCGCGTCGCGACCATGGCGCATTGGGTCGGTGCCTCGGTCGAGGGCGAGTTGGGGGTTCTGGGGTCGCTGGAAACCGGCGAATCCGAGGCCGAGGACGGCCATGGCGCGGAAGGAAAGCTGGATCACAGCCAGTTGCTGACCGATCCCGATCAGGCGGTGGATTTCGTCAAGAAGACCAAGGTCGATGCGCTGGCGATCGCCTGCGGCACCAGCCACGGCGCCTACAAGTTCTCGCGCAAGCCCGATGGCGAGATCCTCGCGATGAGCGTGATCGAGGCGATCCACAAGAAGCTGCCCGATACCCATCTGGTGATGCACGGCTCGTCGTCGGTGCCGCAGGAATTGCAGGACATCATCAACGCCTATGGCGGCGGCATGCCCCAGACCTTTGGCGTGCCGGTCGAGGAGATCGTGCGCGGCATCAGGATGGGCGTGCGCAAGGTCAATATCGACACCGATTGCCGGATGGCGATGACCGGCCAGTTCCGCAAGATCGCGCAGGAGAACCCCAAGGAATTCGACCCGCGCAAGTTCCTGAAACCCGCGATGGACGCCATGCGCGACCTGTGCAAGCTGCGGCTCGAAGCCTTTGGCACCGCCGGGAATGCCAGCAAGATCAAGGTGATCCCGATGGACGACATGGCCAAACGCTATGCCTCGGGCAGCCTTGATCCCAAGACCAACTGAGACAAGCGGCGCCCGGCCCCGGAAACGGCCGGGCGCCCGTCACGGAAACGCGCGCAACCGGACACCCTCGGGGAGGACCCAAATGGACCAATCGAACCGCTACGCGCGCCTCGATCTTGACGAGAAAGACCTGATCGTGGGCGGCCGCCATGTGCTGTGCGCCTATATCATGAAGCCGAAAGAGGGCTTTGGCGACTACCTGTCGGTCGCCGCCCATTTCGCCGCCGAAAGCTCGACCGGCACCAATGTCGAGGTCTGCACCACCGACGAGTTCACCAAGGGCGTGGATGCGCTGGTCTACGAGATCGACCCGGCGCGCGAGCTGATGAAGATCGCCTATCCGGTGGAGCTGTTCGACCGCAACATCATCGACGGGCGGGCGATGCTGTGCTCGTTCCTGACGCTGACGATCGGCAACAACCAGGGCATGGGCGATGTCGAATACGCCAAGATGCACGATTTCTATGTGCCGCCCGCCTATCTGCGCCTGTTCGACGGCCCGGCGATGAACATCGCCGACATGTGGCGCGTTCTGGGCCGCAGCGTCACCGATGGCGGCATGGTGGTCGGCACCATCATCAAGCCCAAGCTGGGCCTGCGCCCGCAGCCCTTTGCCGATGCCTGCTACGAATTCTGGCTGGGCGGCGATTTCATCAAGAATGACGAGCCGCAGGGCAACCAGGTGTTCGCGCCGCTGAAAGAGACGATCCGGCTGGTGTCGGATGCGATGAAGCGCGCGCAGGACGAAACCGGCGAGGCCAAGCTGTTCTCGGCCAACATCACCGCCGACGACCCGTTCGAGATGATCGCGCGGGGCGAATACATCCTTGAGACCTTTGGCGAAAATGCCGATCACGTCGCCTTCCTGGTGGATGGCTATGTCACCGGCCCGGCCGCGATCACCACCTGCCGCCGCCAGTTCCCGCGCCAGTTCCTGCATTACCACCGCGCGGGGCATGGCGCCGTCACCTCGCCCCAGTCGATGCGCGGCTATACCGCCTTCGTGCTGTCCAAGATGTCCCGCCTGCAAGGCGCGAGCGGAATCCATACCGGCACGATGGGCTTCGGCAAGATGGAGGGCGAGGCCGCCGACAAGGCCATGGCCTTCATGCTGGAACGCGACAACGCAGAGGGCCCCTATTACCCGCAGGAATGGCTGGGGATGAAGGCGACCACGCCGATCATCTCGGGCGGGATGAACGCGCTGCGGCTGCCGGGCTTCTTCGACAACCTAGGTCATTCCAACATCATCCAGACCTCGGGCGGCGGCGCCTTCGGGCATCTGGATGGCGGCACGGCGGGGGCGAAATCGCTGCGCCAGGCGCATGATGCGTGGAAATCGGGCGTCGATCTGGTGGAGTATGCGCGCGAGCACCGCGAACTGGCGCGCGCCTTCGAGAGCTTCCAGAACGATGCCGACCGGTTCTATCCGGGCTGGCGCCAGAAGCTGGGCGTCATCGCCGCGGCCGAGTAAATCCCCGCGCGGCGTCTTCGGGCGCCGCGCTCAAACCCCATCGGGAGGAAACGCAAGATGTTCGACCGTTCCATCAAGATCGCGCCGTCGATCCTGTCCGCCGATTTCGCGAATTTCGGGGCCGAGATCCAGGCGATCGAGGCACAGGGCGCCGACTGGGTGCATGTCGACGTGATGGACGGGCATTTCGTCCCGAACCTGACCTTCGGCCCGCCCGCGGTCAAGGCGTTCCGCAAGCATGTCAAGACCTTCATGGACGTGCATCTGATGATCGCGCCGGTGGACCCCTATATCGAGGCCTATGCCGAGGCGGGCGCCGACATGATCTCTGCCCATGTCGAGGCGGGGCCCCATATCCACCGCACGTTGCAGGCGATCCGCGCGCAGGGCGTGAAGGCGGGCGTCGTGCTGAACCCCGGCACGCCCGCAGAGGCGGTGGCGGATGTGCTGGACATGGTGGACATGGTGCTGGTGATGACGGTGAACCCCGGCTTCGGCGGGCAGAAATTCATCCATTCCGGCGTGGAAAAGACCCGCAAGATCCGCGCGATGATCGGCGACCGCCCGATCCATATCCAGATCGACGGCGGCGTGACGCCGGACACCGCGCCGCTGGTCGCGGCGGCGGGGGCGGATTGCCTTGTGGCGGGGTCTGCGGTGTTCTCGGGCGGATCGGTCGACAATCCCGAGGTTTACGGCGCCAATATCCGGGCGATAAGGGCCGCGGCCGAGGCGGCGCTGAAAGCGGCCTGAGGGACAGCGGGGGCGCCAGCGCCCCCGCGGCCGGCCTAGCCTTCGAAGCGGTCGGCCACCAGCCGGTCGAGCGCCAGCACACCCCAGCCCGTCGGCCCCTTGGGGGCCAGCGGCGTTTCCTCGGGGGTGCGGGCGACACCGGCGATGTCGAGATGGATCCAGGGCGTTTCGGGCTTGACGAAACGGTGCAGGAACTGCGCCGCGGTGACCGCGCCCGCGGTCCGGCCGCCGCTGTTCTTGATGTCGGCGATCTGCGACTTGATGAGCTTGTCATAGGCCTCGCCCAGCGGCATGCGCCAGGCGCCCTCGCCCTCGGTCGCGGCGGCCTTGAGGAAATCGGCGCAGAAGGCGTCGTCATTCGAGAAGACGCCCGCGTTCGCGTGACCCAGCCCGACGATGATGGCCCCGGTCAGCGTGGCCAGATCGACCATGGCGGCGGGCTGGAACCGGTCCTGCGCGTACCAGAGCACATCGGCCAGCACCATGCGGCCCTCGGCATCGGTATTGATGACCTCGATCGTGTCACCCTTCATGCTGCGCACGATGTCGCCGGGGCGCTGGGCGCGGCCGTCGGGCATGTTCTCGACCAGACCCACAAGGCCCACGACGTTGGCCTTGGCCTTGCGCAGCGCCAGCGTGCGCATCACGCCCGCCACGACGCCCGCGCCGCCCATGTCCATGGTCATCTCTTCCATGCCCTGCGCGGGCTTGATCGAGATGCCGCCGGTGTCGAACACCACGCCCTTGCCGATCAGCGCGAGCGGTGCGGCGTCCTTCGCCCCGCCGTTCCAGCGCATCACGACGACCTTGGAGGGGCTTTCGGACCCCTGCCCCACGGCCAGCAGCGCGCGCATGCCGAGCGTCTTCAGGTCGTCCTCTTCGAGGATCTCGACATCCAGCCCCAGTTCCTGCATCGCGGCCAGCCGCGCGGCGAAATCGTCGGTGGTCAGGATGTTGGCGGGTTCGTTGACCAGATCGCGGGTGAAGAACACGCCCTCGGCGCGGGCGGCCATGGGACCGGCCTCGGCGGCGACGGCCTCCGGTTTGGCGACCATCACCTTGACCTTGCCGGGCAGGGTCTTGTCGCCGGTCCTGTGGTCGGTGAACTCATAGGCGCGCAGCGCGAAGCCGAAGGCGATATCGGCCGCGCGCGGATGCGCCCCGGCCAGCATCAGCACATCGGCCGCGCCCTGCCGCCGGGCCAGCGCGGCGCCTGCGCGGCGCGCGCAGTCCGGCGCGGGGCGCTTGTCGAGCCGCACGACATCCACCGCCTCGGCGGCGAGCCCTGCGGGCCAGCCGAGCGTCGCGGCCTCGGCCGGTTTCAGCCTGGAAAACGCCTCACTCGCCACGAAGCGTTCCAGCGCGCCCTTCATCAGGCGGTTGAGCCGACGGGCGGCGGGGTCGAGCTTGCCATCGGCGTCCAGGAAGACCGCGATCCGGCCCGATGCCGTGGCGATGGCTTCGAGATCGGTTTCGGCGAAGGTGATCGCGACGGGCGTGGTCATGGCGGGCTCCCTGTTTTCCTGTACCGGGCCTTACCTAGCCCCCTGCCCCGCACTTGACCAGATAGCAGTTTCCGGCCCTGCCCGATTGGTCTAACGTCCCTTCCGATCCGTGACGCCCCAGGGGAAGATGTGCCCAGATTCGACCGATACCTGCTTGCGCAGCTGACCGTTCTTTTCGGCTTCTTCGCGCTTGTGCTGGTCTCGGTCTACTGGGTGAACCGGGGCGTGTCGCTGTTCGAGCAACTGATCGGCGACGGCCAGTCGGCGCTGGTCTTCCTGGAATTCGCGGCGCTGACCCTGCCCAACGTCATCCGGCTGGTGCTGCCGGTGGCGGCCTTTGCGGGCACGGTCTATGTGGTCAACCGCATGACCTCGGAAAGCGAGCTGGTGGTGATGCAGGCGCTGGGATGCAGCCCCTGGCGGCTGGCGCGGCCGGTGATGCTGTTCGGGCTGGCGGTGGCGCTGCCGATGGCGGTGCTGACCCATGTTCTGGTGCCCGCCAGCCGCGCCCAGCTGGACGACCGGCGCGACGAGATCTCGCGCGATGTGGCGGCGCAGTTCCTGAGCGCGGGCCAGTTCCTGCACCCGGGCCGCGGCATCACCTTCTATATCCGCGATATTTCCGACCGGGGGGAGCTTTTCGACATCTACCTGTCGGATGCCCGCAGCGAGGGGACGCGGGTGACCTATACCGCCCGGCGTGCCTTGCTGGTCGAGGGCGAGACCGGACCGAAACTGGTGATGTTCGAGGGGATGGCGCAATCCTTCCGGACCGGCGACCGGCGGCTGGCGGTGACGAGCTTCGAGGATTTTGCCTATGATATCGGGGCGCTGATCGACAGCGCGCGGCTGCGTCCGCCCCGGCTCGAGACCCTGCCCACGCGCGCGCTGTTATGGCCGAGCGACGAGATGATCGCGGCGACCGGAAAGACGCGGGCGGTGTTTCTGGTCGAGGGGCATGAGCGCACCGCGCAGCCGCTGCTGGCGCTGGCGGGGGCGCTGATCGGCTATGGCGCGCTGCTGCTGGGCGGGTTCAGCCGGTTCGGGCTGGGCCGTCAGGTGCTGCTGGCGATCGTGCTGCTGATCGGGGTGAACCTTCTGGGCAACGCGGCGGCCGATCTGGCCCGGCGCGAGGCCGCGCTGTGGCCGGTGACCTATCTGCCGCCGCTGGCGGGGGCCGCGATGGGGGCGGCGCTGATCGCGTTCTCGGCGCGGCGGCGACGGGTTCCGGCGGGGATTGCGGGGCAGGCATGACGCTGCATTTCTACTTCGCGCGCAAGTTCACGCTGCTGGTCTTCGGCCTGTTCGGGATCTTCGCCGCGATCCTGGTGCTGTTCGACATGGTCGATCAGATCAGGCGGTTCGAGATCGGCAGCATCGGCTTTCGCGAGGCGCTGCATTTGTCGGCGCTGAAGGTACCTGCGGATCTCTACACGATCCTGCCGCTGGTCGTGGTGCTGGCGACGGTGGCGCTGTTCCTGGGGCTTGCGCGGACCTCGGAACTGGTGATCACGCGGGCCTCGGGGCGGTCGGCGCTGCGCGCGCTGGTCGCGCCGGTGATGGCCGCGCTGGTGCTGGGCGGGATCGCGGTGGCGATCATGAACCCGATCGTGGCGGCCACGTCCAAGCAGTACCGGCTGGTCACTGACCGCTACAAGACCGGTGAGACCAGCGTGCTGTCGGTCAGTTCCGAGGGGCTGTGGCTGCGCGAGGGCAGCGACGAGGGCCAGATCCTGATCCGCGCGGCGCGCACCAATCCCGAGGGCACGCGGTTCTTCGACGTGACCTTCCTGGCCTTTGGCCAGGACGGCCAGCCCGCCTGGCGGATCGAGGCGGCAGAGGCCGTGCTGGGGGTCGGAAGCTGGGAGATGCGGGAGGCCAAGCGCTGGAGTTTCGACGCGGAAACGCCCAATCCGGAACTGGCCGCGATCGAGCAGCCGCTTCTGTCGCTGCCCTCGGACCTGACCAGCCAGCGCATCCGCGACGGCTTTGCCCGGCCGTCGGCGATCGCGATCTGGGACCTGCCCGAATTCATCGCCGGGCTGGAACGGGCGGGCTTTTCGGCGCGGCCGCACCGGGTCTGGTTGCAGATGGAGCTGGCGCAGCCGCTCTTGCTGGCGGCGATGGTGCTGCTGGCGGCAGGCTTCACCATGCGCCACACGCGGTTCGGGCGCACCGGGCTGATGGCGATGCTGGCGCTGGGGCTGGGTCTTGGGCTTTTCTTCCTGCGCAATTTCGCGCAAGTCTTGGGCGAAACCGGGCAGATCCCCATAGCCCTTGCCGCCTGGAGCCCGCCGGTCGCGGGCATCCTGTTCTCGCTGGGGGTTCTGCTGCACCTGGAGGATGGCTGATGCGGCGCGCTCCTGCTCCCCTTGCGGCCCTGGCCGCGGCGCTGGTCGCCGCGGGCACGCTGCTGCCGGGGGCGGCACCGGCCCAGACCGGCCGCCCGGCCGCGAGCGCGCCCGCCGACCTGCCCGCCATGCTGATCGCGGACCGGGTCAGCGTGGGGGAATTGCGCCAGCTTGTCGCCGAGGGCAATGTCGAGGTGCTGCACGGCCAGACGCGGCTGCGCGCCACGCGCATCGTCTATGACCGCGAGGGCGACCGGCTGAGCATCGAGGGGCCGATCCTGCTGACCACGGGCGTGGACACGGTGCTGGTGGCCGACAGCGCCGCGTTGTCGGCGGATCTGTCCGAGGGCATCCTGCGGTCGGCCCGGATGGTGCTGGACCGCCAGTTGCAGATCGCGGCGGCCGATATCCAGCGCGTCTCGGGGCGCTACACGATGCTGGACCGGACCGTGGCCTCGACCTGCCGGGTCTGTTCGGACTCCGAGGTGCCGCTATGGCAGATCCGCGCCCGGCGGGTCGTGCATGACGAGCAGGAGCGCCAGCTGCAATTCGATGATGCGCGGTTCGAGGTGCTGGGCGTGCCGGTCTTCTACCTGCCGCGCCTGCGGGTGCCCGACCCGTCGGTGGAGCGTGCCACGGGCTTTCTGACGCCGGGGCTCCGGGTGACCGACCAGTTGGGCACCGGGGTGAAGCTGCCCTATTTCCTGACGCTGGGCGATCACCAGGATCTGCTGATCACGCCCTATGTCTCGACCAGCCAGACGCGCACGCTGGAACTGCGCTACCGCCGCGCCTTTCGCAACGGGGCGTTCGAGGCCGAGGGCGCGATCTCGCGCGATGACCTGCGGCCGGGCGAGACGCGCTATTACCTGTTTGCCGGGGGCGGGTTCGACCTGCCGCGCGACTTCCGGCTGGACTTCAATATCGAGGGGGTGTCCGATCCCGCCTATCTGCTGGATTACGACTATTCCGACAAGGACCGGCTGGACAGCGCGCTGGCGCTGACCCGGGCGCGGCGGGACGAGCTGATCGCCGCCGACCTGATCTATTTCCAGACGCTGCGCGAATCCGAGAGCAACCAGACGATCCCGTTCCTGGTGGGCGATCTGAGCTATACCCGACGGATCGCGCCGCCGGTGATCGGCGGGATTGCCGGGTTCACGCTTGCCGCCCATGGCCATCAGCGCCGGTCAAGCGATCCTGTGGACGGCCTCGATCTGGCACGGTTTTCGGCTGGTCTGGACTGGCGGCGCGACTGGGTGTTGGGCAATGGTGTGATGCTGGGCGCGCTGGGGGCGCTGGACATCGACCATTACCGCATCGGGGACGATCTGAATTTCGAGGGCAGCCGCACCCGGACCACGCCCGCGGCGTCGGTGGAATTGCGCTGGCCGCTGGTCAAGGCGGGGGCGGGCGGCGCGACCCATGTGCTGGAACCCGTCGCGCAACTGGTCTGGAGCCGCGAGGACAAGGACGGCGTGCCCAACGAGGACAGCGTGCTGGTCGAGTTCGACGAGGCGAACCTGTTCTCGCTGACGCGCTTTGCGGGCGAGGATCTGCGCGAGGCGGGGCTGAGGGCCAATCTGGGGCTGGGCTGGACACGCTATGACCCGGCGGGCTGGTCGCTGGCGCTGATGGTGGGGCGGATCTGGCGCGAGGACGACCTGGGCCAGTTCGCGCCCGGCTCGGGGCTGGACGGGATGCGGTCGGACTGGCTGGCGGCGTTCACGCTGGACCTGCCCGGCAATCTGAGCCTGTCGAACCGGGCGGTCTTTGATGATGGGTTCGACTTTACCCGCAACGATCTGAGGGTGACGTGGGATGGCGAGCGGGTGGAACTGGCGTCAAGCCTGCTATGGGCCGAGGCGAACCCGGCCGAGAACCGCCCGGACGACCGGTCGGAATGGGTGATGGATGCCGCCTACCGGTTCCGCGACAACTGGATCGGCAAGACCGACTGGCGCTACGATTTCGTCGCCGACCGCGCCGCAAGGGCCGGTATCGGTCTGGAATACCGCAACGAATGCGTGGCGGTCGATCTTTCCCTCTCGCGTCGGTTCACCTCGTCGACTAGTGTAGATCCGAGCACGGATTTCGGCGTCACCGTGTCGCTGGCAGGGTTTGGCGCGCGCGGAGACGGGGCGGGCCTTGCGCGGCGTTGTGCAAGGTTCTGAGAGCAGGAAGAAGACGGAGGGACGGAATGATCCGACGGATGGGCCTGGCGGTTGCGGCCGCGCTGGCGCTGATGGGCGCCGGGATCGCCTCCGCGCAGCAGGGCGGGTCCTTCGCGCCCCGGATGATCGTCAATGACCGGGCGATCACCAATTTCGAGGTCGAGCAGCGCATCCGCTTCCTGCGGCTCCTGGGCAACCCGCCGCAGATCGAGAAGCTCGCCATGGACGGGTTGATCGACGACCGGCTGCGCATGGCCGAGGCAAAGAGGCTGGGCGTGAGCGTCAGCCCCGAGCAGCTTCAGGCGGGCATGGAGGAATTCGCCTCGCGCGCCAACCTGGACGCCGAGCAGTTCATCGCCGCCATCGCGCAGGGCGGGGTCGAGGCCGAGACCTTCCGCGACTTCGTCGAGTCCGGGATCGCCTGGCGCGAGGTGGTGCGCGCCCGTTTCGGACCGCGCGCGCAGGTCACCGAGGCCGAGATCGACCGGGCGCTGGCGATCACCTCGCCGCGGGCGGCGGCGGCCGGCGTGCAGGTGCTGCTGTCGGAGATCGTGCTGCGCGCCGACACGCCGGAATTCCGCGCCGAGGCCGAGCGGCTGGTGCGCGAGTTGCGCGCCTCGATCCGCAACGAGGCCGATTTCGCCGCCGCCGCGCGGCAATATTCGGTGTCGCGCTCGCGCGGGGAAGGCGGGCGGATGGGCTGGCTGCCGCTGGGCAACCTGCCGCCCGCGCTGGCCGGTCAGGTGCTGACGCTGCGGCCGGGCCAGGTGTCGGAACCGATCGAGCTGGAAAACGCCATCGCGCTGTTCCAGCTGCGCGCGCTGCGCGAAGGCGGCGCGGCCACGCCCGAGGCGGTGTCGGTGGAATATGCCCGCTTCCTGATCCCCGGCGGCTCGCTGGCCGATGCGATGCGCGTGAGCGCCCGGGTGGATACCTGCGACGATCTTTACGGTGTCGCCAAGGGCCTGCCCGAGGACAGGCTGCTGCGCGAGGTGCTGCCGGTGGCGCAGGTGCCGCAGAATGTCGCGATGGAACTGGCGCGGCTGGACGAGGGCGAGGTGTCCTATGGCCTTTCGACGCCGCAAATGGCGGTGGTGCTGATGCTCTGCGCGCGCACGCCCGATCTGGGCGATGGCGAGGTCGACCGCGAGGCGGTGCGCCGCCAGCTCGTCAACCAGCGGCTGGGCGGTTACGCCGAAAGCTACCTTGCCGAGCTGAAGGCCGACGCGATCATCCGCGAACCATGACCGACCGCCCCATCGCGCTAAGCTGCGGCGAGCCCGCGGGCATCGGCCCCGAGATCGCCGCCAAGGCGTGGCGCGCGCTGGGGGCAAGGCTGCCCTTCTTCTGGATCGGCGATCCCGCCCATCTGCCCGAGGGCACGCCGCATGCCGAGATCCACGCCCCCGAGGAGGCGCTGCATGTCTCGGCCCGCGCGCTGCCGGTGCTGCGCCTGCCCTTCCCCGCCCCGGCCACGCCCGGCCGCCCCGCGCCCGAGAATGCGGCCTGCGTGATCGAGGCCATCGCGCGGGGCGTTTCGCTGGTGCAGGCGGGCCATGCCGCCGCGATCTGCACCGCGCCGATCAGCAAGCAGGCGCTGAAGGAGGGGGCGGGCTTTGCCCATCCCGGCCATACCGAATACCTGGCCCATCTGGCGGGGGTGGAGCGGGTGGTGATGATGCTGGCCTGCGCGGCCCTGCGCGTCGTGCCGGTGACGATCCACATCCCGCTGTCGGAGGTGCCCGCGGCGCTGGGGGCGCGGCTGCTGGAGGACACGATCCGCATCACCCATGCCGCGCTGATCCGCGATTTCGGGATCGAGGCGCCGCGGCTCGCGGTCGCGGGGCTGAACCCGCATGCGGGCGAAGGCGGCACCATGGGACGCGCCGAGATCGACCTGATCGCCCCGGTGCTGGACCGGCTGCGGGCCGAGGGGATCGCGCTGACCGGCCCCCTGCCCGCCGACACGATGTTCCACGAGGCCGCGCGGCGGCGTTACGATACGGCCATCTGCATGTATCACGACCAGGCGCTGATCCCGATCAAGACGCTGGATTTCGCGGGCGGGGTGAATGTCACGCTGGGCCTGCCCTTCATCCGCACCTCGCCCGATCACGGCACGGCCTTCGACATCGCGGGCCAGGACCGGGCCGATCCCTCCAGCCTGATCGCGGCACTGGAGATGGCCAGCCGGATGGCGCGGGCGCGTGCCGCATGCTCGCGGTGATTGTATCGGCCGCGGCGGGACGGTATTTCCGCACTGAAGCGCATGGGATGGGCCGGACTTGCCGTGAAACGCGTGGAACTTTCGCTGCGGGCCACGATGCTGTTCGTGGCGGTCCTGCTTCAGAACGCGGAGGCGACGCTGTATCTGCCGGGCTGGCTGATGGCGCAGCGGCCGGATTTCGCCTGGCCGGGACCGGCGCAATATGCGGTGGCGGCGATCCTGATGACGCTGGCGGCGGCGGGCGTCGTGATCCTGGGCAAGCCGCGCTTTGCGGGCGCGCATGGCTGGGCGCTGGCGATCCTGGCCGGGGCCCTGCTGATGAGCGCGGCGGGGCATGTGCTGATGTCGGTGGCCACGCTGGGCGTGATGCCCGGCGCGGTGACGGGTGCCGTGCTGCTGGGGCCGGTCGCGATCTGGGTGCTGGCCGGGCTGGTCGAGGAGCGGCGGCTGTCGGGCCGGGGGGCGGCGATCGCGGCGGGCATCGGCGTGGCGGGGGTGCCCTTCGCCTGGGGCGCGGCGCTGCGGCTGGCGGACTGGCTGATGGCCTGAGGGGGACGCGATGAGCGCCATTGACGGGCTGCCGCCCCTGCGCGCGGTGATCGCGGCGCATGGGCTGTCGGCGAAGAAGGCGCTGGGGCAGAATTTCCTGCTGGATCTGAACCTGACCGCCAAGATCGCGCGGGCGGCGGGCGATCTGTCAGGGGCGGATGTGCTGGAGATCGGCCCCGGACCCGGCGGGCTGACCCGCGGGCTGCTGGCCGAGGGGGCGCGGCATGTGCTGGCGGTCGAGAAGGACGCGCGCTGCCTGCCCGCGCTGGCCGAGATCACGGCGGCCTGGCCGGGGCGGCTGACCGTGCTGAATGCCGATGCGCTGGAGATCGACCCGCTGGCGCATCTGCGCCCGCCGGTCAAGGTGGTGGCCAACCTGCCCTATAACGTGGGCACCGAATTGCTGGTGCGCTGGCTGACCCCGCCCGACTGGCCGCCCTTCTGGCAGAGCCTGACGCTGATGTTCCAGCGCGAGGTGGCCGAGCGGATCACCGCGCAGCCGGGGGGCAAGGCCTATGGGCGGCTTGCGATCCTGGCGCAGTGGCGTTGCGAGGCGCGGATCGTGATGCGCCTGCCGCCCGAGGCGTTCACGCCCGCGCCCAAGGTGGAATCAGCGGTGGTGCATCTGACCGCCCTGCCCGCGCCGCGCTTTCCCGCCGATCCGGCCGTGCTGGAGCGGGTGGTGGCGGCCGCCTTCAACCAGCGGCGCAAGATGCTGCGGGCCAGCCTGAAGGGGCTGGCGCCCGATATCGAGGACCGGCTGCGCGCGGTCGGCATCGCGCCCACCGAGCGGGCCGAACAGGTTCCGATCGAGGGGTTCTGCGCGCTGGCCCGGGCGCTGGCGGGCTAGCGGCCTATTCGGCCGCGGGCGCCTGCGCCTGGTCCGGGCTGTCGCCTTCCTCGCGGGGCTTGGGTGCCCGGGGACGGCGGGCGCGGCGCGGTTTCTCTGCCGGACGTTCCTCGGTCGCCCCGGAGGCGTCGGCGGGGCGTTCCTCGGGGGTCTCGACAAGGGTGCTTTCGCCATCGGTGTCGTCGAGGTCGATCACCTCGGCCATCTCGGCCATGCGCTGGCCGGTCTCGTCGGCCGTGCCGTCGCGGCGGGGCTGCTGCTCGCCCTCGGGGCGGTCGTCGGCGCGATCGTCGCGGCCACGCTCGCGGCCCTGCTGGGCCTCGTGCTGCTCGCGGCGGGCGTCCTGCTCGCGCATCGCCTCGCCCAGAAGCCTTGTGTAATGCTCGGCATGCTGCTGGAAGTTCTCGGCCGCGACGCGGTCATTCGAGAGCTGCGCATCGCGGGCAAGCTGGTTGTATTTCTCGATGATCTGCTGCGGTGTGCCGCGGACCTTGCCCTCGGGCCCGGAACTGTCGAAGACCCGGTTGACGATATTGCCCATCGAGCGCTGACGGTTCGACTTGGAGCGCGAACGTGACTTGGATGGTCTCATGCGATTTCTGGTTTCCAGCCTTGTATTGGCGTGATCGGGCGGGTGCAGCGCCGCGCGGGCGCCTTGGCCTCGTCCGTGTCCTGTCTGCCGACCTGTGTCTGGCTTGTGCAGTGCGGGAGCGCCGAACGGCTCGCTCCCGCGTCCCGTGCCTGCGCGGCCTGAGTAAGCACGCCACAAGCGCGCTGACAAGGGAAATCTACACAAAACGCGGCGTTTTGGCGAGGAATGCGCGCGGCACGCAACGTCTGTTCCGTCACGCCCCCGGTGCCGCGGCGCGGGCCTCGACCGCACGGTCACGACCATCGAGATCGGCATGGATCGCGACGATTTCAAGCCCCGCCGCGCGCAGCAGGGCACAAACCACCGCGCCCTGGGTCGGTCCGATCTCGACGATCAGCCGCCCGCCCGGGTCCAGATGCGCCACGGCGCCGCGGGCAATGGCGCGATAGGCCGAAAGCCCGTCGCCCTCGTCGGTCAGGGCAGTGCGGGGTTCATGGGCCAGTTCAGGGGCGAGGCCGGGCATTTCCGAGGCCGCGATATAGGGCGGGTTCGACACGATCAGGTCGAACCGCCCGCAAATGCCCCGGAACCAGTCGGCCTGCAGGAACGCGGCGCGTTCGATGCCCAGCGCCCGGGCATTGTCGCGCGCGACCGCGAGGGCGGGTTCGGAAATGTCTGCTCCGATACCTTTGGAATCGGGGCGCTCGGCCAGCAGGGTCAGCAATATGCAACCCGAGCCGGTGCCAAGGTCGAGCACGCGGCCAAAGGGCGCGGCCAGCGCCGCGGCGATCAGCGTTTCGGTTTCGGGGCGGGGGTCGAGCACGTCGGGGCAGACCCGGAAATCGCGGCCATAGAAGGCGCGGGTGCCGGTGATATGCGAGACGGGTTCGCGGGCGGCGCGGCGCGCGATTGCGGCCTCGAACCGGGCGGCGGCCTCGGGCGGCAGCGGGTCGGGCAGCACCAGCGTCAACCGCCCCGGCGCGATCCCCAGCGCATGCGCCAGCAGGCGGCGGGCGTCGCGGGGGGCATCGGGGATGCCGACCTCGCTCAGCGCCCGGACGGCCGCGGCCAGGGCCTGCTGCGCGGTCATCCCTCCATCTCGGCCAGCAGGCTGGCCTGGTCGTCGGCGATCAGCGCGTCGATCACCTCGTCCAGATCGCCCGCCATGATCTGGTCCAGCCGGTAGAGCGTCAGGTTGATCCGATGATCGGTCATCCGGCCCTGCGGGAAGTTGTAGGTGCGGATGCGCTCGGACCGGTCGCCCGAGCCGACCTGCGATTTCCGCGTCGCGGCGCGTTCGTCGGCGGCCTTCTGGCGTTCCATGTCGTAAAGCCGCGCGCGCAGCACCGCCATGGCGATGGCGCGGTTCTGGTGCTGGGACTTTTCGGACGACGTGACCACGATCCCGGTGGGGATATGGGTGATCCGCACGGCGGAATCGGTGGTGTTGACATGCTGGCCCCCTGCCCCGCTGGCGCGCATCGTGTCGATGCGGATATCGGTGGCGGGAATGTCGATATCGACCTCCTCGGCCTCGGGCAGGACGGCGACGGTGGCGGCCGAAGTATGGATGCGCCCGCCAGATTCCGTCTCGGGCACGCGCTGGACGCGGTGAACGCCCGATTCGTATTTCAGCCGGGCAAAGACCCCCTCGCCCTGCACATTGGCCACGACTTCGCGGATACCGCCCAGTTCGGTCTGGGATTCCTCGAGGATGGTGAATTTCCAGCCCTTCGCCTCGGCGTAACGCTGATACATCCGCAGCAGGTCACCGGCGAACAGCGCCGCTTCCTCGCCCCCCGTTCCGGGGCGGATCTCGACGATGGCGGGGCGGGCGTCGGCGGCGTCCTTCGGCAACAGCGCGAGGCGCAGGGCCTGTTCCATGTCGGGCAGGCGGGCGCGCAGCATGGGCAATTCGTCCTCGGCCAGCGCGCGCATCTCGGGGTCGGTCAGCATGGCCTCGGCCTGGGCGATCTCTTCCAGCAGGTGGCGATAGACGGCGATCTGCTCGGCCACCGGCTTCAGCTCGGCATATTCGCGGCCCACCTGCGCGAAGTCACCCCCCGCACCTTCTGCGAGTCGGGCTTCGAGGAATTCGAAGCGGCGGGTGATCTGGTCGAGTTTGTCGCGGGGAACCATGCCGCTCTGTCGCCCGAAGCCGGGGCGCGGTCAAGACCCGAGCCGGGCGCGCAACTGCTCTTGCCAGCGGGCGAGCCGCGCCGCGTTCACGCCCAGATCGGACTGCCCGAAACGCGAGCGCGAGAACGCCGCCCAGGTCGCGCCATCGTCCTTCGGCAGGGCCCGGATCGAGATGTAGTCGGGAAAGCCCATGATCCGCGAACGCTGGACATAGGTCATCCACAGCTCCTCGGGGCTGCCCGCGATGCGGCTGGTGTTCGGCTCGGCCAGGGCCATCTCGTCGATCGCGCGGGCCAGGTCCTCGGGGCTGACGGCATAGGCGGGGGCGGTGCGGTCGCCGGTTTCGGGGCGGACGAGGATCGCGTTGGGGGTGCCCGGTTTCTCGGCCGTCAGCGGATCGACATGCCAGACGGCCGGATCGTCCGCCACCTTGCGGAAATAGACCGCGCCCGCGGCCGAGGCCAGCAGAAGGGCAACGACGAGATAGATGAGGATTTTCATTGGCCTGCTCCGTTGTCTTGACGTCTGTTCCAGGCCCAGAGGCAGATCAGTTCGACCGCCACATGGGCGCCTGCGACCGCGGTGATGCCCGAGGGATCGAAGGGCGGCGAGACCTCGACCACGTCGCCGCCGACCATGTTCAGGCCCGCGAGCCCGCGCAGCATCGCCGCGGCCTGCGCACTCGTCAGCCCGCCCCAGACCGGCGTGCCGGTGCCGGGCGCGAAGGCCGGGTCCAGCGCGTCGATGTCGAAGCTGACATAGGCGGGCGCGTCCCCCACCACCTGACGGATGCGGGCGACCGTCGCGGCCGGGCCGTTTTCATGGACGAAGGGCGCATCCAGAACCGTGATTCCCATCGGGTCGGGATTGTCGGTGCGGATGCCCACCTGCACCGACCGCGCGGGGTCGATCAGCCCCTCGCGCACCGCCTTGCGGAACATCGTGCCATGGTCGATCCGCTGCGGGCCGCCATCCTCCCAGGTGTCGGAATGGGCGTCGAACTGGACCAGCGCCAGCGGACCGTGGCGGGCGGCATGCGCGCGCAGGATCGGCAGCGAGATCGAATGATCGCCGCCCAGCGCGATGCAAGCCGCACCGGCGTCGAGGATGCAAGCAATATGGGCCTGAAGCACGGCGGGAAACTCGGAGACGGTCGCGTAGTCGAAGGCCAGATCGCCGTAATCGACGATATCGAACGCCTCCAGCGGGTTGAAGCCCCAGCCATAGGGCGCGTCGCAGGCCTGAAGCGCGCTGGCCTCGCGGATCGCGCGCGGCCCCAGCCGGGTGCCGGGCCGGTTGGTCACCGCCTGATCGAAGGGGATGCCGGTCACCGCCAGATCGACGCCCGTCAGATCCTTGGTCAGCGTGCGCCGCAGGAACGAGGTCACGCCGCCAAAGGCGTTTTCATAGGAGAGCCCCCGGTGCCCCGGCCGCGTGATCGCGGTGTCCACCTGCCGTTTCGCGTCTTCGAGTGCCATGTCGCCTCCGTTCGGGGGCCACGATACTGCCCTGCGCGCCCCTTGCCAGCCCTGCCTTTACATCCGGGCGCGCATTTGCCCAACTCCCTGCGCACGCCCCCAGCCGGAGATTGCCGATGAGCCCCGAAGAATCCGACGCCCTTGTGCATGACCCGCAGGGCGGCATGCCCCGGCTGATCGAGATCATGCGCCGGTTGCGCGACCCCGAAACGGGCTGTCCCTGGGATATCGAGCAGGATTTCGCGTCCATCGCGCCCTACACGATCGAAGAGGCCTATGAGGTCGCCGACGCCATCGCCCGCGAGGCATGGGGCGAGCTGGAGGGCGAACTGGGCGATCTGCTGTTGCAGACCGTCTATCACACCCAGATGGGGGCCGAGGCCGGGCTGTTCGACTTCGAGTCCGTGGCCAATGCGATCGCCGACAAGATGGTGGCGCGCCATCCGCATGTCTTCGGCGAGGAAAGCCGCGAGAAGTCGGCCGAACAGCAGACCCGCGACTGGGAGGCGATCAAGGCGGCCGAGCGCGCGAAGAAGGCTGCGCATGGGGTGCTGGACGATGTGGCGCTGGCCCTGCCCGCGCTGACCCGCGCGGTCAAGTTGCAGAAGCGCGCGGCACGGGTGGGATTCGACTGGCCCGAGATCGGGCAGGTCGTCGACAAGATCGTCGAGGAGGCCCACGAACTGGCCGAGGCGCGGGCGAGCATGACCGAGGCCGAGGTGTTCGAGGAATTCGGCGACATGCTGTTCGCCATCGCCAATCTGGCGCGTCACCTGAACCTCGACCCCGAGGAGGCGCTGCGCGCGACGAATGCGAAATTCACACGCCGCTTCACTGCGGTGGAGGCCGCACTTCGGGAAAGGGGCAAGCGGCCCGAGGACTCGGATCTGGCCGAAATGGATGCGCTGTGGGAGGCGGCGAAGGCGGCCGAGCGGGCGTCCTGAGCGGCGGGCGGCCCTGTTATCCGACAGAAACAATCATGTATTGACCTGACATTTTTTGTCGGATTTAACGGGAGCACGGGATCCGCCAAAGGACAGGAGATACCATGACTTTCCGCACCGCCCTGATGGCCAGCGTCGCCGCTGCCACGCTGGCCCCGGCCGCCCAGGCCGACGTGAACATCTATTCCTACCGCCAGCCCGAACTGATCCAGCCGCTGCTGGACGCCTTTACCGCCGAGACCGGGATCGCGACCAATGTGGCCTTTCTGGACAAGGGTCTGGTCGAACGGCTTCAGGCCGAGGGCGCGCGCAGCCCGGCCGACATCATCCTGACCGTCGATATCGCGCGGCTGTCCGAGGCGGTCGCCGCCGGTGTGACGCAGCCCGTCGAGAGCGAGGCGCTGGCCGCCGGTATCCCCGAAGCCTTTCGCGACCCCGACAACCACTGGTTCGGCGTGACCACCCGGGCGCGGATCGTCTATGCGTCCAAGGACCGTGTCGATCCGTCCGAGGTGACCACCTACGAGGATCTGGCCGATCCGAAATGGAAGGGGCGGATCTGCACCCGGTCGGGCACGCATGACTACAACCTCGCCCTGTTGTCGGCGGTGATCCACCACCACGGCGAAGAGGCCGCCAGGACATGGCTGGAAGGCGTCAAGGCCAACCTTGCCCGCAAGCCCGAGGGCAATGACCGTGCGCAGGTCAAGTCGATCTGGGCCGGGCAATGCGACATCAGCCTCGGCAA
The DNA here is from genome assembly GCF_004339675.1 of Rhodovulum steppense. Taxonomy (GTDB): domain Bacteria; phylum Pseudomonadota; class Alphaproteobacteria; order Rhodobacterales; family Rhodobacteraceae; genus Rhodovulum; species Rhodovulum steppense. Next base: position 132,925 of record NZ_SLVM01000008.1, read on the forward strand.
CACCTATTACATGGGCCAGATGGTCGCCGACCCGGAACAGAAGGACTGGGCGAATGCGGTCAACGTGCTGTTCCCGGCCTTCGAGAATGGCGGCACCCATGTGAACGTCTCAGGCGTGGCGATGACCAAGGCGGCGCCGAACCGGGACGAGGCGTTGAAATTCATGGAATTCCTCGCCTCGCCCCAGGCGCAGGAAATCTATGCCTCTGTGGTCAACGAATACCCCGTCGGCCCCGGCACGGAACCCTCGGAGCTGGTGGCAAGCTGGGGCGAATTCACTCCCGACGAGGTGAACCTGATGGATCTGGCCAAGCTTCGGCCGGTGGCGCTGCGCCTGATGGAAGAGGTCGATTTCGACGGCTGACCCCGGTCAACCAGCGCCGCGGCCCCCCTGTCGGGTGGGGCCGCGGCCGCGGCGCGGGCGCTTTACTTCCCTGCGTGCCCGCGCCAGTCTCCGCCCCGGATGGCCCCGGAGACCCCCATGCAGCGCAAGATCATCATCGACACCGATCCCGGCCAGGACGACGCCGTGGCGATCCTGCTGGCGCTGGCCAGCCCGGACGAGCTGGACGTCCTTGGGATCACCGCGGTTGCGGGCAATGTGCCGCTGGCGCTGACCCAGAAGAATGCGCGCATCGTCTGCGAACTGGCGGGGCGTCCGGATGTGCCGGTCTTTGCCGGCTGCGACCGGCCGCTGAAGCGTGCGCTGGTCACGGCCGAGCATGTCCATGGCAAGACCGGGCTGGACGGGCCGGTTCTGCCCGACCCCTTGATGCCCTTGCAGGACGCCCACGCGGTCGAGTTCCTCATCCAGACGCTGCGCCGCGAACCGGCGGAAAGCGTGACGCTCTGCCCGCTGGGGCCGCTGACGAATATCGCGACCGCGATGCAGGCCGCGCCCGAGATCGTGCCGCGGATCGCGCAGATCGTGCTGATGGGCGGCGCCTATTTCGAGGTCGGCAACATCACCCCCGCGGCCGAGTTCAACATCCATGTCGATCCCGAAGCTGCTGAAATCGTGTTCGGTTCAGGCGTGCCGCTGACCGTGATGCCGCTGGACGTGACGCACAAGGCGCTGGTGACGCAGGCGCGCAATGCGGCGTTCCGGGGGCTTGGAACGCGGGTGGGCGTCGCGGTGGCCGAGATGACCGATTTCTTCGAACGCTTCGACAAGGCGAAATACGGCTCGGACGGCGCGCCGCTGCACGATCCCTGCGTGACGGCCTTTCTGCTGCGCCCCGACCTGTTCTCGGGCCGTCACGTCAATGTCGAGATCGAGACCGAGGGGCGCTTCACCGCCGGGATGACGGTGGCGGACTGGTGGGGCGTGACCGGCAGGGCGCCGAACGCGATGTTCATGGGCGATCTGGACGCGGACGGGTTCTTTGCGCTGCTGACGGAACGGCTCGGGCGGTTGTGACGGGTGCCGCCGTGCTGAACGAGGCAAGTGGAAAATCCCGGCCTTGCGCTATGTTCAGCGCATGGCCCTGACGATCCGCTTCGACAATTCCTATGCCCGCCTGCCCGACCGGTTTTTCGTGCGGCAGGCCCCCGTCCCGGTGCGCGCGCCGCGGCTGGTTATGCTGAACGCGCCGCTGGCGGCCGAGCTGGACCTGGATGCCAGGGCGCTGGCCGCCGAAGGCGTGGAGATGCTGGCCGGAAACCGCCTGCCCGAGGGGACCGAGCCGCTGGCGCAGGCCTATGCCGGGCACCAGTTCGGGGGCTTCGTGCCGCAACTGGGCGACGGGCGGGCGATCCTTCTGGGCGAGGTGGTGGCCCCCGACGGGCGGCGGTTCGATCTGCAACTCAAGGGCGCGGGGCGCACGGCGTTCTCGCGGATGGGCGACGGGCGGGCCTGGCTGGGGCCGGTGCTGCGCGAATATGTCGTGTCCGAGGCGATGCATGCGCTGGGCATTCCGACCACGCGGGCGCTGGCCGCCGTGACGACGGGCGAGGACGTGATCCGCGAGGCGATCCTGCCCGGCGCCGTGCTGGCCCGCGTGGCCGCCAGCCATATCCGCGTCGGCACCTTCCAGTTCTTCGCCGCCCGCCGCGATACCGAGGCGCTGCGCCTGCTGGCAGACCACGCCATCGCGCGGCACTACCCGCAAGCGGGCGGACCGCTCGATCTGTTGCGCGCGGTGATCGCGGCGCAGGCCCGGCTGGTGGCGCAGTGGATGGGGGTGGGGTTCATCCACGGCGTGATGAACACCGACAATACCGCGATCTCGGGCGAGACCATCGACTATGGCCCCTGCGCCTTCATGGAGGGCTATCACCCGGACACGGTGTTCAGCTCGATCGACGCCCATGGCCGCTATGCCTATGCGCGGCAGGCCGATATTGCCGCCTGGAACCTCGCACAACTGGCCTCGGCGCTGCTGCCGCTGATCGACCCGGACGAAGAGCGGGCGATTGCGCGGGCGACCGAGGCGATCGGGGCCTTTCCGGCGCATTTCCGCGAGGAATGGCTTTCGGTGTTCCGCCCCAAGATCGGGCTTGCGACGGCGGAGGATGGCGATGCCGAGCTGATCCATCGGCTGCTGGACCTGATGGCGGCGGAGCGGGCGGATTTCACCAACACGTTCCGCGACCTGTCCGGGGGCCGGGCGGGGGCCGGGCTGAAGAACCGAGACGGTTTCGACGGCTGGGCCACGGACTGGCGCGCGCGGCTGGGGCGCGAGGGGGTGACGCAGACGGTCGCCACCGAACGGATGCGGGCGGCGAACCCGGCCTATATCCCGCGCAATCACCGGGTCGAGCAGGTCATCGCGGCGGCCGTCGGGGGCGATTTCGCACCCTTCGAGCGGCTGGTCGCGATCACCGCGCGGCCCTTCGACGACCAGCCGGAGCATGCCGATTTCCGCGCCCCGCCCGCCGCGCATGAACAGGTCCGCCGGACCTTTTGCGGCACCTGAGCGCGAACGGCGCGGGCCGCCCGCCGCGCGCATGGCGTTTTCCTTCTGGCGGGACAGGGCGCAATCGCCTAGAAAATCGCCCATCATGGGAAACGAGGCGCCATGACCGACACCATCGAAACCCGCGCCGAGGCCAGGGGCCTGCGCATGACCGATCAGCGCCGGGTGGTGGCGCGGGTGCTTGAGGCCAGCGAAGATCATCCGGATGTCGAGGAACTGTATTCCCGCGCCAGCGATGTCGATCCGCGCATCTCGCTGGCGACGGTCTATCGCACGGTCAAGCTGTTCGAGGAATCGGGGATCATCGAGCGGCTGGAATTCGGCGACGGGCGCGCGCGCTACGAGGATGCCGAGCGCGACCATCACGACCATCTGATCGACCTGAACACCGGCGCGGTGATCGAGTTCTGCGACCCCGAGATCGAAGCCTTGCAGGAGCGCATCGCGGAAAAGCTGGGCTACCGGCTGAAGGGCCACCGGCTGGAGCTTTACGGCGTGCCGGTCCGCAAGGGCTGAGCCCCCTTCCCTCTGGCCCCTGCGCGGGGTAAGCGGGGGCGGACACCCCCGACCGGATATTCCCCGATGGACAACATGCGCGGCATCGCGCTGATGGTGGCCGCGATGGCCGCCTTTGCGCTGGAAGACATGTTCGTGAAAAGCGCCGCGGCCACGCTGCCGGTGGGCCAGATCCTTGCGATGCTGGGCGCGGGCGGCGCGGTGATCTTCGCCGCGATGGCGCTGGCGCGGGGTCAGCGGCTGTGGTCGCGCGCGCTGCTGACCCGGCCGGTCCTGCTGCGCAATCTGGGCGAGGTCGCGGGCACGCTGGGCTTCGTCTTTGCCATCGCGCTGACGCCGCTTTCGACGGCGTCGGCGATCCTTCAGGCGACGCCGCTGGTCGTGACGCTGGGGGCGGCGCTGTTTCTGGGCGCGCAGGTCGGCTGGCGGCGGTGGAGCGCGATCCTGGTGGGTCTTGGCGGGGTGCTGCTGATCATCCGGCCGGGGATGGAGGGGTTCCAGCCCGCCTCGCTCTTCGCGGTGCTTGGCGTGTTCGGGCTGGCGCTGCGCGACCTGGCCACGCGGGCGACGCCGCGCACGGTCTCTTCGCTGCAACTCTCGACCTACGGGTTCGCGATGCTGGTGCCGCTGGGGGTGGTGGTGATGGCGCTGGAGCGGGGGCCGGTCGCGCTGGACGGCCCGCTTGCCGGGCTGATGGCGGGCGCGCTGGTGCTGGGGGTGGCGGGCTATTACGCCATCGTCGAGGCGATGCGGGTGGGCGAGGTCGCGGTGGTCACGCCGTTCCGCTATACCCGCCTTGTCTTTGCGCTTGGGATCGGGGTCGTGGTCTTCGGCGAACGGCCCGATGCGGCGACGCTGTGGGGCGCGGCGATCATCATCGGTTCGGGGCTTTACACGCTGTGGCGGGAACGCGCCCTTTCCAAGGCCCGCGCCCGACGCTAGAAGACGCGCGAGTGTGCAGACGCAGCAAGGGAAGGACGCCCGCCCATGAGCACCATCATCGACATCATCGGCCGCGAGATCCTCGACAGCCGGGGCAATCCCACCGTCGAGGTGGACGTGATCCTCGAAGACGGCACGATGGGCCGGGCGGCGGTGCCCTCGGGCGCGTCCACCGGCGCGCATGAGGCGGTGGAACGGCGCGACGGCGACAAGGGGCGTTACCTCGGCAAGGGCGTGCTGGAGGCGGTGGCCGCCGTCAATGGCGAGATCGCCGAGGAACTGGTGGGGATGGACGCGACCGAACAGGTCGCCATCGACGGCGCGATGATCGATCTGGACGGGACCGGGAACAAGGCCCGTCTGGGTGCCAACGCGATCCTGGGCGTGTCGCTGGCGGTGGCCAAGGCCGCGGCGGATTTCACCAGCCAGCCGCTGTATCGCTATGTCGGCGGCACCTCGGCGCGGGTGTTGCCGGTGCCGATGATGAACATCATCAATGGCGGCGAACATGCCGACAACCCGATCGACATCCAGGAATTCATGATCATGCCCGTGTCCGCGGGCAATATCCGCGACGCGGTGCGGATGGGATCCGAAGTGTTCCACACGCTGAAGAAGGAACTCTCGGCGGCGGGCCACAACACGGGGATCGGCGACGAGGGCGGCTTTGCGCCCGCGCTGAACTCGACCCGCGAGGCGCTGGATTTCATCCTGAAAAGCATCGAGAAGGCGGGCTATACGGCGGGCGAGGATATCTTCCTCGCGCTCGACTGCGCCTCGACCGAGTATTTCCGGGACGGCAAGTATGAAATGTCCGGCGAGGGCCTGTCGCTGAGTGCCGCCGAGAATGTCGATTACCTGGCCGGGCTTTGTGCCGATTACCCGATCATCTCGATCGAGGATGGCTGCGCCGAGGATGACTGGGAGGGCTGGAAGCTCCTGACCGAGGCGCTGGGGGGCAAGGTGCAGCTGGTGGGCGACGATCTGTTCGTGACCAACCCGGTGCGGCTGGCCGAGGGGATCGCTTCGGGCGTCGCGAACGCGATGCTGGTCAAGGTCAACCAGATCGGCACGCTGACCGAGACGCTGGCCGCCGTCGATATGGCGCATCGGGCGCGCTATACCAACGTGATGTCGCACCGCTCTGGCGAGACCGAGGATGCGACCATCGCCGATCTGGCGGTGGCGACGAATTGCGGGCAGATCAAGACCGGCTCGCTGTCGCGCTCGGACCGGCTGGCGAAGTACAACCAGTTGATCCGGATCGAGGAAATGCTGGGCGAGACGGCCGTCTATGCGGGCCGGTCGATCCTGAGATAAGGCCGCCCCGCCGGGCGAGGATTTTGCCCGGTCAGACGATCAGGCGGTAGGCCCCGTAGCGGGACTGCTGCCCGAGGGCGGCGATCAGGGCGCGGCCCTCGCTGGTCGGGCGGTCGTGGTCGTCGATCCAGCCGCGCGCCCGGGCGGCTGCGGCCGGGTCGCTTGCATTGCCGCATTGCACGGCGAAGGTGACGATGTGGCCTGCGATCTCTTCGTTGGACATCTGCGATCTCCTTGACTGCAACGGTTACGGGCGCCGCAGATGCGCGGATGTGTCGCACCAGTCACGGTTGTGCGAGGGATCGCGATGCGGGCCGCTTCAGACCGGCAGGCGGTAGACGCCGTAGGCGCAGTCCCGGCTGGTCAGCGCGGCGATCAGCGCGCAGCCATCCGCGGTCGGGCGGCCCTGTTCGTCGATCCAGCCGCGGCTGAGGGCGGCCTGTTCCAGCCGTTCGCCCGCCTGCCCCGCGCAGAAGCGGGTGAAGCCCAGGATGCGCGAGGCGATATCCTCGGCGCTGAGGGGGGGTGCGGCCTCGGTCGCGTCCTTCTGGTCGATCTCGTTGAAATCCGGTTCCATCTCTTTGTCCCTTTGCGCCGGCCCGCCTTGCACCGGGGTCGAGCCATCCGCCTGTCCGAGCACGCCATGCAGAAGATGCTGCGCCGCAGCAATCCGGTCGCGAAAATTTTCTGCAACGCAGCAATCATCGCATCAAAAATGTCACTTTCTTTGACAGAACCATGTCGTTTTGCGCATCATTCCATCAAAACCGATGCCTTGCCCCGCCCATCCAGACCCGAGGCCCGATCCGATGACCGCTGACCAGATCATCGCCCTTCTGGCATTGCAGCCCCATCCCGAAGGCGGCTGGTATCGCGAGACATGGCGCGCCGAGGCCGCGCAGGGCGCGCGGCCCGTGGGCACCGCGATCCATTACCTTCTGGCCGAGGGGAGGCACAGCCACTGGCACCGGGTGGATGCCGCCGAGATCTGGCATTTCCACGTCGGCGCGCCGCTGGAACTGCGGATCGCCGAATCCGCCGACGGCCCGGCGGTTGCGCATCGGCTGGGTGTCGACCTTGCGGCGGGCGAGCGGCCGCAGGTCCTGGTGCCCGCCCATCACTGGCAGGCGGCGCGCCCGCTGGGCGGCTGGACGCTGGTCGGCTGCACGGTCAGCCCGGGATTCAACTTTGACGGGTTCGAGATGGCGCCGCCCGGCTTCGACATTCCGGGCGCCGCGGGCTGAGGCTCAGGCCGCCCGCGGCGGACGGCTGACGATGCCGCCCCCCACCGCCGCGGCGACGCCCGTGGTCGCGGGACAGGTGGTCGGCAACCCGCGCGCCACCCGCACCGCGAGATAGGCAAACGCCTGTGCCTCGAGCATGTCGCCATCCAGCCCGACCGCCTCGACCGGATCGACCGGCAGGCCGCTGCGCGCGGCAAGCATGGCCATCATCGCCGGGTTCGACCGCCCGCCGCCGGTGACCAGCAGCCGGTCGGGCCGCGTGGGGCAATGATCCAGCCCGGCGGCGACCGCGGCGGCGGCCGCGGCGGTCAGCGTCGCGGCCGCATCGGCGTCGGACAGCCCGGCCACCTGCGCGCCGAGCGTGGCGAAATCGTTCCGGTCCAGCGATTTGGGCGGCATCCGCCGGAAATGCGGGTGGGCAAGGAAGGCGGCGATCACGCGCTGATCCACCTGGCCCGTGGCGGCCAGCGCCCCGTCGCGGTCGCAATCCTGCCCAAGCCGCGCCCGCATCAGGTCGTCGATGGGCGCATTCGCGGGGCCGGTGTCGAAGGCCAGCAGCGCGCCGGGCGCCTCGGGCCGGTCAAGCCGGGGATCGACCCAGGTCAGGTTGCCCACGCCGCCCAGATTGACAAAGGCCAGGGGCGCCCGCGCGCCGATCCATTTCGCGCAGGCGAAGTGGAAGAACGGCGCCAGCGGCGCCCCCTGCCCGCCCAGCCGGACATCGGCCGACCGGAAATCCCACACCACCGGCAGGCCCAGCACCTCGGCCAGCACGCGGCCACAGCCCGCCTGATGCGTGCCCCGCCCGCGCGGATCATGCGCCAGCGTCTGGCCGTGAAAGCCCGCGATCGCCACATCCGAAAACCGCGCCATCACCTCGGCATGGGCGGTCTCGACCAGTTCGACCGCCTCCTCCACCCCCGGATCATCCGGCCAGCGGCCCAAGGCTGCGGCCAGCACGGCGCGCTCCCCGGGCGTGTAGGGGCGATAGGCGGTCTCGCCGAAACCCATGATCGCCACGCCATCGGTCAGGACAACGGCCGCATCCACCCCGTCGAGCGAGGTGCCCGACATCGTGCCCAGGGCGCGCACAGGCGCGGTTTTCAACATGGCCTTTCCCTTCTTCGGCCTGCCCGATATATCACTGGCCAAAACCACCCCCAGGGACAAGAGGCGATGACCTATCACCCGAAATCGGACTTCCTGCGCGTGATGATCGAGCGCGGCTACCTGGCCGACTGCACCGATTATCAGGGCCTCGACGAGGCGCTGAGCCAGGGGGTGGTCACCGCCTATATCGGTTATGACGCGACGGCGGCCTCGCTGCATGTGGGGCATCTGCTGAACATCATGATGCTGCGCTGGTTGCAGAAGACCGGCCACAGGCCGATCACGCTGATGGGGGGCGGCACGACCAAGGTGGGCGATCCCTCGTTCCGCTCGGACGAACGCCCGCTGCTGGGCCCCGACCAGATCGACGCCAATATCGCGGGCATGAAGCAGGTCTTCGGCAAGTATCTGGACTATGGCGCGGGGCCGACCGACGCGCTGATGCTGAACAATGCCGAATGGCTGGACAGCCTGAACTACCTGGATTTCCTGCGCGATATCGGGCGGCATTTCTCGGTCAACCGGATGCTGTCCTTCGAGTCCGTGAAATCGCGGCTGGATCGCGAGCAGTCGCTGTCCTTCCTCGAATTCAACTACATGATCCTTCAGGCCTATGACTTCCTGGAACTGAACCGCCGCTATGGCTGCCGGTTGCAGATGGGCGGCTCGGACCAGTGGGGCAATATCGTCAACGGGATCGACCTGACCCGGCGCATCCTCGATCACGAGGTCTACGGGCTGACCTCGCCGCTGCTGACCACGGCCGATGGCGCCAAGATGGGCAAGAGCGCGGGCGGCGCGGTCTGGCTGAATGCCGAGATGCGCAGCCCTTACGAGTTCTGGCAGTTCTGGCGCAACACCGCCGATGCCGATGTGGGCCGCTTCCTGCGGCTTTACACCGAATTGCCGCTGGACGAGTGCAACCGGCTGGGCGCGCTGGAAGGGGCCGAGATCAACGCGGCCAAGATCGTGCTGGCCAATGCGGTGACGACCCTTTGCCACGGGGCCGAGGCCGCCGAGGCCGCCGAGGCGACCGCGCGCGAGGTGTTCGAGAAGGGCGGGCTGGGCGAGGACCTGCCCACGCTGGCGCTGAGTGCCGCCGAGATCGCGGAGGGTATCCCGGTGGTGCAGCTCATCACCCGGGCGGGGCTGGCGAAATCGGGCAAGGAGGCCAAGCGGCTGATCGCCGAGGGCGGCGCGCGGCTGAATGACGAGTTGCTGTCGGATGCCGGGCTGATGATCGACGCGGCAATGCTAGCCGAGCCGATCAAGCTGTCGGCCGGCAAGAAGCGCCACGCGCTGATCCGGCTGGCAGGCTGAGGGCGGCCGGAGCATAAACCGCACCTTTGCCCGCCGCATCTTCTTCTTGGCCAAAATACCCCGGGGGGTCGCGGGGGGCAGCGCCCCCCGCACGGGTCGCCGTGCGCAAGCACGGCGAAACCCGAAGCAATCCGGCTCAGCCGATCAGCCAGCACAGACCCTGGAACAGCCCCCATAAGCCCGCCAGCGGCAGCGTGACCGCAAGCGCAAGCCACAGCGCCCCGGCGCGGGTGGGCCGGGGGGGCGGGGCATGGATGCCCATGACGGTCTTGCGGGGCCTGGCCATGGGGCCGTTTACCATGCCTTAGCTTGTCTCATGGTTAACAGGGGCATGACGATTGCCTGGACCGAGGCCAAGCTGCCCCGCCCGCCCGAAGGCGCGGGCCTGCCGATGCAGCAGCATCCGACCCATGGCGCGGTCTGCACCGCGCTGGGCCGCGCGGTCCGTTGGCTGGAATGGCGTGACGACGGGCGGGTGATGGCCACCGCGCAGGTGCTCAGCCGGGCCTGGCCGCTGGTCGGGCGCGTGGCGCTGGTCTCGCGCGGGCCGGTTCTTGCGCCCGGGTTGCCGACCGAAACCGCGCGGGACGCGCTTGCGGCGTTGATCGCCACACTGCGGGCCGGGCATCGGGGGGTGATCGTGACGCCCGAGCCGGTGGCGGGGGCCGATCCGATGGCGGGCGGGCCGTGGCTTTCCATGATGACGGGGGGCCATGTGGCGCGGCTGCCGCTGGCGCCCGACATCTGCGCGCTGCGCGCGGGGCTGCACCAGAAATGGCGCAACCGGCTGCGGCGGGCCGAATCGGGGGGGCTGGCCGTGGCCGAAACGGCCCTGCCCGACGATCCCGGCCATTGGCTCTTGCGCGAGGAAGCGGCGCAGGCGCGCGCACGCCGCTATGGCCGCCTACCGCCCGCCTATGCATTGGCCTGGGCGCAGGCTGGCGAGACGCTGCGGGTCAGCGCCCAGGCCGGGGACAGGCCGATTGCGGGGATGCTGTTCCTGATCCACCGCCCCTGGGCAAGCTATCACATGGGCTGGAGTTCGCCCGAAGGGCGTGCCGCAAATGCCCATACGCTGCTGTTGTGGCGCGCGATCGTCGCGCTCAAGGCGCGCGGCATTGCGGCGCTTGAGCTTGGGTTGCTCGACACCGAAACCGCGCCCGATCTGGCGCGGTTCAAGCTGGGCACGGGCGCGGCAGCGGTGCCGCTGGGGGCAAGCTGGCTGGATGCGCCGGGCAGCCGGACGGTAGCGGCCCTGGCCCGGGCCGCTGCCTTTGCGCAGTCCCGGATCAGTCGGTGACGGTGACCTTCACCATCCGGTCGGGCTGGCCCGTGACCTCACCGTTGCGTCCGGTGCCGCGCTTGATCGCGTCGACGATCTCCATCCCCGACCGCACCTGGCCGACCACCGTATATTTGCCGTTCAGATGCGGCGCGGGCGCGAACATGATGAAGAACTGCGAATTCGCGCTGTCGGGATCGGCGGCGCGCGCCATGCCGATCACCCCGCGTTCGAACGCGCGGTCCGAGAATTCGGCGGCGAGGTTGGGCTGGTCGGACCCGCCCATGCCGACGCGGCGCATGTCTGCGCCCAGCTTGCCGAATTCGACGTCCCCGGTCTGGGCCATGAAGCCGTCGATGACCCGGTGGAACACCACATCGTCATAGGCCCCGGCCGCCGCCAGTTCGGTGATCCGCGCGACATGGTTCGGCGCAACATCCTCGAACAGGTCGACCACGATCCGACCATTCGCCCCCTCGCCCGCCACCTCGATCTCAAGGCCGGTGGCGGCCGCCGGACCGGCGGCGAGCATCAGCGCAAAGATCAGGTTACGCATCGGCCGCCACCTTGACGCTGAGCATGCGGTCGGGATTGGCGGGCGGCTCGCCGCGGGTGATGGCATCGACATGCTCCATCCCCTCGATGACGCGGCCATAGACGGTGTATTGCCCGTTCAGGAAATGGTTGTCGGTGAAGTTGATGAAGAATTGCGAATTCGCCGAGTTGGGGTTGGACGAGCGCGCCGCGCCCAGCGTGCCGCGGTCATGCGGCAGTTTCGAGAACTCGGCCGGCAGATCGGGCAGGTCGGACCCGCCGGTGCCCGCCCGGCGCAGGTTGAAATCCTTTTCGGCATTGCCGTTCTCGACATCGCCGGTCTGCGCCATGAAGCCGTCGATCACGCGGTGGAACACCACGTTGTCATAGGCGCCCGCGCGGGCAAGTTCCTTCATCCGCTCGCAATGTTTCGGCGCCACGTCGGGCAACAGTTCGATGACGACGCGCCCGCCCTTCAGTTCCATCACGATGGTATTCTCGGGGTCCCTGATCTCGGCCATCTGCGCCTCCTGCTGCGTGGGAATTCGCCGCGGACCCTAGTGCGACGGTTTGCCGAAGAAAAGGGTCTTCGCGGAACCGAGCATTGACCTTGCCACCCGGTTCGGGCGATCTAGCGCCAACCTGAACGCCTCGGGAGGACGACGGATGGCCTGGAAGACACTCGACGACATGGAGCTTGCCGGGAAGGTCGCGCTGGTGCGCGTGGACATCAACGTGCCGGTCGAGGATGGCCGCGTGACCGACGCGACCCGGATCGAGCGGATCGTGCCGACCGTGACGGACATCCTTGCCAGGGGCGGCAAGCCGGTGCTTCTGGCGCATTTCGGCCGCCCCAAGGGCGAGGTCGTGCCCGAGATGAGCCTGAAGGTCACGCTGCCCGCGCTGGAAGCGGCCTTCGGGCGCGGCGTGATCTTTGCCGAGGACTGCATCGGGTTGCCCGCCAAGCAGGCGGTCGCAGCACTCAGCGAGGGCGATATCCTGCTGCTTGAGAATACCCGTTTCCATGCGGGCGAGGAAAAGAACGATCCGGCACTGGCCGCGGCGCTGGCCGCGCTGGGCGATGTCTATGTCAACGACGCCTTTTCCGCCGCGCACCGGGCGCATGCCTCGACCGAGGGGATCGCGCGGCTGCTGCCCTCCTGCGCGGGCCGCAACATGGAGGCCGAGTTGAAGGCGCTGGAAAGCGCGCTGGCAACGCCCGAGCGGCCGGTGGTGGCCGTGGTCGGCGGCGCCAAGGTATCGACCAAGCTCGACCTGCTGGGCAATCTGGTGGCCAAGGTCGATTACCTGGTGATCGGCGGCGGCATGGCCAACACCTTCCTTGCCGCCCAGGGTGTCGGCGTGGGCAAGTCGCTTTGCGAGCATGACATGGCGGGCACCGCGCGCGACATTCTGGACAAGGCCAAGGCGGCGGGCTGCGAGATCGTGCTGCCGGTCGATGTGGTCTGCGCGCGCGAGTTCCGCGCGGGCGCCGAGAACGAGACGGTGGCCGCCGATGCCTGCCCGGCGGATGCGATGATCCTGGATGCGGGCCCCGAGACGGTGAAGCGGATAGAGGACGTGTTTGCCAAGTGCAAGACGTTGATCTGGAACGGCCCGCTGGGCGCCTTCGAGATCGACCCCTTCGATGCGGCGACCAATGCGGCGGCCCAGAAGGCGGCCGAACTTACAAAGGCCGGGGCGCTGGTGTCGGTTGCGGGCGGCGGCGATACGGTTGCGGCGCTGAACGGGGCGGGCGCGGCCGAGGCGTTCAGCTATATCTCGACCGCGGGCGGCGCCTTCCTCGAATGGATGGAAGGCAAGACGCTGCCGGGCGTGGCTGCGCTGGAAGGTTGAGCTTTGCCGCAACATGGGGGATTCCCTCAGCGAGTCTGATGGGTTAGAGTGACCTCGGCCGCCCGCGAGAGGCGGCACCAGAGGCATGTGACATGAGCGGTCAGCGCGGGCGCCCGGCATTGGGGGCGCTTCTCTTCCTAGGGGTCGGGGCCACGCTGGCGACCTATTTCACCTTTGCCGCCGTGCAGGGCGATTACGGGCTGTTCCGCCGCATCCAGATAGAGGCCGATGCCGAGCGGCTGCACGCCGAAAAGGCCGTGCTGGAGGCGGAGCTTGCCGATCTGGAAAACCGCACGCGGCGGCTGTCGGACGGGTTTCTGGATCTTGACTTGCTGGACGAACGCGCGCGCGTCGTACTCGGCCTGATCCGCGCCGACGAGATCGTGATCCGCTGAGCGCCGACGCAAGGCTTTTCCGCAGACCGCTTGCAATGACGCCCGCGCAGGACCATCGGCACGGGGCGGGCGCGGAAAACCGCTCGCCCTTCCCGCACGGGTCTGCTAGGATTTTGTTCAACGTTAAACCATTTGCCGCGCAAGGGAGGCGCCGCCCGATGGCAACGCGCAAGTCGACCGCGAAAACCACTTCCCAATCAAACACTTCCCGCGAAGAACTGCTGAAGTTCTACCGCGAGATGCTGTTGATCCGCCGATTCGAGGAAAAGGCCGGCCAGCTCTATGGCATGGGCCTGATCGGTGGGTTCTGCCATCTCTATATCGGCCAGGAGGCGGTGGTGGTCGGCCTTGAGGCCGCCGCAGAAGAGGGCGACAAGCGCATCACTTCCTACCGCGATCATGGCCACATGCTGGCCTGCGGGATGGACCCCAAGGGGGTGATGGCGGAACTGACCGGGCGCGCGGGCGGCTATTCCAGGGGCAAGGGCGGCTCGATGCACATGTTCTCGAAGGAGCGTCATTTCTACGGCGGCCACGGGATCGTCGGCGCACAGGTGCCGATCGGGGCGGGGCTGGCCTTTGCCGACAAGTATTTGGACAACGGGCGCGTGACGTTTACCTATTTCGGCGATGGCGCGGCGAACCAGGGCCAGGTCTATGAAACCTACAACATGGCCCAGCTCTGGGAGCTGCCGGTGATCTTCGTGATCGAGAACAACCAGTATGCCATGGGCACCGCGGTCAAGCGGTCGACCAGGTCGCCCAATCTCTGGGAACGGGGCGCCGCCTACGGCATCGCGGGCGAGGAGGTCGACGGCATGGACGTGCTGGCGGTCAAGGCGGCCGGCGAAAAGGCCGTCGCCCACTGCCGGGCGGGCAAGGGCCCCTACATCCTCGAGGTGATGACCTACCGCTACCGCGGCCACTCGATGTCGGATCCGGCGAAATACCGCTCGCGCGAGGAGGTGCAGAAAATACGCGAGGAACGCGACGCGATCGAGCATGTGCGCGAGCTGATCCTGCAAGGCACCCACGCGACCGAGGACGAGTTGAAGGAGATCGACAAGGAGATCAAGGCCATCGTCAACGCCGCCGCTGAGTTCGCCCGCGAAAGCCCCGAGCCTTCGGTGGACGAGCTTTTCACCGATATCTATGCCGAAGCGGCGAATGGCTGAGGGGGGAACAGCGACATGGCAACCGAAATCCTGATGCCCGCGCTCTCGCCCACGATGGAAGAAGGCACGCTGGCCAAATGGCTGGTCAAGGAGGGCGACAAGGTCGCGGCGGGCGATATCCTCGCCGAGATCGAAACCGACAAGGCCACGATGGAATTCGAGGCGGTGGATGACGGCATCCTCGGCGCGATCCTGATCCGGGCGGGCACCGACGGGGTCAAGGTCAACACCCCCATCGCGCTGCTCTTGGCCGAGGGCGAAACCTCCGACGCCGTGCCCGAGGCCCGACGGGCCGACGCGGTCGGCAAGGCGGCCCCCAAGGGGGGCCCCGCGCCGGCCGCCGCCCCGGCCCAGCCGAAGGCACCCGCCCCGGCCCCGGAAATCCCCGCCGGCACGCCGATGAAATCCACAACCGTCCGCGAGGCGCTGCGCGACGCCATGGCCGAGGAAATGCGCCGCGACGGCACGGTGTTCCTGATGGGCGAGGAGGTCGCCGAGTATCAGGGCGCCTACAAGATCAGCCAGGGGCTTCTGGACGAATTCGGCGCGCGCCGCGTGATCGACACGCCGATCACCGAGCATGGTTTCGCCGGGCTCGCCGTCGGCGCGGCATTCGGGGGCCTGCGCCCCATCGTCGAGTTCATGACCTTCAACTTCGCCATGCAGGCGATGGACCAGATCGTTAATTCGGCGGCCAAGACGCTCTACATGTCGGGCGGGCAGATGGGCTGCCCCGTCGTCTTCCGCGGCCCGAACGGTGCGGCCGCCCGCGTCGCCGCCCAGCACAGCCAGGATTATGCCGCGTGGTATGCCCACATTCCCGGCCTCAAGGTCGTCCAGCCCTATTCGGCAGCCGATGCCAAGGGCCTCTTGAAAACCGCGATCCGTGACCCGAACCCGGTGATCTTCCTGGAAAACGAAATCCTCTACGGCCGCTCCTTCGAGGTGCCGCAGCTGGACGATTTCACCATCCCCTTCGGCAAGGCCCGGATCTGGCGCGAAGGCTCGGACGTGACGCTGGTCAGCTTCGGCATCGGCATGACCTACGCGCTCGAAGCGGCCGAGGCGCTCGCGAAGGAAGGCATCGAGGCCGAAGTGATCGACCTGCGCACCCTGCGCCCCATCGACACCGCGACCGTCATCGAAAGCGTGAAGAAGACCAATCGCTGCGTCACCATCGAAGAGGGCTTCCCGGTCTGCTCGATCGGCAACCACATCTCGGCGGTGCTGATGCAACAGGCCTTCGACTGGCTCGATGCGCCGGTGATCAACTGCACCGGCAAGGACGTGCCGATGCCCTATGCCGCGAACCTCGAAAAGCTCGCGCTGGTGACCACGAAAGAGGTCATCGAGGCCGTGAAGCAGGTCTGTTACCGCTGAGGGTGCACATGGCGTCTCAATGGAGGGTCCAACTGTTTGACGGCTTGTCACTTGTCGATGAGATAACGGTTCCAAGCCATCAAATGAGCACGAAGGATGTGGCGGCCTTTGGGCGAGCGCTATTGGCTCGCTTCTTGAATATCGAGGAATTGGCGGCCTGTTATGTTAATCGACGAAAAGGGGCCATTCAGCGCGCGCGCTCCTTGGACGGGCGTCTCTCTGGCAATCCCTACAAGATTGAGATTGGTGACAATCCTCACATCTTGATCACCGTCCTTCGGAACTGAGGAACACCATGCCCACGGAAATCCTGATGCCCGCGCTGTCGCCCACGATGGAAGAGGGCACGCTCGCGAAATGGCTCATCAAGGAAGGCGACAGGGTCGCGGCAGGCGATCTGATCGCCGAGATCGAGACCGACAAGGCCACGATGGAGGTCGAGGCCGTCGATGAAGGCCGGGTGGGCAAGTTGCTCGTGGCCGCCGGAACCGAGGGCGTCAAGGTCAATACCCCCATCGCCCTTCTGCTCGACGAGACCGAAAGCGCCACCACGCTGACCGCGGAGGCGCCCCCGGCGCCACGCGCCCCGGAGGCCGGAACGGCCGACGCGGCCGACAAGGCGGCCTCCGGCGGGGGCCCCGCGCCGGTCGCCCCCCCAGCGCAAGGGACAGACACGGGCGGGCGCGTTTTCGCCTCGCCGCTTGCCCGCAGGATCGCCGCGGAAAAGGGGATCGAGCTTGCGCAGATCGCGGGAACCGGACCCCGCGGGCGGATCGTCAGGGCCGATGTCGAGGCTGCCGAACCCGGCGCCGCGCCCGCGGGCGAAGCCTCGGCGCCTTCGCCCACCCCCGCGCCAGAACCCGCCGCCGCCGCCCCTGCCCCCCTCCTCGCCGCGGCCGATGCGGCGGCGGTCGCGCGGCTTTATGCCGACCGAGAGTATCAGGAAATCCCGCTCGACGGGATGCGCAAGACCATCGCCGCGCGGCTCAGCGAGGCCAAACAGACCATCCCGCATTTCTACCTGCGCCGGGATATCCTGCTCGACCCGCTGCTGGACTTCCGCACGCAACTCAATGCGCAACTGGACAAGCGCGGCGTCAAGCTCAGCGTCAACGATTTCATCATCAAGGCCTGCGCCCTGGCGCTGCAACAGGTGCCCGCGGCCAACGCAATATGGGCTGGCGACCGGATCCTGCGACTGAAGCCGTCCGACGTGGCGGTGGCCGTCGCCATCGAGGGCGGATTGTTCACGCCGGTCCTGCGAGATGCCGAGGTCAAGAGCCTCAGCCAGCTATCGGCGGAAATGAAGGACCTTGCCGCCCGCGCCCGCGACCGCAAGCTCGCCCCCCACGAATACCAGGGCGGCAGCTTCGCGATTTCCAATCTGGGAATGTTCGGGATCGACAGTTTCGACGCGGTCATCAACCCGCCGCATGGCGCGATTCTGGCCGTTGGCGCGGGGGGTCGCAGACCCGTCGTCACCGAGAGCGGCGAAATCGCAGCCGCCACTGTCATGTCGGTTACACTGAGCGTCGATCATCGGGTGATCGACGGCGCGCTTGGGGCCGAGCTGCTCCAGACGATCAAGGACAACTTGGAGAACCCGATGGCGATGCTGGCCTGAGGTGCCGGGCGGGGAACCCCGCCCGGATCGGTCCTACACGCCCTTACCGCCGAGCAACTGGTCCATAGTGACCGAAGGTTGTTCGCAACCCGCCTCGCCCACGATCCTCGCCGGAACGCCCGCAACCGTCGATTTCGGCGGCACGTCCTGCAACACCACCGACCCGGCCGCGATGCGCGAGCAGCAGCCGACCGTGATGTTGCCCAGCACCTTCGCCCCTGCCCCGATCAGCACGCCATGGCCGATCTTGGGATGGCGGTCGCCCTTGTCCTTGCCGGTGCCGCCCAGCGTCACCGAGTGCAGCATCGAGACATTGTCGCCCACCACAGCGGTTTCCCCGATCACGATGGAATGGGCGTGGTCGATCATGATGCCCTTGCCCATCCGCGCGGCGGGATGGATGTCGACGCCGAAGGCTTCGGAAACGCGCATCTGCACGAAATAGGCCATGTCGCGCCGTCCGTTCTGCCAGAGCCAGTGGCCCACGCGATAGGCCTGCAACGCCTGAAAGCCCTTGAAGAACAGGATCGGCTGGATGAAGCGGTGGCACGCAGGATCGCGATCGTAGACTGCCGCAATATCGGCGCGTGCGGCCTTGCCCAACCCAGGGTCGGCGGCATAGGCGGCAGCGGCAATTTCTCGCAGCAACTGCTCGGACATCTCGCCTGAAGACAGTTTCAGTGCGAAGCGGTAGGCCAGCGCATCGTCGAGCCCGCCATGATGCAACAGGCTCGAATGCATCAGGCCGCCCAGCAGAGGCTCGTCCGCCACAGCCGTCGCGGCCTCGTCGCAGATGCGTTTCCAGACAGGATCGAGTTCTGTCAGCCTGGGTTTCGTCTTGGCCATTAGTGTTCCCTTCCCTAGCCTGGTCATCCTACACCAGCCCGGCCGGGAAGACCAAGACGAGACATGCACCTGCGCGAGGGGTCTGCAAATCAGGAGGAACGATCTCAGGCAGTGGCGAGGACACGGTTGCGTCAGCCTGAATCTCCCCGGGTTTGCCGGAGGGCGTTTCGTTCAACGGGTCAGGCGACCATACCGATGGTCTCGGGTGGTTCAAGGTGGCGCAGTTCGGCCTCGGCGGGGGGGATGCAGCCGATGGCGCCATGCAGGCGTTCGGTGCTGTACCGGTCGACCCAGTGCATGGTCTCCCACTCGACGTGCTGGAGGTTTTTCCATGGCCCGAGCTGCTTGATGACCTCGGTCTTGAACAGGCCAATCACGCTCTCGGCCAGCGCGTTGTCGCAGGAATCGCCGACCGTGCCGACGGAGGGATCCACGTCGGCATCGGCCGGGCGCTCGGTGCAGCGGATCGGCAGGTCCTGCGCTCCGCGGTCGGAG
>NZ_SLVM01000009.1 GCF_004339675.1 Rhodovulum steppense
CGCCTCGGTCAGCCAGTAAAGATTGCTCATAGATCAGGTCTCCTCGCGGAGCCTGAATCACGCCAAAGACCTGAAATCAATGGGTCTGGAGCCTAATCAACCGTTCGCTGCCTATGACGAGGAATATGTAAGAAGCAAATACACGGGCGTTGACCCTGATGGGCGCCGCTTCATGCTCGACAACCTCACTGGCCCAGGCGGTGCAGCGAAAGGGAACGCCTATTATGAAGTAATGGGTGTTTCCCGACATTGGCGCTATAGCAAAGAGAACATGGCGCGATTGATAGTGGAGGGTCGGATTGTTCAACCGAAGCCCGGAGGAGTGCCGCGCTATAAGCGTTACCTTGATGAAATGCCCGGCGTTCCTTGCTCTGACTCGTGGGATGATATCCGACCGATCAACTCCCAGGCCCAGGAACGCCTCGGCTACCCCACCCAGAAACCCGTGGCCCTTCTGGAACGCATCGTCGCCGCCTCGTCCAATCCCGGCGATCTGGTGCTGGATCCGTTCTGCGGCTGCGGCACCACCGTCCACGCCGCCGAAAAGCTGGGTCGCCAGTGGATCGGCATCGACGTCACCCATCTGGCCATCGGCCTGATCGAGAAACGCCTGCGCGACGCCTTCCCCAAGGTGCAGTTCACCACCCATGGCGTGCCGCAGGATCTGGCCGGTGCCCGCGACATGGCAAATCGGGGGCGCGAGGACAAGAACTACTATTTCGAGTTCGAGAAATGGGCGCTGTCCCTCATCAATGCCCAGCCCGGCAATCTGGGCAAGAAGGGCGCGGATCGCGGGATCGACGGCAACATCTATTTCGGCAAGACGTCGCGCGCCGTGGTCAGCGTCAAGGCGGGCGACAATGTCGGCGTTTCGATGATCCGCGACCTGCGCGGCGTGATCGAACGCGAAGGGGCCGAGATCGGCATCTTCCTGACCCTGACCCCGCCCAGGAAGACCATGACCGCCGAGGCCGCCGCCGCGGGGCTCTACCAGATGGACGGCTTCGACCCCGTGCCCCGCATCCAGATCGTCACCATCGAAGAGGCGCTCGCGCTCCGCGACCGCGCCGTCAGGCTGCCCGCCCGCCGCGACGACACCTTCAAGCGCGCCGCGCGCGAAGAAGACCGCGGCGCACAGGGTCGGCTGGATCTCTGAACCGCGTGCCGCGCCCATCCGGCCCCGGCGACCCCCGTAGGGTGGGTGCCAACCCGTCCCGCCCCCCGTTGCGCGCCGCCCGCCCCGTTAACCGCCCGCCCCTCCGCAAAAGGTCATATGGAATTCATATGGAAATCATATGCGTTTCCGATTGTCCCGGCCCTGCCGGACAAGCCCGTTAACCCCGAGTCGCGCCGCGTCGCGGTTCCCCGTCCCGCCCTCTGCCCGGGCCTCCCCGCCGGGGCGGCGGGGGCGTGATGCACCCTGTTTGCCCCATATCTAGGGGATGAAAAGGCCACTACCCAAATCCTTGAGGCTCCCCTATAGTCGCTGTGGAAAACATTTCAGCACCACCGAGGGAGAGGCCATGCGCTGCCCGTTCTGCGGAAATATCGACACTCAGGTGAAGGATTCACGCCCCGCCGAAGACCATGTGGCGATCCGGCGACGCCGCTTCTGCCCGGCCTGCGGCGGGCGTTTCACCACCTATGAGCGGGTGCAGTTGCGCGATCTCGTGGTCATCAAGTCGAACGGACGGCGCGAGGATTTCGACCGCGACAAGCTGGAACGCTCGGTCCGTATCGCATTGCAGAAACGCCCCGTCGATCCCGAGCGGATCGACCAGATGGTGTCGGGCATCGTGCGGCGGCTGGAAAGCATGGGCGAGACCGACATCCCCTCGAAGACCATCGGCGAGATCGTGATGGAGGCGCTGGCCCGGATCGACACCGTCGCATATGTGCGATTTGCCAGCGTATACAAGAACTTCCAGGCGGCGGACGATTTCGACAAGTTCGTGAGCGAGCTTCGCCCCGGCGCCGCGGCCGAGGAGTGAGCGCAAGGGACGACGCGCGGTTCATGGCGCTGGCGCTGGCGCTGGGCGCGCGCGGGCAGGGGCGGGTCTGGCCGAACCCCGCCGTCGGCTGCGTGATCGTGAACGGGGGACGGATCGTCGGGCGCGGCTGGACCGCGCCGGGCGGGCGGCCGCATGCGGAACCCCTGGCGCTGGCCCAGGCGGGCGCGGCGGCGCGCGGGGCCACGGCCTATGTCAGCCTGGAGCCCTGTGCCCATCACGGCGCGACGCCGCCCTGCGCCGAGGCGCTGGTGGCGGCGGGCGTGGCCCGCGTGGTCACCGCGCTGGAAGACCCCGATCCCAGGGTGGCCGGGCGCGGCCATGCGATCCTGCGCGCGGCCGGCATCGCGGTCGAGACCGGCGTATTGGCCGAGGCCGCCCGGCGCTCGCATCGCGGCTTCCTGCTGAACCGGATCGAGGGACGGCCCGCGGTCACGCTGAAACTGGCCACGTCGTTCGACGGGCGGATTGCCACCGCGACGGGCGAAAGCCGCTGGATCACCGGCGAGGGCGCGCGACGCCTGGTCCATGCCCAGCGCGCCCGGCATGACGCGGTGATGGTGGGGGGCGGCACCGCGCGGGCCGACGATCCGGATCTGACCGTGCGGGGTCTGGGCGTGGCGCATCAGCCGGTGCGCGTGGTGCTGTCCCGGCGGCTCGACCTGCCGGCGGAGGGGCGGCTTGCGACGACGGCCGCTGCGGTGCCGCTGTGGCTGTGCCATGGCCCCGATGCCACGCCCGACCGCCGCAGTCACTGGCAAGGGCTGGGCGCGCGGCTGATCGAGGGGACCATCGGCCCGGGCGGTCAGCTCGACCCGGCCGCGGTGCTGCGCGCGCTGGGCGCGGCGGGGCTGACGCGGGTGTTCTGCGAGGGCGGCGGCAGCCTGGCCGCCGCGCTGCTGTCGGCGGGTCTGGTGGACGAGCTTGTCGGTTTTACCGCCGGGCTGGCGCTGGGCGCCGAGGGGCGGCCTGCGCTGGGCGCGCTGGGGCTGGCGCGGCTGGCCGAGGCGCCACGATTCCGCCTGATCGAGACCCGCGCCATCGGCGGCGACGTGATGCATCGCTGGGAACGGGCCTGACCGGCGCGGTCCTCCGTCAAGGCGCTTGCGTCCTGCGACAAACTGCCACAATCCTTTTGCATCCTCCGGGCCAGGCCGCGGAGGATGCGTGTATTCGGACCAGTGCGGGGCCGTCTTCGGGCGGAGTTTTCCCGAGTTTCAGGACGCCCAGTATTTCAACGCTCCAAAAGGTGCGACATGATCAAGAAACTATCGGCCGAATTCTTCGGCACATTCTGGCTCGTCTTCGGCGGCTGCGGCAGCGCGGTGCTGGCGGCGGGCTTTCCAGACCTCGGGATCGGCTTTGTCGGCGTCTCCATCGCCTTCGGTCTGACCGTGATGACCATGGCCTATGCGGTCGGTCATATCTCGGGCGGCCATTTCAACCCCGCCGTCTCGCTGGGCCTTGCGCTGGGCGGCCGCTTCGGCTGGGGCGAGTTGCTGCCCTATTGGGCGGCGCAGGTGGTGGGCGGCTTTGCGGCGGCGGTGGTGCTGTTCCTCATCGCCTCGGGCGCGCCCGACTGGACGGCGGGCGGTTTTGCCTCGAACGGCTATGGCACGCTCTCGCCGGGGGGCTATGGCATGGTCGCCGCGCTGCTGGCCGAGATCGTGCTGACCGCGGCCTTCCTCATCATCATCCTGGGCTCGACCTCGGCGCGCGCCCCGGCTGGCTTTGCGCCCATCGCGATCGGGCTTGGGCTGACGCTGATCCACTTGGTTTCGATCCCGGTGACCAACACCTCGGTCAACCCGGCGCGCTCGACTGCCGTGGCAGTCTTTGCCGAGACCGGGGCGCTGGGCCAGCTCTGGCTGTTCTGGGTGGCGCCGCTGATCGGGGCGGCCATCGGTGCGCTGATCTGGAAGGCGCTGCTGTCCGACGACGCCTAGTCGGATGAACCTGCCCCCGGCCCGTCGCCCGGGTCGGGGCGCTAGCGCCAGAGCCAGGCATGGGCGGCCAGCGCGCCGGGGGTGTCGATCTGCGCCATCGCCAGCATCTCGCGGAAGGTGCCGGCATCCGCGCCGCTTGTGCCGACCGAGGCATCGCCCCGGCTCTGGTCGATCACCAGAACATAGCCGGGTTCGGGAACCGGTCTGGCCGGGTCGAAGCCCGTGTATTTGCTCAGATGCCCTGCCTGAGCCGCCCGATGGCCGCCCGTGTCCGGTCCAGCAGCGCGGTGTCGTCCAGCGGGTGGGTGGCCAGCAGATGTTCCAGATCGGACGGGCAGGACGGGTCGAAATGCACCCCCCCGCCGGTCGGGCATCAGCCCCAGCGGCCCGCCCGCACCCCGCGCCCGCCCCGGCAGGACCGAGAGCGCAGGAACGCATCCTCGATGCGCAGAACGCCCGCCTTGCGAGCCGTCGCCACCGCAAGCCCGCGCCCCGCACTCGGCCGCGCGCCCCAGACTGCCACCAGATCGTCGGGGCCGGGCAGGCCAAGCCGGATCTCGTGGCCGGCCAGCATCAGGATGCGCCGCACCCGCCGCCCGGTCAGGAAGCCGCCATTGAAAACGAAAAGCCGCCGAGGGATCTGCCCCCCGGCGGCGTCGCTATCGCGGTCGGGGCGCATCGCCCCGGTCAGTTGCCGTCCGCAAGGTTGGTCAGGTTGTTCGCCGTGCCCGCCGTGCCCGTGATCGCGTTCAGCGTCTTCTGCCACTGCACGAAGGGCGCCTCGGTCACATAGACCGTGTCACCGTCGCGGATCGCGAAATCGCGGGCCAGGAACATCCCGTTGGGCTGGGTCAGATCCAGCACATAGACCATGCGCTGTTCGCCGATCAGGTCGGCGCGGCCCAGAACCATCTGGGCCACCTCTTGCGATTCGTTGCGCATCACGAAGACGCCCTTGGGATCGGCCAGCCCGGTATTCAGCCCGCCCACCTGGGCGATCGCCTCGATCGCCGACAGGTTCTGCGTCTCGAACGGAACCCGGCGCTGGGCACCCATCGCGCCGAGCGCGGTAAAGGCGCGGGTGTCGCGCTCGACGAGGATGCGGTCGCCGTTGCGCAGGGCGATGTCGATCTGGGGGTGGCTGTAGAGATCCTGGAACCAGACATCGCCGCGCTGGCTGCCGCGCAGCACCGAGATGCGCGCCACTTCGGGCGGGATCGAGAGGCCGCCTGCGGTGGCCAGCATGCCGGAGAGCGTGCGGTTGGGGCGCTGGATCGGGTAGACGCCCTGGCCCGCGACGCCGCCCACGACCGATACGGTCGCCCCGTCGCCCGCCAGCCTGCGCACCACGACCTGCGGATCGGGGGTCTGGGCGTCGAGCTTCTCGGTCACGATCTGACGCAGCCGCTCGGGCGTGTTGCCCGCCGCGCGGATCCGCCCGGCATAGGGAATGAAGATGAACCCTGCATCGTCCACCTGCACCTCGTTCAGCAGCGCGGCGCTGGCGCCCTGGCGGGCAAGGATTCCATCGTCGACATTCTCGTAGACGGTCAGACCCAGAACGTCGCCCGGCTGGATGATGTCGGCGGTGACGAGGCCTGCGCCGCGGAACTCGGGCGGAAAGCCGATGGCCGGGACCACCGCGGTTGCCCGTGTCACATGGTCATTGACCGCGACCACAAAGGAATCGCCCTGTTTCTGGATCGCTCCGGAAAAGATCTCGCGCTTGTTGGGGCCTGAGCGCGGCAGGCCGCAGGCACTCACGGTCGCCACGAGGGCAAGAAGGGCCACGGCCCTCGCCCCCCGGGAATACATGACTCTCACTGCTCGGCGTCCTTGTTCTTGCTTGAAACTGCCTCAGGGTCGTCCCGGACAGCTTGGAACTGTCACGATATTTTGCGCTTACGATACAGGGCCGCGGGTCTTCGGGCCAGCCCCGTCCTTGCGCCTCTGTTCCGGCAAGTCGAAGGTGTTGCCTGTCCGCCGCGCCGGGGAACGCCGCCGAAGGCAGGAACCGGACGCGAACGGCATCCTGTCGGTCGCCGGGTATGTCAGCCGGTCGCGGTCCCGTGGCCTGTGTCCCCGCGGCGCTTGCCCTGCACGCGGCCAGCCGCTAGGTCGGGCGCAGAACCGCAGAAGGAGCCAAGCGCCATGTTCACCGGCATCATCACCGATATCGGCACCGTCCGCGCGCTGGAAAAGCGCGGCGACCTGACCGCGCGGATCGGCTGCGGCTATGCGCCCGAGACCATCGAGATCGGCGCCTCGATCGCCTGCGACGGCGTCTGCCTGACGGTGACCGACCGGGGCCGGGACGAGAGGGGCGGCTGGTTCGCGGTCTCGATCTCGGCCGAGACGCTGTCCAAGACCAATCTGGGCGGTTGGGCCGAGGGGAGCCGGATGAACCTGGAACGCGCCTTGCGTGTCGGCGACGAACTGGGCGGGCATATCGTGTCGGGCCATGTCGACGGGCTGGCCGAGATCGTCGCGATGGTGGACGAGGGCGACAGCACGCGCATCACCTTTCGCGCGCCCGATGTGCTGGCGAAGTTCATCGCGCCCAAGGGCTCGGTCGCGCTGAACGGCACCTCGCTGACCGTGAACGAGGTCGAGGGCGCCAGCTTCGGCGTCAATTTCATCCCCCATACCAAACAGGCCACGACCTGGGGGCTGGCGCGGGTGGGCGACCGGGTGAATCTGGAGATCGACACGCTGGCGCGCTATGTCGCCCGGCTGGCCGAGGCCGCGGGATAAGCGCGCCCTCTGGCGCTCTGTCTTGCGATGGTCTATCTGCCTCGCGACAGCCAAAGACGGGCAGACCATGACCACCGAGACCTCCGCATCCGATCAGGAAAACTTCCGCGACGCCATCTCCTCGACCGAGGAGATCCTTGAGGATGCGCGCAACGGGCGGATGTTCATCCTTGTCGATCACGAGGACCGCGAGAACGAGGGCGATCTGGTCATCCCCGCCCAGATGGCCACGCCCGAGGCGATCAATTTCATGGCCACCCATGGCCGCGGGCTGATCTGCCTGACGCTGACCGGCCAGCGGGTCGATGCGCTGGGCCTGCCGCTGATGGCGTCCTACAATTCCAGCCGCCACGAGACCGCCTTCACCGTCTCGATCGAGGCGCGCGAGGGTGTGACCACCGGCATTTCCGCCCATGACCGCGCCCGCACCGTGGCCGTGGCCATCGACGCGGGCAAGACCGCGGCCGATATCGCCACGCCCGGCCATATCTTCCCGCTGCGCGCGCGCGATGGCGGCGTTCTGGTGCGTGCGGGCCATACCGAGGCGGCGGTCGATGTCGCGCGGCTGGCGGGGCTGAACCCCTCGGGCGTGATCTGCGAGATCATGAACGAGGACGGCTCGATGGCGCGGCTGCCCGACCTTGTGGCCTTTGCCCAGCGGCACGGACTCAAGATCGGCACGATTTCCGACCTGATCGCCTATCGCCGCCGCCACGATAATCTGGTGAACGAAACCGCCGCGCGGCAAGTGACCTCGGCCCATGGCGGCGACTGGCTGATGCGCATCTTCGCCGATGTGACCCAGGGCGCCGAGCATGTGGTGCTGACCAAGGGCGACATCGCCGCACCCGGTCCGGTGCTGGTGCGGATGCACGCGCTTGACCCGTTGCAGGACGTGCTTGGCCTTGGGCCGCACCCCGCGGGCGAGCTTGCGCGCGCGATGGAGATCATTGCCGCCGAAGGGCGCGGTGTGGTCGTATTGCTGCGTGACACCACGATGAAGCTTGGCGGCGGCGGGGTCTCGCCCCAGACACTGCGCCAGTACGGGCTGGGCGCGCAGATCCTGGCCGCGCTGGGGCTGCATGAATTGACGCTTCTGACCAATTCGCCCCTGCCGCGCGTCGTCGGGCTTGAGGGCTACGGGCTGTCCATAGCGGGCACCCGCAAGATCGAGATGGAGGGCTGAGACATGGCCGACCAGGATCCCCACCACATCCTGCCGCTGCCCGTCTTTGACCGGCCGGTAAAGCTGCTGATCGCGGTCGCGCCCTTCTATCGCGACATTGCCGAGATGCTGATCGCGGGCGCGCGGGCGAAACTGGACGCCGCGGGCGCCACCCATGACCTGATCGAGGTGCCCGGCGCGCTGGAACTGCCGCCCGCAATCGCGCTGGCGCATCGGCTGTCGAATTTCGACGGCTATGTGGCGCTGGGCTGCGTGATCCGCGGCGCGACCAGCCATTATGAAACCGTCTGCAACGACAGCTCGCGCGGGCTGATGCTGCTGGGGCTTCAGGGCGCGCTGATCGGCAACGGGATCCTGACCGTGGAAAACCACGAACAGGCGCTTGAACGGGCGAACCCCGCGGACATGGACAAGGGCGGCGGCGCGGCCGCGGCGGCGCTGCACCTGATCGCGCTGGCCCGGCGCTGGGGCGGCGAAACCCGTGGCGTCGGCTTCCGGCCCTCGGGCGGGTTCCAGATCGCCGAGGGGGCGGACCGCGCATGACCTCTGCCGCCGAACGCCGCCAGATGAAATCCGCCGCCCGGCTTTACGCCGTGCAGGCGCTGTTCCAGATGGAGCAATCGGGCCAGAGCGTGGACGCCGTCTGCCGCGAGTTCGAGACATGGCGCTTCGGGGCCTCCTACGAGGAAGGCGAGGAACTGGCCGAGGGTGATGTCGAGCTGTTCCGCGCCACGCTGGAAGGGGCGGTGACCTGGCAGGCGAAGATCGACCAGATGACCGACCGGGCGCTGGTGGCGAAATGGCCGATCGCGCGCATCGACCCGACGCTGCGCGCGCTGTTCCGCGCCGCGGGCGCCGAACTGGTGGACGGCAAGGCACCGCCCAAGGTGGTCATCACCGAGTATGTCGATGTCGCCAAGGCGTTCTTTCCCGAGGGCCGCGAGCCCAAATTCGTCAATGCGGTGCTGGACCACATGGCGCGGGAAGCCCGACCCGAGGCGTTCTGAAACGCCCAGGCCGCATGATCCGAATAGGGGGGTGCGAGATTCTTCTTGGAATCGCTCCATGAATGGCTACCTAATAGTGGGAAGCAACGGAGTCGGTCCATGCCCACACTGATCAGCCTTTATATTCGTCAGACGATCATAGGTTTCATCCTGTCATTCGTCTTCGTGGCGCTGCTGCTCCATTTCAACGTGGCCAATCTCTGGCACCTTGTCACCCATGTCTCGGGCGGGTGGCTGGCGGCGGTGCTGCTGTTCCTCTTCAACGGTATCGTCTTCTCGGGCGTGCAGTTCGGCATCGCGGTGATGTCCATGGCACGCGACGGGAATGACGGTTCGCGCGGCCGGCGCCAGCCGGAGCGTGTGCGTGGGCTGGCCGAGGCGCTGGCGCCGATTCCGGTGCCGGTGCGTGACCGACGCCTTCCCCCGCGATGACGATCACGACCCTTCGTTCGGGATGATGCACAAACTGGCGGCTTTCGGGCCGCCATTTTTTATCCGCGCGGCGGCTATTCCCCGGTCAGTGCCCGGAACCTCTGTTCCTGCCGCGCGGTCCAGTTGACCGTCAGAACGACGCCGTCCTCGCCCTGTTGCTCGGCTTCGACCACGCCTTCGGCATAAAGCCAGGCCCGCCGCCGCCCGTCGGAAAAGCCCAGATTCACCTCGCGCCGCACGCGCGTTTCGTCCAGTGCCGCGGTGATCGCCTCCAGAAGCCCCTCGATCCCCTCGCCTGTCCAGGCCGAGATCGTGCGCACCCCTTCATGCCGGGCCGCCACCGCCGCCAGCGCCTCGCGCTGCCCGGGCTCGATCAGGTCGGTCTTGTTCCACAGCTCGATCTGCGGCGTCTCCTCGGTAACGCCCAGATCGGTCAGGATCGCGCGGACATCGGCGACCTGGGACTCGGTGTCGGGATGGGCGATGTCGCGCACATGCAGGATCAGATCGGCTTCCAGCACCTCCTCCAGCGTGGCGCGGAAGGCCGCGACCAGTTGCGTCGGCAGGTCCGAGATGAAGCCCACCGTGTCGGACAGGATCACCTTCAGCCCGCTGGGCAGCGTGATGCTGCGCATGGTCGGGTCGAGCGTGGCAAACAGCATGTCCTTGGCCAGAACCTCCGCCCCGGTCAGCCTGTTGAACAGCGTCGACTTGCCCGCGTTGGTATAGCCCACCAGCGCCACCACCGGGAACGGCACCTTGCGGCGCGCGGCGCGGTGCAGGTCGCGCGTGCGCACCACCTTGGAAAGCTGCCGCTTCAGCCGAACGATCGCCTCGTCGATGGCGCGGCGGTCCGCCTCGATCTGGGTCTCGCCGGGGCCGCCCACGAAGCCAAGGCCGCCGCGCTGGCGTTCAAGGTGGGTCCAGGCCCGCACCAGCCGCGTGCGCTGATAGGACAGCGCGGCCAGTTCGACCTGCAACACGCCCTCGCGGGTGCGGGCGCGGTCGGCGAAGATTTCCAGGATCAACCCGGTCCGGTCGAGGATCTTGACCTTCCACTCCCGTTCCAGGTTGCGCTGCTGCACCGGGGTCACGGGACCGTCGATCAGCACCAGTTCGACCTCGGCGGCCTTGAGCCGGGTGCCCAGATCCTCGATCTTGCCCGAACCAAACAGCCAGCCCGGCCGCACCTTGGCCAGCGGCACGATCTCGGACCCGGCCACATCAAGGCCGGGCAGGGCCGCGGCGAGCGCCACCGCTTCCTCAAGCGCGGGCCGGGCATCGCGCCGCGTGCGGTCCGATGCGATATCGGGATGCAGCACCCAGGCGCGCGTCACCTGGGGGCCATGCTCCAGAAGGTCAGAGGGACTCAATCCTCACCGTCGTAAAGATTGATCGGCTGCGAAGGCATGATCGTCGAGATCGCATGCTTGTAGACAAGCTGCGACTGCCCGTCACGGCGCAGCAGAACGCAGAAATTGTCGAACCAGGTGATCACGCCCTGCAACTTGACGCCGTTGATCAGGAAGATCGTGACCGGCACCTTGGTCTTGCGAACATGGTTAAGGAATGCGTCCTGCAAATTCTGCTTGTCGGCAGCCATTCGTTTCTTGCCCTTGTTGTCTGGACCTGCCCCAGGATGGACAGAAGCCGTTCCCTCGGGGCGAGTATGTCGCGAGGTTTCAGGACTTTCCACCCCCCTTGATGGGTCGGCGATCCGAAAAAAACGTGGCCGCGGCTCAGTTGCGCCAGAATTCTGGGTTCAGTAGCGCTATGATCGCCAGCGTCTCCAGCCGACCCACCACCATGGCGGCGGCCAGCACCATCCGCGCCCCGTCGCCCAGCGCGGCATAGGACAGCGCGGGTTCGGTCGTCGCGGCGGCCAGTGGGCCGGTGGTGGTCAGCGCCGCCACGGTCAGCACCATTGCCGCGTCGAACCCGATCCCGGCCGCGCCCAGCGCCACCATGGTCACCGCCACCGACAGCGCGAAGAGCATGAAGAAGACAAAGGCGATCTGCGCGCCCTCGCGTCGGATGCGCCGCGCAAAGGCTCCGGCGCCGCCGACCGAGGAAGGATGGATCAGCTTTTCCATCTCGCGCACCCCGTGCTTGTAAAGCGCGTAGATGCGCAGAAGCTTGACCCCGCCTGCGGTCGTCGCCACCCCGCCGCCGAACACCGCCAGCCCGACCAGGATCAACCCCGGCGTGGCCAGTCCCGACCAGGTCTGCGCCTCGGCCCAGTCGGACGAGACGAAGCCCGTGGTGGTCAGGAACGAAGTCACCGTGAAGACCGCCCCCCACAGCGCCCGCAGCGCCGCCACCGAACTTTCCTCGACCGCGCCCTCGTAGGCGGCCAGCCAGTGGCGTGAGAACAGGAACAGCGTCACCGCCCAAGCGATCACCACCCCCATCCGCAACTCCATGTCCGAGCCCAGCGCACGCCAGCTTTCGGGGCGCAGATCCAGCATGAAGCTTTGTCGGGTGAAGGCGAAGATGAAGAAGCCCCACAGGAACAGCTCGCCGGCAAAGCCGCTCTGGCCGCCGGGCACGCCGCCCACCGGCGAGATGCCCGAAGTCGCCAGCACCGACATCGCATGGCAGGCTGCCACCAGCGGACCCTCGCCCGCGACCAGCATCAGCACCCACAGGCTGGCGGTCAGCCCCAGATAGATCGGCGCGAAGCGGCGGGCAAAGCGCAGGAGCCGTCCGCGCGGGTCGGCGGACCGGCCCGTGCCCGGCCCCGTTGCGCCGAGTTGCCGCGCGCCGCCGGGACCTGCCGTGACCTCGAACCCGCCCAGGTTCATCGGTGCGAGGATCGAGATTGCCGTCACCCAGATGAAGAACCCGCCCAGCCAGCCGACCAATGCCCGCCACAGATGCAGCCCCGAGGACAGGGCCGCGGGGTCGTCGTAAAGCGTGGCCCCCGTGGTGGTCAGGCTCGAGATCATCTCGAAATAGCCGTCAAGATAGCGCGCGCCGGGCACCGCCTCGACGAAGGGAACGGCCAGCATCAGCGGCATCAGCCCGTAGAAGCCCAGCATCGCCAGCAGGTGACTGCGGGCCTGGTTCGTCACCCGGTTGCCGATCGTTGCCAGCCCCAGCACTGCCGCCAGAACGCTGAACAGAAGCCCCGAATAGAAAAAGCTGCGCGCGGTCAGCCAGTCGCGTTCCGCCAGCGCCACGCCCACCGGCAGGAACATCGCCAGCGCCCCGATTCCCATCAGGATCACCAGGAACGGAAGATCGTAAAGCCGCCGCATGGTCTCAGAAGAAGTCGATGGAGACCTGCAACAGGCGCTCCACTTCGGGCACATCGGCGGCCAAGGCAAAGATCGCCACCACGTCGCCTTCCTCGATGCGGGTGTCGCCCTTGGGCCGGATCACCCTGTCGCCTTTCATCACGCCGCCGATCAGCGCGCCCTCGGGAAAGTCGATGTCCTGCACCCGCTTGCCCGCCATCGGCGAGGTTGACAGCACCTGCGCCTCGATCACCTCGGCCTCGGCATCGCCGATGGAATAGACGTTGCGCACCCGGCCGTGCCGGACATGGCGCAGGATCGAACTGACCGTGGTGGCGCGCGGGTTGATATAGGCGTCGATGCCCAGAGGTCCCATCAGCGGCACCAGCGCGGGATCGTTGACCAGGCAGATCGCCATCGGGCAGCCCGACAGCTTGGCCCGGACCGCGGCCAGCAGGTTGGTCTTGTCGTCATCGGTCAGCGCAAGAACCGCGTCGGCGCGATCGACATTGGCCTCTTCCAGCAGGCTGACATCCAGCCCGTCGCCATGCAGGACGATGGTGCGTTCCAGCGCATCGGCTGCCGTCTCGGCGCGAGCGCGGTCCTTCTCGATCACCTTGGCGCGGACCCGGTCCTCACGCCTTTCCAGCGCCTGGGCCACGGAAAGCCCGACATTGCCGCCGCCGATGATGACCACGCGCTCCTGTTTTTTCGTGGACTTGCCAAAGATTTCCAGCGTCCGGTTCACGTCCTCGACATGCGAGAAGACATAGACCTGATCCTCGGGGAAAAGCTGGTCGCCGGGTTCGGGCGCGAACAGCGTCTCGTCGCGGCGGATGCCGACCACCAGCGCGCGCAGAGTCGAGAACAGGTCGGTCAACTGGCGCAGCGGCGTCTTGAGTACCGGGCAGTCCGCATCGAGCGCGATCCCCAGAAGCTGTGCCTGGTCGCCCAGGAAATACTCGGTATCAAAGGCCGCAGGCGCCGCGATCCGTTGCAGCGCCGCCTCGGCGACCTCGCGCTCGGGGCTGATGACCACGTCGATGGGCAGGTGATCGCGGCGGTAAAGCTCGGAATAGATCGCAGTCAGGTAGGATTCGGCGCGCAGCCGCGCGATCTTGCGCGGGATGGCAAAGACCGAATGGGCCACCTGGCAGGTGACCATGTTGACCTCGTCGGACTGGGTGGCGGCGATGATCATGTCGGCATCGCGCGCGCCCGCCCGTTCCAGGATGTCGGGATAGGAGGCGTGTCCCGCAATGCCCTGAACGTCCAGCGCATCGGTTGCCCGGCGGATCAGGTCGCCGTTCAGATCGACGATGGTCACGTCATTCTTCTCGCCCGAAAGGTGACGGGCGATCTGCCAGCCGACCTGGCCTGCGCCGCAGATGATCACCTTCATTCAGGACACCCGACTGGGGAAACACGCCCCCGATGCATCGCAGAAGCCCGCTTGTCGGTCAATCGGCGCGGGCCTCCTCTTCCTCGTCCTCGAAATGGGCGAGCCGCGCGCCCGATTTCGGCGAGGTGACCACGCCCAGGGATTTCAGCTTGCGGTGCAGTGCCGAGCGTTCCATGCCGACGAAATTCGCGGTCCGCGAGATGTTGCCGCCGAAGCGGTTGATCTGGGTCAGCAGGTATTCGCGTTCGAACAACTCGCGCGCCTCGCGCAAGGGCAGCGTGGCCAGCCCCGCCGACAGCACCAGGCGCCCCTCATCGGCGGCGCCCTCGACCGGCATGGGCAGTTCCGCGGCGGTGATCGGATCATTGCCTTCGCCCAGGATCAGCACCCG
This sequence comes from Rhodovulum steppense, assembly GCF_004339675.1. Taxonomy (GTDB): domain Bacteria; phylum Pseudomonadota; class Alphaproteobacteria; order Rhodobacterales; family Rhodobacteraceae; genus Rhodovulum; species Rhodovulum steppense. The sequence goes on from NZ_SLVM01000009.1 coordinate 14,367, forward strand.
CTCTATCACGTTCTTCAACTGCCGCACATTGCCGGGCCATGCCATGGTCTGCAACAGCGCCTCGGCCTCTTCGCCGAGCGCGCGCAGCGGCAGGCCCTGGCTCTGGTTGAAACCCTGAATGAAATGGCGGGCGAGGGTGGGGATGTCCTCGCGCCGTTCGTCCAGTGCAGGCACCTCGATCGGCACCACGTTCAGGCGGTGATAGAGTTCCTCGCGGAATGTGCCCGCCGCGATATCGGCGGGCAGGTCGCGCGTGGTGGATGAAATGACCCGGATATCGACGCGCACCCGGTCGGTGCCGCCCGCGCGCTGGAACTGCTGATCGACCAGCACGCGCAGGATCTTGGATTGCGTGCCCAGCGGCATGTCGGCCACCTCGTCGAAATAGAGGATGCCGCCATGGGCCTGTTCCAGAAGACCCGCTTCCACGCCGCGCGCGGGACTCTCCCGACCGAACAGGACCTCTTCCATCCGCTCGGGCTCGATCGAGGCCGAGTTGACCACGACGAAGGGTCCGCCTGCGCGGTTCGACTGGGCATGGATATAGCGCGCCGCCACCTCCTTGCCGCAGCCCGGAGGGCCGCTCAGCATCACCCGGCCGTTCGATTTGGTCACCTTGTCGAGCTGGGATTTCAGCGCCCGGAAGGCCGGGCTTGTCCCGATCATCTCGGCCTGGGCCACGTCCTTGCGGCGCAATTCGTTGTTCTCGCGGCGCAGGCGCGAGGCTTCCATCGCGCGGCGGGTCACCACCAGAAGCTGGTCGATGTTGAACGGCTTCTCGATGAAATCATAGGCGCCCTGCTTGATCGCGGCGACCGCGATCTCGATATTGCCGTGACCCGAGATGATGACCACGGGAATGTCGGGATTGTCGCGCTTGACCCGGGACAGGATGTCGATCCCGTCCATGGTGCTGTCCTTCAGCCAGATATCCAGGATCATCAGCGCGGGCGGTTCGGCATTGATCTCGGCCATGCAGGCATCCGAAGTGGCGGCCAGCCGTGTCGTGTAGCCCTCGTCCTGCAGGATGTCCGCGATCAGTTCGCGGATGTCGCGCTCGTCGTCGACGATCAGGATGTCGCCCATGTCCTACTCCCCGGATACCGCTTTCATGGTTTCGTTGATAACAGGTTCGGTCGGCTGCCCGGCCGCGGCCACCGGCAGGCGGATCACCGCCATTGCGCCGCGATGCGCGCCGGGCACGAAGGGTGGGGCATCGACCAGTTCCAGCGTGCCGCCATGTTCCTCGACGATCTTCCTGACGATGGGCAGGCCCAGACCGGTGCCGCTGTCGCGCGTCGTCACATAGGGCTCGAAAAGCCGGGCGCGGTCCTCGGGCAGACCGATGCCATTGTCGGCGATCTCGATCAGGCCGGTGGCGTCCTCGCTCAGAAGGCGCAGCCGGATCTCGGGCACGAAGCCTTCGGGCACGCCCTTTTCGGTCCGCGTCTCGATGGCCTCGCCTGCGTTCTTGAGAAGGTTGGTCAGCGCCTGGCTGATCATCGTCGGGTCCAGTTCGGCGGGCATCGCGCCCGCGGGCAGGTCGGCGACGAAGCGCACCCCGGGCTGGCCGCTTTCCTGCAGGACCAGTGCATCGCGGACCAGCGCGGCAAGGTCGACGGGCTTGCGCTCGGGCTCGGGCATGCGGGCGAATTTCGAGAATTCGTCCACGATCCGACGCAGATCGCCGGTCTGGCGCACGATCACGTCCGTATACTGGTCCAGCGCCTCGGCGTGGTCGCCCACCAGCGGGCGGAACTTGCGCTTGATGCGTTCGGCCGACAACTGGATCGGGGTCAGGGGGTTCTTGATCTCATGCGCGATGCGGCGGGCGACATCGCCCCAGGCGGCCATCCGCTGCGCGGTCACCAGGTCGGTGACATCGTCGAACGCCACCACATAGCCCTCGCGCTGCCCGTCCGCGCCGCGCCGCGTGGCCATGCGGACCAGCAGGTTCTCCATCTTGCCGCTGCGGATCAGACGGATTTCCTCTTGCGCGGTGGCGCGGCGCTCGGCCCGCAGCCGGTCGAACAGCGCGGCAAATTCGGGCACGGCGACGCGCAGGTCGTGGCCGTTGTCGCGCGCCTCGTCCAGTTGCAGCAACGTCAGCGCCGAGCGGTTCATGAACTCGACCCGACCCTCGGCATCCAGCCCGATCACGCCTGCGGTGACCGAGGACAGCACCGAATCGAACAGCCGTCGCCGCATTTCGGTCTGGCGGTTGTTCTCCAGCAGCGCGTCGCGTTGCAGTTTGAGTTGTCGGGTCATCTGGTTGAACATCCGCCCCAGCATGGCGATCTCGTCATCGCCCGCCTCTTCGCGCACGCGCACGTCCAGATCGCCCGCGCCGACCTGCTGTGCCGCGCCTGCCAGACGGCCCACCGGACGCGCCAGCCGTTCGGCGAACCACAGGCCCAGCCAGACCGCGGCCAGGATCAGGATCATCGCAAAGCCGAGATAAAGGAGCCCGAATTCGAACAGCACCCGCCCGCGCTCGCTTTCGAGTTGCTGGTAGAGGCGCGAGGTGGCCTGGGTGTCGTCCAGCAGGCTCAGCAACTCGCCATCCACGCTGCGCGAGATGTAGAGGAAACGGTCGACATAGGCGCCCAGCGCCAGCAGTGCCCGGAACTCGTTATTGTCCCAATCCTCGATGATGACCGTCTCGCCCGCGGCGGCGCGCGCGATCTCGGGCGCGGCGGGCTGCTCGTAATCGAACAGATAGGAGCGTTCGCCGCGGGCCTTGATCTCGCCCGTGCCGTCAATGACATAGGCCTCTTTCAGCCCGCGCTGGACACGGGCCTGGGCCTGGGTCAGAAGTTGCCGCAACTCACCGTCCGACAGCATGAAGCTGGCCTGGCGCGCGACGTTGAGATAGCCCGCCAACGTCAGCGCGTCGGCTGCAAGGTCGCGTCGATGTTCCTCTTCATAGGCTTCGGCGGCCGAAAGCGAGGCGCCCACCACGTTGCGCACCCGCTCGGAGAACCAGCCTTCGAGACCGATATTGATCGTCAGACCGGCGAAGACCGCGACCAGCACCGTGGGCACCAGAGCGATGGTCGCGAAGACGCCCGTCAGGCGCATATGCAGGCGAGAGCCTGCCGAATGGCTGCGTCGCGCGGCGACCATGCGCGCGATCTGGCGCACGACCATCGTGGCGATGGCCAGCGAATAGACCAAATCGGCCAGCAAGATCGCGCGCAGCCCATGCGAGGTCTCACCCTGGTCAAGCGGGCCGAGCAACAGGAAGGTACCGATCGCCAGAAGCGGCCCCAAAACCACAAGACCGAGGGTCACGACGTTCTGAAGCCGCCGCGACGACCGTCTCTGGAAGAGCCGTTCAAGGGCCATTCGGCCCGTGGCGCTGGCCACTGCTCGCCTCGTGTCGTTGTGCCGCGGGACGCACGGCTTCGCTACCCGACGCGCGCCCCGCGGAAATGCGGATTAGACGCAACGCCCTGTTGCGAAATTACATCAACTTGCGGCGGCGTGTCACGCGGATATCGAGATCGGTGATCTTTTTCCTCAAGGTATTGCGGTTGATGCCCAGCAGATCGGCACATTTGGCCTGATTGCCGCCGGTCGCGTCTAGCGCGATCTCGATCAGGGGCATTTCAACCTCACGCAGTATCCGTGAATACAGCCCTGGAGGCGGCAGCACACCGCCATGCAGGTCGAAATAGCGCCGCAGGTGCCTGCCGACCGAGGCGGACAGCTTTTCGCCTTCGCCGCCGCCCACCAGCGGTTCGATCTCGGGCTGGTTGCCCAGAACCGACTCGACCTCGGTGCGGGTGATGATCTCTTCGGGGCTGGTGACGACAAGGCGGCGAATGGTGTGTTCCAACTGCCGCACGTTTCCGGGCCAGCTATAGGCGCGGATCAGGTCCATTGCATCCGCGGCGAGGGTCCGGCGCGCGGCGCCGTCGCGTTCGGCACGGGCCAGGAAATGCTCGGTCAGCAGCGGGATGTCGTCCACCCGTTCGCGCAAGGACGGCACGGCGACGGTGACCCCGCCCAGGCGGTAAAACAGATCCTGGCGGAACAGGCCCGCCTCCATCCGGCCCATCAGATCGGTCTGGCTGGTGGCCATGACCCGTGGCGCGGTATCCCCGAAGGCGTCCAGCATACGCACGATGCGTGCCTGCGCATCTTCGGTCAGATCCGCCACCTCGTCGAACAGGATCGATCCGCCACGGGCGCGCGCGGCCAGCGCCGAGGGGCCATCTGCGCCCTCGAGGTCGGGGGTTGTCGCGATCACGAAGGGCAGTGAGCGGCGGTCGGAAAAGTCGTGGATCGCGCGGGCGATCAGCGACTTGCCGGTGCCCGACTCGCCGGTGATCAGAACCGGCAGATCGGCATTCATCACCCGCGCCACAAGCCGGTACAGCGCCTGCATCTGCGGCGTGCGGCCGACCAGCGGCAGGTCGTCCTCGTCGCGCGGCGGCTCGACGCTTTCGGTGCGGCTGCGCACCCGGCGCTTGGTTTCCAGCGCGCGGGCCGCCCGCTTCATCAGGTCGGGCAGGTCAAAAGGCTTGGGCAGGTAGTCATAGGCCTCGGCCTCCGCGGCCTGGATCGCCGTCATGATGGTGTTCTGCGCCGAGATCACGATCACCGGCAGGCCCGGCCGCTCCTGCCCGATCTTGGGCAGCATTTCCAGCCCGTTGCCGTCGGGCATGATGACGTCCGAGATCACCAGATCGCCCTTTCCCTCGGACACCCAGCGCATCAGCGTGGTCAGCGACGAGGTCGCATGCACCTTGCAACCCGCCCGCGTCAATGCCTGGGTCAGAACGGTGCGGATCGTGCGGTCGTCATCGGCGACAAGAACGGTGCCGTCCATCAGCTGTCATCCTCTTGGGGGTTGGGCTCTTGGGGTTTGGGTGCGACGGGCAGCGAGACGCGGAACACGGTGCGCCCGGGCACCGAGTCGACCGCGATCCAGCCGCCATGGTCATTGATGATCTTGGATACCAGCGCGAGGCCCAGGCCGGTGCCGTTCTCGCGGCCCGAGATGAAGGGCTCGAACACGTCGCCCGCGATGTCGGGCGGCAGGCCGGGGCCGTCATCCACGACCTCGACCTGCAGCGGCACAGGCACGCCCGGGCCTTCGGGGTGGCGCAGCCGCAATGCGAGATCGAAGAAGGTGCGCAGCCGGATCGTGCCCCCCCTTTGCGGGGCGGCCTGGGCGGCATTGCGGATCAGGTTGGTGAAGACCTGGATAAGCTGGTCGGCATCGGCCCAGGTCGCGGGCAGCGAGGGGTCGTATTCCTCCTCGATCTTCATATGCGCGGCATAGCTGACCAGCGCGGATTTGCGCGCCCGGTCGAGAATGTCGTGGATGTTCACCGCCTTGCAGTTCGGCGGGCTGAGATTGCCGAATTGTTCGACCTGATCCAGCAGCTTCACGATCCGTCGGCTTTCGGCCACGATCAGGTCGGTCAGTTCCAGATCGCCGTTGCGCAGGTTCATCGACAACAGTTGCGCCGCCCCGGTGATGCCCGCCAGCGGGTTCTTGATCTCGTGGGCCAGCATCTCGGCCATGCCGATCGCCGATTTCGCCGCCGTCTTGACCGAATGTGCCCGGCCCAGCCGCCCGGCGATCTCGCGCGGGCTGACCAGCAGCAGCAGATGATCCTGCCCGTCATTCATCGGCGCGATCTGAAGGTTGCACTCGACCGGCGGGCGGGTGCCTGCGGTCACGTCGACATCGTTGATGAACAGCGGCGCCCGGTTTGCCCTCACCCGGGCAAAGGCGTCGTCGAGCGGGGCATCCACCGCCAGTCGGTCGAAGACCGGGGCATCGCGCAGCGCCCTGATCGTGGCATTGGTGAAGATTTCCGCCGCCGGGTTGATCGCGGCGATCCGGTCCCCGGCATCCAGCAGGAAGGCCGGGATCGGCAGCGCTGTCCAGATCGCGTCCTTGTCCAGCGTCATGCCGCCGCCCTCTCGCTGCGGCCTGCCATCGCATCGGGGATCAGGGCCAGCACCCGGCCCGGATCGCGTTCGGTCAGCACCGCCTGGCGCAGGGCAGGGGGCGTGCCCGCCTCGTCCATGTACCAACCCAGATGCTTGCGGATCACCCGCGCGCCCAGCGTGCGGCCGTAAAAGGACAGCGACGCCTCGTAATGGCCCGCCACCATGTCGGCGAAGGCTGCGCCGGTCGGTGCGGCCGGGGCGGGCCGTCCGGCCAGCGCCGCGGCGATCCGCGCCAGAACCCAGGGTCGGCCCTGCGCGCCGCGCCCCACCATCACCCCGTCCGCGCCCGAGGCCTCCAGCGCCGCGCGCGCCGTGGCGGGATCGACGATATCGCCATTGGCCACCACCGGCACCGACACGGCCTGTTTCACCGCGCGGATCGCAGTCCAGTCGGCCCGGCCGGAATAGAACTGGCAGCGGGTGCGGCCGTGAATGGTGATCATCCGCACCCCCGCCGCCTCGGCCCGGCGGGCAAGGTCGGGGGCGTTCAGCAGGTCGCTGTCCCAGCCCAGTCGCGCCTTCAGCGTCACCGGTACCTTGACCGCGCCTACCACCGCCTCGATCAGACACAGCGCGCGGTCGGGGTCGCGCATCAGCGCCGAGCCCGAGAAGCCGCCCGTCACCTTGCGCGCGGGGCAGCCCATGTTGATGTCTATGATCCGCGCGCCCTGATCCTCGAGGATCCGCGCCGCACGCGCCATCCAGTCGGCGTCGCGCCCGACGATCTGCACCGCGCTGGCCTGTTCGCCCAATCCCAGCGCCGCGCGCTCGCGCGTGCCGGGCCGGGCCTGGACCATGTCCTGGCTGGCCACCATTTCCGAGACGACCAGCCCTGCGCCGAACGAAGCCACGAGCCGACGAAAGGGCAGGTCGGTGATCCCGGCCATCGGGGCCAGCAGGACGGCCGGATCGAGCGAAATGTCTGCCACCTGAATGGACAAGTGATTAATCCTTGTGCAGTTGAGACGGGATGTAGCCCGGCCTCTCGGGAATTACAATCTGAGGGATAGACCCACGAGGCCCGAAACAGCAAATGCACAAAATTTAAGCGTTCAATCCCGCCCTTTTGCCCCATTGCCCCGCAGCCCGACCCCGCCTAAAGAGTCGCCGACCGGTTCGGGGGCAGGGCATGACAGTCACGGCGATCATCGTGGCCGCAGGGCGCGGGACAAGGGTAGGCGGCGACCGACCCAAGCAATATCAGCCGCTTGGCGGTCGCGCGGTGCTGGGCCGGACGGTCGCGGGTTTTGCCGCCCATCCCCGGGTGACGGGGCTGGTGGTGGTCCTGCATCCCGACGATGCCGATCTTTTCGCCGAAGCGATGGCGGGGCTCGACCTGGCGGTGACGACGGTTCCCGGGGGCGCGACACGGGATGCCTCGGTCGCGGCGGGGCTGGGGGCCGTGCCGTCGGGCACCACGCGCGTTCTGATCCATGACGGCGCCCGGCCGCTGGTCTCGGCCGCGCTGATCGACCGGGTGATCGACGCGCTGGATACCCATCCGGGGGCGGCACCCGCGCTGGCCGTGACCGATGCCCTATGGCGCGGCGCGGCGGGGCGCGTGCTGGCGCCGCATCCGCGCGACGGGCTGTTCCGGGCCCAGACCCCGCAGGGCTTCCGGATCGAGGCGATCCGCGCGGCCCATGCGGCGCATCCGGGCGGGGCGGCCGACGATGTCGAGGTGGCGCTGGCCGCGGGGCTTGACGTGGCCATCGTCGAGGGCGACGAGGACAATCTGAAGATCACCCATGCACAGGATTTCGCCCGCGCCGAGCGGGTCTTGCGGGAGAGGGACATGGATATTCGCACCGGCAACGGCTTTGACGTGCACGCCTTCTGCGAGGGCGACGGCGTGATCCTGTGCGGCATCAAGGTGCCGCATGACAAGGCGCTGAAGGGCCATTCGGATGCCGATGTCGGCATGCACGCGGTCACCGACGCGATCTATGGTGCGCTGGCGGATGGCGATATAGGCCAGCATTTCCCGCCCTCGGATCCGCAATGGAAGGGCGCGGCCTCGGACATCTTCCTGAAACATGCGGTGGGGCGGGTGGCCGAACGCGGCTACCGGATCGCGCATGCCGATCTGACGCTGATCTGCGAGCGGCCCAAGATCGGCCCGGTCGCGGGCGCGATGCGGGCCGAGATGGCGCGGCTGATGGGGATCGAGCTGGACCGGATCAGCGTCAAGGCCACCACCTCCGAGCAACTGGGGTTCACCGGCCGGGAGGAGGGAATCGCGGCGCTGGCCACGGTGACGCTGGTGCGGCCATGAGCCCGGCGCGCTTTGTCGCGACCTGGTTCGGCGTCGGTCTGCTGCGCCCCGCCCCGGGCACCTGGGGCTCGCTTGCGGCGCTGCCGCTGTTCTGGGCGCTGCATATTCTGGGCGGACCGTGGCTGGCGCTGGCGGCGACGGTTCTGGTCTGCATGCTGGGCTGGTGGGCGGTTGGCGCCGCCGCGCGCGGGGCGGCCGATCCCGACCGGTCGGAATATGTCATCGACGAGGTGGCGGGGATGTGGATCGCGCTGTTGCCGCTGTCCTTCGGCGCGCGGGCGTCGGGGGCCGACATCCTGGCGCTGTATCCCGGCTGGATCGTGGCGTTCTTCGGCTTCCGGCTGTTCGATATCTGGAAACCGGGGCCGATCGGCTGGGCCGACCGTCAGAAGACGGCGCTGGGCGTGATGCTGGACGACGTGCTGGCGGGCATCGCTGCTGGGGCGCTGGTGCTTGCGCTGGCGGCGGTCTGGCATATCCTTCTGGCATGACCAGCCGTGCCGAAACCCTGGTGGCCCTGGCCCGTGCGCGGGGGGTGCTGGTGGCCAGTGCCGAAAGCTGCACCGGCGGCATGGTGTCGGCCGCGATCACCGATATTCCCGGCTCGTCGAAGATGTTCGACCGGGGGTTCGTGACCTATTCCAACGCCGCGAAACAGGCGCTTCTGGGTGTCCGGGCCGAGACGCTGGACGCCCATGGCGCGGTGTCCGAACCCGTCGCGGCCGAGATGGCCGAGGGGGCGCTGGCCCGGTCCGAGGCCGATCTGGCGGTTGCGATCACCGGCATCGCGGGGCCCGGCGGGTCCGAGCACAAGCCCGAGGGGCGCGTCTGTTTCGCGCTGGCGCGGAAAGGCGCGGGTGTCGTCACCGAAACCGTGGAATTCGGCGCGCTGGGCCGTGACAGGGTGCGCGCCGCCAGCCGCGATAACGCGCTCGACCTGCTTATCGGCGCGCTGAACGGCTAGCGTGCCCCCGACAACAGCGCCCCCAGCAGCGCGGGGTCGGGGCCGTCGGGAGCCATGCAGATCGCCGCGAGCCGTGCGGCCGTTTCCTCTCCCACAAGGCTTGTCGCCTTGGCCCGCAGTCTGGCCGCGCGCTGGTCCGGTGGCATCGGCGCGTCCAGATCATGCGCGGCCTCGCTTGGGCCGTCTGCCGTCTCGACCGTGACGCGGGCGGCGGTTTCGGACAGGCGTTCATCGGCCTCGACCGTCACCCGGTCGCGCAGGCCGACCAGCAGCGGATCGGCGCAGGCGGCATCGCTGAAACTGGCCAGTGCCGCGGTGTCCCGCCCGGCCAGCACCATCGCCGCGATCAGCCGATAGCTGAACTTCGCCTCAAGCCCCGTCGCCGGTGCAGGCTGGTCGCAGACCCGCAGCCAGCGCGGATGGGTCGCAACCCGCACCTGCCGCACCGTGTCCGGGTCCAGCGGCATCAGGTTGCGCAATGCCTCGATCATCGCATGCGTGCCGTGGCAACAGGCGTGGAACTTGTGGCTGACGGTCTCGAAGAGCCAGTGCTGGCCCAGCCCGTCAAGCGCGCCTGCATCCGACGCGCCTGCATGCGTCTCGCCAAAGCCCTGCGCGCCCTCAAGCCCCTGCGCGGTCGAGCCGAAGCCGGATGCCGCCAGCAGCGCGGCCTCGACCCCGTTCGCGGCGGCGATCCCGGCATTGAAGGGCTTGCCCATGGTCCCGAACTGCGATTTCAGCCCCGAAGCGCGGGTCGAGACGATGCCCAGCGCCTGCACCCCGTCCGCGCCCAGCAGCCGCGCGCCCGCCAGCGCCGCACCAAAGGCCCCCGCCGTGCCGGTCTGGTGGAACCCCACCTGGTAATGCCCGCGCCCCAGCCAGAGGCCGATGCGGATGGATGCCTCGGCCCCCACCAGCGCGGCATCCAGAAACGCCGTCCCGCCCGCGCCCGTCTTTTGCGCGAGTGCAAGGGCTGCGGGCAGCACGGCGACCGAAGGGTGGCCGATATGGGCGAAATGGGTGTCGTCATAATCCAGCGCGTGCGAGGCCGCGCCATTGGCCAGTGCCGCCGCGCGGGCGGGCACGCGGGCTGCATCGCCCACCAGCGCGGCCTGCGGCGCACCCGCCTCCTCCAGCACCAGCGCGCGGACGATCCGGGAAACGGGTTCCTCCGCGCCCGCGATCGCGCAGGCCGCCCAATCCATTACCGAAAGCCGCATCATCGCACGGGCAGCCTCGCCCGGCACGGTACGGGCGGCGAACTCGGCCAGAGTTTCGGAGATCCCCATCGCTTCCCCCTTGTGGCGCCTGCCCGGGCGGCAAGGCTCAGGCGGCGGGCTTGCCGTACAGGTCTTCGGCCCGCGCCTCGAAGGCGCGCACGATGCGCAGCATCGCCTCGTTGAACACCGCGCCGATCACGCCCTGCAACACGCGGTTCTTGAACTCGAAATCCACGAAGAACTCGACCTTGCAGCGGTCCTCGGCGACGTCTTCGAAATGCCAGTAGGATTTCAGGTACTTGAACGGCCCGTCCAGATATTCCGTGTCGATCCGGTGCAGGCTGGGCCACAGCGTCACCCGGCTGCCAAAGCGTTCGCGGAACACCTTGAACGAGATCACCAGATCGGCCTCCATCAACTCGTGATCGCCGAAATCGGTGCGCTTGCGGATGCGCGCGGCGGCCGTCCAGGGCAGGAATTCAGGATAGGAGGCCACGTCAGCCACCAGATCGTACATCTGCTGCGCCGAATAGGGCATCTCGCGGTTTTCGGAATGTCTGGGCATGATCCCGTTTGTCTGCTGACAGTGGGCAGTCGTTTCTGCTAGTGAGCGGCCGAAATCAAGGGGGAAGGCATGGGCGAGCGACCCTATGTCATAGACGAGATGCTGTCGGCCAAGACCATCGCGGCCCGGGTCGAGGCGCTGGCGGCCGAGATCACGCGCCATTTCGCCGATACCGACAAGCTGGTGGTGGTGGGGCTGTTGCGCGGCTCGTTCGTGTTCATCGCCGATCTGGTGCGCGAGTTGCGGCTGCCGGTCGAGGTCGATTTCATCGAGACCTCGTCCTATGGCAGCGGCATGGAAAGCTCGCGCGAGGTGCGCATCCTCAAGGATCTGCGCGGCAAGATCGAGGGGCGCGACGTGCTGGTGGTCGAGGATATCGTCGATACCGGGCACACGCTTGCCCATGTGCTGCACCTGCTGGCCGCGAAAAAGCCCCGGCGGCTGGAATCCTGCGCGCTGCTGGACAAACCCTCGCGGCGCGAGGTCGAAGTGCGGGCAAGCTGGGTGGGGTTCGAGATCCCTGACCGCTTCGTTGTGGGCTATGGCATCGACTTTGCCCAGCGCAACCGCAACCTGCCCTATATCGGATCGGTCCGGTTCGAGGAATGAACCCGCTGTGGCTTCTGCGTGCGAAACGCTGGGCGCAACACCCGCCCGGCGCGTCGCGCGTGCGGCTGGTGCTGGGGGTGGTCGCGCTTTGCCTGCTGCTGGTGCTGGTCGAATGGCTGGTCGGCTGGCCCGAGGCGCTGACGGTCAATTCCGGTGCGCGCGGCGCCTTGGCCCCCTGAGCGGGGCGTTCTAATCGGTAGGCGGGGCGGTACAGGGGCGGGACCACCACGACCGTAAGGGCAACTCATTCCCGAGGACCTGTTCATACAGGTGGGCGCCAGGTAACCGGGCCAGGACCCGGACAGAGCCAGCTCCCTCGGATTTGCTTAAGGCCACCGGAATTTGACCCCAGCACGGGAAGGGCAGAACCCGCCTTCGATCACAGATAGGGCAGGGCGGGGGTGGCTGCAAGGCTTGCCATTTGTTCATGGATTGTTCAACCTTCACCCATGCCAAGTGCTCCGCCCCAAACGCCTGCCGCATCGGCCCCCGGCCAGCTCATCGCCCGCGGTGTCAGTCGGCACCTGCGCGATCTGGGTTTTGCCTGTGTCGAGGAACTGGTGCCCAAGGCCGGGTTGCGCGTCGATGTGATGGCGCTTGGGCCGAAGGGCGAGGTCTGGATCGTCGAATGCAAGTCGTGCCGGGCCGATTTCGCCGCGGACCGCAAGTGGCAGGGCTATCTGGACTGGTGCGACCGCTTCTTCTGGGCGGTGGACGAGGCGTTTCCGGTCGACCTGTTGCCGCCCGGCACCGGCTTGATCCTGGCCGATGCCTATGGCGCAGAGATCCTGCGCGAGGGCCCCGAGACAAGGCTGGCGGGCGCACGGCGCAAGGCGGTCACGCGGAGATTCGCCCGCCACGCGGCGTTGCGGTTGCAGGCGCTGCGCGATCCGGGCCTCAGCCCCTAGGGCGGTCCTTCTTGCCCGGTTTGGCGGCCTTCTCGCCGATGGCGCGGGCCTGTGCGGCGGCGGCGCGTATTTCCTCGGCGATCTCCTCGGCCTCGTCGGGGTCGAAATCCATCGGCAGGTCGATTCCCTCGCCCTCGACATAGATTCGCACCATGCCAAGGCTCGTCGGCCCGATCTGCAGATTCGCGGCGAGCTCGCTTTCCTTGTCGATGCCCATTGCGGCCCCCTCGGAATGATCAGGGCTTATGCGTTAGCCTGTCATCCCCGCGCTGGCAAGGGCGGGGCGGCCCCGGAAACCCGGGGCCGCGGTGTGCAATGCTGCCTGCACGCCGCGGCTGCAATCCCCCGCACCGCCCCGGACGGGAAATGGCGTGCTGATGGGGAACGGGGCTTGCATTGCGCATCGCTGGACGTTAAATCGCGCCCACAGTGCCGCCTTAGCTCAGTTGGTTAGAGCACCAGATTGTGGATCTGGGGGTCCCCCGTTCGAGCCGGGGAGGCGGTACCACAGAAACTCCGGGTTTTGTCAAGGACGCCGCGCCGCATGTCGGTCCGGTCGACCCGTCTTGGACCGGGGCGACCCCCTCAGCCTGCCATGATCCGGATGCGGTCCGCTCAGACCGTGTCGAGATAGAGCCCGAGGCGGGCCTCGGCGTCCAGGTCTGCGATCCGGCGCGCCTCCTGGCGCTTGGTCATCGCAAAGTTGCGGATCAGGCCGGGCGCGAAGATCCGCGCGATCAGCGGGCTGGCCTCGAAGGCGTCGATCGCCCCCTCCCAGCAGGTCGGGATCTGGGGCAGATCCTGCAGATAGGCGTTGCCGGTGACCGGCGGGGGTGGCGTCAGATCGTCCTCGATGCCGATCAGCGCCGCGCCCAGAACCGCCGCGATCAGCAGATAGGGGTTGATGTCGCCGCCTGCCACGCGATGTTCGATACGGCGTGCGCGCGGGCTTCCGCCGGGGATGCGCAGGGCCGCGGTGCGGTTCTCCTGCGCCCAGCAGATCCGTGTCGGCGCATGTGCCCCGGGCACCAGCCGCTCATAGCTGTTGGCATGCGGCGCCAGCACCAGCGTCATGTCGGGCAGCGCGGCAAGACAGCCTGCGACGGCGGCGCGCAGCCGTCCGGGGCCATCCGGGCGGGCATCGTCGAAGAGGTTGGCGCCCGTGCTATCCAGCACCGAGAAATGCATGTGCAGCCCATTGCCCGCATGGTCGGGATAGGGCTTGGCCATGAAACTGCCCGCCATCCCGTGCCGCCGCGCCAGTCCCTTGACCAGCATCTTGAAGAGCCACGCATCATCCGCGGCGTTCATCGCCGGGCCGTGCATCAGGTTGACCTCGAACTGGCCCATCCCCGCCTCGGAAATCGCGGCATCCGCCGGGATGTCCATCGCCTCGCAGGCGTCGTAGAGATCGGTGAAGAAGCCGTCGAAGGCGTCGAGCGTACGCAGGCTCAGGATCTCGGCCGCCTCGCGCCGCTTGCCCGAGCGCGGCGAGCGGGGCGGTTGCAGGACGCTTTCGCTGTCGTCGACGAGGTAGAATTCCAGTTCGGTGGCGACCTGCGGCTGCCAGCCACGCGCGGCATAGGCATCCAGCACCCGCGCCAGCGCCTGGCGCGGGCAGCCCTCGAAGGGCGCGCCGTTCTCGGTGAACATCCAGACAGGCAACAGGGCACTAGGCGACTCGAGCCAGGGCATCGGCACGACGCCGCGTCCCGTGGGGCGCAGCACGCCATCGGCGTCGCCCGTCTCGAAGACCAGCGGGCTGTCCTCGATATCCTCGCCCCAGATGTCGAGATTGAGCGCCGAAAGCGGAAAGCGCGCGCCCTCCTCGGCGGCCTTGGCAGCAAAGCGCGCGGGCAACCGCTTGCCGCGCGCCTGACCGTTCAGGTCGCACGCACCGATGCGGATCGTGCGCACTTCGGGATGGGTGTCGAGCCAGGCGATCATCGCACGACCTGCGGGCGGATGCGCAACCGGGGACGGGCCTCGGGCGGCAGGTGGCGGTTCAGGCGGCGGTTGATCAGTCCGAAGATCGCGATGATGACAAGCGTCATCAGGATGAAATAGCCCGCCACGATCGGATAGGCGACGAAGGGGTTGAAGGTCTTGTCGGCGAAATATTTCGCGTAATAGAGCGCATCTCCCTTCTGCTGCCAGGCCGGGAAGCCGGAGAAAAAGACCAGCGTGGTGGCGTGGAACAGGAAGATCGCCTCGTTGGTATAGGCGGGCCAGGCAAGCCGCAGCATCGTGGGCCAGACCACCCGACGAAACCGCGCCCAGCCCGACAGGCCATAGGCGTCGGCGGCCTCCAGATCGCCCCTGGGCACCGAGCGGAGTGCGCCATAGAAGATCTCGGCCGTATAGGCGGCGGTGTTCAGGAACAGCACGATCAGCGCCCCCGCCCAGGCCCGCGTCAGCCAGCGCGTATCGGCGGTGATCTCTACGAAGATCAGGTTCAGCGTGAGACCCGCCTTGGGCAGCAGCACGAACGCCTCGTAGGCAAGGAAGAACTGGATGAACAGCGGCGAGCCGCGGAACAGGAAGATGAACCATTCTGCGGGCTTGCGCAGGGCGACCAGCGGGCTGAGCCGCGCCAGCGCCACGGCGGTCGCAAGGAAGAAACCCGCAAGCAGCGCGAACAGGCCGAAATAGACGTTCCAGATCATCCCTGACCCGATCAGTGTGACCTGTTCGCAAAGGGTAAAGCCCGAACGCGGCAACAGACGCTCGCCGATCCCGACCGAGCGCAGCGCGTAATCCTGTATGGTCTGAAGACAACTCATGCGGTGGCCTTGCGCTGGGCCTCGCCCGCCAGCGTCGCCTGACCATGCGAAAGCCGCGCGTTCAGTCGGCCCAGCACCACCTCGGAAATCTTGGTCAGCCCCAGATAGAACACCAGAAGCCCGAGGAAGTAATAGATCCGCCAGTCGGGATGAGGATAGGCATAGATCGAGGTCTTGGCCCCGCCCAGTTCCCGTGCCCAGTAGACGATGTCCTGCACCCCCAGCAGGAACAGAAGCGGCGTGGCCTTGATCAGGATCATCCACAGGTTCGACAGCCCAGGCAGCGCATAGATCCACATCTGCGGCACGAGGATGCGCCAGAATGCCTGGCCATGGGTCATGCCATAGGCCTCGGCGGTTTCGATCTGGGCACGCGGCACCGCGCGCATCGCGCCATGCAGCACATTCGCGGCGAAAGCGCCGAAGACCACCGCGAAGGCCGTGACCGCCAGCGCGAACCCATAGGTGTCATGCACCCATTGCGGGCTGGTCGACAGAGGCAGCTTGGCCTGGGCGCAGACCACGAAATCGCTGCCGCGCCGGACGGGTTCGGTCCAGTCGGGGCAGATCGTCTTGTGCCGGACCCATTCCAGCGCCTGGTCCAGTGCGATCGGCACGAAGAGGAAGAAGATGATGTCGGGCACGCCGCGCACCATCGCCGTATAGCCCCGGCCCAGCCATTGCACCGGCCAGAGCCGCGAGCGTGTCGCCATCGCTCCCGCGAAGCCGAAGGCCAGCGCCGCGGGCGCGGTGATCGCAAGCAGCAACATGACAGTGCCGAACGAGGCATAGAAGGCCATGTGCTTGCCGCTGGTCAGGTAGCAGGCAAGCCAGTGAAGCCCTTCGATGGTGGACGGATCGGCGCAGGACGCGAACATGGCGGGTCAGGGGCGGCACAGGGCCGCCCCGCTCATGGGTCAGAACAAGGGCGATTCGGCGCCGAGCCACTTGGCGATCAGCGCGTTCAGCGTGCCGTCATCCTTCATCGACTGGATCGCCGCGTCGAACTTGTCGCGCAGTTCGGGGTCGGACTTGCGGAACGCTGCCCCGATGCCGCCGCCAAGCTGCACGTCCTCGCCGACAAAGATCAGGTCGCTTTCGGCCACATAGGGCGCCAGGAAATCCTTGTCCGCCAGCGCCGCATCGGCCTCGCCGTTGCGCACGGCTGCGATCGTGTCCTCGGGATTGGCGAATTCCAGCAGCGTTGCGCCGGTATCGACCACATGATTGGCCTGGATCGTGCCGGTCTGGGCCGCCACCACGCCGCCCTCGATATCGGCATCCTCGGCCAGGCCGACATAGGCCGAGACCGAGGGAGGCGTGTATTCCTGAGCAAAATCAACCACCTGCTTGCGCTCGTCCGTGATGCTCATGCCGGCGATGATGACGTCGTAATTGCCCGAGACGAGGTTCGGAATGATCGAGTCCCAGTCATTCGTGACCCAGACGCAGTTCAGCGCGGCGCGGATGCACAGTTCGTCTCCCAGTTCGCGTTCGAACCCGTCGACCTGGCCGTTGTCGTTGATGAAATTGTAGGGAGGATAGGCGCCTTCGGTGCCAAGGCGGACGACATCCTGCGCAAAGGCAAGCCCCGCCGAAAGCGCAAATGCGGCGGTGCCGAGGATCAGGGACTTCATGGTTACTCTCCCGTTGGTCTGGTTGGGCGGTTCAGGCCGCCACGGTTGCACTTAGAAACTGCTTGAGACGCTCGGACCTTGGCGCGCCGAACAACTCGTCGGGCGGGCCTTCTTCCTCGATCAGGCCCTGATGCAGGAAGATGACATGGTCCGACACATCCGCCGCCAGCCGCATGTCATGGGTGACGATGATCATCGTGCGCCCCTCCTCGGCCAGCGCCTTGATGACGCGCACCACCTCCTGTTCCAGTTCGGGGTCAAGCGCCGAGGTGGGTTCGTCGAACAGAAGCGCGCGGGGCTGCATCGCCAGCGCCCGCGCGATCGCGGCGCGTTGCTGCTGGCCGCCCGAAAGCTGCGCGGGCCAGGCATCGGCCTTGTCGCCGATCCCCACCTTGTCGAGCAGCGCGCGGGCCCGGGTCTCGACCTCGGCGCGATCCTCGCCCAGCACGGAGACGGGGGCCTCCATCACGTTCTGGAGAATGGTCATGTGCGCCCAGAGATTGAACTGCTGGAACACCATCGACAGGTTGGTGCGGATGCGGATGACCTGACGGCGGTCGGCGGGTTGGCGGTTCGGGCCGATGCCGCGCCATGTGACGGGCTCGCCCTCGAACAGGACCTCGCCCTGCTGGCTGTCCTCAAGCAGGTTGGCGCAGCGCAACAGAGTCGACTTGCCCGAACCGGACGAGCCGATCAGCGAGACGACATCGCCCCGATGCGCGGCAAGGCTCACGCCCTTGAGGACCTCCAGAGCGCCATAGCTCTTGTGAAGGTCGCGGATTTCAAGGACGGGCGGTGTTGCGTCTGTCACGAAGGGTGGCTTTTGTTGCTTGACGGCCCCGAAGTAGGACGCGATTCCGCTGCGATTGCAACGGGGAACCTACGGAAGGCGCGGGCTGCGCCCAGGATTTGGGCAGTTGCGTCCGATCCGCTCGCCCTTGGGTTTTGCGCGCCCTTCAGCTGCTGCGCCGGGTCTCGGCCCGGTGGCGGGCCAGCGCGCTGTCGCGGTCGTTCAC
Organism: Rhodovulum steppense; assembly: GCF_004339675.1. GTDB lineage: Bacteria > Pseudomonadota > Alphaproteobacteria > Rhodobacterales > Rhodobacteraceae > Rhodovulum > Rhodovulum steppense. The sequence continues at coordinate 32,317 of NZ_SLVM01000009.1, forward strand.
GCCCAGCAGGTTGGCCACCAGCCGCAACAGCCCGTCCTCGGCCTCGTCACGGATGCCATCGGCCAGAACCACGTCCCACAGCGCCTCGATCACGCCTTCGCGCTCCTCGTAGGGCACAGCGTCCTTGATTGCGCGGGTAAAGCGGACGGTATCGGGTGCCTCGGCTTCCAGCGCCTCGGCCCGCAGGCGCAGGGCATGGGCGTCCGCAGGTGGCAGGCCGTAGCGGGCGGCAAGGATGCGGTCGATCCGCTCGGCCTCTTCATGGGCGTATTCGCCATCGGCGCGCGCAATGCGCACCAGAAGCGCGCCAAGCGCGAGGCGCGCATCGTCATCGGGCAGGCGGTCGGGGTCGGGCCGGAACAGCCGGCTGAGGAAATCGGCGAACATGGGGGTGATATACGCTGCCTGCGCGCGCCGGAAAAGCGGGTTCAGCCCTCGTAGCCCGCGACGATCACCAGATCGCCCTCGGACACGGGGTCTCGCAGGGCGCGGGCGGCCTGGTAGGCGGGGCTGTCATAGCAGGCAAGCGCGGCCTCGAGGCTGGGAAACTCGATCACCACGGTCCGCCTGCGCGCAGCGCCCTCGCGCAGCTGCTGCTCGCCGCCCCGCACCAGAAAGCGCGCGCCGTATTCGGCGAAGGGCGCGGCGTTGGCCGCCTTGTAGCGTTCATAGGCCTCTGCGTCATGCACGTCGACATGGGCGACCCAGTATCCCTTGGGCATGGTCTTCATCCTTTCAGGCTGGCGAACAGGGCGGTGAGGCGGGCGGCCTCGTCTTGCGCGCCCCAGGGCGGGTTGACGATGAACATGCCCGAGCCGATCAGGCCATGTCCCGGCCGCGCAGGGGGAAAGCGGACCTGATGATCCAGCGCGTCCGGGAAGGATTCGCAAAGCGCGGCGATCATCGGGGCATGCGGTGCGGCGGGCAGAACCGGATACCACAGGGCCAGCGTGCCCACCGCCCATTTGCGGTGGATCGCGGCAAGATGGCCGGGGATCGCGGCATAATCGGCCTTCACCTCGAAGCTGGGGTCGATCAGCATCAGCCCGCGCCGGGGCGTGGGCGGCACCAGCGCGCGGGCAGCGCGAAAGCCGTCCTCGGGGCGCAGATGTGCACCGAACGGGGCCATGACCTGCGACAGCGCCTGAAATTCCTGCGGATGCAGCTCGGCCAGGTGCATCACGTCGCCCTTGCGCAGCGACAGCGCGGCCAGAAGCGGCGAGCCGGGATAGGCGGTCGGGCCGAACCGCGCGCGGATCTCGACCAGGCGCCGCCGGTAGGGGTGGTCGACGGGCAGCCCTTCCTCAAGCGCACCGATGCCCGCTGCTGCCTCGCCGGTCCTGACCGCCTCGGGCGCGGCAAGATCGTAGAGACCGCGGCCGGCATGGGTCTCGATATAGCTCAGCGGCTTGTCCTTGCGGGTCAGGTAGTCGAGCATCGCGCATAAAAGCGCGTGCTTGTGCACATCGGCCAGGTTTCCCGCGTGATAGATATGCTGGTAGGAGAGCATCGCCCTAGACCAGCCGCGACACCTCGACCGCGGCGCGCACGAAATCGGCGAACAGGGGATGCGGGGCGAAGGGTTTGGATTTCAGTTCGGGGTGGAACTGAACGCCGATGAACCAGGGGTGATCCTTCCATTCGACGATCTCGGGCAGGCGGCCATCGGGCGACATGCCGGAAAAGACCAGCCCGCAGGCCTCCAGCTTGTCGCGATACTTGATGTCCACCTCGTAGCGGTGGCGGTGGCGTTCCTCGATCACGGTGGCGCCATAGATCCCGGCCACTTTCGAGCCTGCGGCCAGATGGGCGGTGTAGCTGCCCAGCCGCATCGTGCCGCCCTTGGCGTCATCGGCCTTGCGGGTGACGGTGGCATTGCCCTGCACCCATTCCTTGAGGTGATAGACGACGGGCGTGAACCGCTTGCGGCCCGCCTCGTGGTCGAATTCCTCGGATCCCGCATTGGCCAGTTGCGCAACATTCCGCGCCGCCTCGATCACCGCCATCTGCATGCCGAGGCAGATGCCGAGATAGGGGATTTGCCGGGTGCGGGCGAATTCGGCGGCCTTGATCTTGCCCTCGGTGCCGCGTTCCCCGAACCCACCGGGCACCAGGATCGCGTGGAACCCCTCAAGCCAGGGCGAGGGATCCTCGCGCTCGAAGATCTCGGCGTCGATCCATTCGGCCTTGACCCGCACCCGGTTGGCCATGCCGCCATGGGTCAGCGCCTCGGCGATGGATTTGTAGGCGTCCTCGAGTTGCGTGTATTTCCCGACGATGGCCACCCGCACCTCGCCCTCGGGATTGAAGATGCGGTCGGAGACGTCCTCCCATTTGCCCAGGTCGGGCTTGGGCGCGGGGCTGATCTGAAAGGCATCCAGAACCGCCTGGTCCAGCCCCTCGCGATGATAGGCCAGCGGCGCCTCGTAGATCGACTTCAGGTCCTGCGCGGCGATCACGGCATCGGGGCGGACGTTGCAGAACAGCGCCAGCTTCTCGCGCTCCTTCTCGGGAATCGGACCTTCGGAGCGGCAGACCAGCACATCGGGCGCGATCCCGATCGAGCGCAGTTCCTTGACCGAATGCTGGGTGGGCTTGGTCTTCAGCTCACCCGAGGCGCGGATATAGGGCAACAGCGTGAGGTGCATGAAGATGCACTGCCCGCGCGGCTTGTCCTGGCTGAACTGGCGGATCGCCTCGAAGAAGGGCAGCCCCTCGATATCGCCCACCGTGCCGCCGATCTCGCACAGCATGAAATCGACCTCGTCCTCGCCGATGCGGATGAAATCCTTGATCTCGTTAGTGACGTGGGGGATCACCTGGATCGTCTTGCCCAGGTAGTCGCCCCGGCGTTCCTTTTCCAGAACGTTGGAATAGATGCGGCCCGACGAGATCGAGTCGGTCGCGCGCGCCGAAACGCCGGTGAAGCGTTCGTAATGGCCAAGGTCCAGATCGGTCTCGGCGCCATCATCCGTGACGAAGACCTCGCCATGCTCGAACGGGCTCATCGTGCCGGGATCGACATTCAGGTAGGGGTCCAGTTTCCTGAGCCGCACGGTAAAGCCGCGTGCCTGCAACAACGCGCCGAGCGCCGCCGAAGCCAGTCCCTTGCCGAGCGACGAAACCACCCCGCCGGTGATGAAGATGAAGCGTGCCATAGGCTTGGCGACCCCCGTGATGCTTGTCGTTTCACTGCCCGATTCGGCGTCGAGCCGCCGCGGTATCACGGGACTCGACATATAGCGGATTTAGCGGGCCGCCGCAACCGGACCGCTAGATGCTGTTAAGGATTTGGGTTTTGCCTCAATCCCTTGTGGGAATTCGGCGGCGCGATCTGCCCGCCCGGACCCGGGCAGGGATCAGTCGGCCCGCGGCGGCAGCAGCGGTGAGGTGTCGCCCGGTGCAACCGGCGGAGGCGGCAAAAGCCCCTCGCCTGCGGGCAGACCCGATGTGCCGGGGTCCGGCACGGGCGCCTCGACCGGGGCGGGCGCGCCGCGGACGCGGTCAAGGACCGAGACCCCGGCGGCGTTCTGTGCGGCGATGATGGTCAGTGTGATCGAGGTGCCGATGAAGCAGATGGCGAAGAACCAGGTCAGCTTGCCCAGCGGCGTCGACGGCGCGCGGCCGGTGACCGCACCGCCGCCGCCCATTCCGAGGCCACCCCCTTCGTTGCGCTGCAACAGCACGATGCCGATCAGGCAAAGCGCCAGGATCAGGTGGACGATGAGGATGACGTTTTCCATGCGAGGCGGCCCCGGACTTGGTCTGGCGGTCTACCTAAGCCCAACGGGCCGCCCCCGCAACCCCTTCAGGCCTGAGCGGTCTTGGTCTCGGGCTTCTTGGCAGGAGTGCTCTTCTTGGCCGGAGCCTTGGTGCCGCGGCGCCAGCTCATCGCGGCGGCCAGGATCAGCGACAGCACCGCGATGCCGCCCCAGATATTGGTCGCGCTGATGACGGGCTCGATGATGCCCTTGTCGATCAGGATATAGCCCAGAAGGCCGAAGATGATGACGACAAGGAACAGGCCCACGACACCCAGCGCGCGCAGCGTGCCGATGAGGTAGACCAGAAACGCGATGGCGAGCATGGCGCCGAGCCCGATTACCAGGGCCCTCTGGTCACCTTCGAAGTTCGCCTGCGCCCAGGTCGTGTAGTTGTATTGGGTCGGGTTGTAGGCGGCTGCCAGAAGGATTGCGGCAATCGCCCAACGAAGCAGAAATCCGGACATTTCTCGTCCTCCGTGGTTATATTTCGACAGAAGCCGACTCGCGGCAGAGTCTACCTCTGGATAGTCCCGTTGCGGCGAAAAATGGCCTGCCTCATCGTCGCAGGGACGTTCGGACCCGCGGGATGGACGCGAAATCCCGCCGGTCGGCGGTCGGTCTGTGCCGCGGCGGCATTGTCCGAGAAAACCGCTTGCCTCGGCGACCATGGCCGATATACCGGCGCGGGTTTGCATCCAGCTAAGCGAGGAAGTCCGCCATGGCCAATGTCGTCGTCGTCGGCGCCCAGTGGGGCGACGAGGGGAAGGGCAAGATCGTCGACTGGCTGTCCGAGCGCGCGGATGTCGTCGCGCGGTTCCAGGGCGGCCACAATGCCGGCCATACGCTGGTGATCGGCGGCGTCACCTACAAGCTCAATGCGCTGCCCTCGGGCGTGGTGCGGGGCGGCAAGCTTTCGGTGATCGGCAATGGCGTGGTGCTCGATCCCTGGCATCTTCTCAAGGAGATCGAGGCGATCCGGGCCCAGGGCGTCGAGATCTCGCCCGAGACGCTGATGGTCGCCGAGAACACACCGCTGATCCTACCCTTTCATGGCGAACTGGACCGCGCGCGCGAGGCGCAGACGGCGGTGGCGAAGATCGGCACGACCGGGCGCGGGATCGGGCCCTGCTACGAGGACAAGGTGGGGCGCCGGGTGATCCGGGTGGCCGATCTGGCCGATGACGCGACACTGGAATTGCGGGTGGACCGGGCGCTGGTGCATCACAATGCCCTGCGCGCGGGGCTGGGCCTGTCCGAGATCGACCGGGACGCGCTGCTGGCCGATCTGCGCGCCATTGCCCCCGAACTGCTGCGTTATGCCGCGCCGGTCTGGAAGGTGATGACCGAGGCGCGGCGCGCGGGCAAGCGCATCCTGTTCGAGGGCGCGCAGGGGGCGCTGCTGGATATCGACTTCGGCACCTATCCCTTCGTCACCTCGTCGAACACCATCGCAGGCCAGGCCGCGACCGGAACCGGCCTGGGACCGGGCGCGATCGATTTCGTCCTCGGCATCGTCAAGGCCTATACGACGCGCGTGGGCGAGGGGCCGTTTCCGACCGAACTGGGCGATTCCGATGGCGAACGACTGGGCGAGCGGGGCCGGGAATTCGGCACGGTGACGGGGCGCAAGCGGCGCTGCGGCTGGTTCGACGCGGTCCTCGTGCGCCAGACCTGCGCCACCTCCGGGGTGAGCGGGATCGCACTGACCAAGCTCGATGTTCTGGACGGGTTCGAGACGCTGCGGCTCTGCGTGGGCTATGATCTGGATGGCCAGCGGCTGGACTATCTGCCGACAGCGGCCGACCAGCAGGCGCGCTGCGTGCCGATCTACGAGGACCTGCCCGGCTGGTCGGACTCGACGGAAGGCGCGCGCAGCTGGGCCGACCTGCCCGCCAACGCGATCAAGTATGTCCGCCGGGTCGAGGAGTTGATCCAGTGCCCGGTCGCACTACTCTCAACATCGCCCGAACGTGACGATACCATCCTTGTAACCGACCCCTTCGCAGATTGATGGCCCTGTCCTGGAAAGCCCGCCGCCGCTGGTCGCTCGTGATCCTTCTGATCGGGCTGCCGGCCTATGTGGTTGCCGCGGTGACCGTCGTGGGTCTGTTCGACCGTCCGCCCTTCTGGGTCGAGCTGGTGGTCTATGTGGCGCTCGGCATCGTCTGGGCGCTGCCCTTCCGATTTGTGTTCCGGGGGATAGGCCAGCCAGACCCTGACGCCCGGACCGCAACACCGCGTGCGCCATCCGCGCAGGAAGAGCCTGACGCTGCGGATCTGGCGGGTCGCAAGGATGATCGCGGTCGGCACTGAGATTCGTGTCAGGTCAACAGGGAGAGCGCTGTGTGCAGAGCACGGCACGGGCCACCTCGTCGGCGCACCGAACGTCAGGCGTGGCGGCGCTCGGCTTCGGGCGTGTCGCCTTCGGGGGCGCGCGCGGCCAGAACGAACGCGCCGCGTCCGACCTTTCGGAATGTGCCGATGCGCAACAGTCCGGCGAAGGCGCGCAGAGCCTCCCCGCGCGAGATGTCTGCTTCGGAATGGTCCAGTGACAGACGCAGCACCTCGGGGCGTGTAAACCGCTCGTGGCCCCGTTCCGTCTGCAGATAGGTCGCCGCGGCCTCGATCACCCCGGCAATCCCGGTGGTGCCGTGATCGGCAAGATAGCGGGTGAAGCCAAGCGTCCCGGCGGCATTCCCGTCGGGCAACGCGCTTTCCGGCGCGTCCGCGGCGTCTCTGGCGGTCATGCCGCGCGGGCGGAGTGCCATTCTCGCCTCGCCCGGCAGGGACTGCGGTATGTCAACGCGTTGTTCTGAGACCAGCATCAGCGGAGCAAGATGCCGGTGTTGGCCGGTCGGTGCGTCGGACGAATCCGAGCGGTCGCCGCGCACGACCTTGGCCAGAACCTGGCGATAGGGTCGACGGGCGTGCTCATCCTCGGACCCTGCGGTGCGCGCCGTACCTGACCGGATATCGGCGAAGGTCGCAGCCACGGCTGCCTTGAGATGTGCGATCGAACTGTGGCGGCGCGTTTGCTCGATCCCGTCGAGCTTGGTATTGGTCTCGTCCCAGATCCGCTGAACCGCGGTTTCGACCTGCGCGGGGGACGGCGAGTCAACCGGATCGTCGGACTGATCGTCAGGATGTGCGTCGGTGTCGATCCTCATTGCGATGGCGTTGCCCGGTTCAGCCTGCGCAGGAGTGGTTTCTGCGGACAGCCGGTCCTCGAATCCGAGCGGGCTGTCCAGCACAAGCGGCCCCTGCTCTGCGGGGGGGGCATGTTGCATGGCGCTATCGTCCGGGCGCGCCGCGCCGGGTGCCATGTCCTCGGGCGCGTCCGGTTCGACCGGCCCGCAGGGGGCGGCTCCTGCCGTCTCGGACGATCTGTCGTCCTGCGGCATCCGAGGCATGTCGTCGGTCAGGGCGCGCGTGGGCGTCTCCGGCGCGGGGGCGGTCCCGGGGTCTTGCAGAGAACCGACGGCGGCGAATTCGGTCCAGATCGCGGCGAGTTTGGCCTGAAGCTCGGCCTCGGCTGCATCAGCGAGGCGCGGCTCGTCCAGCCTCCGGTCCCGCTCGGGTGACGGCGGCGCGGCTGCGGGGCGAGGTGCCTCGGGCCAGTGAGCCGCAACGGTTTCGCGCTTGAGCTTGAGCACCCGGGCGCGGGCGCGCGGCGGTACGGTTTCGATCCCTTGTGCAACAACCGGGGCGGCGACGGAATCCGGGGCGGGGGGATGGTCCGGCCTGGTCGGCGCGCGTGCCGCCACCCGCGATCCGAGCGCAGGTTCGTTCATATCGGCGTGTCCCGTCGCATCAGCCGACGGGGACTCGGGGGCCTTGACCGGGATCGGGTCGCTGGCCAAAGCGGTGTCTTTGTCGGTTCCGACGCGCGATTCATCGGTCGGTCCGGCAAGGGGGAGGCCCGACGCTTCTGCGGTCGGGTCAGGCGACTTTGGGGCGGGGTGGCCCTCCTTCCGGAGGGGGGCAGGCGCGTCGCTTGCGGTGTCGAGGAAGGGGGCGGAATACTCGGCCGGAGCGGCTGTGCGGGCGCTCTCGACCACCGCGCGGATGCGCGCGAGTTTGGCCGCGACGGTTTCCGGTTCGTCGGACGGCCGCGCGCCGTGCGGGGGGAGGCTGTCCTGCGCTGTCGGGACGGCGGTCCGGGACATGGCCTCAGCAAAGACCGGCGGCACGTCGGGAGCGATTCCGGCGCCGGTCCGAGGCGCCGGACGAAGCACGATTCCGTCCTCATCCACGCGCGCTTCGACGCGCTTGCGGATCTCGCGTTCTACGATGCTTTGCAGCATTCGGGCATCCGGGCTTGGCGGTTCGGCACCGAAGAACCGATCATCCGCGGCGAGATCGCGAAAATACTCGGCGATTGCCTTCATCGTGCCAAAGGAATCCTCGAATCCCTCGAGCGTGCATGAGAAGGTGCCGTAGGACACCGTCAATATCTTGCTTGCACCGACCATGGACGCTCGCTTTCTTCCCCCGGCTTGATCGGGCGAGTATTTACCATAGGCTCCTTCGCAAAGATGAACAGAAAGTGTTTTTTCGTGGATTTTTCAGCGTTTCGGTTGAGTTAACTCCGATCCTGACTCATTGCTGCCGTGATGTCGCCAGATTTGATCCGAAGTCCCGACGCAATCGCAATCATCGGGGGTGGTTTCGTTAACCCGAATCACCTAGCGCGTGTGCGCCGCCTTGCGGCCGAATTGGTGGCGGCCGATGGCGGGGCGGATCATGTCCTCGCAGCGGGGCTGATACCGCGGTTGGTGATCGGGGATTTCGATTCGATTTCCGATCGGGCACGCGTGGTGCTGCCCCCCGAGCGGATGCAGCATGTGGCCGAGCAGGACAGCACCGATTTCGAGAAATGCCTGCGAGCGGTGGCCGCGCCGTTGATCCTGGGGTTGGGCTTCATGGGGGCACGGATCGACCATGCGTTGGCGGCGATGAACGCGCTGGCGCGCTATCCTGACCGGCGCTGCATCCTGATCGGCGAGGCGGATATCTGTTTTCTCTGTCCGCCGGAGTTGCGCCTTGCCCCGCCGCAAGGCGCGCGGCTGTCGCTGTTCCCGATGGGGCCGGTGCGGGGGGAGAGCGAGGGGCTGCGCTGGCCGATCGCCGGGCTCGACTTCGCGCCGGGCGGGCGGATCGGCACCTCGAACGAGGTCACCGGCCCGGTGACGCTGCGCATCGAGACCGGTGCCATGGTGGTCATCCTGCCCGAGACGGAACTGGAGGCCACCGCCGCGGCGCTCATGGCGCAGGTGGCGGCGGGCGGTTCAGGTGACGCTCGCGCATGAAGACGTAAAGTCCGGCACCCATGATAATCGCGATGCCCACCAAGGCCTGGGCATCGGGCAGGTCGTCGAAGATCAGGAAGCCGAGGATGGCGGCGGCGACGATCTCGAGATATTGCAGTGGTGCGATCACCGCGGTCGGCGCGCATCTGAGCGCGGCGCTGACGAAAAGATGCGCCACGGTGGCGGCAAGCCCCACCCCGGCGAGCCAGAGCCAGAAGATGCCCCGTGGCATGACCGGGTCGAGCGGGGCGATACCGGACCCCTCGAAGACCGCGAGCAGCGGCAGTACGATCACGCAGGCGCCCAGCGCCGTCCACGCCTGCAGCGCCACCGGATGGGTGTGGCGCGCCACCTGCCGGGTCGCGACCATGTAGCAGGCGAAGAACAAGGCCGTCAGAAGCGGCAGCAGGGCCGCCGCCCCGAAGGCGGCGAAGCTCGGCCGGATCACCAGGAGCGCGCCGACAAAGCCGATGATACAGGCCAGAACCCGCCGCCAGCCCACGGTTTCGCCCAGCACCAGCGCACCCAGCAGCGTCAGGATGAAGGGCTCGACGAAGAAGATCGCGATGGCATCGGCCAGCGGCATCACCCGCAGCGCGGCGAAGAAGGCGGAGGTGGCGGCGAGGATCAGGCCGGCGCGCAGCAGGTGCAGTCCGGCCTCGCCCGGGGTGGGGCGGGTGAGGAGACCAAGCAGCGCCGCCAGCGGAACCAGGATCGCCGCCTGCACGGCAAAGCGCGCGGCCGCGATCTGGGCGACGGGGATTTCGGACGAGGCCAGCTTGGCGAAGCTGTCCATCACCGGGGCGGTGACGGTGAAGCCGATCATCAGCATTATGCCGGCGAGGATGCGGTCGGGCGCGGGGCTCATCGCGCAGTGATGCACCGGCCGTGCGATCCCGTCCAGCGCCCCGCGCGGGATGTGGGGCAATGGGAAGCGCCCGGGGCGCCGCTCAACAGTTCGGAACGTTGACGGCCAGCCCGCCCAGCGCGGTTTCCTTGTATTTCTCGCTCATGTCGCGGCCGGTCTGGCGCATGGTCTCGATGCAGGCATCGAGCGGCACGAAATGGTCCCCGTCGCCGCGCAGCGCAAGCGAGGCGGCCGAGACCGCCTTGATCGCGCCCAGTCCGTTACGCTCGATGCAGGGCACCTGAACCAGCCCCTTCACCGGATCGCAAGTCATGCCCAGGTGGTGTTCCAGCGCGATCTCGGCGGCGTTTTCAACCTGTCCGGGGCTGCCGCCCATGACCGCGGCCAGCCCCGCCGCCGCCATCGCCGCGGCCGAGCCGACCTCGGCCTGGCAGCCGCATTCGGCGCCCGAGATCGAGGCGTTGCGCTTGATGATGCTGCCGATGGCGGCCGCGGTCAGCAGGAGATCCCCCACTTTCGAGGGCTGCGCGCCGGGCACATGATCCAGCCAGTAGCGGATCGTGGCGGGCACCACGCCCGCCGCGCCGTTGGTGGGCGCCGTGACCACCCGGCCACCGGCGGCGTTTTCCTCGTTCACGGCCATGGCATAGACGCTCATCCAGTCGTTGATCGTGTGTGGCGGCGTCAGGTTCAGCCCGCGTTCGGCGATCAGCGCCTGGTGGATCGCATGTGCCCTGCGGCGTATGTTCAGCCCGCCGGGCAGGGTGCCGTCGGTGGCCAGCCCGCGGTCGATGCAATCGCACATCGCGGTCCAGATCGCCGCAAGCCCGTCGTCAAGCGCGGGGGGGCTGCGCCGGGTCAGTTCGTTCTGCCGCTTCATCTGCGCGATGGTCAGGCCGGATCGGGCGGCCATGTCCAGCATCTCGGCCGCGTTGCGAAAGGGGTAGGGGACGGGGGCGCCTGCGCCGTTCTCGGGATCACCGGACGCAAGTTCGGCCGCCGTGCGCACGAAGCCGCCGCCGATGGAATAATAGGTCTCGGTCAGGATCACGTCGCCCTGGGCGTCGGTGGCAGACAGGACCATGCCATTGGCATGGCCCGGCAGCGCGCGGTCGTAGTCGAAGACCAGATCCCGGGCAGGATCGAAGGCGAGCGGGTCCAGCCTCTCGGGCACGACGCGATTCTCGGTCCGGATACGGGCGAGGGCGGCTTCGGCGGCATTGGCATCGTAGGTTTCGGGGCTCACCCCGTCGAGGCCGAGTATGACTGCCCGATCGGTGGCATGCCCGACACCCGTGAAGGCCAGCGAGCCGTGCAACGTCGCGCGCAGGCCATGGGCGCGAAAGGGAGAGGCGCGCAGCAGGTCGAGAAACCGCGCCGCGGCCACCATCGGCCCCATCGTGTGCGAGGACGAAGGCCCGATGCCGATCTTGAAGATGTCGAAGACGGACAGATACACGGATATCCTCCCCGTGACCATAACTGGCGTGGCTGGCAACATTTTCCACCCCGAAAGCGACGTTTCGTGCGGAGCGCGCGGTCGTGCCTCCTGCGCAATTGTCCCTCGCAGCCCTGATCCAACTTGCCTATAAGGGCACGGAGCCGAGAGAGGAGACCACCCCATGTCCGCCGAGCTTTCCCCCATCGAGAAGGCCAAGTTCGTTGCCGCCAAGCGTGCCAGCGATATGGTGGAGAACGGGATGAAGGTGGGGCTGGGCACCGGCTCGACCGCGGCCTGGATGGTGCGCTGCCTGGGCGAGCGGGTGCGCCAGGAGGGGCTGAAGATCAAGGGCGTGCCGACCTCGACGCGCACGGCCGACCTTGCGCGCGAGGTGGGGATCGAGGTGATCGCGCTGGACGAGGCGGGCTGGCTGGACCTGACCATCGACGGGGCGGACGAGTTCGATGCCGAGCTGAACCTCATCAAGGGGGGCGGCGGGGCGCATTTGCAGGAAAAGATCGTCGCCAGCGCGTCCGACCGCATGGTGGTGATTGCCGATCCGGCCAAGGAGGTGGCGCATCTGGGCGCCTTCCCGCTGCCCGTCGAGGTGATCCCCTTCGGCTGGAAGACGACGCGCAAGCTGGTCGAGGAGATGCTGGAGGGAATGGACGTGCTGGGCCGCGACGTCACGATCCGCATGAACGGCGCGATGCCCTTTGTCACCGATGAGGGCAACCATATCCTCGATCTCCACCTGCTGCGCATCGGCAACCCGCGGCAGTTGGCGCTGGTGCTGAACCAGGTTCCCGGTGTGGTCGAAAACGGGCTGTTCATCGACATCTGCGACACCGTGGTGATCGGTCACGGAGATGGTCGGGTCGAGCTGCGCGACGTGGCTGCGGGCAGCGTGCAACAGGACAGCATGGAATTCGCCGAAAGCGAGAACCTGTTCAAGGATGTCTGAGCGCGGCATGGCCTTCGACTACGATCTTTTCGTCATCGGCGGCGGTTCGGGCGGGGTCCGGGCGGCGCGGCTGGCCGCGGCCGAGGCGGGCGCGCAGGTCGGGCTGGCCGAGGAATACCGCATGGGCGGGACCTGCGTGATTCGCGGCTGCGTGCCCAAGAAGCTGATGGTCTTCGCCTCGGGTTATGCAGGCGCAATGCAGGATGCGCGCGCCTATGGATGGGATGTCGCGGCGGGCGGCTTCGACTGGGCGGCGTTCCGGACCAGGCTGGATGCGGAGCTTGATCGGCTTGAGGGTATCTATCGCGGCAACCTGCAGAAGGCAGGGGTTGAAATCTTCGATACGCGCGCCGTGCTGGCCGATGCACATACCGTGCGGCTGGCCGATGGCACCGAGAAGACCGCGCGCCATATCCTGGTCGCGACTGGCGGTCGGCCCTTCGTGCCCGAGTTCCCGGGGTCAGAGCATGTCATCACCTCGAACGAGGTGTTCAGGTTCGAGGCGCTGCCCAAGCGCATCCTGATCGTCGGTGGCGGCTATATCGCCTGCGAGTTTGCGTGCATCCTGAGTGGCTTGGGCGTCAAGGTGACGCAGTATTATCGCGGCGCGCAGATCCTGCGTGGTTTCGACGAAGAGGCGCGCGGCCATATCGCCGGGGCGATGTGCGACCAGGGCATCGGCCTTCGGCTGGGCTGCAACGTGCAGCGGATCGACCGGGTCGCGGACGGGCTGTGGGTCAAGGCCACCGACGGACATGACGGGGTATATGATGCGGTGCTTTACGCGACCGGGCGAGTCCCCAACACCGCGGGTCTGGGTCTTGAGGATCTGGGCATCGGGCTGAAGGGGAACGGCGCGGTCGAGGTCGACGGCTATTCCCAGACCGCTGTCCCCTCGATCTATGCGGTGGGCGATGTGACCGACCGCATCAACCTGACGCCCGTGGCGATCCGCGAGGGCGCGGCCTTTGTCGAGACGGTGTTCAAGGGCAACCCCACGCGCGCCGATCACGAACTGGTGCCCGGCGCCGTCTTCACCCGGCCCGAATTCGGAACGGTGGGACTCAGCGAGGAAGAGGCGCGCGCCCGCGGCGGGGTGGAGGTCTACGCAACCGCGTTCCGGCCGATGCAGTCGGGTTTTTCGGGACGCGAGGACCGGGTACTGATGAAGCTGATCCTCTGCGCCCATACCCGCAGGGTTTTGGGGTGTCATATCGTCGCCGACCATGCGGGCGAGATGATACAGTTGGCCGCGATCGCGATCCGGATGGGCGCGACCAAGGACGACTTTGACCGCACCGTCGCGGTGCATCCGACCATGGCAGAGGAACTGGTGACGTTGAAGGCGCCGGTCAGGACGTGGTGAAGGCGGGTTGAATTCCGCCCCCGAGCGACCAGTTAGGTCACACGAGTTTGCGAGACGAGCGAGAACGGTAACAGGAAAGAGGTAAGACCTGGATGGCTGGACAAAGTGGCGGTCCCTGGGGCGGCGGAGGCCAGGGCGGTGGCAACCGCGGCGGTAATGGCGGCGGAGGTGGTCGCGGCCCCGGCGGTGAGCCGCCCCAGATCCCCGAGATCGACGAGCTGATGCGCCGCGGGCAGGAGCAGTTGCGCGTGCTGATGGGCGGGCGTGGCGGGCGCGGCTCCGGTCCAAAGCTGACCAAGGGCGGGATCGCGCTCGGCGTTCTGGCGGCCGTCGGGGTCTGGCTTTTCTCTTCGCTCTACACGGTCAAGCCCGAGGAACAATCGGTCGAGCTGTTTCTGGGCGAGTATTATGCCACCGGCCAGCCCGGTCTGAACTTTGCCCCCTGGCCGGTCATCACCGCCGAGGTGGTCAACGTTACCGGCGAACGCACCGAGACTATCGGCATGCGCCGGGGGGCCATCGAAGACGGGCTGATGCTGACCACCGATGCAAATATCGTGGATATCGACTTCCAGGTGGTCTGGAACATCAACGACCCGGCGAAGGTGCTGTTCAACATCCGCGATCCGCAACTGACCGTGCAGGCCGTGTCGGAATCGGTGATGCGCGAGATCATCGCCGCCTCGCCGCTGTCGCCGATCCTGAACCGCGACCGGGGCATCATCGCGGACACGGCGCGGCTGAACATCCAGGAGACGCTGGACGAATATGACAGCGGCATCAACATCGTGCGGATCAACCTCGACAAGGCCGACCCGCCCGCCGAGGTGATCGACAGCTTCCGCGAGGTGCAGGCCGCAGAACAGGAACGCGACCGTCTGCAACGCCAGGCCGATGCCTATGCCAACCGCGTGGTGGCCCAGGCCCGAGGCGAGGCCGCGCAGATCATCGAACAGGCCGAAGGCTATCGTGCCCGCGTTACCAACGAGGCGCTGGGTGAGGCCAGCCGCTTCACGGCGGTCCTGACCGAATATGTCAAGGCGCCAGAAGTCACGCGCAAGCGGCTTTATCTGGAAACCATGGAAAAGGTGATGGGCGAGGTGGACAAGACCATTCTGGACCCGGCGGTGCTGGGCGGCGATGGCGGTCAGGGCGTGGTGCCCTACCTTCCGCTCAACGAGCTGCGCCGCAGCACGACCGGGGCAGGGGGGAACTGAAGATGCGCAAGACGATGATGATCGTTCCGATCCTGTTCCTGGCGCTTATCCTGGGGCTGTCCTCGATCTTCGTGGTGGACGAGCGCGAAAAGGCGCTAGTGCTGCAATTCGGCCAGATCAAGGCGGTCAAGGAAGAGCCCGGGCTCGCCTTCAAGATCCCGTTCATCCAGGAGGTCGTGCGCTATGACGACCGGATCCTGTCGCTGGACACCGACACGATCGAGGTCACGCCCTCGGATGATCGCCGGCTCGTGGTCGACGCCTTCGCCCGCTATCGCATCGCCGATGCGGTGCAGTTCCGTCAGGCCGTTGGCGTCGGCGGGTTGCGCGCGGCCGAGGACCGGCTGTCCTCGATCCTGAACGCCCAGATCCGGGCCGTTCTGGGTGCCGATCAGGTGACGTCGGACACCATCCTGTCCGAGGATCGGCGCATCCTGATGACGCGGATCCGCGACCAGTCGCGCGAGCTTGCCCGCAGTATCGGTCTGGAAGTGGTTGACGTGCGGCTGAAGCAGACCAATTTGCCCGCACAGAACCTCGAGGCGACCTTTGCCCGGATGCGGGCCGAGCGTGAACGCGAGGCCGCCGACGAGATCGCCCGCGGTAACGAGGCGGCGCAGCGGGTGCGCGCCCTCGCCGACCGGACCGTGGTGGAACTGGTCTCGGATGCCGAGCGCGAGGCGCAGATCACCCGAGGCGAGGCCGATGCCGAGCGCAACGCGATCTTCGCCGAAGCCTTCGGCGCCGATCCCGAGTTCTTCGCCTTCCTGCGCTCGCTGCGGGCCTACGAGAATTCGCTGATGGCGGGCAATTCGTCGATGGTGCTGACGCCGGACAGCGAGTTCTTCGACTATCTCAAGCAGGCCGAGCGTCCGCAACCGCCGGCTCCGGGGATTGCCGCGGCGCAATGAGCTTTGTCGTTCTGGCCATCGGGCTGGTTCTGGTCGTGGAGGGGCTGGTGTTCGCACTGGCCCCTTCGCGTCTGGACGAACTGGTTGACCTGATCCGCCGTATCCCGCCGGAAACACGGCGGTTTATCGGGCTGGTCGCCGTTGCGCTGGGCACCGCGCTCATCTGGCTTGCCCAAAGGCTTGCGGGGTGAAACACTGCGCCCATCACGGCCTGTTGACGCGCCGCGACGGGCGTTGAGTTGCACCGCCCTGGGACAGGCGCATATCGCAGGAAACAAGGGGTTCGGTCCCTGCACGCTCTGGCCGGACCCGCAGGGAACGCATGCAGGAGGATCCAAGCGTGACATCGCAGGCCATTTCCAATCCCGCCCGTCCCGCGCCGACCTGGCTTGGCCCGGCGCGCGCGCTGGCGCTGGCCGCCGCCCTTGCGCTGGGACAGGCATCCGGCGCGCTGGCCCGCGCCGCGCCCGAAAGCTTTGCCGACCTCGCCGAGCAGGTCAGCCCGGCGGTGGTCAACATCACCACCTCGACCACGATTGCGGGCCATACCGGCGTGACGCCGATGGTCCCGCCGGGGTCGCCTTTCGAGGACTTCTTTCGCGACTTCATGAACCCGGACCGGGACGGCACCCGCCCGCCACGCCGCAGTCAGGCGCTGGGTTCGGGCTTCGTGATCTCGCCCGACGGCTATATCGTCACCAACAACCACGTCATCGAGAAGGCCGACGAGATCACCATCGAGTTCTTCTCGGGCACGACCCTCAAGGCCAGCGTTGTCGGCACCGACCCCAATACCGATATCGCGCTTCTGAAGGTCGAAAGCGACAGCCCGCTGCCCTTCGTGTCCTTCGGCGAGTCCGACGCGATGCGTGTGGGCGACTGGGTGATGGCCATGGGCAACCCGCTGGGTCAGGGTTTCTCGGTCTCGGCGGGCATCATCTCGGCCCGGGGCCGGGCGCTCTCGGGCAGCTATGACGATTACCTGCAGACCGATGCCGCGATCAACCGCGGCAACTCGGGTGGGCCGCTGTTCAACATGGCGGGCGAGGTGGTGGGTGTGAACACCGCGATCCTGTCGCCCAATGGCGGCTCGATCGGGATCGGTTTCGCGATGTCCGCGACGGTGGTGACGAATGTGGTCGACCAGCTCAAGGAGTTCGGCGAGACCCGGCGCGGCTGGCTGGGCGTGCGCATTCAGGACGTGACCCCCGACATGGCCGAGGCGATGGGCCTCGAGGAGGCGCGCGGCGCGCTGGTGACCGACGTGCCCGAAGGCCCGGCAGCCGAGGCGGGCATGGAACAGGGCGACGTGATCCTGAGCTTTGACGGGGTCACGGTGGATGACACCCGCGGGCTGGTGCGCCAGGTCGGCAACACCGCCGTCGGCAAGACCGTCAAGCTGACCGTATTCCGCGGCGGCGAGACTGAAACGCTGGACGTGACGCTGGGCCGCCGCGAAACCGCCGAAGGTGCCGTGCCCGCGGTCGCCTCGCCCGATACCCCCGAGGAACCCGACACGCGCGAGATGCTGGGCATGACGCTTGCGCCCCTGACCGACGCGCTGCGGGAACAGCTCGAACTGGGCGCGGGCGCCGAAGGGCTTGTCGTTCAGGATATCGACGAAGCGCGCGAGGCCTATGAAAAGGGTCTTCGCGCGGGCGACCTGATCACCGAGGCAGGCCAGCGCAAGGTGCTGACCATTGCCGATCTCGAAGCCCGCATTTTCGAGGCCCGCGATGCGGGGCGCAAGTCGTTGCTGCTGCTCGTGCGCCGAGATGGAGAACCGCGCTTCGTGGCGCTGTCGGTCGCCGAGGACTGAGCCGCCAGAAACACAAGGGGCGCCCGTCATCGGGCGCCCCCTTCGAGTCCGGGCGATGCCCGCTCAGTAAAGCCCGGCCACTCGCGCCCGCAGCGTGACCAGCGCCAGGACCGCGTCGATGGTTGGCGTGGGCGTGCCGGTGACGCGCCCCAGCTCTTGCACCGAACCCACCAGCGCGTCGATCTCCATCGGTCGGCCCATGGTCAGGTCCTGCAGCATCGAGGTCCGGTGCGCGCCCACCGCGGCGCCGCCCTCGATGCGTTTGTCCACGTTGACGGGGAACTTCACGCCGAGCTTCTCGGCGATTTCCTGCGCCTCGAGCATCATGTTGCGCGCCACTTCCCGCGTGCCCGGATCGGTGCACAGCACGTCGAGCGTCGCATGGGTCAACGCCGAGATCGGGTTGAACGACAGGTTGCCCCAGAGCTTCACCCAGATCTCATCGCGGAGTTTCGGGCGCACGGGCGCGCGCAGCCCCGCCTCGCTCAGCGCCTTCGAAAGCGTCTGTGCCCGCTCGGATTTCGACCCGTCCGGCTCGCCCAGCGAAAAGCGGTTGCCCTCGATATGCTTGACGACGCCGGGCTCGATCACTTCCGCCGCCGGGTAGACCACGCAGCCCAGCATCCGGTCCGGGCCGAACCCGTTCCACTGCACGTCGCCCGGGTCGAGCGTTGCGAGCCGCGTGCCCTCGTACAACCCGCCGACCTTGTGGAAGTACCACCAGGGTACGCCGTTCACGCCCCAGACGATGGTGGTGTTCTCGCCGATCAGCGGCTGCATCCTGTCGACCACCGGTGGCACCGAATGCGCCTTGAGCGTGATCACGACATAGTCCTGCGGCCCCAGGTCGGCAGCGTTGTCGGAGGCGGTGACCGGCACAGTCACGTCCGTGCCGCTCTCCTCCTCGATCAGGCGCAGCCCGTTTTCCTGCATCGCTGCCAGATGCGGCCCCCGCGCCACCAGGCTGACCTCGGCACCGGCCTGCGCCAGCTTCGCCCCCATGTAGCCGCCGATGGCGCCCGCCCCGAACACACAGATCTTCATGCACAATCCCTCGTCTCGCCGCGGACCCGCTCCCGCCGCCCTGTCTTCTTCTGGCCGTAAATATCCCCGCCGGAGGCAGCCCGGCCCTTGGCCGGGCTGCCTTCAAGCCGCGCTTTCCGCCAGCCCCAGCTTCTCGGCCAAGCCGATGCGTTGCAGCTTGCCGGTCGCGCCTTTCGGGATCTCGTCAAGGATGACCACCTTGCGCGGCACCTTGAAATCGGCCATGCGCGCGGCGGCGAAATCGCGGATCTCGCGCTCGGTGGCGGTCGCGCCCTCGCGCAGCACGACCGCTGCCGCCACCTCCTCGCCAAGCTTGGGATGGGGCAGGGCGAAGGTCACGCATTGCGCGATCGCGGGATGCTCCATCAGCACGCCATCGACCTCCAGTGGGCTGACCTTTTCGCCGCCGCGGTTGATGATCTCCTTCAGCCGCCCGGTGAGGTGCAGATAGCCGTCATCGTCGAACGCGCCCTGATCGCCGGTGCGGAACCAGCGCTGGCCGTCCGCCTCGAAGAAGCTTTTCGCGTTTGCCTCGGGGTTGCCCTCATAGCCCGGGGTCACGTTGGGACCCGAGATCACCACCTCGCCCGTGCCGTCAACCAGCCGGTCCTCGATCTCGTGGGCGATGCGCACCATCGGCCCCGCCTCGACCCCGACCGAGCCCGGTTTCTGCGCGCGCGGCGGCAGCGGGTTGGAACACATCTGGTGGGTGGCTTCGGTCATGCCATAGCCCTCGATCACCGGCGCGCCGAAGGTCTCTGCCAGTTCCATCATCACCTGCGCAGGCAGCGAGGCCGAGGAGGAGCGCAGGAAGCGCAGCCGCGCGGCGTCGATCACGTCGCGGTTACGGCTGGCGCGCGACAGGATCGCCTGATGCATGGTCGGCACCGCGGTATACCAGGTCGGGTCCGCGTCCTTGAGCCAGCCGAAGAATTTCAGCGCGTCGAAGCCCGGCGCGCACCAGATCGAGGCGCCCGCCGAAAGCGACGCGCTGACCGCGGCCAGGAGCCCGTGGATATGAAAGAGCGGCATCACGTTCAGGCAGCGATCCGCAGGCGTCAGGTCCAGCGAGGCGCGGATATTCGCGGCCGAGGCGGCGACATTCGATTGCAGCAGCGGCACGATCTTGGGCCGCGAGGTGGTGCCCGAGGTGTGCAGGATCAGCGCGACATCGCCGGGCAGCGGCTCGCCGGTATCGCAGGCCCCGCCGCCGCCTTCGGCCACAAGCTCGAACTCCCCAGCTGGTGCCGCCGGATCGAAGCGCAGCCGCATCACGGTCAGCCCGAAACGATTGGCCGCGGCCAGCGCCGGGCCGTCATAGCCCTCGGCCAGAACGATGGCCTTGGCCTTCAGATCCTCGAGGTAAAAGGCATATTCGTCCTCGCGATAGGCGGGGTTCAGCGGCGCGGTCGTCGCCGCCTGGGCGATGGTGACGAAGGCCGTGGCCATTTCCGGCCCGTTCGGCAGGACGATGGCCACCCGGTCGCCCCGGCCCACGCCCGCGGCGTGAAGCTGGCCTGCCACCTTGTCGCCCAGCGCGCGCAGTCCGCCATAGCTCAGCCAGTCGCGGCCCGGCGCGCCGATGGCGGGGCTCGTGTCGTCATGTCCCTGGAGGAATGCCTTGATGGTCGTCACCTCGATGTCCTTTCTCTAGGTCGTGTTGTCCCTGCGGGCATCCGGCCGATCATTCGGCCGGCGCGGGACGCTTGGCGATGCGCCGGTGCAGCATCTTGATCAGCGGCAGCGCGAAGAAGATCGCCGCGAGCGCCAGGAAGGTTGCCGACAGCGGCCGCGAGATGAAGAAGGTCACATCGCCCTGCGCGCTGATCAGCGCCTGGCGGAAGCTTTTCTCCATCAACGGGCCCAGCACAAGTGCCAGCACCAGCGGGGCCAACGGATAGTCGGCCTTGCGCAGCATGTAGCCCGCCACCCCAAAGAGTGCGATCAGCCATACATCGTGCAGTTTCTGGCTGGGGGCATAGCCGCCCAGGATACACAGCACCAGCACCATCGCGCAGAGCACCGAGAACGGCATCCGCAGCGCCCAGACGAATAGCGGGATCAGGGCGATGTTTATCAGAACCGCGGCCAGATTGGCGGTGTAGAGCGAACTGATCAGCCCCCAGACGAAATCCTGCTGCTCGATGAACAGCATCGGCCCTGGCATCAGCCCCCACATCACCATGCCGCCCAGCAGCAGCGCGGTGGTGGGCGAACCGGGGATGCCCAGCGTCAGCATCGGCAGCAGCGATCCGGTCGAGGCGGCATTGTTGGCTGTCTCGGGCGCGGCCACGCCCTCGATATTGCCCTTGCCGAAGGTCTCGGGCTTCTTCGAGAAAGTCCGTGCCAAGCCATAGCTCATCAGCGAGGCGGGTGTTGCGCCCGCGGCGGGCAGCATACCGACGAAGAAGCCCAGAACCGAGCCGAAGCTCATGGTCTTCCACATGCGGTTCATCTGGCGGATGCCGTCGATCAGGTCGCGCATCCGCAGCCGTGCCGTCGAGACGGCGGGCGAGATGCGCGAGGTCTCGATGGTGTAAAGCACCTCGCCCACGCCATAGACCCCGATCGCCAGCACCAGGAAGCTGATGCCCGAATAGAAACCCGGAATGTCGCCGAAGATCAGCCGCGGCTGGCCCGAGATCATGTCCAGCCCCACGGTGGACAGCACCAGCCCGAGGCAGATCATCACGATGGTCTTGAGCGTGTCGTCCCCGCCAAGCCCCACGAAGGTCGTGAAGGCCAGCAGAACAAGCGCGAATTCCTCGGCCGGGCCGAATTTCAGCGCCAGTTCCGCCAGCGGTGCCGCGAAGATCGTGAAGAGGATCACCGAGATCGTGCCGCCCACGAACGAGGCCACCGCCGCCGCGATCAGCGCCAGCCCCGCCTTGCCCTGCAGGGCCATCGGCCTGCCATCGAATGTGGTTGCGACCGCCGTCGAGGCGCCGGGGATCCCCAGCAGGATCGAACTGACCGCGCCGCCATACATCGCGCCGTAATAGATCGCCGCCAGCAGGATGATCGCCGAAGTGGGCGGCACGATGAAGGTCAGCGGCAGCACCAGCGCCACGCCGTTCACCGAACCCAGCCCCGGCATCGCGCCGATGAACAGCCCCGCCGTCACGCCGAGGATCACGATCATGATGTTGAGCGGTGTCAGCGAGGTCGCGAAACCGTCGGCGAGAAGGGCAAGAACTTCCATTTTCGGCCCTCCTCAGAAGAACATCGCGTAAAGCGGGATGAAGAACGGCTCGGTCCAGCCCTTGGGCAGCAGGATTTTCAGCGTCACCTCGAAAAAGAAGAACACGACGACCGGGGTGGCCAGCGTCAGGATGCCGATCAGCATCCAGCCATGATGGCCGAAGAATTTCAGGTAAATGAACAGGAACGCGATCAGCGCCAGATAGGTGCCGATGAAGGGAATGACCGCGATGGTCGCCACCAGCAGCGCCACGACCCCTGCGATCTGCGGAATGGCGTCGGCATCGGGAAAGAACTTCTCGCCCTCATGCGGATGGCTGATGAAACTGCGCAGCAGGATCAGCGACGAGGCCGCGAGCATGATCGCCGACAGCCAGAACGGGAACGCTCCACCGCCGGGGCCCGACGCCGCGACCCAGCCGATCGGCAGCGCCTTGGCATACCACATGAAGTAAAGCGACAGCCCCATCAGGGCGAGCGCGATCAGTCTGTCCGCGGCGAGCATGGTGCCTCCCATCCGGTTGCACGTTCGACGATACGGGCGGACCCGAGGGCCCGCCCGCCAGCGAAGGTCTGCGAAAGGATCAGGACGGCGTGTCCAGACCCTTCAGGATGTCGCGGTGCTTTTCGCGTTCGGACAGGAAATAGGCCTGAAGCTCGTCGCCCGTGAGGAAGTCGGTCAACAGCGCCTGGTCGCGGGCATAGGTCTGCCATTCCTCGGATTCATGCAGCTTTTGCAGGAGGTTGACATAATAGGCCTGTTGCGCCTCGGTCAGCCCGCCCGGCGCGACGAAGCTGCGCTGCATGTAGTATTCCAGGTCATGGCCAAGTTCGGCGAAGGTGGGCACGCCGGGCATGCTGTCCAGCCGCTCGGCCGTCAACAGCGCGATCGGGCGCACGCGGCCCGCCTGCCAGAAGCTCATCGCCTCGGAGGGGTTGTTCACCGTGGCGTCGACATGGCCGCCGACCAGCGCGGTCGCCACCTCGCCGCCCCCCGCCATCGGGACGTAGGTGTGACTGATGCCGAATTCGCGTTCGAGCAGTGCGGTCACAAGGCTGTCCTCCTGGCCGGTGCCGGTGCCGCCCATGCGCCACGACCCGCCCGCGGCCTTTACCGCCTCGGCATATTGCTCGATCGTCTCGATGCCGCTGTCGACATTGACCCACAGCGCGAAGACATCGACCGCCATGCGCGCCAGCGGGGTGAATTCCTCGATGTCGACGCCGATCTCGGTCTGGATCGGGGTGGTGTAATAGCTGTTCAGCGTCGCCATGATGACATGGGCATCGCCCTGCTTGTCCTTGAGATAGCGCAGCGCCTCGGCGCCCGACCCGCCGCCCTTGTTGACCGGCAGGAAAGGCATCTGGGCCAGTTTTTCCTTCTGGATGATGGTCTGGAACAGCCGGGCAAGACGGTCCGCGCCGCCGCCCTGGCCGGCCATGATGACCATCTCGACCGGCTTCATGGGTTTCCAGTCCTCGGCAAGTGCCGGGCTGCCCGCAGCGATAGCGACCGACGCCATGAGAGCGATCGCGCCGCGACGCGTGAAGATGTTCGTCATTTTTGCCTCCCTGATGAACAAGGCCCGAACTGCTGCGCCTGATCCTCCCTGGATCGCGTCGTCCGGTGCCATCTCATGATCCTGAAAATCGCGGACGGCGTGGAAAATTCCACACCCAAAAGGGTTGTTGTGATAAAGCTGAGCGTAACATGGGTGTCATATTGTAATGTTGTAAACATGCGGAAGGCCCTGATCGGATCGCAATTGCGGCAGCTTCGCCGCGACCACGGCCACACCCAGGCCGAGATGGCCCGGCGGCTGAAGGTCAGCCCGGCCTATGTGAACCTGCTCGAGAACAACCAGCGTGCGCTTTCGGTGCCGGTGCTGATGGCCCTGACCGAAGCCTATGGCGTGGACATGCGCGAGTTGCTCAGCGACCGCGACGCCGCGCGGCTGGCCGAATTGCGCAGCGCGGTCGCCGATCCTGCCTTCGACCGCGACCGGCCCGATCTGGCGGAACTGCGGGCCGCGGTCGATCATGCTCCGCGGCTGGTGGACCTGTTCCTTCAGCTTTACCGCGGCCATCGCAGCGCGGTCGAGCGGCTGTCGCGGCTGGGCGATTCGGCGGGCGAGTTGCTGGGGGCCTCGCCCGAGGCCGCGATCCACGACTTCTTTCGCGACAACGCCAATTACTTCGATGCCTTGGAAACCGCGGCCGAAGACATTCGCCGTCAGATCGTCGGCGCGCCGGACGACATGTATGCGCTGCTCAAGCGCTATCTGCGGATGAAGTTCCAGATCGACGTGCGCCAGGTCAGCCTTGACGAGATGCCCGACACGCTGCGGCTGTTCGATGACCGCGCAGGCTGCGTGCTGCTGTCCGAGGCGCTGGACCATCCCAACCGGGTGTTCCAGATCGCCCATGTTCTGGCGCTGGTCGAACTGCCCGACTTGCTTGACGCACTGGTTGGCGAAAGCGGCATCGCGACCGAGCCTGCCCGCGCGCGCTGCCGGGTGGAACTGGCGAATTACTTCGCCGCGGCACTGCTGATGCCCTATCGGCCCTTCCTCGATCTGGCCGAGCAATCGGCCTATGACATCGACCGGCTGGCCGCCGCCTTCGGCATGAGCTTCGAGCAGGTCTGCCACCGGCTGACCACGCTGCAGCGCGACGGTGCGCGGGGGATCGGGTTCTTCCTGTTGCGCATCGACCGGGCGGGCAATGTCACCAAGCGGGTCAACGCCACCCCCTTCGCGCTGGCCGAAAAGGGCGGATCCTGCCCGGCATGGAACATCCACAACGCGTTCAGCATGTCGGACATGGTGCTGGCGCAACTGGTCGAGATGCCGGACGGGGCGCAGTTCTTCACGATCAGCCGCACCAGCCCGCGCCCGGTCTTCAGCCGCACCCCGCAGGACAGTCGGCTGGTGGTGGCGCTGGGCTGCGAGCGGGGCGATGCGCACCGGATCGGCTATGCCCGCGCCGTCAATCTGGACCGCGATCCGGGCATGGTGGCGCAGATCGGCATCGCCTGCCACATCTGCCCGCGCCAGGCCTGTTCCCAGCGTGCCCATCAACCGATGCACATGGTCCTGCCGATCGACGCCAAGCGCCGGGGTAGAACGCGCTACGAAAGTTGAGGCCGGGCTGCCTCAGGCGGCCTGCTGCCAGAAATCGCACAGGAAGGACAGCGCGCCATCCGCGCCGTCGGCGGCGCAACGGTCCTGGAAATGCGGCTCGCACAGATCGGCGAAACGGGGATGGGCGCGCAGTTGCGACCGATCGACCGTGCGGAACGCCATCGACCAGTCGGGAAAGTCGCGCCCGGCCTTCACGCCGCGCTCCAGCACGATCTTGGTATGGTGGCGCGGGTCCGAGAAGATGCGCTTTCTCAGCGCCTCGATTGCGGCCTCGTCGCCTTCAAGAAGCTGCATGAAGCTCCCGCGAAAGCGCCCCTCGCCCTCGGCAAACAGCAGGACCCCGGTGATACCGTGGCGCGGGTTGTAGCTTCGCGCCTCTTCAAGGATGTCCTCGAGGTCATTGGGCGTCAGCGCCTGTGCGGCCTGGCTGACATAGACGATGTAATGGGTACTCACTGCGCGGCTCCGGCTCGGGTGATACGGACCTCCCTTGGGGCGGTATAAGGCTGCGCGCTGCCAAGTCAAGGAGATCATCGCCATATTATTTGACAATGTGAAAATTACTTCGATATTTGGAAAAATGCTTGACGCTCATCCAACCATGGGCGAACTTTCCCCCGGGAGGACGTGATGGCGAGCAGGGCGGCGACATATCGGGACGGCGTGGCGGATCCTTCTTTCGCCTCGGTGGAGAAGGCGGCGGCGCGGCGCATCCAGTCGGTCGAGCGCGCGCTGGACATCCTGGAGATCCTGGCCGCGGCGCCCGACGCGCTGGCGCTGGGCGAAGTGGCGGCTCAGGCCGGGCTGAACGTCTCGACCTGCCATCATCTGGTCGCGACCCTGGTCGATCGCGGCTATGTCCTGAATGCCGGGCGCAGCCGGGGCTACATGCTGTCCTCGCGCTTGCAGGAACTGACCGAGATGAGCGCACGCAAGGCCGACCTGTCGGATTTCGCCCGCACCGATCTGATCGATCTGTCCGGTCGGCTGGGGCTGAGCGTGCAACTGGCCGAGATGCAGGGCAGCGCGTTGGTCACGCGGTTCAGGGCAAATGTGGCCGAGACCCATGTCATCGAAGCCGACGAGGTGGTGAAGATGCGCGCCGCCCACGCCACCGCCACCGGCAAGGCCATCCTTGCCTGGCTGCCCGAGGGCGAGACGCTGAAGATCATTTCCGAGAACGGGCTGGAGCGGTTCACCGACAACACGCTGACCAGCCTGGCGGATCTGACCGAGGATCTGCGTTGGGTCCGGCGCAACGGCTTTGCGGTGGATAACGAGGAACTGAAGCCGGGGGTGGTGTGCTACGGCGCGGCGCTGAGGGACGAGAAGGGCGCGGTGATCGGCTCGATCTCGGCCTCGATGCCCCTGGCGCTGGCGACAGAGGCATGCCGGGCGCACGTCGCGCAAGAGGTTGTGGCCTGCGCGCGCAGGCTGTCGGACAGGTTACGCCTGGGTCGTCCCTAGGGAGGGGGCGGTCCGGCGAGGAATGGGAAACAGGGACAAAAGGGAGGAAGCACAGATGGCGATGCCAGCGGGTGTAAAGACGGATAGCCGCTATCCGATCCCCGAGAAGATGAAGGCCTGGGTGCTGGGCGATCCGGGCGAACTGACGCTTGCCGAAAAGCCGGTGCCGGTGCCGAAGAAGGCCGAGGTGC
Source organism: Rhodovulum steppense (assembly GCF_004339675.1). Classification (GTDB taxonomy): domain Bacteria; phylum Pseudomonadota; class Alphaproteobacteria; order Rhodobacterales; family Rhodobacteraceae; genus Rhodovulum; species Rhodovulum steppense. Next base: position 59,022 of record NZ_SLVM01000009.1, read on the forward strand.
TGGTCCGGATCGACGCCGTGGCGATCTGTGCGACCGACCTGGAGATCATCTATCACGGTCCTCCGGCGCAGATCGAGGGCGGGGCGCCCTTCAACAGGAACTTCACGCCGGGCCATGAATACATGGGCACCGTCGTGGCCTTGGGGCCGGGGGTGGACGAATACGAGATCGGCCAGCGGGTGACGGTTGAAATCCATGCCGGCTGTGGCCAGTGCAAGCGCTGCCGGCAGGGCATGTACACGTCCTGCCACAATTACGGCAAGAACTACGGCGACGTGGACAAGGGCCACCGCGCCAACGGCTTCACCACCGATGGCGGGTTCTGCGAATACCAGGTCAACAACATCAACACGCTGATTCATGTGGATGACAGCATGTCGGATGAGGAGGCCACGCTGGTCGTCACCGCCGGCACCGCGATGTACGGGCTGACCGAACTGGGCGGGCTGGTCGCGGGCGAAAGCGTGGTGGTCACCGGACCCGGGCCGATCGGGTTGCTGGGCGTCGCGGTCGCCAAGGCGCTGGGCGCGCAGCCCGTGATCCTGACCGGCACCCGCGACAACCGGCTGGAGATGGGCAAGAAACTCGGCGCCGATCATGTGGTGAATGTCCGCAACGAGGATCCTGTCGAGGCGGTCAAGCGGCTGAACGGCGGGGTGGGCGTCGATTATGTGCTGGAATGTTCCGCCGCCGCCAACGCGATCAACGAGGCCTGCCAGATGGTCAACCGGGGCGGCAAGGTCTGCCTTGCGGCCTTTCCGGGGGAGCCGCCGCAGGTCGACGTGGCCCACCTCGTCCGCAACAACATCTACGTCTACGGCATTCGCGGCGAAGGGAAATCCGCGACCCACCGGGCCGAGGCCTTCATGCGGCAGAAGCGGTTCGACGCCACGCTGATCCACACCCATACCTTCGAGATGGACGACCTGAAGGAGGCGATCCGCTACGCTAGGGACCGGGTCGAGGACGCGATCAAGGTGGTGGTCAAGAACCGCCATTCCGAGGCCAGGAGGGTGGCCGCCGAGTGAAATCCCGGGGCCGTCCGCATCGGGCGGCCCCGTCCATGGCCAAGGGAGGGGCCAGGGACATGCTGACATTCGAGCGATACGAGATGCCCGCGACCTTGCCCGAGGCGCTGGCGCTCTGGGCGGAGGCCCCCGCGGGCGCGCGGCTGGTGGCCGGCGCGACCGACATCCTGCCCTGGGCGCGCGAGGGGCGCGCGGGCGACGTGGACCTGCCGCTGGGGATCGACCTCAGCCGGGTCGCGGAACTCAGGGGCTACGAACGCCACGGGGCGCGCGTGCGGCTGGGCGCCAACACCGTCTGGCAGGATTTCCTGGACGACCCGCGGCTGGCCCGCTGGCTGCCGGTGATGCCCTATTGTTCGGTCTGGTTCGCCGACGACCAGATCCGCCAGCAGGCGACGCTTGCGGGCAATCTGGTGAACGCCTCGCCCGCCGCCGATGGCACGCCCCCCGTCCTTGCGTTGAATGGCGAACTGGAGCTTTGCCGCTGGGCGGGCGATCACATCATGTGCCGCACCATGCGGGTCGAGGATTTCGTGACCGGCCCCGGCGCCACGCGGCTTGCCCCGGGCGAGATCGTGAACTCGGTGACGCTCGATATCGCAGAGGGTTACGGCGCGTCCTTCCAGAAGGCGGGTCTGCGCCGCTCGCTGGTGATCTCGGTGGCCTGCGTGGCCGCGCTGGTGAAACTGGACGAGACCGGCACGCGCTTCGCCGATGTGCGTCTTGCGCTGGGGGGCGTCGGCCCCGTGCCGGAACGGCTGCGCGACATCGAGGACCGCCTGAGGGGCGCGGCGGTGGATGCCCGCCTGATCGCCGAGGTGGCCGAGGCCACCGCGTCCCGCGTCGCCTCGCGAAGCCGCGTTGACTATCGCCGCCGCGTGGTGCCGGGCTTCGTCCGCGCCGCGCTGGAAGAAGCCGCCGACCGGGCGCGTGTCGCCCCCTCCGCGGCCGAACGCAAGGAGGCCGAAAATGCCTGAGATGAAACTGGAGATGCAGGTCAACGGCCGCAAGGTGATGCGTCTCGCCGATCCCGGCCAGCGCCTGCTGGATTTCCTGCGCGACGAGCTGAACCTCACCGGCACCAAGGAAGGCTGCGGCGCGGGCGAATGCGGGACGTGCAGCGTCTTCGTGGATGGAAAGCTTGTGAAATCCTGCCTGATGCCGGTGGCCAAGGCGCAGGGGGCCGAGATCCAGACTGTGGAGGGGCTGGCGAAGCCGGGCGAGCTGGAGGCCATCCAGAAGGCGTTCCACAAGACCGGGGCCAGCCAGTGCGGCTATTGCATCCCCGGCATGGTGATGGCGGCGACGTCCGTCCTGCGCGAGGCGCCCGAGGCGAGCCTTGACGAGATCAAGGAACGCATGGGCGGCAACATCTGCCGCTGCACGGGGTATTCCAAGATCATCGAGGCCGTGGCGCTGGCCCGCGACGTGGTGACGGGCCGCGCCAGCCCCGCCGTGCTGGAGCCCGAAACCGTGGGCGAGAGCTATATCGGCCACAATGTCCGGCGGCTGGATGCGCCCTCCAAGGTGACGGGTCGGCTGAAATACGCAGGCGACATGGTGATGCCGGACATGGCGCACATGGCCGTCCTGCGTTCGCCCCATGCGCATGCCGAGATCGTCTCCATCGACACCTCCGAGGCCGAGGCGATGGCGGGCGTGGCTTGCGTCATCACCGCGGCCGACGTGCCGGGCACCGACGGCTTCGGCGTCTTCGTCCACGACCAGCCGGTGATGGCCCGCGGCAAGGTTCGCCATGTCGGCGAGGCGGTCGCCGCGGTGGCCGCCGAGGACGCGGCGACCGCGCGCCGGGCGCTGACGAAGATCAAGGTGGAGTACCGCGACCTGCCGGGGCTCTTCGACCCCGAGGACGCGCTGAAACCCGGCGCGCCGGTGATCCACGATTACGCCCCCGACAACATGGTCAAGCACATCCCGATCCGGAAGGGCGACATCGAGGCCGGCTTCGCCGCCGCCGACCTGATCCTCGAAGAGGCGTTCTCGACCCAGCAGGTCGAACATGCCTATCTCGAGCCCGAGGCAGGCATCGCCTATGTCGACCATGACGACGTGGTGACGGTGATCTCGCCCAGCCAGAACATCACCCACCATCGCCACATGCTGGCCGGGATCCTTGCCCTGCCGATCAACAAGGTGCGCTTCATCATGTCCCCCGTCGGCGGCGGCTTCGGCGGCAAGGAGGACATGATCTACCAGGGCATGCTGGCGCTCGCCGCGATGAAGACCCACCGCCCGGTGCGGCTGGTGTTCACCCGCGAGGAATCGATCGCGGCCTCGGCCAAGCGGCATCCGTCCCGCGTGACATACCGCATGGGCCTGACGCGCGATGGCCGCATCACCGCGATCCGGTTCGAGATGTTGTCGGATGGCGGGGCCTATGGCATGTCGTCCGAAGGCGTGATGCGCAAGGCCGCGATCCTGTCCTGCGGGCCCTACGAGATCGAGAACCTGTGGATCGACACCCGGGCCGTCTACACCAACAACACGCCCTCGGGCGCCTTCCGCACCTTCGGCGGCATGCAGGCGCAATTCGCCACCGAAAGCATGATGGACATCGCCGCGGAACGGCTGGGGCTCGATCCGTTCGAGATAAGGCGGCGGAACATGATGCGGGCCGGGTCGCTCACCCACACGCAACAGCGGCTCACCTCCGCCTCCATCGACCGGGTGCTGGAGGCGGCCGAACAGGCGTCACGCTGGGAGCCGGGTGCACCCACCATGCGCGGACCGATGCGGGGCGACCTTGGGGGCCCGGGGACGCGGGCGCCCTGCACGCTGGGCGCGCGGTTCGAGACGCCGAAGGACAGCAAGGAAAGGGTGGCCTGATGCAACGCAGGATGCGCGGCCGCGGCGTCGCGGCAAGCTGGTACGGCATCGCGCGGACCGCCACGGTGGACCGCGCGGGCGCCTGGGCCGAACTGGATGACGGCGGCACCGCCAAGGTGGTGACCGGCGTGACCGAGATCGGCGAGGGCATCCTGACGGTGCTGGCCCAGATCGCGGCCGAGGAACTGGGCATCCGCCCCGAGGACGTGACCATCGGCGACAACGACACCGCGCGCTCGCCCGAGGCGGCGCATGCGGGCGCCACGCGGCAGACCTACATGATCGGCAATTCCGTGGCGCTCGCCTGCCGCGAGGCCAGGGCGCGGCTCTTCGCCGAGATCGCCGCGCATTGGGAGGTGGACGCAGGGGCCCTGGTCGCCTTTGACGGGGAACTCCGCGCCCAGGGCACCAACCTCGCCATGACCATGGCCGAGGCGGTGGACCTGTGCAAACGCCGCGGCGTGGTCCCCGTGGGCGCGGGCCATTTCACCGCGCATGGCACCGGGCTGAACCCCGAGGACGGCTCGGGCGCGCCCTGGCAGGCCTATGTCTTCGGCACCCAGGTCGCCGAGGTCGAGGTCGATACCGTGACCGGCGAGGTGCAGGTTCTCGGCCTCTGGGCCGCCCATGACGTGGGCCGCGTCATCAACCCCCGTGGCGTCGAGGGCCAGATCGAGGGCGGCGTGGTGCAGGGCCTCGGCCAGGCGCTGATGGAGGATTACCAGACCGCGAACGGCCACCCGGTCACGCATGGCTTCGCGAAATACATCCTGCCGACCGCGCTGGATGTTCCGGAAATCACCTCGATCCTGGTCGAGGATCGGGACCCGCTCAGCCCGCTCGGGGCCAAGGGGATCGGCGAGCCCGCGCTGGTGCCGACCGCGCCCGCGATCATCAACGCGATCCACGACGCGGTGGGCGTACGCATCCGCTCGCTGCCCGCGACGCCCGAGAAGGTGCTGGCCGCCATCGCCGAGAAACAGGCCCGCGAGGCCGCAGCGGCGAAGGCCGCCGAATAGACGCGTGACGCCGCGCGCGGCGCAAGGGACAGGGAGAAAGCATGGAAACCTCGATGTACAGCGCGATGCGGGTCGGCATCGTCCATTTCAAGGCCTTCCCGGGGATCGAGACCGGGGCGGGCCCCATCGTCGAGACGCTGGAGAAGATCTGCGCCGACGAGTTCTGGACTGCCGTCGAGGTGGGCTGGATGAAGGACTACCGCGTCCGCAACACCGCCCGCCACTTGTTGGACCAGAGCCACCTGTCGGTCGCCTACGCCACCCAGCCGAAATCGCTGACCAACAAGCTGAACCTCAACCATTTCGACCCCGGAGAACGTGCCAAGGCGGTGCAGGAGATCAAGAGCGCGGTGGACGAGGCCCGCCAGCTGGGCGCCGAGGTGGTCCGCCTGATCGCGGGCAAGGACCCCGGCGATGAAAAACGTGAGGAGGCCAAGAAGCTCCTGATCGACTCGCTCCACCAGATCCTCGACTACGCCGCCGAGGAAAAGGACGGGCTGGCCTTCACGCTCAAGATCTTCGACCGCGGCATCGACAAGAAGAACCTGATCGGCCCGGTGGGCGACGCGGTCGACATCGCGCGTGCCATCCGCCCCGACTACCCGAATTTCGGCCTGCTGACCGATCTCAGCCATTTCCCGCTGCTCGACGAGACGCCCGAGGAAAGCATCCCGCAGATGGCCGAGTTCCTCGACGCGGTGCACCTGGGCAATTGCGCCTTCCGCGACAAGTCTCACCCCGCCTATGGCGACATCCAGCCCCGCTTCGGCATTCCGGGCGGCGAGACCGACACGCCCGAGGTGGTGACCTTCTTCCGGGAACTGCGCAAGAACGGCTTCTTCGACAAGCCGGTGCGCCCGGTGGTCAGCGCCGAGGTGCGGCCCGTTCTGGTCGGCGAGGTGTCAGAGGTGATCATGGCCAACGCCAAGCGGGTGATCCGCGACGCCTGGGCGCTGTCGCAGCGGCCCGACTGAGCGAATGGGCCGACTGACCAAAGGGACGGGTCGCGCAGGGGAGGCGCGGCGCGTCAGATAGGGACTGGCAGTGGAGGACTGCCGCATGCCGCCCAAAGGCGGCCCAACGAAGGGAGGAAGACCACATGCAGAAGGGGATCATCGCATCCGTGGCGCTTTCGGCGGCAATGGCCGTCGGACTCTGCGCCCCGGCCCGGGCCGAGTTTCCGGAAAAGCCGGTCGAGATGACCATCCTGTTCGGCAGTACCGCCCAGACCATCGGGCAGTTGCTGGCCGAACTGATGTCGCGGCACCTGCCGCAGCCGGTGGTGCCGGTCGCGCGCACCGGGGCCGGGGGCGCGGTGGGCTATCAGCACGTCCACGGCACGGCGCCCGATGGCTACAACATCGTCTGGAACTCGAACTCGATCAGCACCGTCCACCATGGCGGAGGGCTGCCCTTCGACTACACCGCCTTTGCGCCGGTTGCCAAGATCAGCGTCGAGGTGCCCGCCATCGCCGTGCGGGCCGACAGTGGCTGGGAAACGCTGAGCGACATGGCGGCCGATATCAAGTCCGCAGGGCGCAAGCTGAAGGTGGGGGCCTCGGGCCGGGGCTCGTTCACGCATCTGGCGACCGAGGCCATCCTGGCTGCGCTGGACCTGTCCGACAGCGCGATCCATGTGCCCTATGACCAGGGCCGCGCACCGGTCGAATTGCTGGCCGGTCGGCTGGACGCGGCGCTGCAATGGCCGGGCCAGTTCGTCTCGCATCACGAGGCGGGCACGCTGCGCATCCTGTGCGTGACCTCGGCGGCGCGGATCTCGCAACTGCCCGACGTGCCGACCTGTGCCGAAAGCGGCGCGGGCGAGATGGACATCGTGATGTGGCGCGGCCTGGCTGCCCCGGCGGGCACGCCGCCCGAGGCGATCGCCCGTCTGGAAGAGGCCGCGAGGCTGGCCGCCGAAAGCGAGGAGTTCCGAAAGGCGGCCCAGACCATCGGTTTCGAGGTCGAATTCGCAGGGCACGAGGCGTTCGGCGAGTTGATCGCGCGCGACGATACGATCATCGCCGACCTGATGGGCCAACTCGGCCTGACGGAGCAGTAGCGCCATGCCACCGGTCTCCGAGGCGGCCGAGCGCCGCCAGGAACTGATCGCGGGCGGCCTGCTGCTGGTCCTTGCACTGGCCTGGACGGCGGCGGTGTGGCTGACGGTGCCGGTCGGCCAGGGGGTCGGGCCGCGGGCCTTTCCGTTCTGGCTGGGCGTCGCGCTGGCGGTGCTGTCGGCGCTGCTGCTGCTCAAGGGGCTGCGCGGTGGCCATGGTCTCGACCCGCCCGGCGAGGGGGAGGGCTCGGCGGCCGCGCCGCCGGTCTCGGCGGGGCGGCGGCTGGCACTTGTCGCGACGGTCTGCGGGATCATCGCTGCCTATGGCCTCCTGATGCAGAAGATCGGGTTTCTGCCTGCGACCGTGCTGACGGTTTCCGCAACGCTGGTCGTCGCACTCGGCGAGCGCCGCCCGCTGGTGGTGGGCGGCATGGCCATCGGGATCGCGCTTGGCGCGTGGCTCGCCTTTGGCAAGCTTCTGGGCGCCTACATGCCGCGCGGAACCTGGATCTCGCTGTTCTGAACGCAAACGGGCCGGGCCGCGCATTGCGGGGGCCGGCGCAAAGGGGATGACCCGGATGGATCTCTTGCTTGCCGCAGCCCAGGTCGCTCTTGCGCCCGCCGCCCTTGTCGCCGTGCTGGCGGGTTGCCTGCTGGGCGTGGTCTTCGGCGCGATTCCGGGGCTGACCTTCACCGTCGCGATGGCGCTGGTGGTGCCGATGTCCTTCTCGATGGAGACCGCGCCCGCGATCGGGCTGCTGCTGGGCACCTATATCGGCGGGATGACCGGCGGCTCGGTCTCGGCGATCCTGCTGGGCATACCGGGCACGCCGTCGGCCGCGGCGACGGTTCTGGACGGCTATCAACTGACCCGCAGGGGCAAGGCGTCGCTGGCGCTGGGCACGGCGGTCGTGGCCTCGGCCTTCGGGGGTATCGTCTCGCTGATCATCATGGTGGTTTCGGTCGACATGGTGGCGAGGCTCGCGCTGCGCTTCGGCCCGGCCGAGACCTTCGGGCTTCTGGTCTTCGGCTTGTCCACGATCTGCGGGCTGGCGCAGAAATCGCTGATCAAGGGGCTGATCGCCGGGGTGCTCGGGCTGATGGTTATGACCATCGGCATCGACGAGATGGAGGGCGCGCAGCGGCTGACCTTCGGTACTGTCGTGTTGCAGCAGGGGGTGAGCCTGCTGGTGGCGATGATCGCGCTGTTCGCGGTGCCGCATGTGATCGACGCCTTCGTGCAGCATTACGCGGGCGAGCGAAAGCCGCAGGAGGTGGCCGATGTCCGCGCCGAACTGCCGAGCATCCGTGACATCCTGCGCGACTTCTGGCTGATGCTGCGCTGTGCGCTGCTGGGCACCGGGATCGGGGCGATCCCCGGAACCGGCGGGCCGATCGCGGCGTTCCTGGCCTATGCGCATGCGCGGAAATCCTCGAAACGGCCCGAACGCTTCGGCAAGGGCGAGATGGCGGGCGTGGTGGCCCCCGAGACGGCCAACAATGCGGTGACGGGGGGCGCGATGATCCCGCTGCTTTCGTTGGGCATCCCGGGCGATCCGGCGACCGCGATCCTGCTGTCGGGGCTGCTGATCCACGGGCTGATCCCGGGGCCGATGCTGTTCATCCAGAACCCCGGTGAGATCTATCAGATCTACCTTGCCATCATCGTGGCCTATGTCGCCGTCGTCGCGATCCAGCTTCTGGGCATCCGCTTCTTCGTGCAGGTGTTGCGCGTGCCTGCGCATCTGCTGGCGGTGGCGGTCATCGTGATGTGCGCCTATGGCGCCTTCGCGATCCGCAACTCGGTCTTCGACGTGGTGTCGGTGGCGGTGCTGGGGGGCATGGCCTACGGGCTGATGCGCGTCGGCATTCCGTTGACGCCGATCATCCTGGGGCTTGTCCTTGGCCCGGCCATCGAGCGCGATTTCCGCACCGCGATGATCCTGTCCGAGGGCGACCCGTCCGTATTCGTCGCGTCCGTCCCGGGCGCAGTGTTCCTGGGCCTCGCCGCGCTGGTCGTCGGCGCGCAACTGCTGCGCTCCATCCGCGCCACGCTGTCCGCCCGCAGAACGGAGGAGAAGAGACGTGCTTCAGTCACCCCATCCGAATGATCGGCCCGATACCCCGCTGGAGGCCCAGATGCGCGAGCGCGCCCGCGCGCTGGCCGAAACAGGCGGCGTGGCCGAGGCGCTGGCGGCGGGCCGTCTGCCCGCGCGCGCGATGCTGACGCTGTCCGAAGGGCTGGTGCTGGGGCTCTTGCGGCAGGGGGTGCGCACCTTCTTCGCGATCTTCGGCCACGGCTCGACCGATCTGGGCAACGTGCTGCGGGTCTATGCCGAGGAGGGGCAGGTGAGCGTGATCAACTGCCGCAACGAGGTCGAGATGGCCCATGCCGCAACCGCGCGGGCCTGGGTCCATGGCGAGACGCCCGCTGTGGTGACCTCGATCGGGCCGGGGGCCTTGCAGGCGATGGCGGGTTCGCTGGCCGCCGCCTCGAACGGGGTCGGCGTCTACCACATCTACGGCGACGAGACGACACGGGGCGAGGGCTACAACATGCAGCAGGTCCCGAAGCCCGAGCAGGGGCTGTTCGGCCGGATCACCGCGCTGATGGGTCAGTCCTACACCCTGCACACGCCCGAGGCCCTGCGCGACTGCCTGCGCCGGGGCACCGCCTGCGTGCATCATCCCTACAAGGCGGGGCCGTTCTACATCCTGCTGCCGATCAACACCCAGCCGCAGGCGGCCGAAATCAACCTCGCCACGCTGCCCGGCCGTCTGGACGTCCCCCGCATGGCCCCCGCCGGCGGCAGCGGCGTGTTCGAACGCGCTCGCGACCTGCTGGCCCGCGCGGAACGCCCGGTCATCAAGGCCGGTGGCGGCACCCGCGGCGCCCCCGCAGCGATCCGGCGGCTGGCCGAGCATCTGGGCGCGGCGGTGGTGCTCTCGCCGGGCTCCACCGGCGTGTTGCCCGATGCGCATCCGCAGAACATGCATGTGGGCGGCTCCAAGGGCTCGATCAGCGGCAATTTCGCGATGGAAGAGGCGGATCTCGTGATCTTCGCGGGCTCGCGGGGTGTCTGCCAGGCGGATTGCTCGGGCGTGGGCTATCCGAAGGCCCGCGCCGTCATCAACATCAACGGAGACCTGGACGATGTCAGCCACTACGCCAACACGATCTGCCTGCCCGGCGACGTGGGCGCGGTGGCCGAGCGCCTGATCGCCGCGACCGAAAGGGCCGAGCGGCCCAACTGGCTGGAGGCCTGCGCCGCCAAGAAATCCGAATGGGCCGCCTTCAAGGCCAGCCGCCTCAGCGCGCCGCCCATGCACGACGCGGCCTTCGGCCGCGACTGCCTGACCCAGCCCGCCGCCATCGGCGCGGTCGCCAGCTTCGCCAAGGCACACAATGCCATCAAGGTCTTCGACGCGGGCGACGTGCAGGCCAACGGCTTCCAGATCGTCGAGGACGACGCGCCGGGCCAGACCTTCACCGAGACCGGCGCCTCCTACATGGGCTTCGCGGTCTCGGCGTTGCTGGGCGCGGCGGGGGTGCGCGATCCGAAATACGCCATCGCCTTCACCGGCGACGGGTCCTTCATGATGAACCCGCAGGTGCTGATCGACGCGGTGGAACATGGGGTGAAAGGCATGATCGCGCTGTTCGACAACCGGCGGATGGCCGCGATCACCGGGCTGCAATACGCGCAATACGGGGTGGAGTTCGCCACGAATGACAGCGTGGCCGTGGATTACGTCCTGATGGCCAGCGCCGTCGCGGGGGTGAAGGCCGTCCATGGCGGCCACTCCATCGCGGAGCTTGAGGCCGCGCTGGCCGAGGCGCACGCCCATGACGGCCTCTCGCTGGTCCACATCCCGGTCTACAACGGGCGCGATCCGATCTCGGAAATGGGCGCCTATGGCAGCTGGAATGTCGGCAACTGGGTCGACGACGTCCAGTCGCGCTACCTGCAACAGAACATCTGAGGGACACATGTATCACGATCTGGACCTGTTCATCGGCGGCGACTGGCGCGCGGCGAGCGACGGCGCGACCCGCGGCGTCCACGACCCCGCGACCGAGGAGCAGCTTGGCACCATCGCGGTGGCAACCGAGGCCGATATCGACGCGGCCCTTGCCGCCGCCAGGGCGGGCTTTGCCCAGTGGCGGCAGACGGGAACGTGGGAGCGCGGCGCGATCCTCAGGAAGGCCGCCGACCTGATCCGGGCGCGCACCGATGAAATCGCCACGCTCATGTCGCTGGAAACCGGCAAGCCGCTGGCCGAGGCCAAGGGCGAGACCGGCGCCGCCGCCGACCAGTTCGAATGGTATGCCGAGGAAACCAAGCGCATCTACGGCCAGATCATCGAGGCGCGCACGCCCGATGCCCGCATGGCCGTGATCCATCAGCCCGTGGGCGTGGTCGCCGCCTTCAGCGCCTGGAACTTTCCCGCGCTGCTGCCCGCGCGCAAGATCGCCGCGGCGCTGGGCGCGGGCTGCGCGATCATCGTGAAACCCGCGGGCGAGGCGCCGGCCTCCTGCGCCGCGCTGGTCAGGGCGTGCCACGACGCGGGCGTGCCGCCGGGCGCGGTCAATTTCCTGACCGGCAATTCCGGCATGATCGCCGAACGCCTGATCGCCTCGCCCATCGTGCGCAAGGTCTCGGTCACGGGCTCTGTCCCGGTGGGCAAGGAGATCCTGCGGCTGGCGGCCGACGGCGTCAAACGCGTCTCGATGGAACTGGGCGGTCACGGACCCGTGCTGATCTTCGAGGACGTCGACCCCGAGAAGGTCGCGGAAACCTGCGCCGCCACCAAGTTCCGCAATTGCGGCCAGGTCTGCATCTCGCCCACGCGGTTCTACGTCCACGCATCCCTTTACGACCGCTTCTCCAAGCGCTTCGCCGAGGTGGCCAACGGGTTGAAACTCGGCCGCGGGCTGGACGAGGGTGTGCAGATGGGCCCGATGGCCAATGCCCGCGGCCTCTCGACCATCCAGGACCTCGTGGCCGACGCGGTGGACCGGGGCGCGGACATCCTCGCCGGGGGCCGCCGCCCCGAGGGCATCAACCGCGGCTTCTTCTACGCGCCCACGGTTCTGGGCCATGTCCCCGACGACGCCCGCGTGATGCACGAGGAACCCTTCGGCCCGATCGCCCCCATCACGACGTTCCGCGACTACGACGAGGTGATGGAACGGGCGAACTCGCTGCCCTTCGGGTTGGCGGGATACGTGTTCTCGAACGACCTGACCACGGCCACCAAAGCCTATGAAGACCTCGAATGCGGCATGATCGGCGTGAACGAGATGCTGCTGGCCACCGCCGAGGCCCCCTTCGGCGGCGTGAAGGAAAGCGGGATGGGGCGCGAGGGCGGATCGCTGGGGATCCACGACTATCTCGACCCGAAATACGTCAAGATGAAGCTCTCGCGGTAAGGGGTTGCAATGAGTGACGAAACCAAGGACAGGGGCCTCGCCCGCGGGCTCACGAACTACGGCGACCGCGATTTCTCGGTCTACCTGCGCAACTCCTTCGCAGCCTCGATGGGCTATTCCCGCGAGGTGCTGAAGAAACCCATCGTCGGCATCGCCAACAGCGCGTCGGGCTTCAACAACTGCCACCGGCATTTCCCCGAACTGATCGAGGCGGTGAAGCGCGGCGTGCTGCTGGGCGGCGGCCTGCCCATCGAGTTTCCCACGATCTCGCTGGGCGAGGTGTTCCTGAACCCCACCTCGCTGAAATTCCGCAACCTCATGGCGATGGACACCGAAGAGATGATCCGCGCCCAGCCGATGGATGCGGTGGTCCTGGTGGGCGGCTGCGACAAGACGGTGCCCGCGCAACTGATGGGCGCAGCCTCGGCCGACCTGCCGGCGGTGCAGCTGGTGGCTGGCCCGATGATGACCTCGCGCTACGGCAATGAACGGCTGGGCGCCTGCACCGATTGCCGCCGCTTCTGGGGCAAGTATCGCGCGGGCGAGATTTCCACCGACGAGATCAACGAGATCGAGGGGCGGCTGGCCACCACCGCGGGCACCTGCGCGGTGATGGGCACGGCGTCCACCATGGCCTGCATCGCCGAGACGCTGGGCATGGCGCTGCCCGGCACCGCCGCCATTCCCGCCGTCCACGCCGACCGGTTGCGCGCGGCCGAGGCCTCGGGGCTGGCGGCGGCGCGGATGATCGAGAACCCGATCCGACCCAGCCAGGTCATCACCGCGAAATCGGTCGAGAACGCGCTCCGCGTTCTGCTGGCGCTGGGCGGGTCCACCAACGCGATCATCCACCTGACGGCGGTCGCCGGGCGGCTGGGGATCGACATTCCGCTGTCCCGGCTCAACGAACTTTCCGACGAAACCCCGGTGCTGGTGAACCTCAAGCCCGTGGGCAACCACTACATGGAGGATTTCTTCTTCGCGGGCGGGGTAGGGGCCGTGCTGCGGGAACTCAAGCCGCTGCTGCATCTCGATACGCTGACCGTCACCGGCGAAACGCTGGGCGACCGGCTGGAAACCGATCCGGGCTTTGTCGACCGCACCGTGATCGCCAGCGCCGAGGCGCCGCTGGAACCCCAGGGCGGGCTTGTGGCGCTGTTCGGCAACCTCGCCCCGCGCGGCGCGATCCTGAAACGCTCGGCTGCCGACAAGACCCTGTTCGAACACGAGGGCAGGGCGGTCGTCTTTTCCTCGCTTGCCGATCTCGCCGCGCGGGTGGACGACCCCGATCTCGACATCGGCCCCGACGACATCATGGTGCTGCAGAACGCCGGGCCCAAGAGCGCGTCCGGCATGCCCGAGGCGGGCTATCTGCCGATCCCGAAGAAGCTGTCGTCCAAGGGGCTCAAGGACATGATCCGCATTTCGGACGCGCGCATGTCGGGCACCGCCTTCGGCACCATCGTCCTGCATGTCGCGCCCGAGGCGGCGATCGGCGGGCCGCTGGCGCTGGTGCGCACGGGCGACCGGATCAGGCTGTCGGTGTCGGAGAAACGCATCGAACTGCTGGTGGACGCGGCCGAGCTTGACCGCCGCCGGGCCGAATGGGCTCCGGATATCGTGCCACCCGAGCAACGCCGCGGCTATGACCGGCTCTATGTCGAATATGTCCTGCAGGCCGACGAAGGCTGCGATTTCAATTTCCTCAGACCCGTTTCGAGTGGCTGACCGGCAGAAGGCAGCGGCCTTTCGAACGATCAGACCGGACCGGATTCCATTGGGATCAATTTGCGGCGTTGTCCCGAGGGCGCGCGTTGGGTAACATCATCAGGCACGGCGTGGGCTGACATTTCGGTGACGTTGCGGCCGGTTTCAAGGCTCGGATTCGTTCCAGTCTGCACGCTGGTCTGATATCCCACATGGGGGTGGGGTGGAATGGGCGAGAGGATTGGGTCGGGGGCATCGCCATCGGATTCCCGCTTTTCCGGGGATGACCACGCGAGAGTCTTCGAACTGCTGAATTCGAAGGCTTGGGAAAAGCGCCTCGAAGAGGCCCGTCTTCAGCGTGGGAAGGTGCTTGCCGAGAAAGCGGCCCGGGCAGGGCTCCGCGCTCTGTCCGATGCGGTCGAAGACGGCGAGCAACCGACCGGCGTGCAGGGGGACGCCCGTGTTGCCACGGCGCTTCGGACGCTGCGCCAGGCGGAGTCCGCGGCGGCAGAGGAGGTCGGCAACCCTGCCCTCCCACCCGGCCTGCGCGTCGAGGCTGAGGCGTCCGCGCCCGCGTCGAAGCGGCGTGGCTTTCGATCCGCGCGCGCGTTGCGTCCTGTTCCCGCCTTGCCGGTCAACGCGTCACAGGGTGCGCAGCGGCTTGAAACGGCGCTTGCCCGTGCCCGGGTCGCACGATTGGACGGCGGTGCTGGGCGTTGGCGCGGTCGGCTTGGCCGGTTCGTTTTTGTCGCCATGGCCTTTGCGATGGGACTGGTCGCGGGGATCGCGGCTGTGCGGGTGGCGGGATTGATCGGGCATGGGGCGGCGTCGGTTGTCGCAACGCCAGAGAGCACGCGCGGCCCGATTGCGGCGGCCATCCCGGCCGCATCCGACTTGCCGTCGGGTCAAAGCCTCTCCCACCCCATCGCCGCGGCTGGTCCTGTCGCATTCCGGCCCGCGCAGGAGGCCGTGCTGTCCACCCAGGCACCGGTCGTCCCGGCCGTATCCCCGGGTCTACCTGTGCCCGACATGTCGCTTGCGGGTGATGTGCGGACGACACCCGTGCTGGCCGATCCGGGCGGGGTTCCGCTCCTCGGGTCTGCGACCTTGCCGCCCGCCCGCCCCGCCACCGATCTGGCGGTCGCGCCTGTGCCGCCCCGTCCGCCTGTCGCCGAGCCTGCGCCGCGTGGGCCGATAGAAGCGCCAGAGCCGCCGGGTCTTGTGGCCCTCGCCCATCGTCCCGTCGCAGCCGGGACGGCTCATTCCGGTCCTGTCCCGACCGCGCTGCCCCCGATGCCCGTTCCCTGGGCCGGTGGGCAATCGCTGTCCGCGCCATCCGCACGCCTGACGGATCAGGCGGTGCCGCAATCGGAGAGTCCGGTCCAGATGGTCGCGCTGCCGACTGCACCCGCCGGTCGGCTTGCTCTGGTTCAGCCGCCCGCCCCGCAACCTGCCGCCGCTCCGCCGCCCCCCATGCCCGCACCGGACGTCTTCGTCAGGGTCTTCGTGACGAACGCGGTGTCGGATGACGGGATCGCCAAAACGGTGGCGTCGCTGGACGGGGCGGGCTACGACATGGCGCCGCCCGCACGGGTGCGGGTCGTGATCGCCGAGACCGATGTGCGTTTTTTCCATCGCCAGGATGCCGAAGCGGCGCGCGTGCTGGCCGAGCATCTGGACGGAGTGACGCGCGACTTCACCGGGGCTGCAAGGAAGCCGCGGCCTGGGCAGTTGGAACTCTGGCTGGCGGGCGGCGCGCGACAACCCCAGCCAGCCCGCACCACGCAACCCGAAATGCGCACGGTCCGGCCGCCGACTCAGGCCGCGACCAGCCGACGCAGTCAGGCCCCGGCACAGACCACGACCGCGGCGGAACTGCGAAACGAAGTGCTCCGGAAGCTGAGAGAGGTCAACAGCCAGTGACCGGCTGTCAATGGTCATGATGCGCCGCCGCGGATGGCGGCGAGGATAACGGGGGAGAAAGGGATAAGGCCACGCCCGACAGACGACTTCTGGCCATCGTGACGGGGACTGGTGATGATCATGGGAACGCTGGGCGCGCGCGCGAGGCGACGCTGTAGCAGCTTCAGTTCATCGACAGCATGTTGACGCGCAAGGATGCATGGGGGCGTGGCAGTATCTGCGCCAGGACCCCACCTCATGGTGGACGTGGACGCACTTCCGGTGCAATTGCGCAAGTTCTGCAACGACGTGACGGTGGGCGGTTGAACTGCGACTTCATTCCCGATCCGACCGTGCTTGTGGCCCGGTCGGGCGGTGACGGCGCAAGTGCCGCGCCCTCCCTCGATCCCGGGTCGGCCGGGATCTATTGTGTCCCTTGCAGGACTCCCGCATGGCCAGCCGCGCCCGGTTGCCGCAGCTTGCCTATGTTGTCGATCCGCGGTTTCCGGGCGGCACCTCGGCCTCCGTTGCGGCCGAGTGGCGGGTGGCCGCGGCGCTGGGGCGGTTCACGGTCCATGCCCGCTGGGCGGGGATGTTCGGCACGGCGCGGCAGGTCGCGCCGGTACTGCGCGAGGTGCTGGACGAACTGTGCCTGCCGTTGGTCTGGGACGCGCCCGGCATCGCGGCCGATGTGGCGATCCTGCACAATCCGGCCTTTCTGAAATTCTTGCCTGATTTCGAAGGCTGGATCGTGGCGCGCCACCTTGTCGTGGTCGCGCACGAGAATTTCCTGCGCCCGGGCGGTATCAAGGGGTTCGACGTGGGCGCCTGTCTGGATCGGATCGACCGTGCCTCGCTGGCGCTTCGGAAATCGTCGACGCCGATCTCGCCGCATAATCGCGCCACGGTGACGGCTGGAAGTACAGCCGGGAAGGGGCGGCGGGACGTGCTGAGCGAGGACTGGTTCAACATCTGCGAGATGTCGTGCCAGACCCCAGCCGCAAGGCCTCGTGACCGGCGGGGGCGGCATTCGCGCCCAGGTTTCGAGAAATTCCCCCTCTTGCCGATCTCGATCGTTTCTTTTCGGCCCATGCCGAGGCCAGCGTGATCCTGGGGGCGGACATGCTGCTGGCCGGGCGGTGGCGCGTCCGCACTGGACATTGTTGCCGTTCTGCTCTGCCGAGGTCGGGGTTTATTTCGCGATGATCGATTTCATGGTGCCGACCGGGCGCGAGAGCTTCGGACAGGCGTTCGTCGAGGCTCTCGCCGCTGGCAAGGTCGTGATGACCGACCCCGAAACCGGCGCGGTCTTCGGACGGGGTGTCATCGCCAGCCGCCCCGACGATGTCGACGCGGCGGTGGAGCGGCTGATCGCCGATCCTGCTGCTCATGCGGCACAGGCGGCACACGGGCAGGCGGCTCTCGACGGGTTCTCGGCGGCAGCTTTCGCAGTCCGGCTCAAGGCGCTCATCGGTGCCGCGCTGCGGGCGCGCGCAGCATGATCCTTTTCGAGGGCGGCAGCCGCAACCAGCGTGCCTATGACGCACAGCTTACCTTTGCCGCGCGGGGGGCACCGGGCGGTGTTCCATGCCGATGGGCTGCCCGGCGATCCCGACCTCGGCCGCACCTACGAGGTGGCGCCCTTCCTTGTCGATACCGAGGATCTGGCGGTCAAGACGATCTTCCCGCTGGGGGTGGACGAGTTGGAGGACCGGGAACTGGCGGACTTACGCAACCGCGCGCCGTGGCCGGATGTGCCGTTCGTCGCCACCGGGCGGTTCGCCGATCATCAGGCCTATCTTGGCGCATGGGGCCGACTGGCCCATGCGCTGGGCCGCGAGCCCCGGGTGATCGATCTCACCGAGACCCAGCCCAGACCGCTGATCGCGGGCGCGACGATGCTGCTGGTTGCCGAGCGCGAACCCCGGTCGACCGGACGCTTTTCCTGCAGACCAATGGGGCCGGGCTGGGCCATGCCCAACGCTGCACCGTCATCGCCGATGCGCTGTCTGCGGCGTGCGCCCGGCCTTTGCGGCCTTTCTCTTCTGCGTGCCGATGATCCTGGGGCGCGGCTATGACTGCCTTCCACTGGTGCAGAAAAGGGAGGTACCATCCCGAACCCTATGCAAATGACGTGCTGACCTATCTGCGGCTCGGTCGGGCGTTGGAGCGTGGCGACTGTCTGGTCTTTGGCGGCGGCTATGTGTTCGATTCGATCCTTCGTACCGTTCTGGAACGCGACCTTTGTGCGGTCTGGATCCGCCGCGGCCTATGGCCGCCGGGCCGGGAAAGCGATCTTGCGCTCGACCGCGAGCGCATCTTCGAACGGGTAATCGTGCCCTCCGAGCCTTCTCCGAACTGAATGCCCCCTACAGTTTCGGGCCGCGTGTCCATTATGTCGGCCCCATCGTCCGGCAGACCCTGCAGGTGCCAGCTGCATGCGGCGCGCTACGCAAGCTTTTGGCCGAGCGTTTTGGTCGAAGGTTCGAACGGCTGATGATCTCGATGCTGGGGGGCGCCTCGGACCGGACGGCGCAGTTGCAGGCGATCGCGGTGATGCTGGCGGGACGCGAGGAGGTGCTGCACCTGATCGTGGTCTGGCCCTGCGGAATGTGGCGGCGAGGCTTTACGTCTGGCCCAATACCCGCGTCGTGCAGACCTTCGAGGCCGCTGCGCTGGCTCTGGCTGCCGATCTGGTGATCTCTGCGGCGGGCTACAATTCGGTACACGAGATCCTTTTAACTGCATTCCCGCGGCGCTGATTCCGCAAAGCGCGCCCTCTCTCGATGACCAGACCCGGCGCGCCCGGTCGCTGCCCGATCGAGGGCTATGCGCAATCGTCGACGAGACGGAGTTGTTGCGTCTGGAACGGGTGCTGGCCGAGTGTCTGGGCGGCGACAGGGCGGTTGGATTCCGTCAGACGCGGGCGGCGGTCGATCTGCCCGCGCCCGGTGCCGAAGAGGCTGCGCGGCTCATCGCCGAGACCGGGGAGGTCTCCTGATGGGAACCGGATGGGGTGCCATTCTCGGCCGGATAACGCAGGCCCGGCCCGAGGATCTGGTCCCTCTGATCCAGACGGGTCACGACCGCCCGCGCGGTCGGTAATTGACGTAATGCTTTCGCGGATCGGGGTGCGCCTCGCCGAACCGCTGGACAATCCCGCCCGCGCGGCTCTGCGTCTGGCTGCGGCGGCGGTCGAGCGGCACGTCTTCCCGGTGATCCTGTCGCGGATCGACCAGTCCTGGTTCGAGTGCTTCGGTTTCCGCGTCGAGCGCGTGCCGCCCGGCGACGAGTCGGGGGGGCAAGACGGAACTGCGCACGTCCTGGAACCTCACGATCATCATCGACGGCTGTGACATCGGCCTGCTGGGCTAGCGCAGCCCCTCGCGCGCGATCAGCGCGGCAAGGTCGCGCAGCGCCTCGCCGCGGGCCGCGGCGATGGCGGCCGGGCCGCCGCCGGGGGCGATCCGGGTGGTGATGGCAAAACTGCCCGAACGCCCGCGCCGCCCCTGTTCGGGGGCCACGAAATACTGGCCCGACAACCGGAACCGGCCATCCGCCTCGGCCAGCATGTCCGAGACGCGCACCTCCAGCGTGGCCGCGGCGCGCTCGAAGAAGGGCCAGGGCTCGGCGGCGACGGTGGCCCCCGTCATCCGGCCCAGATAGCGCGCCAGGTCGCCGGTGATCGCACGGGCCGGATCGTCGGCCCAAAGCACCGCGGGCGCGGGCGCCAGCGCCCCGTCCGCGGTGCGGATATGGATCTCGTCAGAGGCGGCATAGGCAGGCAGCGCAACCTCGCGCAGCGCGACGGTGGCAAAGGCCGAGGGCAGGCGCGGACCCGCGACCGGCGCCTCGGGCACGGTGTAGCGCAGGGGCGGGGTGCTGGCGCAGCCTGCGGCAAGGGCGACCAGCGCAAAGGCGAGAAGGGGGGCGGCGTGCTTCATCTCTGGCGTCCCTAGCGTCCGAACAGGATCGAATTGGGGTTGCGTTCCAGCGTCCGCGCCAGCGTCGAGACGGCGCGGGCGGCGCGTTCGACCTCGCGGATGGCGGGGCCAAGATCGCGGCCGACCCCGCGTGTCGCGTCATAGTCGCGGATCGTAGCGGCAGCCTCGTCCAGCACGCTGCGGGCGCGGCTCAGAAGGGCGGGCAGGTCTTCGGCGGCGGCCGAGAACCCGTCGGCGGCGGCCCGGGCCGAGGCGAGCGTGGCGTTCGCATTCTCGATCACGCCGCCGTCGCGTAGCTCGGCCAGCACATTGCGCAACTCGGCCAGCGCGGCCGACAGATCGGCAGGCAGGGCGCGGGCGGCATCGGTATCGACCAGCCGTGCGGCGGCGTCCATCAGTGCCGAAAGCCGCGCGGCCAGTTCGTCCAGCGGCACGGCCTCGGCATTCTCGGCGATCCCGGTCAGGCGGGCCACCAGTTCGGGCACGCCCTCGACCGTGCTTTCGACCCGGGCGGCGGCGGCGGCGGCCGCGTCGATAGCCGCGCCCAGCCGTCCGGCGGCATCGCTTTCGTTCAGCCGCGCAACCAGCGTTTCCAGCTCGCCCACCGCGGCCGAGAGCCGCCCGGGCAGCGCCTGCGCCTCGTCGGTGCCGACAAGCCCGCGCGCCTCGCCCAGCAGGGCGCGCACCTCGCCCGGTACGGCGCGGATATCCTCGCTGCCCGCCAGACGGGCAATGTTGTCGAGCGCGGCAATGGCGCTTTCCATCACCTGTTCGATGGGCAAGGCATTGATGCGGTTATAGATCCCCTCGGCAGTGGCGGCGGCATCGGCGATCTCGGCGGGCGCGGTGGGCAGGACCGGGTTCGGGCTTGCGTCGCGATCCAGCACGGCGGGCGGCGCTTCGACCAGTTCGACCAGTTCGACCTTGAGCCCGCCGGTCAGCAACGAGGCCGTGGCCAGCCGCGCGCGCAACCCCTCGTCCACGCGGGCGGCAAGGTAATCAAGCGCGGCTTCGGGGTCGGGCCTGCCGTCAAGGCCCAACTGGCCCGGCCGGATCGCCAGCGTCGCGGTCAGGCGCACCCGCTCGTCGCCGAAGCGCGCGGCATCCACGATCCCGCCCAGCGCCGTCACCTTGCCGATGCGGATGCCGCCCAGATCCACGGGCGCATCCACGGCCAGACCGCTGACATTCTCCTCGAAGATCACGGTCAGCGTCAGCAACTCGCCCTCGTCCGCGCCGAACAGGCTGGCGCGCGCCGCGGCCTCGTCGGGATAGACGTTGAACTGCGTGCCCGGCTCGACCGGCGCGCCCCCCGAAACCACGGTGCGGAAGGTGATCCCGCCCGAGACCAGCGAGGCGATAGAGTCGAAATCGAGCCGCGCGCCCCCCGGCCCCAGCGAGAAGCGGAAACCCGAGGTATCCCAGAACCGCGTTGCCGAGGAAATCAGCCAGTCATGCGGGGCAAAGATGATCGCCTCTGCCTCGACCGTGGCGCCGTCTTCGGACACTTCGGCGCGGCCGATCCGGCCGACCTCAATGCCGCGATAGACGATGGGCGCCTCGGCCGTCAGCGAGGCCGAGCCTGCCGCCCGCAACCGCAGCCTGAGCGCCGCGCGCCCCTCGCGGTTCAGCGGTGCGGTGGTCGAAGCCTCGTGGCGCTGGACGAAGCCGCGGGGCGTGTCGTCCCAGATGCCCTCGATGAAGGTGCCCGACAGCACGGTTTCCAGCCCCGACACGCCGCGCGGCGTCACCTCGGGGCGGACCACCCAGAACTGCGCGTCGTCGTCCACGAAGTCGGCCACGTCGCGATCCAGCCGCACACCGACCAGCACCTTGCCCAGCCCTTCGGTAAAGGCGACGCTTTCCACGATCCCCACGGTCACGTCGCGATAGCGCAGCTCGGTTTCGCCCGCGCGGATGCCCGAGGCGGTCTCGAACACCAGTTCCAGAAGCGGGCCGCGTTCGGCATAGCTGTTCCAAGCCACCCCAAGCGCGATCGCCAGCGCCGCGGCCGGGATCACCCAGACGATGGAGAGCCGTTCCACAAGGCTGCGGCGGGCGGGCTCGATGGGGGTTTCGGGCGGCAGGTCGGTCATGCGCGGCGGCCCTCCCTCTCGGCGTCCCAGATCAGGCGGCTGTCGAAGCTTTGTGCCGAGAGCATGGTGAAGATCACCGAGAGGGCAAAGAACAGGCTGGCCGGGCCGGGGCTGACCGAGGCGACGGCGCCAAGCTGCACCAGCGAGGCCAGGATCGCGACCACGAAGACGTCGATCATGGACCAGCGGCCGATATACTCGACCACCTGGTAAAGCTGCTGGCGGCGGCTGCCGGTCAGGGCGCTGCCATGGCGCACGCCCAGCGCCAGCATGGCAATGGCCAGGAACTTGCCCAGCGGGATCGCGACCGAGGCGGTCAGGATCACCAGCGCGATGCCCCAGTTGCCGTGGCGGGCCAGGTCGACCGCGCCGCCGATGATTGTGGCCTCCTGCGAGGCGACGAGCGTGCGGGTGGACAGCATCGGGTAGAGATTGGCGGGTACATAGGCGATCACCCCGACCAGCCACCACGCCCAGACCCGTTGCAGCGCCAGCGGCGCGCGGGTGTGCAGCCGATGCCCGCAGCGCCCGCAGCGCTCCGTTCCCGCGGGCCAGACCCGGGTGCAGCTTGTGCAGGCCACCAGCCCCATCTCGCGCGCGGTTCTCAGCGTTCCAGCGATTTCCATACCGAATACCTGCACATGAATCCGTCCTGCACCACCACCAGCACGACAAGGGCGGCGAACATCCAGAAGGCAGGGCCGAAATGGACCTGCGCCAGATCGGCGATCTTGACCAGCGCGATCGCGCAGCCGATGACAAAGATCTCGGCCATCGACCAGGGCCGCAGCTCTTCGGAGAGCCGGAACGCGGCGGCGGCGTGGGGCGCGGGTGGGCGGTCCAGCACGACGGGGCCGAGCACATAGATCACCAGAAGCGCGCGCAGCACCGGGATGAACACGATCAGCGCCGCCACCGCCAGCGCAAGGATCGCGACCGGCCCCGCTGCGGCAAAGGCAAGCGCGGCGTCCAGTACCGAACTGGCATTGCTGCGCCCGGCGACCTCGATGGCGAGGAAGGGGGCCAGCGTCGCCGCCACCACCAGCACCACCACCGCCACGGCGACTGCGATCAGTTGCTGGCCCGCCCGGCGGCGCGGCGCGATCAGCACCGTCTTGCAGCATGCGCAGACCGCGCGTTCGCCGGGGCCGGGCTGGACCGCGCGATAGACCGCATCGCAGCGCGGACAGGCGATCATCGCGGTCAGATCCGGCCCGATGGCTTGCGGGGCGGGGGTCATGCGTGTGACGGTTTCCAAAGGCTCATCGGGAACAGCATAGGGGGCAGCGCAGTGTTATCCAGCGCTTTCGGGCTGCAACCTTCAGGTGAAGCTGTCCGCATAGCTGTCCCGCAGGACGGTCTTCTGCACCTTGCCCATGGTATTGCGCGGCAATTCCGCGACGAATTCGAACCGGCGGGGCAACTTGAAACCCGCCAGCCTTTCGCGCAGAGCGGTTGCCAGCGCCTGCGGGTCGGGGCAGGCCCCGGCCTCGGGCACCAGCACGGCGACCACACCCTCGCCGAAATCGGGATGGGGCACGCCGATCACCGCGCTTTCCCGGATGCCGGGTTGATCGTCGAGCGCCAGCTCGATTTCCCGAGGGTAGATGTTGTAGCCGCCCGAAATGATCAGATCCTTTGCCCGGCCGACGATCTGGACATAGCCGTTCGCCGCGATCAGCCCCAGATCGCCGGTGATGAAGAACCCGTTTTCGCGCAATTCCTCGCGGGTCTTTTCGGGCATCTGCCAGTAGCCTCTGAAGACGTTGGGCCCGCGCACCTCGATCATGCCGATCTCGCCCTGCGGCAGGGGTGCGCCGGTTTCGGGGTCGGTGATCTTCAGTTCTACCCCCGGCAGCGGCAGGCCCACGGTGCCCGCGATCCGCTCGCCGTCAAAGGGGTTCGAGGTGTTCATGTTCGTCTCGGTCATGCCGTAGCGTTCGAGGATGCGGTGGCCGGTGCGGGCCTCGAAGTCGCGGTGGGTGTCCGGCAAAAGCGGCGCCGAGCCCGAGACGAAAAGCCGGAAATGGCCGACCAGGTCGCGGGTGAAGCGCGGGTCGTCCAGCAGGCGGGTGTAGAAGGTGGGCACGCCCATCATGGAGGTTGCCCGTGGCAAAGCCGCTATCACCTGGTCAAGGTCGAATTTCGGCAGCAAGATCATCGCGCCGCCCGCCAGCAGCGTGACGTTGGTTGCCACGAACAGGCCATGGGTGTGAAAGATCGGCAGCGCGTGCAGCAGAATGTCATCTTCGGTGAAACGCCAGTACTCGGTCAGCACCTCGGCATTCGACACAAGGTTCGCTTGCGTCAGCATCGCGCCCTTGGACCGGCCTGTGGTGCCCGAGGTATAGAGAAAGGCCGCCAAATCCTCCGCGCGGCGCGGTTCGGTATCGAAATCGTCGGGCATGTCACAGGCCACGGCCGCAAAGCTGCCCGTCCCATCGACGTTCAGCGTCACAAGATGGCTGCCCGCCTTGTGCGCCACCGCGCTGAGCGTCCCGGCATGCGCCCCATCGCAGACGAAGAGCCGCGCGCCCGAGTTTTCCAGGAAATAGCTGACCTCGGCTGCCGTGTAGGCGGTGTTCAGCGGCAGGAAGATAACGCCCGCCTGCGCGCAGGCGGCGAATAGCGCCAGTGCCTCGGTCGATTTCTCGACCTGCACTGCCAGCCGGTCCCCGGGGACAAGACCCAGCGCGCGCAGCGCATGGGCGAAGCGGGCGGAAAGCCGCAAGAATGAATCATGTGTCAGGGTGCGACCGCAGGGCAGATGCAGAAACGGTGTCTGCCGGTCGGCATGGCAGCCGAAAAGCCTGTCGTAAAGCGGGTTGACCAATGGACGCAGACTCCATTCTGAACGGGCCGACCATGTGTCGGCGGGCTGCTGACGTTTTGCGGGATGTGGGCGGGATCGTAAAGACCCGGTGCTGCCAAGGCACCGGGCCGCTATCAATCGGAGCGACGGTCCAAGGGTGCGGCGACGCGGGTCTGTTTTGACAATTGCACCGCGAGGATGCCCGCCATGATGACCGCGACGCCTGTCACATCAAGCGGCCCCAGCGTCTCCCCCAGCAGGAGCGCGGCGATGGATACGCCGAAAAACGGGCTGAGGAAGTGGAAGGTCGCCGCCCGCACCGCGCCGATCCGGCGCACCAGCAGGAACCAGATCAGCGTGGCGACGAGACCCGGGAATATTGTCGTGTAGGCAAAGGCCAGGACCAGCGGCCAGCCCCAGCGCACCTCGGGGCTTTCGCCCGCAACGACGGAGGCCAGTGCCAGCGCCGCCGCACCCACCAGCATCTGGAGCCCGACGATCATCAGCACATTGCCGCCCGACGAGGCGCTGCGCACCGCCAGCGTCGCCGTGGTCAGCGCGAACACGCCCCCGACGCACAGCAACAACCCGTAGAGATCGACGCCGCCGGTGATCCGGCTGCCCATGATGATCGCCACTCCAGCAAAGCCGATCACCAGCCCCAGCGTGCCCAGCGGCCGCACCTTTTCGCGCAGCACCAGCCAGCCGAACAGTGCCACCAGAAGCGGCATGGTGGATGCGATGATCGCCGCCATCGAGGCTTCGAGTGTCTGCATCGCGACGAAGTTGAGGCCAAGATACAGCGCGTTCTGGCTGATGCCGAAGATCAGCGTGGCGCGCCATTGCTCGCGCGTCAGACGCCAGCTTTGCCCCAGCGCCAGCGCGATGCCGACGCCCAGCAGCCCCGACAGCAGGAACCGCAGCGCCAGCGCGCCCAGGGGCGGGGCATCGGCGACGATGATCCGCGCCGAGGTGAAGGCCGAGGCCCAGATGAAGGCGAAGGCAAGGCCCATCGCCAGCGCCCGCAGATCCATTGCTCTCCCCCCCAAAGCGAAAGGGCCGCCACGCGGGCGACCCTGAACCGTTTCCGGCGGCGCGGAAAGGCGCGGGCCTCAGCCGTTCACGCTGTCCTTCAGGGCCTTGGCGATGGTCATCTTGACGACCTTGTCCGAAGGCTTCTGGAACTGCTCGCCGGTGGCGGGGTTGCGCACCATGCGCTCGGGCCGCTCGCGGCAGTAGATCTTGCCCACGCCCGGCAGGGTCACCGAACCGCCCGCCGCCACTTCGCGGGTGATGATGCTGGTCACCGCGTCCAGTGCCGCCGTCGCGGTCTTCTTGTCAGCGCCCATTTCTTCGGCCAGGGCCGCGACGAGCTGGGTCTTGGTCATCGGTTTCGACATCTAGGGTCTCCTCGTTCGTGCCCTCTGTTGGGGCTCATCCTGGGGATTAAACTCGATATTGCGGAGACACACAACGATTTGTGGAATGAAATGACCGGTTTTCACGCATTTTGTGGGCGTTTTCCGCCTAGAGGAAGGCCGTTTCCTCGAAGCTGCGCAGCTTGCGGCTGTGAATCCGCTCGAGCGGCATGTCGCGCAACCGCTCCATCGCGCGGATTCCGATGGCCAGATGGCGCGAGACCTGGGTCTTGTAGAAGTCGCTGGCCATGCCCGGCAGCTTGAGTTCGCCATGCAGCGGCTTGTCCGACACGCATAGAAGCGTGCCATAGGGCACCCGGAAGCGGAACCCGTTGGCCGCAATGGTCGCGCTTTCCATGTCCAGCGCGATGGCGCGCGATTGCGACAGCCGCTGCACCGGGCCGGACTGGTCGCGCAATTCCCAGTTGCGGTTGTCGATGGTGGCCACGGTGCCGGTGCGCATGATGCGTTTCAGCTCGAAGCCCTGAAGCTGCGTGATCTCGGCCACCGCCTCTTCCATCGCGACCTGAATCTCGGCCAGTGCCGGGATGGGCACCCAGACCGGCAGATCGTCGTCCAGAACGTGATCCTCGCGCAGATAGCCATGGGCCAGCACGAAATCGCCCAGACGCTGTGAATTCCTCAGTCCCGCGCAATGGCCGACCATGATCCAGGCATGCGGGCGCAGGACCGCGATATGGTCGGTAGCGGTCTTGGCGTTCGAGGGGCCGACGCCGATATTGACCAGCGTGATGCCCTGACCATCGGCGCGCTTGAGGTGATAGCTGGGCATCTGCGGCAGCTTGGCGGGCGTGGGCAGGGCGGCGTCGGGGGTGGCGATCAGCGCATTCCCGGGGCCCACCAGCGCGGTATAGCCCGAGGCCGGATCGGCCAGCGCGGCGCGGGCGAAAGCCTCGAATTCCTCGACATAGAACTGGTAGTTCGTGAACAGGACGTGGTTCTGGAAATGCTCGGGCGCGGTGGCGGTGTAATGTTCGAGCCGCGCCAGCGAATAATCCACCCTCTGCGCGGTAAAGGGGGCCAGCGGGCGGGCAGCTCCCTCGGCCAGCGTCAGCGTGCCGTTCACGATGTCGTCGTTCGTGGTGTTCAGATCGGGCACGTCGAACAGATCGCGCAGCGGATAGTCAAGAACGCCCTCTTGCGGGACGGACAGCCCGGTTTCGCCCGTCACCGCGAAATGCACCGGGATCGGCGTCTCTGACGGACCGATCACCACGGGCTGGCCGTGATTGGCGATCAACAGGCCGATCTGCTGGCGCAGGTAATTGGCGAACAGGTCCGGCCGCGTGATCGTCGCGGCATAGGTTCCGGGCTCGGCGACATGGCCAAAGCTCAGGCGGCTGTCGACCTGGGCATGGGTCGCGGTTGAAAAGCGCACCTGCGGATAGACCGCGCGGAACCGTGCCCTCGGCGCCTGGCCCGCAAGGGTTTCGCGGAACCGCTCGCGCAGGAAACTGCGCGAGGTCTGGTAGATCCCGGCCAGACGCGCGACCGCCGCCCCGGCATCGGTGAACGCCTCCGCTCCGGGCAGTTCGGGGCCGACAAGCGGCAGTTCATCGACATGGTCCTGCATCTTTGTGGCGTCCCCGGGCTGTGCCGGGACAGGTTTCACGCTTTGGCCGCCCGGCGCAAGCCCTGCGCGCGCCCCCTTGCCGCGCGGCGCCGGGCGCGCGATGCTGGGGGCATGACAGGAACGCTTCTTTCCATCGGGCATGGCTATTCCGCGCGTGAACTGGGCCGGGTGCTTGGCCCGGGCTGGCGCGTGATCGGCACCACCCGCAGCCCGGCGCGGGCGCACGAGCTGCGCGCCGAAGGTGTCGAGCCGGTGATCTGGCCCGGCGACGATCTGCGCCCGGCGCTGGCCGCGGCGACCCATGTCTTGAGTTCCGTGCCGCCCGGGGCTGGTGGCGATCCGGTGGTGGCCGCGCTGGGCGAGGCGCTGCGCGCGGCCCGGCATCTGGTCTGGGTCGGCTATCTGTCCACAACGGGGGTCTATGGCGATCATCAGGGCGGCTGGGTCGACGAGACGACGGCGCTGACACCTGCGACGGGGCGCGGTGCGGCGCGGGTGGCGGCCGAGGCGGAATGGGCGGGGCTGGGCCTGCCGCTGCACATCTTCCGGCTGCCGGGTATCTATGGGCCGGGCCGCTCGGCGCTGGATCGGTTGCGCGACGGGACGGCGCGGCGGATCGTGAAACAGGGGCAGGTCTTTTCGCGCATCCATGTCGAGGATATCGCGCAGGTGCTGGCGGCCTCGATGGCGCGGCCGAATCCCCGTGCAATCTACAATGTCGCCGATGACGAACCCGCGCCCGCGCAGGACGTGATCGCCTTTGGCGCGCAGATGCTGGGCCTGCCGCTGCCCCCCGAGATCCCGTTCGAGGCCGCCGATCTGGGCCCGATGGCCGCCAGTTTCTATTCGGAATCAAAGAGGGTGCGGAACGACCGGATCAAGACGGAACTCGGCATCCACCTGCGCCATCCCGATTACCGGGCGGGGCTGGCCGCGATCCTCGAAGGCGAGACCCGCGAAGGCTAGGGTCGGCCGCCTGCGCGACCGGCCCCGATGCTCAGATCCGTCCAGCCAGCAGCGGCAGGGTCATTTCGCCGGCATAGTCGCGCGCCTGGGCCAGGTAGGCGTCATAGCTTTCGCGCACCTTCGCGACATCGGCATGCGCCGCGGTCAGGTCGTCCTGAACCTCGGTCCAGGCGTTCCGCAGCGCGGCGATCACGTCTTCGGGGAAGGGCAGGAACTGCACGCCCTGCGCCTTGAGATCGGCCATGGCCCTGGCGTTGTAATAGTCGAACTGCGCCTGAACTTCGAGCGCTGCGGCATAAGCTGCCGTCTCGCAGATCGCCTGAAGGTCGGGGGACAGCTCGGCCCAGGCATCGGCGTTGAACACGATGGCCAGCCCCGCGCCCGGCTCGTTGAAGGCGGGCACGTAGCACAGGTTGGTCAGCTTTTGCAGACCGAAGGCCTGATCCAGCATCGGCCCGACCCATTCGGCGGCGTCGATTGCGCCCGATTGCAGCGCCTGGAAGATCTCGGGCGGGGGCATCAGCACCGCGTTCACGCCAAGCTTGCGATAGATCTCGCCGCCCAGCCCCGCAATGCGCATGTTCATGCCGCGCAGGCTGTCGACGCTTTCGACGGGGCGCTTGAACCAGCCGCCGGACTGGGTGTTGGAATTGCCCGAATAGAAGGGCTTGAGATTGCGCTGGGCATAGATCTCGTCCCAGATCGCCTGCCCATCGCCCCAGCGCAGCCAGGCGAAATGCTCGGCCGAGGTCATCCCGAAGGGAACGCCGGTGAACCAGTGGATCGCCGGGTTCTTGCCCGCGGCATAATAGGTCGGGCCATGGCCCACCGGCGCGTTGCCCGCCTGAACTGCATCCTCGACCGCGAAGGCGGGCACCAGTTCGCCCGCGCCATGCACGGTGAAGGTGAGTCGGCCGTCCGACATCGCGGCGACCTTTTCGGCGAAGGTCACGACATTGGTGCCGACGGCGGGGGCGTTCTTGGGAAAGGCGGTGGGCAGGTTCCAGGTGATCTTGCCCTGCGCAACGGCCGGGGCGGCCAGCGTGCCAGCGGCGGCGACACCGGCGCCAGTGGTCAGGAAGGTTCTGCGGTCCATGTCGGTCCTCTCGGGTCTCAGCGGAAAATCTGGTGCGGCAGCCATGTGGCAAGCCCGGGCCAGGCTATCAGAACCGCAAGGGCCGCAAGCTGCAACATGACAAAGGGGACAACGCCCCGATAGGTGTCGATCGTGGTGATGTCGCGCGGCGCGACCGAGCGGAAATAGAACAGGGCAAACCCGAAGGGCGGGGTCAGGAACGAGGTTTGCAGGTTCATCGCGATCAGGATGGCGAACCAGATCGGCGAGATGTCGGTGCCCAGGATCGGCGGCCCCAGCAGGGGAACCACGATATAGATGATCTCGACCGCTTCCAGCAGGAACCCCAGAAGGAAGATCAGCACCATCACCAGCGCGATCGCGCCATAGGTGCCGCCGGGCAGGGCCGCCATCATCTCGGCCACCATCCGGTCGCCGCCGAAGCCGCGGAACACCAGCGCCAGAAGCGAGGCCGCGACCACGATGCCGAAGACCATGCCCGAGATGCGGATCGTCTCGGTCATCGCGCCTTGCAGAAGCCCCGCCGCCCAGAGCCGCAGCGCGCCCCAGAGCGTGCCCAGCCCGATCACCAGCGCGGCTGCCAATGCGGCCAGCGCCGCGGGGCTGCCCGCTGCTGCGCGGCCCATGCCGCCCATGCCGATGCCCACCAGCGCCAGCGCCGCGAACCCGGCCCCAGCGATCAGCCAGCGGCCCGCGCGCCGCGGTTCGGCGGCATGGGCGGCCAGCAGCAGCGCACCGACCGCGCCCAGCCCCGCGGCTTCGGTCGTGGTGGCGACACCCGCAAGAATCGAGCCCAGCACCGCAAGGATCAGCAGGACCGGCGGCAGGAAGGTGAACAGCACCTCGGCCGCGGGCACGGGATCGCGCGGGGCGGGGGGTGCGGTCAGCGGCGCGGGTTTCAGCCGCAGTGCAACGTAAAGCGCGTAAAACGCCACCAGCATCAACCCGGGGATCAGCGCGCCCGCGAATAGATCGCCGACCGAGACGGCATCAGGGGCGAAATTGCCCGCCCGTTGCTGCGCCTCTAGATAAACATTGCCGATCTGGTCGCCCAGCAGCACCAGCACGATAGAGGGCGGGATTACCTGGCCCAGGGTTCCGGCGGCGCAGATCAGCCCCGCCGCAAGCCGCTTGTCCACGCCCGCCGCGCGCATCGCGGGCAGGCCGATCAGCACCAGCATCACCACGGTCGCCCCGATGATGCCGGTGGACGCCGCGATCAGCGCCGAAAAGGCCAGCACGCTGAGCGCCATGCCGCGCGACGATCCGCCGGTCAGCCGCGCCAGAACGCCCAGCATCCGCTCGGCCAGACGCGCGCGTTCCAGCAGCACGCCCATCAGGATGAACAGGGGCACTGCCATCAACAGCCGGTTCGACATCACCCCCCAGACCCGCGCGGGATAGAAGTTCAGGAAGGAAAGGTCGAACACCCCGAACGCCGCAGCGATCAGCGCCGTGACCAGCGGCACGCCCGCGATTGCCAGCATCGCCGGGATGCCGCTCAGGATACCCGCGAAAAGCCCAAGGCCCATCGCCAGCAGGAAGCCCTCGGCCCCGGTCATTCGCTGACCCTCGGGGTCAGGAGCTGCGCGATGCCTTGCAGGATCATCATCGCCGCGGCGACCGGCAGCGCGGTCTTGACGAGGTAAAGCCCCGGCATGCCGCCGGTCTCGACCGAGCCTTCGCGGATCGACCAGGAATAGCCAAGCTCCGGCCAATAGGCGCGGATCATCAGGCCGAAGACGGGGATCAGGAACAGAACCAGCGCAATGGCATCGGCCGCGCGCAGATAGGCCGTGGGCAGGCGTTCCGAGATCGCCTCGACCCGGACATGCCCGTTGCGCGCGAGCGTCACCGGCAACGAGAACGCCACCAGCACCGCAAAGGCGTAACCCGCGGCATCCTGCAACTGGATGAAGCCCAGGCCGAAGCCGTAGCGCAGCACCACGATGGCCAGCACCGCGCCGGTCAGGAACAGACCCGCGCTGATGCACAGGGCCAGCGCGGCGCGGTCAAGCCAGCGGCAGAACGCCAGATAAGCGGAAAGGGGGCGGGACAGTGTCATCGGGCGGGCCTTGCCACAGCCTTGCGAAAAGGGCAATCGCGGCATGCGGCGAATGCCTCTGGCCCGTGGCGCCGGACGCGTTATGCTGCATCGCAGCAAGAAAGGGATCGCAATGGCGGATCGGATCGTCGTTCTGGGGGGCGGCTTCGGCGGCATGTATGCGGCGCGGGCGCTGCGAAAGCGGCTGGGCAAGTCGGTGCGGGTCGAACTGATCAATGCCGACAACTATTTCGTCTTCCAGCCGCTTCTGCCCGAGGTCGGCGCGGGCTCGATCACGCCGGGCCATGCGGTTTCGCCGCTGCGGTTTCTGCTCAGGGGCGTGTTCGTGCGCAAGGCGCAGATCGACAGCGTGGATTTCGAACGCCGCATCGTCACCGTGTTCCAGGGCATCCAGCGCCGCCCGACCGAGCTGCGCTATGACCATCTCGTGATCGCGCTGGGGCAGGGGGTGGATCTGTCGCGCACCCCGGGGCTTGAGGAACATGCGCTCAAGATGAAGACGCTGGAGGATGCGCGACGCCTGCGCGAGCATGTGATCGAACAGCTTGAACATGCCCAGGTCAGCCAGGTGCCCGAAACCAAGCGCGGCGCGCTGACCTTCACCGTGATCGGCGGCGGCTTCTCTGGCGTCGAGACGGTGGGCGAGATGAAGGAACTGATCGACCGCTCGCTGAAATTCTATCCGCGCATCGACCCGTCGGAGGTGCGGGTGCAACTGGTCGAATTCGCCCCCCGCATCCTGAACGAGATGCCCGAGCGGCTGGCGCGCTATGCCGCCGATCACCTGACCCGCCACGGGGTCGAACTGAAGCTTAACACCGGCGTCGCCTCGGCCACGGGCACCCAGCTTGTCACCACCACCGGCGAAGTGATCGACACCCGCACCATCGTCGCCACCATCGGTAATGCGCCCCTGCCGGTTGTCGCGCGCATGGGCCTGCCCAGCCAGCACGGCCGGATCGCGGTGGACCGCGCGCTGCGCGTCAGGGGCCATCAGAATGTCTGGGCGCTGGGCGATTGCGCGCTGATCCCTCTGAAGGAGGGTGCCGAGGCCCGCGGCGATTTCGCGCCGCCCACCGCGCAGTTCGCCGTGCGCGAGGCCAAGCGCATCGCCCGGAACATCGCCGCCGCCGTCAGGGGCAAGCCGGTGCAGCCCTTTGCCTATCGCTCGCGCGGGTCGCTTGCCTCGCTCGGCGCGCATCGGGGTGTGGCCGAGGTCTTTGGGCTGCAACTGACCGGCTTTCCGGCCTGGGTGCTCTGGCGGTCCTATTACCTGGCGCTGCTGCCGGGGATGGGTACGCGGATCAAGGTGATGGTGAACTGGACGCTGGACATGCTGGGCGCGCGCAGCGTCGTGCAGTTGCGCGCGCTGCCCCGCCCGCCGATGCGCTATGCGCATTTCCGCGAGGGCGATATCGTCTACGAGGCCGGGCACCGGTCTGACGGGTTCTATTCGGTGATCTCGGGCGCGGTCGAGATGGAGCGCAAGGATCCCGTCACCGGCGAGACGCATCTGCGCCGAATCGGCCCCGGCGGGCATTTCGGCGAGCGGCTGATCCTGGGCGCGACGCGGCGCAAGACCACCGTGCGCGCGGTCGAGGACACAAGGGTTCTGGTGCTGAACCGCGAGGAATTCCTGATGCTGGCCGAGGGTTTTCCCGCCTTCCGCGAATATTTCCGCCCCTATATGGAGGCCCGCGGCGCCGAATGGCCGCCCAAGGCGGGCTGAGGTCTCAGAGCGCGGCGATCAGCCGGGCCGCGCTTTCCACGCCGTCGATCACCGGCACCGGAAGGCTTGCGCGCAGATGCCCGGTCAGCCGCGCCATGCCCGCGCAGCCCAGAACGACGGCGTCGATGCCATCCTCGGCCGCCGCGCGCGCGGCCTCGTCGGCGATGCGGGCAAAGGCGGCGTCGGGGTCATGTTCCAGGTCCAGCACCGGCACCTCGCTGGCGCGCACCCGGCCCAGATGCCCGCCAAGCCCCGAGCCGTGGATATTCGCCTCGATGATCGGGACCGAGACCGACAGCGTGGTGACGACCGAAAACCGCCAGCCGCGCAGCGCCGCGATGTGATAGGCCGCCTGCCCGATGCCGATGACCGGACAGCGCGCCAGCCGCCGCGCCTCGTCCAGACCGGTATCGTCGAAACAGGCGATCGCCACGCCCGCAGCACCCGCCCGATCCGCCTTTGCGACCAGGTCCAGCAGCGGCGGCACCGCGGCCGCGCCATCCTCGGGGCCCTGGATCGCGGCGGGTCCAAGGGTCGAGGTCCAGCCCTCGAACAGGGCGCCGGGTTGGGCGGCGCGGGCCATGGCCAGCACCTGGTCCGTCATCGCGGCGGTGGAATTGGGGTTGATGAAGACATAGGTCATCGGCCTAGACCATCCCCTTGCCCGCATCCGACCCGGCCCGCGCACGGCGGCGGTTCAGCGCCCAGACGGTCGCCAGAAAGACGCCGATGACAAGGAAGGAAAAGACGGTGGTCAGCGTTCCCAGCGCAAAGATCACCGGCGTCGTGACATTGGTGGTCATGCCGTAGATCTCCAGCGGCAGGGTGTTGCGGCTGCCCGCGGTCAGCAGCGTGCGGGCAAACTCGTCATAGGACAGCGTGAAGCCGAACAGCGCCACCCCGATCAGCGAGGGCGCGATGATCGGCAGCACGACATGGGCGATGGTCTGCCAGGGGCTGGCGCCCAGATCGCGGGCGGCTTCCTCGTAGGATTTGTCGAAGCGGTTGAAGACCGCGAACATTATCAGCAGGCCGAAGGGCAGCGTCCAGGTCAGTTGCGACCCGAAGCCGCTGGTCGACCAGTGAACGTCAAGCCCGGTCTGGTTGAAGATCAGCCCCACCCCCAGCGAGATCAGGATCGAGGGGATCACCAGCGCCGTGACGACAAGGTAGAACAGCACGCCCGAGCCTGCGAACCGCTTGCGAAAGGCCAGCCCGCCCATGACCGAGACGACCACGGTCGTCACCATCACCATCAGCCCCAGCGCGAATGACCGCCGGAAGCTGCCCCAGATATCGCCCACCGCCTGTTGCTGGAACAGGTCGTGGAACCAGTGCAGCGACACGCCCCGCATCGGGAAGGTCAGCCCGCCCGTGGGCCCCTGAAAGGACAGGATCGCGATGGTCAGGGTGGGGCCGTAAAGGAACAGCAGGAACAGCCCGAAAAAGGCAGCCAGCGGATAGAAGGAACGGGGGCGGCGGCGGTCCATGTCACAGCTCCTTGCGGATATCGACAAAGCGCAGCAGCGTGCCGATCACCATCAGCACCGTGACCAGCAGGATCACCGCCGTCGCCGCGGCCGAAGGGTATTGCAAAAGCGCGATGTCGTTCGAGATCAGCCGCCCGACATTGGCCGACTGGCTGCCCGACATGAAGCGCACGGTGATGAAATCGCCCATGACCAGCGTGACGACGAAGATCGAGCCGATCATGATGCCGGGCTTGCAGAGCGGGATGATGACATTGGTCAGGATCTGGAACCCGCTCGCGCCCGCGTCATTGGCGGCCTCGATCAGGCTGCGGTCGATGCGCATCATGGTGTTGAAGATCGGCACCACCATGAACAGCGTGTAAAGGTGGACAAAGGCCAGGATCACCGAGAAATCCGAGAACAGCAGCCATTCCAGCGGCTCGTCGATCACCCCCCAGGAGATCAGCGTGGAATTGGCCAGCCCGTTGCGCCCCAGGAACGGAATCCAGGAAATCATGCGGATGATGTTCGAGGTCCAGAACGGGATCGTGCATAGCAGGAACAGCGCGATCTGCCAGGTCTGGCTGCGGACATGGAAGGCCAGGAAATAGGCGACCGCAAAGCCGATCCCCAGCGTCAGCGCCCAGGTGACAAGCGCGTATTTGAACGTGTTCAGAAAGACCTGCAAGGTGACGGGCGAGGTCAGCAGGAAATGGTAATTGTCGAACTCGAAGGCCGGGTAGATCGAAAACTCTGTCGCGCCCCAGAAGCTGACGACCACGATCATCAGGATCGGCAGCACCAGAAAGAACGCCAGCACCGCCGCCAGCGGCGAGGCCAAGAGCCAGCCCGTCAGATGTCGGTTCCTGAAAAGTGCGGCCATCGGCATGTCCTGTCGCGAAGGGCAAGGACCGGCGCGCGCAAGGGTCGGGCGCGCGCCGGGAGGGTTCAGGCCGTCAGGCGGCGATGAACTCGTTCCACTTGCGGACCATGTACTGGTTTTCGTCCATCACCGCGTTCCAGCAGGCAACCGCGCCCATCCGGTCGTAGAACGATCCGCCATCGCGCACGTCGCCCGCCTGCGCCATCGGTTGGCCCTGCGGGTTGGTGATGGTGTCGGTGGCGGGCTTGCCCTCGAACCAGTAGCCCCATTCGTTTTCGGACATGAAGTCCTTCGACGTTTCGGGCACCGCCGAGTAATAGCCCTGCCGCATCAGGAAGCCGCCGACCCAGCCCGAGAGATACCAGTTGATGTATTCATAGGCCGCATCCAGCGCGAGCCCCGACAGGTTCGCCGACAGCCCGATGCCGCCGCCCCAGGAACGGTAGCCCTCTTTCAGCGGCTGGTAGACGCAGGGGATGCCGCGCGACTTGACCGCCGTGATGGCGGGCGACCACATCGACTGGATCACCACCTCTCCGCTCGCCATCAGGTTCACGCTTTCGTCGAAGGTCTTCCAGAAGGCGCGGAACTGGCCGGCCTTCTTGGCCTCGGTAAAGATCGCCATGGTCTTGTCGATTTCTTCGCGGGTCATGTTGCCCTTGTCGCCATAGGCGATCTCGCCCATCGCCTCGCAGACCATGGCGGCGTCCATGATGCCGATCGAGCTGATGTCGAGGATCGACGCCTTGCCCTTGAATTCGGGGTTCAAGAGTTCCGTCCAGCTTTCGATGGGACGGCCGATCAGGTCGGGGCGGATGCCCAGCGTGTCGGCGTTGTAGATCGTCGGGATCAGCGTCATCCAGCCCGATTCCTCGGCCACGAAATCCTTGCCGCCGGGGCCGGAGGTGAAGCCCACGCTATGCGGCGCGGTGCCCTGCGCGATGGTGCTTTCCGGCGTCAGCTTGCCCGAGCGGAAGATGCCCACGATCTTGTCGTAGTTCTTGATCTTCGAAGTATCCATCGCCTGAAGGTTGCCGGTGGGCCAGACCTTCTTGCAGATCCAGTATTCGATATCGGCGATGTCGAAGGATTTCGGCTGGGTCGCGGCGCGCTGGGTCACGGCGTCGCTGTCCAGCGCGGTCATTTCCAGCGTGAAGCCCAGGTCTTCCTTGACCTTCTGCGCCACCTCGTTGAGGTTCGACACGCCCGTTCCGAACTGGCGCAGCGTGATGTCCTTGATGTTCTGCGCCCAGATCATCGGCGCGGGGAAGGCACTGGCCGCCACGCCCGCGGCGGCGCCCGTCAGCAGGGTCCGGCGGCTCAGGCCGGGTTTGGTCGCTTGGGTCATCTGTCTCTCCATGATGGACGTCTGGTGTCACGCGCCAAGCGCGTGGAGGTTGGCGTCGTCCCAGCTCAGCCCGACGCTGTCGCCGGGCTGGATGGGTTGGACGAAATACTGCTCCTCGGGCAGAAGCGCGGTGATCTCCTGATCGCCCGCGGCCAGCAGGGTCAGCGCGACGCTGGCGCCCTGGTATTCGATGCCTGTCACCCGGCCTTCCAGCCTGCCCTTGTCGGATCCGGTCAGGGCGATCCGGTCGGCGCGGATGGCGAAATGGCCCTGCGGCAGCGCGATCACGTTATGCCCGCCCATGAAGCGCGCGACGAATTCGGTGCGCGGCGCATTGAACACCTCGCGCGCGGGGCCGGCCTGTTCGATGCGGGCGTTGTTCATCACCACGATCTCGTCGGCCAGCGCCAGCGCCTCGTCCTGGCCATGGGTGACATGGATGAAGGTGATCCCCAGTTCGCGCTGGAGCTTCTTCAACTCGGCCCGCATGCGGATGCGCAGGAACGGGTCCAGCGCCGACAGCGGTTCGTCCAGCAACAGCACCTGCGGCCGGGTGATCAGCGCCCGCGCCAGCGCCACGCGCTGCTGCTGGCCGCCCGAAAGCTGCGCGGGCAGCCGGTCGGCCAGATGCTGCATGTGCACCAGTTCCAGCATCTCGCCCGCCTGCCTGCGGCGGGTGTCGCGGTCGATGCCCTTCATCTTGAGGCTGAAGGCCACGTTGTCGGTGACGCTGAGATGGGGAAACAGCGCGTAGTTCTGGAACATCATCGCGGTGCCGCGTTTCGCGGGCGGCAGATGCGCGATGTCGTGACCGCCCAGCACGATGGCGCCGTCCGAAACGTCCTCATGGCCCGCGATCATCCTGAGCGTCGAGGATTTGCCGCAGCCCGACGGACCCAGCAGGCAGGCATAGCTGCCCGCGTGAAACAGATGGTGGATGCCATCCACCGCAAGGCTCTGGCCGTACCGCTTGGTCAGGGCGACAAGTTCAAGGTCGAGGTCCGATCGCATGGGCGTTTCCATCGCTGCTGACCCACCCTGTCGCGTGGGCCTGCGCCGGGGAACCGCAAGGCGCGGCCGGGGCGGGGGGATTCTTCAACTGCCCGCGGAATGGGCGATTGTGAGCGGGAATGTCTGCAAGGGATGCGCAGATTGTATACGATCCTGTGTCCGAACCCGCCCCGCCCTCGCGAATCTTGAGCCCCGTCCGGTATTTCGCCAAACAGGGGCAAACGGGCCCCCGCCCCGCCCAACGAAAGAAAGTCATCCGGTGAACGAGCTTGGCATCCCCACCGCGCATGCGGCCGGTCGTGAAAGCGGCCGTGCCACGCGCGCGCGAGAGGTGGCCGACAGCCTGACGCGGGCGATTCACGAACACCGGCTGGGGCCGGGGATGAAGCTGTCCGAGGACGAGGTGGGCGAGATTTTCGGCGTCAGCCGGACCATCGTGCGCGCCGCGCTGCAACAGCTGGCCCATGACCAGCTTGTGACGATCGAGCCCCATCGCGGCGCCTTTGTCGCCCAGCCCTCGGTGCGCGAGGCGCGCGAGGTGTTCGAGGCGCGCGCGCTGCTGGAACCGCGCACCGCCCGATCCGCCGCAGAGCGCGCCACGCCCGAGGATATCGCGATCCTGCGCCGCCACATCACGCAGGAACATGCCGCGCTGCATGCCGGGCAGGACGGCGCGGCGCTGCGGCTGTCGGGGCTTTTCCATATCGAGATTGCCCGCATCGCCGACCAGGCCACCATCGCCGAGTTCATCGGCCAGCTTGTGTCGCGCTCGTCGCTGGTGATTGCGCTTTACTGGCGGCGGCGCAACGCGCTATGCGAAAGTCATGCCCATGACGCGCTGCTCAAGGCGCTGGCCGACCGGGACGGGGCACTGGCCGAAGACCTGATGAAGGGGCACCTGCTGGACCTGTTGTCCTCGCTCGACCTGCGCGAGGCGCCGGGACAGCGGCGCTCGCTCAAAGAGGCGCTGGGGCGGGCATGAAACCAAGGACCATGAGCCGAAGGGAACTCGACCTCGTGCTGGGCTGGGCCGCCGAGGAGGGCTGGAACCCGGGGCTGGAGGATGCCGAGCCGTTCCACGCAACCGATCCCGAGGGGTTCTTCGTCGCCGAAGTGGATGGCAGGGTGGCGGCCGCGATCTCGGTGGTGAACCATTCCGACAGGGTGGCGTTTCTGGGGCTTTACATCTGCCACCCGGACTATCGCGGCAAGGGGATCGGCCTGCACCTGTGGCAGCATGCGCTGGAGCATGCCGGGCCGCGCAGCGTGGGGCTGGACGGGGTGGCGGCGCAGCAGGCGAACTATGCCCGATCGGGCTTTGCGATGGCGGGACGCACGGTGCGCTTTGCGGGGGTGCTGCCGGGAGCGCCGCATGCGGGCATCGGACCGGTCGGCGCGCGCGAACGGCCCGGGCTGATCGCGCTGGAAGCGCGCGCCGCGGGCCATGAGAAGCCGCGCTTCCTGTCCGGATGGCTGGCCGACACGGCCACGCGCAAGACCCTGGTGGCGCGCGCCGAGGGCGAGATCGCGGGCTTCGTCACGCTGCGCGAATGCCGCGAGGGCTACAAGATCGGCCCGCTGGTGGCGCGCACCGAGGCGATTGCCGCGGCGCTGATCGAGGCGGCGGGGGTGGTGACGGGCGAGGCGGCGGTGATGATCGACCTTCCCGCCGACGGGCGGTGGCTTTCGGCCCATTGCGCCGGACTTGGGATGGTGCCGGTGTTCGAGACGGCGCGGATGTACCGGGGCGAGGCGCCGGTGGGCGGTGACGTGATTTCCGCGGTGGCGACGCTGGAACTGGGCTAGGCGCGGTTTCGCCCCGGTCGGCGCCGGGCGATCCGCCGGGGGCTCTGCCCGTCGCCATTGTCGCTCGGAGTTGCCGTTGGTGCGCCATTGGTTCGAGCGACAATGGCCACGGCGCTTCAATGGCGACCCCCGGGATATTTCGGCCAGGAAGAAGGGGGGATCGGGGCCGCGGGCAGGCGCGGGGCTATTGCGCGCGGGCCATCTGCCGTGCCGCGCCGATGGCGCGATACCAAGCGACGATCCGGGCGCGTTCTGCCTCCTCGATCTGCATGAGGTTGCCGGGCGGCATGGCATGGGTGGTGCCCGCCTGAAGGTAGATCGCCCGCGCCTGCGCCGCGATCTGGGCCTCGGTCTCAAGCCGCACGCCCCTGGGCGCGGTGGCAAGCCCCGGCCAGAGCGGTTCGGCGGCGTGGCACATCGCGCAGCGCGTCTCGACGATCTCGCGCACTTCGGCGAAATGGGCGGCGGCGACCGCCGGGGCCAGGTGGGCGGGCAGGGCAGTGTCCTGAACCGGCTCCGCGCCCTTCAGCATCGGCGCGGCCGACAGCGCCATGATCGCCAGAAAGACTGCGGCCGTCGCCCCCCAGGTCCAGTTCGGGCGGCCCTTGCGGGCGTGCATCGTGTTGAAATAATGCCGGATCGTCACGCCCATCAGGAAGACAAGGCTGGCGATGATCCAGTTGTGCTCGCTGGCAAAGGCCAGCGGGTAATGGTTCGACAGCATCAGGAAGATCACCGGCAGCGTCAGGTAATTGTTGTGCATCGAGCGTAGCTTGGCGATCGCGCCATATTTCGGGTCGGGCGTGCGGCCGGCCTTGAGGTCGGCCACCACGATCCGCTGGTTCGGCATGATGACAAGGAAGACATTGGCCACCATGATCGTGCCGGTGAA
Organism: Rhodovulum steppense; assembly: GCF_004339675.1. Classification (GTDB taxonomy): domain Bacteria; phylum Pseudomonadota; class Alphaproteobacteria; order Rhodobacterales; family Rhodobacteraceae; genus Rhodovulum; species Rhodovulum steppense. Next base: position 100,150 of record NZ_SLVM01000009.1, read on the forward strand.
GGCGCCCAGATGCAAAAGCGCCGCGCGTCCCGTGAAGACCTGCGTGTAAGCCCATGACATAAAGACAAGAATGGCAAACAGGATCAGCATCAGCGTGGTCGGCTTGCGGCCCAGCTTGCTGCGGCACAGCAGGTCGTAGAGCACCCAGCCCAGCGCCAGCGAACCGGCCGAGATCGCGATGGCCTGCCATTGGGTCAGGTCCATCTTCGTGTAATCGATGAGGTAAAGCTCCGCCCCGACCCAGTAGACAACAGCCAGAAGCGCAAAGCCCGAGATCCAGGTCCAGTAGGCCTCCCATTTGAACCAGGTCAGGTGCTCGGGCATGTGGTCGGGGGCCACGGTGTATTTCCGGATATGGTAGAAGCCCCCGCCATGGACCTGCCATTCCTCGCCCAGCACGCCCCGGGGCATGTTCGGCGCCTTTTGCAGCCCCAGATCCAGCGCGATGAAATAGAAGGACGATCCGATCCAGGCGATGCCGGTGATGACATGCAGCCAGCGGATGGCAAATTCCAGCCAGTCGAGGATCATCGCGGTGTCGAACATCTGGGGTCTCCTTGCGGTCCTTCCGGCAAGCTATACGGACCCTGGGCTTTCTGATAATTCCTGAAACCGCCGATCAGTTTCAAGAATACCCGAACAATCGCCCCGTGACCGATCCGTGACCAGCCTCAACAATATCCGCATGTTCGTGCGCGTCTACGAACTGGAAAACATGTCCGCCGCCGCGCGCGATCTTCAGGTCTCGGCGGCGGTGGCCTCGTCACGGATCGCGGAGCTTGAGCGGCATCTGGGCATCCGGCTGTTCGTGCGCACCACGCGGTCGATCCAGCCGACCGAGCAGGGCCGCATCTATTACCCCAAGGCGGTCAAGGTGCTGGAGGCGCTGGAGGAGGCCGAGGCGGCGGTGCATGAGGTGACGCTGAACCCGCGCGGCTCGATCTTCGTCTCGGCGCCGCTGGGGGTGGGGCGGCGGCTGATCGCGCCCAACGTGGCGCAATTTCACGAGAAATACCCCGAGGTGCATGTCCGGTTGCGGCTGTCGGACCGCCGGGTGGATGTGACGGGCGAGGGGCTGGATGTCAGTTTCGCGCTGGGCGATCTGCCCGATTCGGGACTGCGGGTGCGGATGCTGGCCGATTGCCCGCGGGTGCTGTGCGCCGCGCCCGCCTATGTCGAAAGGCGGGGGATGCCGCGGGCGGGGGCCGATCTGGTGGCGCAAGGGCATGACTGCCTCTTGCTGCGCTTCCCCGGCTCGACCGAATTCCGCTGGACGCTGCGCACGCCCGAGGGGCTGCAGCGCTTCGACATCAAGGGGCCCTATGCCTGCGACGATGGCGATGTGCTGACGGAATGGGCGCTGGACGGGCGGGGGATCGTGATGAAACCCGTGTTCGACGTGGCCGAGCATCTGGCCTCGGGCGCGCTGGTGCCGGTCTGCGAATCGACCCCGCCGCCGGATGCGCAACTGGCCTGCCTGTTCCCGCACAAGCGCAACCAGGACCCCAAGTCGCGCCTGTTCATCGAGTTCATGGCCGAACGCATCCGCGCCGAGCTGCGCGCCCGCGAGCGGGTCTTTCAACTGCCGCGATAAGTGGAATAGCCATAGGGCGAGAGCAGGAGCGGCACATGGTAATGGCTGGTCTCGGACATGATGAAGCGCAGCGGGATCACGTCGAGGAAATCCGCCGCCAGCCCCAGCCCGCGCAGGTAATCGCCCGCATGGAACACCAGTTCATAGCTGCCGGGGGCAAAGACGTCGGCGGGCAGGATCGGGGCATCGGTGCGCCCGTCTTCATTGGTAAGCATCTCGGCCAGCCTGGTGCGGGTCTCGCCCTCCAGCCGGTAAAGCGCGATCCGCAGCCCCGCCGCCGGGCAGCCGCGCGCCGTGTCCAGAACATGGGTCGTCAGATATCCGGGCATGTGAACCTTCCCTTGCCGTTTCCCCGGTCATGCCGGAGCCTGCGCACAGGATAAACGCCCCCGTGCCGGAAACACTTTCAGGATTTCCTTGAAAGACGCGGGCATCCTTCTTGGAATATGCGAAAGTGTAGCAACCGGAGGTTCATCGTGACCCGTTACCCCCGCGATCTGAGAGGCCATGGCCCGACGCCCCCCGACCCGAAATGGCCCGGCGGCGCCAGCCTGGCGGTGCAGTTCGTCGTCAATTACGAGGAAGGCGGCGAGAATTGCCTGCTGCATGGCGATGCCGCCTCCGAGGCGTTCCTGTCGGAAATCGTCGGCGCCGCCGCATGGACCGGACAGCGCCACTGGAACATGGAAACGATCTACGAGTACGGCGCCCGCGCGGGGTTCTGGCGGCTGCACCGGATGTTCACCGAACGCGGCATGCCGGTGACCGTCTATGGCGTGGCGACCGCGCTGGCCCGCTGCCCCGAACAGGTGGCGGCGATGCAGGAAGCGGGCTGGGAGATCGCCAGCCACGGGCTGAAATGGATCGAGTACAAGGATTTCCCCGAGGCCGACGAGCGCGCCCATATGGAGGAGGCCAAGCGCCTGCATGCGGCCGTGACCGGCGCCGCCCCGCGCGGCTGGTATACCGGGCGCTGTTCGATGCAGACCGTGCGGCTTGCCGCCGAGGATGGCTGTTTTTCCTATGTGGCAGATAGTTACGCCGATGAATTGCCATTCTGGATGAGCTTTGGCGAGCGCCACCAGTTGATCGTGCCCTATACGCTGGACGCCAACGACATGCGGTTCGCCACGCCGCAGGGCTTCAACTCGGGCGATCAGTTCTTTGCCCATCTCAAGGACAGTTTCGATGTCCTGCTGGCCGAGGGGCGGGCGGGGGCGCCGAAAATGATGTCGGTGGGGCTGCATTGCCGACTGGTGGGCCGGCCCGGCCGGGCGGCGGCGCTGGCGCGGTTTCTGGACTATGTCGCGCAGCATGACGATGTGTGGGTCGCGCGCCGGATCGACATCGCGGATCACTGGGCCGCGACCCATCCCCCGGTGGTCTGGGAACGCCCCTCGCAGATGGACCGCGCGCGGTTCGTGGACCGCTTCGGCGGCGTGTTCGAACATTCGCCCTGGATCGCCGAGGGGGCGCATGGGCTGGAACTTGGCCCCGCGCATGATTGCGCCTTGGGGCTGCACAATGCGCTGGCGCGGGTGTTCCGGATGGCGGATGCGGATCGGCGGCTGGCCGTTCTGCGCGCGCATCCCGATCTGGCGGGGAAACTGGCGCAGGCCAGACGGCTGACGCCCGACTCGACGGCGGAACAGGCCAGTGCCGGACTTGATGCGCTGACCGACGCGGAACGCGCGCGGTTTCAGGACCTGAACGCCCGCTATACCGCGCGCTTCGGCTTTCCCTTCATCATCGCCGTGCGCGACCATGACAAGGCGTCGATCCTTGCGGGTTTTGAACGGCGGCTTGAGAACGACGCCGATCAGGAATTCGCCGAAGCCTGCCGTCAGGTCGAACGGATCGCGCTTCACCGCCTGAAGGAGATGCTGCCGCAATGACCCATCCCCCCTATTTCGCGCCCCATGGCGGGCTGCCGGGGCAGGCGGCGCTGCATACCGGCCGCGCGGTGTTCACCGACGCCTATGCGGTGATCCCCAGGGGCGTGATGCGCGATATCGTGACCTCGACCCTGCCGCATTGGCGGGATACCCGGGCCTGGATCATCGCCCGGCCCATGACCGGCTTTGCCGAGACCTTTGCGCAATATGTGATGGAAGTGGCGCCCGGCGGCGGCAGCGACGCGCCCGAGCCCGATCCGGGCGCCCAGGGCGTGATCTTCGTCGCCGAGGGCGCCATCGAGATCGCGCTGGGCGAGATTGCCCATCTGGTCGAGCCCGGTGGCTATGCCTATCTGCCGCCCGGCTGCGGCTGGCGGCTGAGGGCGCTGGGCGAGCATCCGGCGCGGTTTCACTGGATCCGCAAGCGCTACGAGGCGGTCGAGGGGATCGAGAGGCCCGAACCCTTCTTCGCCAGCGAGGCCGAGATCGCCCCGGTCGCCATGCCCGGCACGGATGGGCGCTGGGCCACGACGCGCTTTGTCGATCCGGACGACCTGCGCCACGACATGCATGTGAACATCGTCACCTTCCAGCCCGGCGGCCTGATCCCCTTCGAGGAAACGCATGTGATGGAGCACGGGCTTTACGTTCTGGAGGGGAAAGCCGTCTACCGGCTGAACCGCGACTGGGTCGAGGTCGAGGCGGGCGATTTCATGTGGCTGCGCGCCTTCTGCCCGCAGGCCTGTTACGCGGGCGGGCCGGGGCGGTTCCGCTATCTGCTGTACAAGGACGTGAACCGCCACCCGGCGCTCGCGCTGCCCGGCGCATGACCCTGCGGGCCGCGCCCCTGACCGCCGACGCCTTTGCCCCGTTTGGCGAGGTGATCGAAACTTCCGGCGATTTCAGGCTGATCAACGAGGGCGCCTGCCGCCGCTTCACCGACCTTGCCACGCTGGATATCGTCGACGGGCGACCGGGCCTCAGCCTGTTTCAGGCCGAGATCCGTGGCCTGCCCCATGACTGCACGCTGCTGGAACGTCATCCGCTGGGCTCGCAATGCTTCATTCCGATGCAGGGCGGCCGATATCTGGTGATTGTCGCGCCAGACGAGGGCGGGGCGCCGGGAACTCCCCGTGCCTTCGTTGCCGAAGGATACCAATGCGTGAACATCGCACGGAACACTTGGCATGGCGTTCTGTGTCCGATTGCCGGCCCGGGCCTTTTCGCGGTCATCGACCGCATCGGTGCGGGAGGAAACCTTGAGGAGCACCGCCTGGGCCGGCCCATCCGCGTCACCCTGTAAGGGCGGCGCGCAACAACAGGGAGAAGGACGATGGCAGACAGCACCATCGGGACGCCGGAACAACTCCGCGACCCGAACTACACGCCCGCGCTCTACAAGGCGGTGCCGCTCGGCATCCAGCACGTTCTGGCGATGTTCGTCTCGAACGTGACGCCCGCGATCATCCTGGCCGGGGCGGCGGGCTTCGGCTTCGGCTCGTCCGCGGGGGCGCAGGGCTTTCCCGACATGACCTATCTGATCCAGATGTCGATGCTGTTCGCGGGCATCGCCACGCTCTTCCAGACCATCGGCATGGGCCCGGTCGGCGCGCGGCTGCCGATCGTGCAGGGCACCAGTTTCGCCTTCATCCCCATCATGATCCCGCTGGTCGCGGGCAAGGGGGTCGAGGCGCTGCCGGTGATCTTCGGCGGCGTGCTGGTGGGCGGGCTGTTCCACGCAGCCCTCGGCACGGTGATCGGGCGCATCCGCTTTGCGCTGCCGCCGCTGGTGACGGGGCTTGTGGTCACGATGATCGGGCTCGCGCTTGTCAAGGTGGGCATCCAGTATGCTGCGGGTGGCGTTCCGGCCATGGGCACGCCGGAATTCGGCAGCCTGCGCAGCTGGTCGGCGGCGCTGGTGGTGGTGTTCGTCACGCTTGGGCTGAAATTCTACGCCCGCGGGATGCTGTCGGTCTCGGCAGTCGCGGTGGGCATTCTTGTCGGCTATGTCTATGCGCTGGCCATCGGCATGGTCACCTTTCAGGGCATCGCGACAAGCTGGGGCCGGGCGGGCCTGATCGAGGTGCCGGTGCCGTTCAAATACGGGATCGAGTTCTCGGTGGCGGCCATCGTGGGCTTCTGCATGATGGCCTTCGTCTCGGCGGTGGAAACCGTGGGCGATGTCTCGGGCATCACCAAGGGCGGCGCCGGGCGCGAGGCGACCGAGAAGGAGATCCAGGGCGCGACCTATGCCGACGGGGTCGGCACGGCGGTGGCGGGTATCTTCGGCGCGCTGCCCAACACCTCGTTCAGCCAGAATGTCGGCCTGATCGCCATGACAGGCGTGATGAGCCGCCATGTCGTGACCATCGGCGCGCTGTTCCTGATCCTGTGCGGTCTGGTGCCCAAGGTGGGTGCCGTGATCCGCACCATCCCGATCGAGGTTCTGGGCGGCGGCGTCATCGTGATGTTCGGCATGGTGGTCGCGGCGGGTGTCTCGATGCTGTCGGATGTGCACTGGAACCGGCGCAACATGGTGATCTTTGCCATCGCGCTGTCGGTCGGGCTGGGCTTGCAGCTTGAACCTTCGGCGGTGCAGCACCTGCCCGAGACGCTGCGCATCCTGATGACCAGCGGTATCCTGCCCGCCGCGCTGATCGCGATCGGGCTGAACCTTGCGCTGCCCGAGGATCTGCCCTCCGAGGCGACCGAGGAGGTTTCGGGCGGCATGGCGGGGCAGGGGCGCGGCAGCCTGCACGGCGGACGATAGGGCCGCTGCGCCGCCCTCAGCGCTGGCGTTCGGCCAGCGCCCTGAGGGCGGCCAGCCGTTCCTGCGCCTCGTCCAGCGCCTTGGCGAAGCGTTCGGCGCGGGACTTGTCCTCCTCCTGCCGCTTGGCCAGCGCCTCGCGGGCCTTTGATGCAAGCTCGGCGCTTTCGGGCAGCGCCCGGCGCACCTGCTGGGCGAAGGCCCGGTCGCCCAGCCGCGCCAACCCCCGTTCGGTCGCCTTGCCCGAGGCGGCGAAGCGGTCCGAAAGCACCCGCCCGGCAAGTTCCAGCCGGGTGCCGGTTTCGTCCAGTATGCCGCCTGCATCGGCCCGCGCCGCGATCACCCGGTCGGTGCGCGGCAGGCCGATATCGCCGGGAATGACGATGGCCTTGCCGCTGGCAAAGCCTTCGGGCGTGGCAAGCTCCGGGTTCGCGCGCAACAGCGCGGCTTCGGCCAGTTGCAGCTTGCGCTCGGCGTCGGGTTCCTCGATCACGAAAAGCCGCTGGGCAAGCGTCTTGAGGCTGCGCTCGCGGGCCACTCGGGCGATCCTGTCGGCCATGATGCGTCCTTTCCTGTCTCAGGGGGCAATGATGTTGAGCGCGGCAAAGGCCGCAGGCAGGCCCGCGGGCGTGACCTGAACGCCGGCCGAGGTGATGTTGCCCACGGGGGCCGCCGCGCGCGTTGCCAGAAGCAGCGACAGCCCCGCCTCGCGCGGGTGACGCAGGCTGTTGGCGCCCGCGGTGATCCGCTCGGCGGCGATCACTACCTGCGCCGCGATATTCGCGCCGCCCAGCAGGTCGCACTGGTTGCTGCTGAAATCGACCGAGGCGGTGCCGCGCGCGACGATCGTGACGGCCGGGGCCAGTTGTGGGGCGAAATGGATCACCTGGTTGCCCGCCACGCCCAGCTGGACGGGCAGGATCGGCGCCACCTCGAACGCGTCGAAATGGGTCAGCGCGTAAAGCCGCCCGTCGATGGCGGCATAGCCGATGGCGCGCCGGTCGATGCCGGGGACCGCCCCCATAGCACCCGTGAACCCCTCTAGCAGCGCCACGCCATCGCCGATCCGCGCGATATCCTCCTCCGCGCCGATCTCGATGGCCTGCCAGGCAGTGAATTCGCCGCGCCGTTCGGTGCTGCCGTCGATGCGGTTATCGGCGATCGACATCTGGAACCAGGGCGGGCGGACCAGCACGCCCCAGGCCCGCGCCTCGGCCCGGTCGGGGCCGATCTCGTAGATCGTGTTGCCCTCGACCGCCATGCCGATGACGCCCTGCAACGCGATCCCGGCATTCTGCGAGCCATCGGGCATTTCCCGCCCGATCCGTCGGATCGAGTTGCCGCGCGCCTGCCCCTCGATCACGCCCAGCAGGACGATCCCCGCCGCGCCCACGCCATTCGGCCCGCCGCGGATTTCCTCGATCACGTTGTCCTCGATGGCGATATGGCGCCCGTCAAAGCCCGGTTGGGACATGATCCCGGCCAGCCCGCAGCGCCGGATCTGGTTGCGCTTGATCAGCAGGGCATCGTAATGGCCCGCGATCCGGATGCCCGCGCCGCCCAGATCCGAAATGCGGTTGCCGATCAGTTGCGCCGAGATCGGCACCTCGGGCACCACGTTGGGCATGATGAAGATGCCGTCAGCCGCAACCGGTCCGCCGCTGATCTCGTTGTCCTGAAGGCGGATGTCGTTCACGCCGATCACGGCGGCGGGGCCTTCGGACTGGATCGTGTTGCCGTCAAGTGCTGCGCCGCCCGTGGGCAGTTCGAACCAGTTCAGCGCAACCCCCGCCATCGAGCCCGAGAAGACGTTGCGCGCCATGGTCGTGCCTGCAAGGCTGAAGGCAAGGCCCACCAGCCGCAGCCCGACATTGTCCGCGAACACGATGTTGTCGAGCATCCGTAATTCGGCCAGCGCCAGCCAGCCCGGGCGGGGCTCGACCGCGGCGACCACCCCGCCGCCGCCCATCGCGTCGAAGGCCGAGACCGAGCCGATTCCCATCGGCGCCGCGATCAGGCATTCCTCGATCTTGGCGGCCATCACGATGCCTTCGAGCACGATGCCATGATCCTGCCGGGTCGGCCCCGAGGCCAGCACCAGGACCGCCAGGCGGCGCAGCGCCATCGTCGCCGTATGCGTCGCCCGCAGCCCATGCGCCGATGCCGCGCCGGGCGCGGTGGACCCCGCGCTTTCGGGCGCGACGATGATCGACAGATCCTCGATGCGGATGTCTATGCAGGTGTCGATCTCGATGGCCGCGCCCACGGCGTTCTGCAACGAGATGACCGTCGTGATCCCGTGCCCCTTCAGCGTGACGCCGAACAGGTTCGCCATGCGCAACGGTTCGCGCAATTCGTAGCGCCCGGGGTTCAGGCAGACCGTGCCGCCGCCCGCCGCCGCCACGCGGTCGATGCCCGCCTGGATCGTCAGCGCGCCCGAGGCATGGCTTTCGGGGGTGATGCAGACCGAACAGGCGCAGCCTTCGGCGGCGGGGATCTGCGTGGGCTCGGGCGGCCAGAAGATGCGGCAATCGTCCGGCGCGGCGCTGGGCGAGGTCAGCACCGCCAGCTTGCAGTAATGGCGCTGGACGCTGTCGGGCGGGGCCTCTGTCAGCCGTTCGATCTGGGTGCCCGCGGTGCGGGCGCGGAACCGCCAGGCATCCATCGCGCGATACCGCCCCGCACCCGGCGCGGTCGAGAAGGCTACCGTGATCCCCGATTCCAGCAGCAGGACCGTGCCCGCGGGCGGCACCGGGATCAGCCCGGGCGGCGCGCCGGGGTTTTCGGCGTCCAGATCCCACCATACGGAATTGTCGGCGATGTTGCGGATCACGCCGGTCTGGTCCCAGCGGATCAGCCGGGAATGGCGTGCGCGCGCGGTGTCGCCGTCAAGGCCGGTGGGGATCAGGTCGGGGTCTATGCTGCCTTCCAGCTCGATTTCGCGCATGTCCTCGCGCACCGCGGCGATGCGCAGGATCTGGCCCGAGCGATGGTCGAACTCGCGCCGGTCATCGGTGATCTCGACCCAGTTGCCCTCGCGAAAGCGCAGGATCTCGTCGCGGCCGAGGCTGCGCACGGTGATCCGGTCGGCCGAGGCGGCGAAACTGTCGATGGCCGCCGCGACCGAGGCATTCTCGCGCGAATACTTGAACCACGCATCGGTCTGGGCGCCGCTGTCGCCGACCTGATGGATTTCCACCCGGTAGAACTGGTTCTCAAGCCCGGTATAGCCATCGGTCGGCGGCACAAGGCAGGGATCTTCGGGATCCTCGACATCGACGGTATCGGTGCTCAGCCGCGCGGTCGAGGGCGCGATGGTCGCGGCCCAGCCCGCAAGGGCGGTTTCTGGCGTGGCGCAGGTCGCGCCCGTGCCGATCCCGCCCAGAAGACGCACCTGCCAGACCGTCTGCCAGCGCGTCGCACTGTCCACCCCGCCCAGCGCGGGGTCCAGAAGCGTCGGGTCGATCAGCGCCGTCACCTCGCGTCGCCAGGCAACCAGATAGGCCAGCACCGGCCCGCCGCCCCGGGGCGGATCCTCGGGCGTCGGCCACCAGGGCTGGGCGCTGTAGGCGACATAGCCTTCGGGGGGCGAGGTCATCTCGTCCAGCACGCCCATCGGGGCGGTCGCGGGGCCGGTGCCGCGGTCGAAGACCGGGGCAGGGCCGTCGCCCGCCCGCGCGAAATCGGCATTGCCGTGGTTTTCCACCAGCATCCCGCCAAGATAAAGCCGCCCCGGCCCGATCTCGATCCCGCCGCCTGCAAGGCGGATGTGAAAGCCGGTTTCCGTCTCGCGCGGGACCACGGCGCGGCCGATCGTGTCCACCGTGCCCGCCCGGATGCGCCGTTCCAGCACGCGCACCATCTCGTTCCAGTCGGAATCCAGCACCGGCCGACCCTGTTGCAGGAACACCCCGGCATAGTCGCGCAGCGCGTCGAAACTGTCCTTGCTGTAATCGCCGCCCATCGCTCGGGTCCTTTCGGTCAGGTTTCGAAGATCAGCCCGGCCTCGAGGCCGAACCGGAGGTATTCGTCAAGGCGCAGGCGCAGGTTCGTCTCGCGCTGGGGCTGGTGCAGCAGATGCCAGGCGCCCATCTCGCCCTCGTCGGACGCGCCCTTGCGGATTTCGGGCGGCGCGGAACGGCGCAGTTGCGCATAGGCGGGCGCGCTGGCGGTCAGCGCCGTGAAACCCGGCACCAGCCAGGGCAGGATGCGGGCGCGGATCAGGTGCCGTTCGGCCAGCGGCACAGGCCCGCCGATTGCGGCGGCGCGCGCCGCGATGGCCTCGTCGATGGCCAGTTGCGGCTGGCAGCGAAAGCGGCGCGGCACGACCGAGCCCGGCGGCACATAGGAAAAGCGCAGGCATCCCTCTTGCCGCCGCTCGGCGCGCACGGGCGCCTCGCCGGGGCTGGCGGGGCGGGCGAACAGGATCGCATCCGACACCAGCGGCAGTGCGCGTGCGCGGATGCGGCCGATCACGCTTGCCCGCAGGATCGTCACGGCCCCCGCCGGGGTGCTGTCCGCAAGCCCCGCGATGGCCAGTCCCGCGGGGCTGTCGGCGGCGGCGGCGTCAAGGATGCTGTCCTCCAGCCGCAGGCTGGCGGTGTCGGTCATCCGCACCGGCCCGAGGATCGAGCGCGCGATACTGACGGAAACGCCCGTGGCCGTGATCCGCAGGCTGACCGCGCCCGGGCTGGCCGGGTTGCCCAGATCGGTAAAGGACAGCCCCGGGATCAGCGTGACATGCCCGAGGTCCAGCGCGGCCAGCGACACGCCGCCCTCGGGCACGACCTCCAGCGCGCAGCCATCCAGCACCAGCCCGTTCAGCGTGACGCGGCCCCGGGCCGCGCCGCTGATCGTGACCGGATCGCTGCCGCGCAGGATCGCGCGCACCCCGTCCGCGCTGCGCAGCCCGATCCCGGCATTCTCGGGCGCGCGGATCGTGGCGGGGGCGGGGTAGATGCCGTTCTCGGTGATCTCGACGATGCCGCCCTCGGGGCCGATGCTGTCCAGCGCGTCTTGCAGGCTGGCATGGCCGCTTTCGGGAAAGCGGACCAGCCGCCCCGTGCCCGCGGGCGGCGGCAGGCTGGCGGCGCGGTTGTATTCGCCGCCACCGATGGGGCCAGGAAAGGCGGTGTGAAAGCTGACCCGCACCTCGCCCCCGGGCGGATCGCGAAAGGCGATGCGGCCCAGCACGGGATCGACGCGCACGGGCCGCAGGATGCCCGCCGGATCGGGGGGATGGGGGACATGCGCCCAGCCCGCCCCGTCATCGGACAGATCGCAGGCGGCGATATCCGAAACCGGCACCGCCGCGCCGCCCACAAAGATGTCGAGAGCGCGCAGCCCGCCCGGCGCGTCGCCGCGGATCCAGGCGGCGGGCGTGGCGTCCAGCATCCGCCGGGTGATCGCGCCCGGCACGTTCACCGGCCCGGCCAGCGCGGTGATCTCGCGCTCGGCCTCCTGCCGGTTGACCAGTTGGCGCGGCGCGCCCAGCGGGTCGAACAGAAAGCGCCGGTCATCCACCGCCGTCGCGGGCACAAGGCTCTGGCGCATCGCCTGAAGCCGCCACAGATGCAGCCCGACATTGGGCAGGTTGTGCCGCCCGCCGATGCCCCGTCGCCCCTGGCCTTGGGCGATCGAACGGACATCGACCGACCGCGCCCCAATGTCGAAGGCCCCGCCCAGCCGTTCCAGCGCCAGCGGGTTGCGCAGGTTCGCCGTGGTCTGTGCCCCGGGGCGGGCGACGTTCATGTGCTGGCAACAGGCGGTGCGCTGGACATATTCCACCGCCGAGGCGGGCCAGCCGGTCACGTCGCGGGCCAGTTGTTCCAGCACCGCCGCGGTGCCCTTGCGACGGCGATAGGCGATGGTGTTGGCAATCTCGGCCCGGCTGCCCGCCGCCAGCCCCTCGACCGGATGCAGCGTGCGGTAGCCGACCAGCCCGCCGATATAGGGCGCGGCCCAGGGCGCGCAGGTCTCGATGAACAGGTCGTCAAGCAATTGCTCGATGCTGTCCTCGACCACCGCGCCCTCGCGGGCCAGCACATCGACCAGCGCGGCCAGCGGGCCGCCCTCCTCGGCATCGCGCAACCGGTGGATCGCGGGCAGCAGCGCATAAAGCGCCTCTGGCGTGACGCGGGTCATGGCATCGGCTCCAGATGGTCGAAGGGCGCGGGCGAGAGCGTCAGGATCTCGGCCGGAAGCGGTGTGCCGTCGCTGCCCGTGCGGCCCGTGCGTGCGGCAAGCAGCATGTGATCGGTCGGCGTCGATTGCGGCCCGCTTTCGCGATAGAGCCGGTCGATATCGACCGCGCGCACGCCCGCCACGCCATGCGCTGTTGCGGCGACATCGGACAGCGCGACAGGCTGGGCGAAATCGCGGTTCTCGAAGGCATAGGCCGCGCGCAGCGCCGTCTCGACCGCCGCCAGAACGCTGGGCGTGTCATGCGCGGGATCGACCGCGACCTTCAGCCCCAGCCGGAAACGCGCGGGGGCGTAGGACAGAAGCTCGAAGCTTGCCAGCGGGTCGCCATAGGTTCGGTAGGCATCCCCGAGCGCCTTCAGAACCGGCCCCGAACCGGCCAGCACCGCGCCATCCTCGCCCGCGACGGTGACGACGATCCGGCGGCTTTCCCCCTGCCAGACCCAGCGCGCATCGGCCCGCGCGATGCCCGGATAGCCCAGCGCGAAATCGCGGTAATCGGTGATCGAGACGATCCGGCCCAGCGTCAGCGTGCGGATCGGCGCGTTGCGCCGCGCGGCCCCGGCGCTTTCGGGATCGGCGCCGCCGCTGGCCGCGACGGGGTTCGTCACCTCCTTCAGCCCGAGCGGGCGGTCGATTGCCAGCGACAATTGCCCCGCCCGCAGATTGCCCGCGCGGCCCAGCCCCTTGCGATACTCGGCCTCGATATTGTCGCGCCCCGCGGGCGGCCTTGCACCCGAGATCCCGTCGCCGAAGCGCACCGTGGTTTCACCGCTATCGGCCAGCGTCGTGGCAAAGACCCGCGCGGTCGGACCGCGCTGGTAAAGGTCGGGCACCTCGGTCCATTCCACCCCGTCGATGCGGATCCGCAGGCTCGACGCCACGCCCGTTTCGGTCGAGGCGACCAGATGCGTCACCGGCGCCTGTTTCAGCGCAAAGCGCTGGAAGGGCTGCGCGGGATCGCCCGCGCCCAGGATCTCGGACGCCCCCTCGCCATGCGAGGCGCGCGCGATATTGCCGTGGATCACCGCGCTGGCCCGGTCGAGGGGGGACAGGATCGGGTCCGCCAGCGTGATCCGGCCGTGCAGCGGATCGGACGGGTCGAAACCCGCGATCCGGTGACGCTGGACGATGGCGGGGCTGGTCTCGTCGGCCGCAACCGCTGGCAACTGGCCGCGCAGGGCCAGCGTCAGGGCCAGCCGTCCCTCGGGATCGGTCACAAGCCACAGGCCAAGCAGCGGCGCGGCGGGGGCGAACAGGACCGCCTGGACCGTCAGCCGCGTGCCGCGCGGCAGGCTGTCGAGCGTGCCATCGGCGCGCAGCACCGTCAGCCGGGCAATCGCGGTCTCGACCTGCGCGCGGCGGCCTTTCAGATAGACGAGGCGACCCTCGGGCAGGTCGGGCACAACCCCGTCCAGCGTGATATCGGCGCCATGCAGGAAATCGCGTTCGGGGGTTTCGGCCAGCGCCAGTTCCTCGCTGCCGCCATGCACGGCAACCCGGCGGTAATCGCCCGCGAAATCCGCGACCCAGCCGGAGCGATCCGGGGTCAGCACCGTGGCACGCCCGCTGATCGCATAGCGCGCCTCGGCCTCGGCGGTGACGGATGCGATGCGGAAAAGCTGGGGCGCGGCGCCGGGGCTGCTGAGGACCGCCCAGCCGCCGGGCGTGAACTCGCGGTGGACGGTATCGAGCACGATGCGCGTATCCGCCTGACGCCCGGCGAAATCCCAGTCGCCGACATTGCCGCTGCTGCCGGTGATCGGCGAGGGCGAATTTTCCGGGGCCGTTCCCACATAGCCAAAGGCCGTGCGGGTCGAGGCGGACAGGACGGCCGGATGCGGCGCGTTATGGCCGAAAAGCGCGGTCGGGCGGCGGAGGGCATAGACGCGGTGCACGGGCTCATCCTCGCCCGCGGGGCTGACCGGGCCAAGCGCGCCCGCCCATTCGATCCATGTGCGGTCAAGCGCGAGATCGGGCGCGACGCGGGTCAGCCGCCGCACCGCCCAAAGCGCCGAGCCGGTGGAAAACCCGGGCCAGCCGCTGTCGAAGCGTTGCGGGTGGACGATCAGGATCGCGTCACCGGGCGCCAGCCCCGTCGCCTGCCCGGCAAGCCAGGTGCCGGTGTCGCCCTCGGCCAGCGTCACGCGCCGGTTCTGCCGCGGGCGCATCCGGTTCCAGGCGACGCGGGCTTCCAGATCGGCCAGCGTTTCAAAGACCTGCGCGGTCTCGTCGGGGCCGGGCGTGCTTTGTACGCGGGTCCCGGCGGGGATGGTCAGTTCGGCCACATCCGGCGCGGCACCGGGCGGATCCTCCATCAGGAAGACCAGATCGGTTTCGGCGGCCGATCCCGGATGCAGCCGGTAGCCGATCAGCCGGGCGATCTCGGCAATCGAGAACCGCTCGGTGGCGGTGCCGATATAGGCTTCGGTCGCGTGGCGCTCGTTGTAGAAGGTCAGGACATCCAGCACCGACGCCCAGGCGTCGATCAGCGCGATGGTGAAATCGTCATCCGCCCGCGTGCCCAGCCGGGCCAGCGCGGGCAGGGTGGATGACGCAAGCCGGGCCAGCATCGAGGCCTTGAAATCGCCATGCAGGCCCGTCCGGGTCTGGATCCGGCCCAGGTCGGGGCGGTTTTCGACCGGTCGCGGGGTGGACAGCGTGACGCCCTCGCAGCAGCGGCAGGCATCGCCGGGCGCGGCGGGAGTATCGGGATGGCCGATGCGGATCGGGGCGTCGGTCATTTGCCGCCTCCCATGGTGATGGCAAGCGAACCGCGTTCGGGGAAGTTGCGGTCATTCTCGCATTGCGCGATTTCCAGCCGCCCCATCCGGATCACGCCGTCTTCCAGCGGTTTGGTCGCGGTCGTGCCGCGGCGGCGGAACGTGGTCGCCTTGACCGATGTCACCCCCTCGACACCCATCGCCGCAGCATGGATCCGGCTCAGCCAGACCGGATCGCCAAAGCTGAAATTGTCGGGGTGGAACAGGCCCTTGCGCCCGCCCGGCAGGCGCGCGCTTGACAGCATGTCCAGCACCTCGCGCCGGATCCCGGCCCGGAAATGGTCGGGACCGGCACAGACGAACAGCGCGATTTCCAGCGCGACAAAGCGCGGCGCGTCGATCTGAAGATCGTAGCCCGCCATGCGGTAGCGGTCGAGGAACTCGGCCAGTTCGGCGCGGAACTCCGGCGTCACGGGCCGCCCGCCGAAGCGGTCCACCGTGACGAAGACGGTATGGCCATGCCCGTTCCAGCGGAAGGTGGCGACCGCGCGCTGCACGTCGGGGTGGCGCCGCGCCATCTCGCCGTAATCGGCCTCGGTCACCGCGCGTTCCTGGCGGCGATAGGCAAAGGGGGCGGCGGCGCGGACCTCGTCCATGGTTTCGGGGCCCAGCCCGCCCGTGGCGGGCAGCGGGTTCGTCACCGCCTCGATCCCGCCCTTGTCGGTGATGACATGGGCAATCGCGCCCGCGCCCACATTGCCCTCGGGGCCGTTGCCCACCCGGTAGCGCGCGGCGAACCCCGTGCCCGCGTTCGGCCGCCGTCCGTTCAGATCGTCGCCAAAGCGGATCCGGGCACGGCCGTCGCGTTCGGTCTCGACCACGAAATGGCGATCTTCGGCAAAGGAGTTCAAGACATCCGCCCGCGCCTGCCAGTTGTCATGGGCCGGGCTGTCATCGGTCAGGGTGACGGCGGGCGCGCGGGCGGCCAGCGGCTGGTGGATCGCGGCATGGGCGGACCGGGTGGCCAGCGGGTCATGGGCCACCGCATCGCCCGTCACGCTGTCGCGGATCACGGCGGCCTGCGTGACGGGGCCAAGCGCCAGAAGGGGGGCGAACCGGGGCGGCACGGGCCGGGGGTCGGGGCGGGTGCAGGGATCGCCCGTGGGCGCGGGCACAAGGCTCAGATGCGGCTCGGGCACGCGGCCGAGCGGCTCGTTCGCGATGCTGCGGCCATGATCGGCCAGCACGATATTTCCCAAGGCGTGGCTGACCCCCGTCACCACCCCGCCCCCTGCCGCATCGTCGCGCCGGGCCGACAGGCAGAGCTCAAAGGGCAGGGCGTCTTCCTCGGCCCAGCGGATTTCGGTGATCCGGGCGGGATCTGCGCCGGGCTCCAGCGGCAGCGGGTCGGTCAGCCCGGCCTGCACCGCGGTCAGGCGCACCGCATGGCGCCGCGTCGGGTCGGCATCGGCGGCACGCCCCGTCCTCGGCCCCAGCCCTTCGGCAAGCACAAGGATGTCGCCGGGCGCCAGATGGGGGAAATCGCCCGCCAGCGTGGCCCGCGTGGCACCCCTGGGCAGGCAACATTCGTCGCTGCCCCAGGTGTAGAAATCGATCCGGTCATGCGCGGGCCGGAAGGTGCCGCGATGCAGCGGCTCGAACACCTGCGGGTCGCGGTCCAGCGCGCGGTCGCGCTGGTCGGGCGTCAGAACCGGGTCGAAGCCGGGCAGGCGGGTGAGGAATTGCAGATCGGCCGGTTCGGCCGTGACCTCGGCCGTGACGCGGACCTGCACCCAGACCCGGGCATTCGCGCCGTCATGCATCCGGTAATCGACCAGCCGGGCATGGCGGCGCACCGAGGATCGCCGCCGCGCGGTCGCCAGATAGCTTTCGGTGGCCACCGCATCCTGCGCATAGCTCAGCCGGTCGCCGGTATAGGCCAGCATCTCGACCAGCGCGATGCCCAGATCGGCCGGGTTGCGTTCGCGCCAGTCAGGCATGATCTGCGCCATCCGGCCCAGCATCAGGCGGCGGAAGCTGCGGTAATCCTTGGCAAGATAGCTGATCGCGGGGGGCGAATGTGCGTCCTCGGGGCAGTCTGTGCGCGGCGCGCAGTCGAAATCGGTCGCGCATTCCACCTTGAACGAGAAGTCTATCTCGGCCAGCAGCCGGTCGATCCCGTCGGGTGGCGACAGCGGGTCGCCCGCGCGGGTCAGCCGAAGCCGGTAGCGCGCGTGATCGCCCTGGCTGTCGGTGCGGATCACCAGCGTCGCGGCCTGCGCCCCGGGGTCCAGCGTGGCCAGATGGGCGATCAGCCCCGGCTCGGCCAGCGCGGGGTCGGGCGCGTCGGCGCGGGTGATCCAGAGCAGGCCGACGCCGGTGATCCGCTCGCCGCCCGAAAGCTCCAGATCGTCCAGCGTCAGGGCGGGTGCCGTGCGCAGGAAGCGCAGCAGGAGCGTGCGCTGGCGCGGCGTGTCGGCGGGCGCCTCGCCATCCAGGACTTCAAGGAAGTCGATGCCGTTCAGCGGTGGGTTCGCCAGCACCAGTTCGCGCCGTCGGGGATGGCAGCACCGATAGATCATGTCCCCGTCTCCAGCGCGAATTCGGCCAGTTCCTGCCCCTCGCGGCCGCGCAGCCGATAGGCGATGCGGATGCGCAGGGTGGATTCCTCGGCTTGCGTTTCGACGGCGTCGATCTCGATGCGCTGGCCAAGATATTGTTGCAGCGCGCCGCGGATCAGGAATTCGGCGGTGGCCGCGGCCTCGGGGCTCGCGGCGGCAAAGACCAGTTGCAGCACGCCCGCGCCGAAATCGGGGCGGTTCACCCGCTCGCCGGGATTGGTGAACAGGATCTGCTCGATCAGGTCGCGAATGTGCTTGGCCTCGGCGGCGCGTGCGGTGCGTTCCGATCCGTCGAAATGATAGGGAAAGTCGATCTGCATCGCCTCAACTCCCGATCACGCGGGTCTGGGCCATCACCGGGATCATCGGCGACCCCGTCGGCGTCGTGGTCGAGACGCTGTCCATCAGCACCACGGGTTGGCCGCCCGCAAAGACCCGCGTTGCCGCGACAAGGTAGCTGCCCGTGACGCAGGGGATCGCGGCGCAGCCGGTGATCGCCCAGGGGCCGGGCTGGGTCGCGACCGGCTGGCCCGAGACCAGAACGCGCGCAAAGGGCGCGGTGGGCGTGGCCGGGCCGCCATGGGTGCAGGTGACGACCGCGCCAAGATGCAGGATGGGTCCGGGCATGGCGTTCCTCCTCAGATCACGGTCAGGGCGCCGTTGTTGACGGTGACGGTCGGGCCGATCAGCGTGATCGAGGCGCCGCGGCCGTTCTGGATGTAGATGCCGGTATCGTTCACGATCAGCGAGGCACCCGCAGTCGTCTTGATGACGATGCCCCCGGTGGGGCCGGGCAGGTCGGTCACCGTGACGCCGTTCTGGCCCACGGTCTGCATCGTCAGTGCCGACAGCGCGGGCGGCGTCATCAGGTGCAGCGCGGGCACCTCGGCGGCCGAGCCGAAGAAGCAGCCCGACCAGATCGGATGGTCGGGATCGCCCTGTTCGAACTCGATCCAGACGCCCGCGCCGATCGGCGGCACCGCGACCGATCCGGTCTGAAGCCCGGCCACCGGAAAGCAGGGCATCGCCCAACTGCTGAGCGCCACCGACGAGACATCGGTCACCATGGCCTGGATGCGGCCCATCATCATCGGGTCCACATTGTTCAGCACCGTGCCGCGATATTTCCCGTAATAGCGTTGCGTCATGCCGGCACCGATGCCTGGGTGGGCAGAAGCCCGTTGCGTTTCAGGGTAAAGCCCTGGCTGTAGCTGCCGCGCCGGATCTCGTGGGTGACGCTGGCGACGTAATGCACCCCGTCAAAGGCCGTGCCCGCGCCCCGCACCCCCACCAGCCCGCGTGCTTTCAGGATGCGGCCATAGCGCAGCACGTCGATCCGGCCCCGGCCGGTGACCGCGTCCGAATGGCGCGCGGCATGGGCAAAGCCGCGGGCCAGCGCCTCGATCGGGTTCATCCGCGCGGTGTCGGTCAGCCGCCGGATCTTCGGCGGCAGCGGCGGGATCGCGCCCAGGGGTGGATGAAACGGGATCGCGGACGGGATCGGAATGGGGATCGGCGCGCGGGTCTCGCGGTTCTGGATGAAGACCACCGGCATCTCGGTGCCGTCCTTGTCGAAGGTGAAGCGCAGTTCCTGGGCATTGGTGGCGCTGCCTGAATCGATGGTCAGCGCGGGCTGTATCGCGCCGATCCGCACCTCTGGCCCCCAATAGGCAAAGCTGGTGGCCGGTGCGGGGCCCGGTTTCATGAAGAAGGTGTAGCCCGCCGCATCGGCCAACGCGCGGATATAGGCCAGGTCGGTATCCTGGTGGCGCGGGATGCGGTCTGTCGGCAGCGGCGGCCCCTCGACCGAGGGGATCACCTGCGGGATCACGCCAAGCCAGGCGTATTTCGCAAGGATCATCGCGACGCGGGCAAAGGGCGGCATCGCGGGATAGGGCAGGCCCGAGAAATCGACGATCTCCATCGCCGCAGTCAGATCCTTGCCCTGCACGCTGAGCGTTCCGGGTGCCCCGCCCGTGCCGGGGGTCAGCGCGGTGCGGGTGACCACGCCGTTGATCAGCGTGCTGGCCTGCCCGTTCACCGTGGCCACCAGCGCCACCCGCAGGATCGGCAGCGCCGAGCCGCCCGCCAGCAGGAAGACGGTGTTCAGCGGCGAGTCCTTCTCGACCGCGAATTCCATCGAGAACCCGCTTTGCGTCTCGCCCGAATTGTCCTCGATGCTGACCGATTGCAGGGCATCGACGACCGAGGCCGGGGCGGGCACCGGGATGCCCGGGCCGAACAGCAGCGTCAGGTCGATGCCCTTGATCATGGCGCTATTCCTCGGGCGGCGCGGGCACGCCGCGCGGCCATGTGATACGGATCGTGGTCTCCGGCGCTTCCAGGTCCTCGGCCCAGATCGCGCCATTGGCATCCATCAGCAGCCAGAACATTTCCGGATCGCCGGTCTCGGCCGCGGCGATTCGGTCCAGCCGCTCGCCCTGTTTGGTCTCGCGCAGATGGCGCAGGGCAAATTCCTCGGGCGGCGGCGAGAGGCGGCGTTTCAGACAGCTCACCGGCTGGCCGTCCGGCCCGGTGACCTGCGTGGTCGGGATGCCGTGATAGCGGCTTTCGGGCGGGAAATCGGTGCGCTCGACGATGCCCGCTTCGAACATCGCCTGGATCGGGTTCTTCATGCCGACAGCCCCCCCAGTCCCAATTCGCCCAGCTGCCCGGCGGCGGCGCGTGCGGCCAGCGCCTCCTTGCCTTGCAGATAGGCCATGAACAGCCCGCCGCCGCGATGGTCGAAGCCCAGATCGGCGACCGACAGCACCCGAAGCGTCAGGCTGACCCGCGCGCGGATCGGGTTCAGCGCGGGGTCGAAGAATTCCTCGGTGATCGACAGTTCGGCCAGCCGCACCGGCACCACGCGGCTGCGGCTCCAGACGAACAGCGCCAGCGGGGTTTCGACGGGCGTGATCTCGAAACTGCCGCTGCGGCGCTGGGCGCCCTGGCGTTCGAGTTGCGCGACCGTCGGGTGCAGCATCGATTCCAGCGCGGCAAGTGCGGGGAACAGCCCGGTCTCGACCGCGGCGGCGTTGCTGTCGGGAAATTCAAGCTGGTCGGTTGCGTCCAGTTCCGCCTCGAAGGTGATCGTCTCGACCGCGGGGCCGGTCAGCCGCAGCGGATGCGCCCGCGCGCCCTCGCCCTCGACCGCCTGCGCGCTCAGCCGACGGCTCAGCGTCTCGGCGGCGTATTGCAGCGCCACGATCCGGCGCACCGCGCCGCTGCCCGGCTCGATCAGCACCAGCCCCGCGCGGGTCAGCCGGGGAGAATGGGGAAAGCCGGTCATGTGATCCTCACCTCGACCCGGTCGGAATTGGTGCCGGTGTTGTCCGCCACCTGAACGGTGACGGTGCCTGCCGCTGTGCCGATGGTCAGCGTGGCGCGGGTTTCGTCTGACGGATCCTTGGCGATCGTGCAGCCCAGATCGGGGGGCACGATGGTCCAGTCGAGCGAGGTTCCCGCCGGCAGCGTTCCGGGCAGCGCCTCGACCCTCAGCGAGACGGTGCGCGGTGCGGGCGCGGCGGCGGCTTCCTCGGTCTCGGACCCGGCGCTGGGCGGCGGCGGGGAAGCGCTCTTCGGCGTATTCACAGGCGAGGCGGTCAGGTTGGTGACCGCAGGCGGGCCGGAATAGTCCTCGACATGCTCGATTCCGTTCACAGTGGTCACGAACTCCACATCCGTGCCGCTTCGGCGCAGGGTACGGCTGTGGGCGGTCGTGGTGAACCGGGTCCAGCGACTGCCCGAGGCAGCACGCGGGTTGAAGAAGTGGAACTGCTGGTCGAGCGTCAGCGTGACCGGCAGGCGGTTGGTGGGTCGAGGGTTTGAATGGCTCTGGACGTGATCACCGACCTTGATGAGGTCGCGATGGGTGCTGACATTGTCGCCATCGGCAAGGCCGGAGGTCGCCGAGGTCGGCCCGAACTCGCCGGTATCGGTCAGTGCCCAGCTTCCGGCTGCATCGTTTGCAAGCGTGCCGGTATGCAGGGTGAAGCTGTCGCGGCCCCGACCGAAGGGCCAGTTCCGCCCGCTGAAGGCATGGGTCGCGCCCGTAGGGTTGGGCGCGCCCGGAAAACGTTCGCCGATCCGAAGGTTCGTCAGCACGTTCTGCGAACCTTCGTTGCTGGTGAAGACATGCTGGAAGGCGGCGCCGTAATCGTCGGCCGAAGTGGTCAGGTCGGACGCCACGGTTGTGGTCTCGATGCCCGTGGGAATCGAGGCAATGTAGAAGGTCCGCGAGAACGTGCCCGCGCTATTCGCGGCGCGCACGGTCAGGGAGCCGCCAGTCTGGTCAGCCGCGAGTGTGATTGTCCCGTTCTCGCCAATCGTCGTGCCCTGCGCCTTGGTGGCGGTGCCATCGGCAATCGACCAGGTGACTTCGGTTCCGTTCGTGCTTGCGGTCAATCGCGCGGTGCCCCCGGCCGCGGCGGGGATCGCCTTGGTCTGGTCGAAGTTGAAGTCGATCTGCGTCGGGCGAACCGGCGCGGTTTCCTCTTCGCCCGTGCGCCGGATAACCCCCTTGCCCTGCTGCAAGGTATGGGTCAGCTCATGCGCCATCAGATGCCGCCCCTCACGGGTTTCGGGGGCGTATTCGCCGGGGGCGAGGGCGATGTTCTGGCCCAGCGTATAGGCGCGCGCGCCGATGCCGCGCGCGGCTGCGCCTGCCCGTGTGCCTTCGTGCAGGCGGACTGCCGACAGGTCGCGGCCGAAGCGCGGCTCGAAGAATCGCCGCTCGGCGGGGGAAAGCGGCCGCCCGCCGTTGGCGACGGCGGCCGCGGCCTTGGCGGTGGCCATGCTCTGCCGGTCATCCGCCCCGGTTTCATCGCTCTGGCGCTGGATCAGCGGCGTGACCGGCAAGGGGCCAGTCAGGGGCGTGGGGCGGTCGGCGGTGACGGCATCGGCGATGCGGTCGGCCTCCTGCTCGAACCGGTCGCCCGGGCGGCCGAGCATGGGCTTTGTCTGCACGCGCGCGGCGGTGGCGGGTTGGGCGGGTTGCGGCGGGGCGTGGGTCATGGGCCTGTTCCTTCCAGCACGCTGCGGGCCAGCCCGGACACCGCCCGCCCGATGGCGGGTTCGATCCCGGCCTCGCCCGCGTCGGCCTGCGCCCGCGCCGCCATGCCTGCGCGAGCCTGCGGGGCGGGGGTCAGCGGGGCGCTGCCTGCCAGCGCCTCGGCCAGTGCCCCGGCAATGGCGCGTTCAAGGGCCGCGCGCGAGACCGGCCCGCCCGTGACGCTGAGCGCGTCGATCCGGATCGTGATGCGTTGTGGGGTCATTCCAGTGCCCTCCGTTCCGCGGCGGTGAAGGGTTTTTCCAGCTTGGCGTATTCGCGTTCGGCGGCGGCCAGGACGTGGGCCATCGTGACTGGCCCGCCGGTGTCGGCGGCCAGGTAGCTTGCGTTCAGCGCGACGGAGCGGATCGCCCCGCCCGCAAGGTTCAACCGCGCCAGCCGCGCGGGATCGAGCCCCGAGGTCGGCGTGGCGGCGGGGAAGATCCGCGCCCAGATCGCTGCGCGCGCCGCCGCATCGGGGAAGGGGAAGGTCACGACGAAGCGCAGCCGCCGCAGGAAGGCCGCATCCAGCGCCGATTTCTGGTTCGTCGTCAGGATCGCGAGGCCGGGATAGGATTCCATCCGCTGCAACAGGTAGCTGACCTCGATATTGGCGTAGCGGTCGTGGCTGTCGCGCACCTCCGAGCGTTTGCCGAACAGCGCGTCGGCCTCGTCGAACAGCAGGATCGCGCCGCTGGCCTCGGCGGCGGCAAAGACGCGCGACAGGTTCTTTTCGGTCTCGCCGATATATTTGCTGACCACCTGGCTCAGGTCGATCCGGTAAAGATCGAGCGCCAGTTCGCCCGCGATCACCTCGGCGGCCAGCGTCTTGCCGGTGCCCGAGGCCCCCGCGAACAGCGCCGCCGAACCCAGGCCCCTGGGGCTTTTCTCGCGCCAGCCCCATTGGTCGCTGACCTGCCAGCATTGGCGGACATGGGCGGCCAGGTCCTTGATCTGCGCGATCAGCGGCGCGGGCAGCACCAGATCGTCCCATGTGGCGCGGGAGTCGATCCGCTGCGCGAGCCCGTCCAGACGCCGCCGCCCCTGCACCCGCGCCGCCTGCCAGAGCGCGGGGGCAAGCCTGTCGGGCGGGGTGCCGGGGGGCAGCATGTCGGCGGCGGCGGCGATGCCTGCGCGGTCCAGCGCGAACTGCCCCGCCAGATGGTCGAGCGCGGGGCCAAGTGCGGCGGCGTGCGCCGACCCCAGCGTCGCCTGCCAGACCGCGCGGCGTTCGGTGCTGTCGGGGGCGGGGGTCTCGATCCGCAGGCGCGGGGCGCGTTCGGGCGGCTCGGGATCGGGCGCGGCGATGGCGGTGGGGCCATGCAGCAGATCGGCCAGCGCGCGGGCCGCTTCGGCGCTTTCGGCCGCCGCCTCGATCAGCAGGGCGCCATCGCTGAAGGCCAGTTCACGGTCGATCAGCCGGGCCAGCGCATGCCGCTCGGCCGGATCGGCGGGCAGATCGGCGGCCCCGATCCGAAAAAGCGCCAGCCCCAGCGCGGCGGCGGCTGTTGCCATCGCCGCCCGCGTCGCCGTCGGATCGGGACCGGCTAGCAGCAGCACGGGCAGCGGCCCGGGCATGTCCCAGGCGCGCGCGATGGTGGCGGCGCTGTCGCGCGCCGCGCCGGTCGGCGGCGCATCGGGCGCCGGCACCGGGCGGACATGTGCCGCAAGACGCGGGTCGAGATAGCCCAGCCCCATCAGGAACTGCACCGCGCGTTCATCCGCGGCCAGCGTCCGGCGCAACATCGGCCCGGTGCCGTCCAGCGTCAGAAGCAGGTGGCGGCGCAGCGGCGCGGCGGGGCAAAGCGCGGTCCATGCCTCGGGACCCAGCACCGCCAGCGCCAGCGAAAGATCGGCGCGCACCCCCCCGGTTGCCGCGGCGATGGCCTCGGCCAGACCGGCATGCAGGTCTGGTCCGGCGGCCAGCGCCATCAGGTCGGCCTCGATCGGCGTCAGCCCGAAGCGCAGGGCCAGGGTTTCCAGCGCCGATCCGGCGGTGCCGTCGCGCGGCAGCGGGCCGGGACTGGTCGGGGCGGCGATACGGGCGGCCAGCGCATCGCAATGGCGGGCAAGGGCGGCGCGCATTGCCTGCGTTGCGGTTTCGGCGGCGGTTATGCGCGGCTCGGCACTCATGGGATCGTCACCGTTTCCAGCGCGGGCGGCTCGGCCAGCCGGTCGATCACCGGGCTGTCGATCCCATCGACGCGCAGCCGCACCGGCAGCGCCGCGCCGGGGGGAAGCCCCGCGAACTCGGCCGCAACGGTGGTTGTCGGGGCGGGGGGTGTCTCGACCAGCGCCATCTGCTGGCCGACAAGGATCGCGACGCTCTGGCCCGGCCGGATCGGTGGCGAGCAGGTCACGGTGACCGTGACGCCCCCGGCCGTGGCCGTGGCGCTGGCCGTGATGGCGGGGGCCAGTGCGATGGCCAGCGCGTTCGTTGCCGCATCGCGCCCGTCATCGCCCAGCAGATGCAGCGCGACCGCATAGGGGCCGATCCGCCACGCGCCCGGATCGGCGCCGCTGCCCTCCAGCGGATCGCCGGGCGGGCGCGGCGGACCGGCGGGCAGGTCGACCACGATCCGGATCGGCGCCGAGGGGCCGGGCGGGGAAAGCTCCAGCACCTGCCCGGTATCGGGCCGGGTGAAGCGCACCGTTGCCGTGCCGCGGTCCAGCGCGCTGCCGCTCAGCGCGATCCGGCGGCCCAGTCGCATCACCGGCTGGCCATCCAGCGGCTCGATCCCCATCAGCGTCGGCACCCCCGACAACAGATCGGGGCGCAGCGCCACGCCCGGATCGCGCCCGCTTTCGGCATCGCGCAGCCCGCCGCGGCTGAGCACCGGCAGGCTGGGGCGCGTCGCGATCTCGCGCTCGATCAGCACCAGCGCGACATCATAGGCGACCGTCGTGCGATAGCTGGTCTGCATCGCGGTCCAGATCCGCGACATGTCGTCAAGCGACAGCGCGCGCGGCGTGATCCTGATCCGCTCGACCTGATCGGCCAGCCGCACCGCCTGGTCCAGCCAGCCTTGCGTCGGGCTGACATCGCCCGCGATCCCGGCGGCAAGGGCGTTGCGGATCGCCTCGCGCGGGACGATGGCGGTTTCGTGAAAGGTCTGCATCGCAAAGCCCAGCAGCGTCTCGGCGTTCAATTGCTCGCCCGAGATCGCCGTCAGCAGGTAATGCAGGTCCAGCGCCAGCCGCGGCCGCCGGGTCAGCCGCCCCTGCGCATCGCGGGTGGGCAGGTCGTCAACGCTCAGCGCGGCGTTCGGCGTGATCCGGTGCAGGTACAGGTTCAGCCGGTTGCCCTGCGCCTCGGCATCGTCGGTCAGGATGCGGTCGGGCGGCAGGGCCGTGACCGCGAAATCGCCGCCCAGCACCTGGCTTGCATCGGCCTCGATCAGCGCGTCGTGCAGCAGGCTTTTCAGAAGCTGGGTCACCGCCGACAGGGCAAGCACATTGCTCATCGCCCGCCCTCCTTGCCGCGCAGGTAATCGGCCAGCGGGGCGGTGCCGCGGCGCGTGCGGGGCGGGTCCTGTGCCGCCCGGGGCGGGTCGGCGACGATGTGCAACCGGCCGATATGGATGGTGATCTCGGGCGGCGGGGGCGGGGCAGGGGGCGGCGTTGCCGCAACCGGCGGCGGCGCGTGCGGGGCGGGCTGCGGAGCGCGGGGCAACGCAGCGGCGGGCGGTTGCAGCGGTTCGGGCGGCGGGCCGAGCGTGGCGGCGGGGGGCGGGGCCGTCCGCATCGCGGATGCGGGTTCCGGCGGGGACAGGGGTGTGGGCCGGGCCGCTGTCGGGGCGGGGGCCGGTTGAGGCGACGCAGCCGGCGCGGGGGCAGGAGCGGCCGGGACCCTTGCCTCGGCCAGCGCCTCGGGCTTCTGCGCCTGTGAAAGGGGCAGAGCGGGTTGGTCCAGCGGCGCAGGCGGCGCAGGCTGCGCGGCGCGCGACGGGGGCGGGGTCGGGCGCGGTTCGGCGGCCGGATCGGGCGGCGGGTTTGCACGGGTCTGGCGGGGGCGGGGCTCCGGGGCCGCTTCGGCGGCGGGGCGGGGGGCAAGCGTCTCGGTCACGGTTTCGGCGAGTGTCGCATCCGCGCCCGGTCCGGTTTCGAACCGCGCGGCAAGGCGCGGGCGCAGCCCCGCGGGCGCCTGCCCGGTCGCCCGGGCGATCAGGCGGGCCAGCGCGCTCATGTCGTCCCCCGCGCAAGGCGCAGATAGGCCGCGCGGCGGGCGGGCGACAGCGCCAGCACATCCGCTTCGCGCCATCCATAGGCGCGGGCAAGCTCCGCCACCTCGGCCAGCAGGCGCAGCGCGGCGGCCTCGACCTCGGCCCAGAGATGGGCGGCGATGTCGACGCTTTCGCGCCAGTCCGCGCCGCAGTCGGGGCAAGTCAGCAGGCAGCGCGCCTCGGCCGCCGCTGCCCGCGCCTCGATCTCGGCCTCGATCGCGCGGGCCTCGGTCTCGGACAGCGCCTCGCCATCGGGCACAAGGCGGGCGCGCAGGAAGCCCGGCAGCGCCTCGGGCGCGACGCCGCGCGCGGCGGCCAGATCGCGGCTGGTCAGCGGCGCCAGCGTCACCGCGCGGCTGCCGATCCGCAGCGGGCCGGGCACGGGCGCCTCAAGCGCGCCCGCCAGCGCGTCGGCCTCCAGCGTCACCTCGACATCCGCGCCGCAATCGGGGCAGGCGGCCACGCAGTCGAGCACCGGTCCGAAGGTTGCCCGCCGCAACGCCAGCAGCAAGCGGTCACGCTCGGCCAGCGCCAGATCGGCCGCGTCCCCGTGCCCGCCCGCCCAGAGCAGCACCAGCGCCCGGTCAAGCGGAGCGCGGCCCAGCCCGGCCTCCCAGGCCATCAGCATCGCCTCTGGGTTCAGTCCTGCCCGCATCTTTCAAGGCCCCCCCGGGCCATCCGCCCGTTCGCGCCCCTATTCCTGCGGTTCCACCACCTCGCGGTCGCGCAGCCAGCCCTCGTTTTCCAGCTTGATCGACTGGATCGCCACGGCATTGGCATTGGCATCAAGCTCGGGCAGGGCCTGGAACTCGGACACCCAGCAGCGATAGACGTTGTAGGCCAGCGCCAGCTGGCCCGCCTCGTTATACATCTCGATGATGATGTCCTTGCGGAAATCCTTGAGCGCTACCTCGGCCCCCAGACCGGCCTCGACATTCCAGACAAGGTTCGCCCAGGTCTCGAATTCGGGGTCGTGGGTGACGCCGCGTTCCAGCGTGATCGCCTCGAACTTGGACCGGCCGGGCGATTTTCGGCTGGTCGAAGGATCGCCGCCGACGCGATGCTCGACCACCTCGGTCGTGCGTTTCAGCGCGCCGACCTTCGAGATGCCCGCGACATAGCGGCCATCCCATTTCACGCGGAACTTGAAGTTCTTGTAGGGGTCGAAGCGGTGGGTGTTGACGCTGAATTCTGCCATGGTCCCGGCCTTTCCCTAGCTCTGGCTCTGTCCGGCAAGCTGCTGGATCTGGATGATGACGAACTCGGCCGGTTTCAGCGGCGCAAAGCCCACGACGATGTTGACGATCCCGAGGTCGATATCGGCCTGGGTGGTGGTGGTGCGATCGCAGCGCACCAGATAGGCCTCTTGCGGGGTCGCGCCCTGGAACGCGCCCTGGCGGAAAAGCTGGTTCATGAAACTGCCGACCGACAGCCGGATCTGCGCCCAGAGCGGTTCGTCATTCGGCTCGAACACCACGAATTGCGTGCCGCGATACAGGCTTTCCTGGATGAACAGCGCGATCCGGCGCACGGGGACATATTTCCATTCGCTTGCCAGCGCATCCGCCCCCACCATGGTCCGCGCGCCCCAGCTGACCTGGCCGAAGACGGGGAAACTGCGCAGGCAGTTCAGGCCAAGCGGGTTCAGCACGCCGTTCTCGGGGTCCGACAGCGCATAGTCGAGCGCGGTCACCCCCCTGAGCCGCGCCTCGATGCCGGCGGGGGCCTTCCACACGCCGCGGGCGGCATCGGTGCGGGCGTAAAGTCCGGCCATCAGGCCGGAATTCGCGAAGGACCGCGGGCGGTTGCCTTGCAGCGGGTCGGGCATGCGCACGCGGGGGAAATAGACTGCGGCGTTCTGGTGGCGCAGCCCCGCATTGGCCGGATCGCCGATCCAGGCGCGCGCGCCCTCGAAATCGGTGACATTGCCGGGCATGTCGATCAGGATCATCGCGCGCCGTTCCTCGGCATAGGCGATGGCATTGGCCAGCACGCCCGCGTCATTCACCTCGGGCAGGTTCAGGATGTTCAGATCGCGCACATCCTCCAGCGCGAAAAGCCCGGTCTTGGCCGCCCGCGAGCCCAGGATCGCGGTTTCGTCGGGCACGGCGCCGTCATCGCCGCCGACCGCCCCCACCTGCGCGGTCAGATCGGGACCCGATCCCATCCGGTATCCCGCGACATTGACGAATTCGCCCCCGCCCCCGCCGATCCCCAGCGTGGCGGCCCCCGTTCCGCCGAAATCGAGCCGCACCGAGGGATCGGCCCCGCCCGCGCGCAGCACCAGCGCGCCGCCGATGGTCTGGACGCTGGCCCGCGAAAGCGCCTCGTTGGTCTCGGCCCGCAACCGGGTCTCGATCCGCGCGCGCGCCTCGGCAAGCGTCGTGGGGGCGGGCACGGGGGGCGTGGCGCCGCTGTCCTGAAGGACCACGGTGATATCGGCCAGCGCGGCACCCGCGGTATCCAGCGCCTGAACCGACATGGTCATCGGATCGGTGCTGAAATCGAGCGCGTCGAAATCCTCGATCCGCACGCCCGCTGTGCCGCTTTGCGCCGGGCGGGTGGGGGCGGAGCCATGGATCTCGCGCCCGCCCTGGGCAAGCCCCAACTGCAGCCGCGCCGCCGCGGACCGGATCGAGGCGCGGCGGAACCGGACCGAGCTTTGCCGCGAGGTGCTGCCCGATGTCGCCACCAGACGGTCGCCGTCGATAGCGCAGGAAAAGCCGGAAAATCCGGGGTTTGCGGGCTCCAGCGTGGGAACGATGGTGTTCAGCGCCGTGCGCAGCGCGGCCAGCGTGGCCAGCCCGCCGCCCTCGCCGAACAGGTCGAACTCGATGAACGGCCCGCCGTCGATCGAGATCGCCAGCCGCCTTGCATTGTCGTCCAGCGCGGCAATCTCGGCATCGGTAAGCGGCCCCGACCGCGCCATTCCGGCCGCCGCACCGCCAGCACCCTCGTCGGTCAGCCGGATCAGCCGCGAGTCGGCCTCCAGAACGGTCGGGGCATAGGTTGCTGCATCGGGGTCCATCGAAAGGTTGCGATGCGCCTCGGTCCGGGCGGGGACCATGCGCCCGGCGCGGTCGATGAACTCGGTAACGGTCAGGTTGAAGCTCTCGTCGGGGTTCGCGCTTTCGTAATCGACGTTCAGAACCAAGGCGTTACCCCACGCGCCCTCGCTGGCGGCGGTGGCGGTCAGGGTCAGGTCGCCCGCCATGGTCCGCATGCCGATGGCGGCGGGCACCGCGCCTTCGGCCACGCGGACCACCCAGGCGCTGGCGCCGCCGTTCAGGAAGAAATGGCTGACCGCGTAGGCAAGCGGGCTGTCGAGGTGCAACCCCCCGAAATTCCGCTCGAAATCGGCATAGCTGAAAAGCTGGACGGGGGCGTTGACCGGGCCGCGGGCGGTGTAGCCGACGAAACCGGCGATCGAGGTGGGCACGCCGGCGATGGCGCGGGTGCCGGAGGGAATTTCCTGAATGTATACGCCGGGATAGGAGACTGCGACAGCCATTGGATGCTCCTTGCATCAACAGCGCGTCGAAAGCCCGACATCCCGGGAAAGCGCGCCTGCAAGCCGCCGGGCGCGCGGAAAATTACCAGCTAAAGCCTTCTACTCGAACAAAAATTCCATCCCCCCACAGGACAGCAGGGCAATGCCCCGGCGCATGCGCAATACCTGATGCATGCGGTCGCGGCATCGCCGGCATACCTTCGAGACACGCCTCTGATCATGCCTAACCCCTTGAGCGTCAAGGATGCCCGGATTCGAGTCAAGCCCATTGCGCAGGCCGGGGGCGTGGGTCGGCGGGGACTGCGCGGCGGGCGGAACGGGGTATCGGAATTCCATCGGACTTTCGTCGGACTTCCATCGGGGTTTCATATGGCAAATCTCCGGGCGTCGATCCGCGCCCATGGCCGGTCGGATCCCGCCGGACAAGGCGGCCAGATCACCCGCGACCCGGGCCGGGCGCTGTGCTAGGCTTGCCCCGCCGGACAGGGGCCGCGACAGGGGCCGCGCCTGAGCGGGAGGGGAGCGGGATGAACTGGAAGCTGATCGCCGGGCTGGGCGGACTCGCCGTGTTGGGGGTGGGCGGCTATGTGGCGCTTGGCCTGATGGACGGCGCGCGCCCGGCCACGATCGGCGAGATCCTCGCCGAGAACGGCTATACCGAGTTCCGCCCGCCCACGCAAAGTGCGCTGCCCGGCACGCTGGTTCTGGTCACGGGGACCGAGCCGGTCGCGCTGGGCGTGGTGTGCCGCCCGGAACAGGCACTGGGGCTGGGGCTGGCCGAGATCCCGGTCTCGGCCTCGATCTCGACCGAGCTTTCCTCGGCGCTGAACCGGACGCTGGCGCTGGATGCGGGGCTGCTGGACCGGATCAGGGCGGGCGGGCGGCTGGAGGAGGTCAGCGAGATCCGCATCACGCTGGGCAATGTGCGGATCCTGGAACTGTCCGACGACGACGTGATCCGGGGCCTGCCCCGGCGCGATGCCGCCTGCGCCGAGGCGGTGCGGCTGCGGCTGTCGGCGGGCCAGCCGCTGACCATGATAAAAGCCGCGCTGATGGCGGATGTGACCTATACCGCCACGACGCGCAGCGGCGCGGACGGGTCGGTGGCGATGGATGTGCAGCGCGATCTGGCCGCCGCGCTGAAATCCGAGGTCACGGGCAGCGCGGGGGGCACGGTCACGCTGCGCGGGCAGGACCTGGTCTGGGGCATCCGCGACGATCAGGTGCTGGCGCTGCTGGGCACGGTGCTGTCCGCGACCGGCACGGAATCGGGCGCGATGGAGGACCAGCCGCTGCTGGCGCCGGGGGCGGCGGTCGCGGAATTCGGGCCGCTGGACTGACGCGCCTGCGCGCCGGGGTTGACAGGACCGGGGCGCGGGCGCGACAGTTCGCATGGGTTTTTCGTTGCGATTGCGCCCTGTTGCCGGGCAGTCCACCCGTGGGGGAGGTCTGGGGGTATGCGGTTCGCTCTGGTTCTGGTGCTTGCGGCGCTGCTGCAAGCGGGGGCTGTGGGGGCCGATGAGGCCCGGCGCGAGCGGGCGATCCGGGCCTTGCAGCACGAGCTGGGCCTGCCCGAGACGGGGCTGATGGACGGGGCGACGCGGGCGGCGCTGTTCGAGCCGATGACCGAGGCGGGCGCGCCGCGCCCGGCGCTGTCCGCGCCCGAGGCAAGCGTCAGTTTCGACCTGGGCGGCGATGCGGGCACGGCCGGGCCGGTGGACCTGCCGCCCGCAACCGGCACCGGCCGGATCGTCGCCCAGCCCACCATGGCGCCCGACCTGGCGGCGGAGCTGTCGGACGCCTCGGCGATCTATGCGCAATACGAGATGGGCGGGCTGTCGGTCAGGCCCGAGACCTGGGTGCCGTTCTCGGTGATCGGCGAGGACGAGCGCGTGGCGGTGAACGACACGACGAGCTTTCCCGAGCGCGCCATCGTGCAGATCCTGTTCCAGAACGCCTTTGGCGGCACAAGCCTGTGTTCGGGGATGATGGTCTCGGCCGATACGGTGCTGACGGCGGCCCATTGCATCCATGGCGGCACGGTGTTCGGGCGGGCCTATTCGGCCTATCGCGTGCTGCCCGGGCGCAACCGCGCGGCCACGCCCTTCGGCGAATGCGGGGTGCGGCGCGCGCATGTGTTGCAGGGCTGGACCGCGGCCACCAGCGCCGAGGAGGCGCGCGATTACGACCTCGGGGCGCTGAAGCTCGATTGCCGGGTGGGCGAGGCGACGGGCTGGGCCGGGGTGCGGGTGCTGGAGGATGCCGAACTGGGTGCGGTGACGGTGGTGCAGGGCTATGCCGCCGACAAGGCGCCGCCGGGGCGGCAATGGGTCAGCACCGACAGCCTGCGGATATTGCGGGATCTCAAGGGGTTCTACCTGAACGACACCTATGGTGGCACCTCCGGGTCGCC
The DNA here is from genome assembly GCF_004339675.1 of Rhodovulum steppense. Classification (GTDB taxonomy): domain Bacteria; phylum Pseudomonadota; class Alphaproteobacteria; order Rhodobacterales; family Rhodobacteraceae; genus Rhodovulum; species Rhodovulum steppense. The sequence continues at coordinate 133,148 of NZ_SLVM01000009.1, forward strand.
GGTCTTCCTGGGCGCGGATCGCGCGGTCCTGGTCGGCGTGCATACCAACGGGCTGCATGGCGAGGAGCCCTGGGCGAGCCACAACGCCTTTACCCGGATCACGCCCGAGCGGATGCGCCGGATCGCCGAATGGATCGCGGACCAGGGCGCGGAGGCGGGGCGATGATCGGGCGGGGGCTGGTTCTGGCGGCGCTGGCGGTGGTGGGGGTTGCCGGGGCGCTGCGCGCCGATCCGGTGGCCGATACGGTCGTCTATATCGAATGCACCGATCCCGAGGGCCGCAAGCGCGTCGGCTCGGGCGTGCTGGTCAGCGCCGAGGGCCATGTGCTGACCGCCCGCCATGTCGCGCCCGCGGGCAGCCAGTGCCGCGGGTTGCCGGGCGTGGCCGATCCGAACAATGCGCGGGTGATGGTGCTGCAACCCGAACGGGTGCCGGGCGAATATGACGTGGCGCTGCTGAAATTCGCCGAGACGCAGGTCTATCCCTTTTTGCGCTATTGCCGGCTGGACGAGCGGATGATCCGCAAGCGCATCTTCGCCGCCGGGTTCCCGAACGGCACGCGCAGCTTTCGGCCGTCGTTCCGGGCGGGGATCCTCTCGACCACCGAGACCACGCCCGAGGGCGTGATCGAGACCGACAGCCTGCTGGCGCAGGGGATGAGCGGCGGGCCGATCCTGGCCGAGGACGAGACCAGCCTGATCGGCATCGTCTCGGGCGTCGAGATCAGCGCGATCGGCGAGCCGGATTACTACGGCATGACCCCGATCGCGGCGATCACCTCCGCCACCTTCCGGCTGAGCGAGAACGTGGCGGGCTGCTATCCCGACCTGCCGGGGCCTGCGGAACTGGCGGCGCGGATCGACGATCTGGCCGAGGATCTGGCCGCCGCCCGGGCCGAGATCGGCGCGCGGATCGACGCGATGGGCGCGCGCGCCGAGGCGCTGGAGGCCCGCGCCGGTGCGGTCGAGAAAAGCACGGGCCTGATATCCGCCGAGATGCAGAAGCTGCGCGCGGCCTTCAACACCACCAAGACCGTGGCCGACAAGACCTTCGAAAGCCTCGCGGGCCGGATCGAGGACATCGTCCAGCGCCAGGCCCAGCAGACCTTCGAGCAGGCCGTGGCCGAGGCGTTGCAGGGCCGCCCGATCCGCCGCACGCTGGACGAGATCTATGACGACCTCGCCAAGCCGGTCTGGCGCTTTTCCGGCCGCATCGAGGGCGGCTGGGTGACGATGACGCTGGCCTATGAACGCCAGATCTCGGCGCCCGTCTTCAGCCCCGCGCTGCGCTTCTGCCTGACGCCGCTGTTCCTGCCCGCGGCGGGGGCCGATGTCACCGTGTCGGAAATGCCCACGGTGCGGGGCTATTTCACCCTGCTGGACGAGCGGTTCCGCAGCAATCCCGCGATCGTGCGCACCTGCCAGTCGATCGACCATGCCGCCTTGTCGGGCCGCGGCCCCGCGCCGGGCAGCGAGGGCGCGCCGCTGCTCTCGCCGAGCGGGCAGTACCAGTATCCCTATGCCGAGAATTTCGTGCAGCAGCATTACTTCGCCGCAGAGGCGCGGCATGCGGCGGGCGAGCTGGAACCCTGGAACGGGTGGTATTACCTTCAGGTGGTCCGCGAGGCGTCCGGCACCGGCGGCGCGGCACCGGAAATCGTGCTGCGCGCCATCATCGACGCCACCATCGACGAGGAGGAGGGCTATGACAGCCCCGTGATCCTGCCCTGCAAGGTCTACAGCGCCGGGAACGGCGCCACCGGCGGCGGCATGCTGCCCCTCGACCCGGCGCGGCAGATGAGCGACCTTCTGAGTTCCGAGACCCCTAGGCTGGACCAGAACGAGACATGCCATTCCGATCCCTCATAACGCTTGCACTGGCGCTCGTGCTGGCTGCTCCGGCTGCGGCCCAGGACGTTCAGCCCGAGGCCGAAGCCGATGCGGTGTTTTCGCTGCGCAATGTCGAAAGCATGGCCTTCGATCCGGCCCGTGCGGGGCTCTTCGCCATCGCCGACGGGCGGCTGATGCACTGGTCGCTGTTCCCGCTCGAGCTGCGCGCCAGCCTCGAACTGGACACGCTGGCCTCGGACCTGGCGATCAGCCCGGCGGGCAACCTGTTCGTGGCCGGCCAGCGCTGGAACCGCGAAAGCCTGATGCTGCTGGGCGGCAGCATCCTGGCCTTTCCGATCGCGCCGGGGGAAGGCATCGAGGACTGGTTCCGGCTCTACCAGGTGGCCGACAACGCGGCCGGGATCAGCCAGTTCTCGTCGGTCGCGTTCGATGCCTCGGGCATGGCCCATTTCGGCAGTCCGGTGGCCTTCTCGATCCTGTCCGTGCCGGACGATTTCTCGGATGTCGCGCCCGGCACGGAACGGCGAACCTTCGATCTGCGCTGCGGGGCGTCCGCGCAATTGTCGATCTTGGAGGATGAGGGCCAGATATACTATGTGTCCTCGACCATCGAGGGGGCGGCGCTGGAATTCGGCCGACTGGCCGGGCCGGAGGAAAAGCCCGGTCATGTCGAGTGCTTCCGCGTCGCCAACATCTATGCCCAGAAAACCCCGGTCACGACCTTCTTCTCGGTGCGTCACGCGCTGATCGAGCGTCCCCCCGCCAAAGAGGGGGGACCGCCCTGGCGCGGGGTTCTGGCGCTCGATCCCAATATCGGGCGGCTCTATTTCTTCGAGATCATCATTGCCGCAGGCGAGGTGCTTATCTCGCGCGCGCTTTCCTCCGAGATCGGCCTCGATGCGCTGGACGGCGCGGCCGCCGAGGGGCGGACCGGCGCCTTCGGCCTGCTGGCCGCCAGCGGCGACGGGGCCGAGATCCTCGTCTCCGGCACGTCGATGCGCCGGGTGCTGCGCTTCGGGGTGGATGACGATGGGCGGCTGCGCGCACGGGGGGGGATCGAGCTTGCCGCCCCCGTGCAGGGCATCGAGATCAGCCCCGATGGCGGCTATGCCGCGCTCGTGACCGGCGAGAACCGGTTCGGCGCGGAACGGGTGCTGACGGTGCTGCGCGCGCCCGCCGCGCTGCCCGAAGGGGCGGGGCTGCCCGCCGGGTTCCATTCCGTGCGGCTGCTGCAGGAGGAACTGAACGCCGCGGGCTTCGATGCGGGCCGGGTCGATGGCATCGCCGGGCCGCGGACGCTGGAGGCGGTCAAGGCCTATCTGGCCGCAACGGCGGAGCGCGCGCCCGACGCGGACACGGACAGGCTGCGCGCGGTGATCCGGGGGGTCTTTCCGCGCTTCGCGGCGGAATGACGCCCCGCGCGAGGCCAGGGCAAGGGAGCAAGGCGGATGATGACGGTTCTGACGATGCTGGTGGCGCTGGTCGGTCCGGGTGTGGCGGCGCCGCCCTGCGCCGGGGTCGAACGGGTGGCCGGGCGCGAGATCTATTGCTGCACGACACAGGCCGGTCAGCAATGCTGCTCGCCCGAGCTCGACGAGAAGGGCCTGCCGACCGGCTGTGACTGTCGGCCGCAATAGGCTGACCTGCGTCCTTCTTCTGGCCCCAAATATCCCCGCCGGAGGCAGATCCGAGCCCGCGGCGCAAGCCGCGGGCGAGACGGGGGCGTGCGCCGCAGGCGCGCCTTGTCGAAAACGCCCGCCGGACCCGGAACGCGGTTTCCCCGATCCCCTGATGGCGTCATCCTGCGGCGATGCGAGTCGGGCTTTTCCTTTCGGCCGCGCTGGTCCCCGGCCCGGCGCTGGCCCATGCCACCGAGGGCGGTCTGGTGCTGCTCCTGCCGACCGGCCTTTACATCGCGGGCGGGGCGGTGACGGTGCTGCTGACCTTCGTGCTGGTGGCGCTTGTGCCCGACCGGCGCGCGGCGGGGCTGTTCCGGCCGCTGCCGCTGTGGCGGGCGCGTCGCGCGCGGCTGTCTGGGGCGACCAGCCTGCTGTCCCTTGCCGCGCTGGCCGGGCTGGTCGTCCTGGGCCTTCTGGGGTCGCGCAACCCGATGCTGAACCCGCTGCCGCTGGCGGTCTGGAGCCTGTTCTGGGTTGTCCTCGTGCTGGTGCAGGGATGCCTGTTCGATCTCTGGCGCTGGATCGAGCCCTGGGGCGGGGCCTACGCGCTGCTGCGCCGCCATCCGGGGCTGTCGCGGCATCTGCGCCTGCCCGGCGCGGTCGGGCATTGGCCCGCGCTGGCGAGTTTCCTGGCCTTCGCCGCGGTGCTGCTGGCCCATCCGGCACCGGCCGATCCGGCGCGCCTGGCCGTGATGGTGGCGGGTTACTGGGCGTTCCATTTCGCGATGATGCTGGTCTTCGGGCCGAAATGGCTGCGCCGGGGCGAGGGGCTGAGTGTGATGATGCGCGCCTATGCCCGCGTCGCGCCGCTGGCGGCGCTGCGTGGTCATGTCCGGCTGGGGGTTTCCGGCTGGCAGATTCTGGCCCGCCGCGCGCCGCCGCTTGGCCTTGCGCTGTTTCCCGTCGCGATCCTGGCCGTGGGGGTGTTCGACGGGCTGCACGAGACGTTCTGGTGGTTCGGCAAGGTGGGCTGGAACCCGTTGCAGTTTCCCGGCCGCAGCGCGGTGATGGGCACGACATTGGCCGGGCTGTTCGCGACGGTGCTGATCCTGCCGCTGGTCCTTGCGGTGGCGGTGGCGGCGGGGCTGGCGCTGGCGGGGGAATTGCGGCGCTTCGGGCTGGCCTTTCGCAGCCTTGCGCCTGCGCTGATGCCGATCGCGCTGGCCTATCATTTCGCGCATTACCTGATCGCCCTGCTGATCGCGCGGCAATACGCGGGGCAGGCCATCACCGATCCGCTGGGCCGGGGGGCGGATCTGCTGGGGCTGGGGCTGACGCATGTCACCACCGGCTTCCTGAACACGCCCGACAGTGTGCGGGCGATCTTTCTGGCGCAGACCGGGGCGATCGTGCTGGGCCATGCGCTGGCGATCGTCCTGTCGCATGCGGTTGCCGCGCGGCTGCTGGGCGATCCGCGCAAGGCTGCGCTGAGCCAGGTGCCGCTGGCCGTGGTGATGGTGCTCTTCACGCTGTTCGGGCTGTGGCAACTGGCCTCGCCCCGCGGGGTCTGAGGCGTCGCGGGAGCGTCAGACATGGACAAAGCCCGCGCGCCCCGACAGACTGGCGCGCGAAACGCCACAACGCCGTTGCTTGCCGGGGGATGAAGCCATGTCCGATCCGACCAAACCGGGCGCCACGCCCGCCGATCCCGCCCGCCGCGCCGCGCTGAAGACGCTGGCCGGGGCGGGGGCTGCTGCGGCCGCGCTGCCGCTCTGGGCGCGCTATACGCATGCCCAGAGCGCCGCGCCGATCCGCGTGGGGTTCCAGATGCATGCCACCGGCATCGGGGCGGCCTATGGGCGGTGGTATGACCGCACCACGCGGGCGGCGGCGCGGGTGATCAACGCGGCGGGCGGCATCAATGGGCGGCCGCTGGAAATCGTGACCGAGGATGACGGCACCGACCCGCGGCGCGGGGCCGAGGTGGTCGAGAAATTCGCCAACCAGCATCGGGTGGACGTGGCCTTCGGCACGCTGTTCAGCCATGTGGTGATCGGATCCGCCCCGCGGGCGGGCGAGTTGAAGCTGCCCTATTTCGTGGTCTCGGAGGGCCATCACGTCGCCAGCGGAATGCTGAACCGCTGGACGCTGCAGCCCGGCATCACGGATGTCAAAAGCCAGGTTCTGGCCGTGGCGCCCTTCGTGGCCGAGACGCTGGGCAGGAAGGTCACGATGATCTTTCCCGATTACGCCTTCGGCCATGACCATCGCGACTTCTTCTCCGAGGCGATCGCGGCGCAGGGCGGCGAGGTGATCGCCAAGCTGGCGATCCCGCCCACCGAGACCTCGTTCACCAGGTATTTCCCCCGCATCCCGCGCGAGACCGAGGTGATCTATCACGTCATGGTCGGCCCCGCGGTGCTGACCTTCGTCAAGGAGATGGGCGAGTTCTTCGGCCCCTCGCGCCCGGCGATCTTCGGCTTCATCGACAGCCTGGAGGCGGTGGACCTGCGCAGCCCCGGGCTCGACTTCCTGGAAGGCACCTATTTCTGGGAGGGGATGCCGCGTTACGTCCAGCCCGACCAGACCGAGTTCGACCGCCATTTCCGCGCCGAAGTCGGCATCGACGAGAATGGCGCCTCGGCGAGCGATCCGCGCGACGTGTCGACCTATGCCCATATGTTCGGCTGCTGGGAGACGCTTTACATCATCAAGCGCGGGATGGAGGCGGCGGGCTATGCCGGGCCGCAGGATCGCCAGAAACTGGTCGAGGCGGTCGAGGCGATGACCGACATGCCGGAATCGAACGAGCATCCGCAGGGCGCCAAGCTGTTCAACGGGCGGACCCATCAGGTATTCGGCCAGCAGCATGTCTCCAGGCTGGAAAACGGGCGTCTGGACGTGGTGCGCACCGTGCCGCTGGAGGAGACCTTCTATCCCGACGAGGTGGATTACACCACGCGCCCGTTCTGAGCGCCGCCCGTCCCCCCGACAGGAGAACGCGACCGCATGGAGTTCGGTCCCTACCTGATGCTGGCCGCGCTGGAAGGCGCGGTGACGGCCGCGGTGCTGGCGCTGATGGCCGCGGGGCTGAGCCTTGTCTTCGGGGTGATGCGGGTGGTCAATGTCGCGCATGGCGAGTTCTACATGCTGGGCGCGGTACTGGCCTTTGTCGTCGCGGGCATGGCGGGCGGGGGCGCCCTGGGCTTCGTCGCGGCACTGGTCGCGGTGCCGCTGATCGTGGGCGCGCTGGCGGTGGCGGCCGATGTCACGGTGCTGAAACGGGTGGGCTATGACCCCGAGCGGACCATCGTCGCGACCATCGGGATTCTCTACATCCTTCAGCAGGTGACGCTGATGGGCTATGGCCCGGATGCGCGGCCGGTGGCGGCGCCCTTCAACCAGCGCATCGCGCTGCCCTGGGTCGAATGGGGCGCGGGGGGACCGTCGCTTTACTGGCCCTGGGGGCTGTCGATCACCTCTTACAAGCTGTTCGTGATCGGGGCGGCGGTCGTGGTCCTGGCCGGGCTGTGGGTCCTGATGACGCGCACGCGGATCGGGCTGGTGATGCGCGCCACGCAACTGGATCGCGAGACGGCGCAGGCCTTCGGCATCCCGGTGGAGCGGGTCTATGCGCTGGTCTTCGGGCTGGGGGCGGGGCTGGCGGCGCTGGCGGGCGTGCTGATCGTGCCGATCCAGCAGGCGCATTACCTGATGGGGGGCGATGCGCTGCTGCTGTCCTTCATCGTGGTGATCATCGGGGGGCTGGGCAGCCTGCCCGGCACGCTGATCGCGGCGCTGCTGATCGGGCTGTCGGATGGCATCCTGTCGGTGTTCTTCTCGCCGACGCTGGCCAAGATCGTCGCGACGCTTCTGGTGGCCCTGGTGCTGGTGTTCCGCCCGCAGGGGCTGATGGGGAAGGCGCCGCGATGAATGCCCGTATCCTTGCGCTGCATGGCGGGTTGCTCGCGCTGTTGCTGGCGCTGCATTTCCTGCTGCCGGTCTATCACCATGGCAACCTGGCGCGGATCATGGTGCTGGCCTGCTATGCGATCGGCTACAACCTGTTGTTCGGCTATACCGGCCTTCTGAGCCTTGGGCATGCGATGTTCTTTGCAGCCGGAATGTACGGGATGGGGATGCCGCTCTACCATCTGGGGCTGGGGGCGGAACTGGCCTTTCTGGCCGGGATCGCGGCGGCCGGGGGGCTGGCGCTGGTGGTCGGCCTGCTCGCGTTGCGGACGGTGGGCGTGGCCTTCATGATCGTGACGCTGATGTTTTCGCAGGCCTTCTATCTGGCGATCCTGCTGGCCGTGCGCTGGACGCGGGGCGACGAGGGGCTGGTGCTGGCCGGGGCGGACCGGGTGCTTTTCGGGCTGGACCTGACCGATCCGGATATCCGCTACCTGCTGGCGCTGGGGCTGTTCGCGCTTTGCCTGTCCGCGGCGCTGTGGCTGGTGCGGCGGCCCTTTGGCCGGGTGCTGGTCGCGATCCGCGAGAACCCCGAGCGGGCCGAGTTGCTGGGCTATGACATCTTCCGCCACAAGCTGGCGGCGGTGGTGCTGTCGGGGCTGTTCTCGGGCGCTGCGGGGGCGGCCTACGGGCTGATGTTCGGCTATGTCGGCGCCAGTTTCGCCGAGGTGCATTTCTCGATCTTCCCGCTTCTGTGGGTGCTGCTGGGCGGCGCGGGCACGGTGATCGGGCCGTTCTTCGGCGTGCTGTTCATGTTCTACCTGATCGACATCTCGTCGGGGCTGACACCGGCCTACATGCTGGTCGCGGGCGTGGCGCTGGTGCTCCTGACGCTGTTCGCGCCGCAGGGGCTGGTGGGCGAGGTGCGGCGGCGCTGGCTGAGGTGGCTGCCATGAGCGCGCTTCTGTCCACGCGGGCGCTGTCTAAATCCTTTGCCGGGCTGCGCGCGGTGCATGAGGTCGATTTCGACCTGGAACCGGGCGAGATCCGGGCGCTGATCGGGCCGAACGGGGCGGGCAAGACGACCCTGGTGTCGATGCTGATCGGACGGGTGGCGCCCACATCGGGGACCATCCATTTCGAGGGGCGCGACATCACCCGGCTGCCCGCCCATGCGCGGGTGCGGCTGGGCATGGCCTACACGTTCCAGATCACCTCGGTCTTCGCGCGGCTCGACGTGGCCGAGAACGTGGCGCTGGCCGCGCGGCGCAGGCTGGGCGGCGACCGGGCCGCGGTGGCGCGCGAGACGGCGGCCGTGCTGGAACGGGTGGGGCTTGCGGGCCATGGCGATGCGCTGGCGGGCGATCTGAGCTATGGCCATCAGCGGCTTCTGGAACTGGCGATGGGTCTGGCGCAGGCGCCGCGCCTGCTGATCCTGGACGAGCCGACGCAGGGGCTGGCCGAGGGCGAGATCGCTGCGTTCAGGCAGCTGATCCGCGATGTCGCGGCCGATGCGACGGTCCTGCTGATCGAGCACAACATGGGCGTGGTCATGGCACTGGCCGACCGGATCACGGTCCTGGATTTCGGCGAGGTGCTGGCCGAGGGCAGCCCGGCCGGGATCCATGCCTCGGCCGCGGTGCAGGCGGCCTATCTGGGGACCGGCGCGGATGCTTGAGGTGACGGGCATCGACGCGGGCTATGGCCCGGTGCAGGTGCTGCGCGGGCTGTCGCTGGCCGTCCGGCCGGGCGAGATCACCTGCCTTCTGGGCCGCAACGGCGCGGGCAAGACCACGACGATGAAGGCGATCATGGGGCTCCTGCCGCTGAGCGCGGGCCGGATCACGCTGGAGGGCGAGGATATCGGCCGTCTGCCCGCCCATGAGGTGCCCCGGCGCGGGATCGGCTATATCCCGCAGGGGCGGCGGCTGTTTGCCGAGCTGACGGTCGCGCAGAACCTGGAGATCGGTCTGATGACGCGGAACAGCCCGCGCCATGTGCTGGCCCGGGTGCTGGATCTGTTCCCGCGGCTGGCCGACCGGATGGGCCAGCGCGCCGAAACCCTGTCGGGGGGCGAACAGCAGATGCTGGCGACCGCCCGCGCGCTGTGCCTTGAGCCGCGCGTCCTGTTGCTGGACGAGCCGACCGAGGGACTGCAACCCTCGATGATCGAGGCTATCCGCCAGGTGGTGATCCGGCTGAAATCCGAGGGCGTGGCGATCCTTCTGGTGGAACAGAGGCTTGATGCGGTGCTGTCGGCCGCCGACCGGGTCGTGTTCATCGAGAACGGCCAGGTCCGCGAGACCGCCGGGGCGGTCGATCTGCGCGCCCGGCCCGAGATGCTGAAACGCTATCTGGGTGTCTGACTGATTCGGTTGATCCTGCAGGAACCCGCCCGTGACCTTCCGGCCCCGGGCGAAGGAGGACTTGTGTACCTCAATGGCCATGTGTGCGCCATCGTGAGGTCCAGTGGCTGCCCAAAAACCGGCACAAGGAGCGGCAATAAGACGCTTCCCGGCGTGCTGCGGCTTCTCCGGGTCGCCCGCGTCCGTCGAGAATCGTTCACCAGTTCTTAGGCTTCGCGGGCTTAGACAGACGGAGACATTGATTGACACGCAGGAACACGGGGATTCGGAATGGAGCCTGATCGTCACCTGGATCTCGATATCCGCGATCCCGCCTGGGCCGACGCGCCCGGCGAGATCGTGAAGGCCGTCCTCGGGGACGGGCCCCATGCCGTGACCGTGCGCGCTGACGGGGCCGCCGCGCCCACGGCGCTCGCGGCCCAGCTTCTTGTCTTTCTCAGGCGCCGGGTCGAAGCCGATGGCGGGAGTTTCGCCGTCTGCGATCCGTCCGCGGGGTTCGTCGAAGGTCTGACATTGCTCGGCCTCGGCGATGCGATTCTCGGCACCGAAGGAGTACAGTAATGATCAACATCCTTGCCATCGACGATTCAATGACCATGCGCGAGATGGTTCGGGAGGTGCTGAGTTCGGCGGGCTTCTCGGTCACCACGGCGAATGACGGCGTGCATGGCGTCGACGTGTTCCAGCAGGACCAGTACGACGCGGTCATCACCGACATCAACATGCCGAAGATGGACGGGTTCGGCGTGATCGAATCCATCCGCGGTGGCGGCGTCAACACCCGCGTGCCGATCCTTGTGCTGACAACCGAAAGCGGTCCGGCGCTGAAGGAACGGGCGCGTAATGCCGGTGCGACGGGCTGGATCGTCAAACCCTTCGAGGACGAAAGCCTGATCAGTGTGATCCGCCGTGTGACGGGGGTACGCTGACCATGTCCCGCGATGATCTCAAGGCCACCTTCTTCGCCGAGTGCGAGGACCTTCTGGAACAGCTTTCCGAAGGCTCGCAGGAAATGATCGCCGGGACCGCCGACGACGACACGGTGAACGCGATCTTCCGCGCGGTGCATTCGATCAAGGGCGCGGCCGGGGCCTTCGGGCTGGAGAACCTGGTGACCTTCGCCCATTGCTTCGAAACGGTGCTCGACCGGGTGCGCTCGGGCGACCTGGTGCCCGACACTGATGCGCTGCACACGATCCTGCGATCGGGCGACATGCTGGCCGACCTCGTGGAACTCGCCCAGTCCGACAGCACCGAGATCCCCGAGGCGATGCCCGCGATCCTTGACAAGCTGAACGAATTGTCCGGCGCGGAACACACGGCCGCGGCAGGCGCAGATGCGGCCGCCGACATGGACATGGACGGGGGCTTTTTCGGTTTCCAGCCGCTCATCCTCGATCCGATCGACGAAGACGAGCCGTCCGAGACGATGGCGGAAGCCGGATTCCGCATCCGACTGACGGCAAGCTCGGATCTCTTCCGCAACGGGCATGATCCGGTGCTGCTGTTTTCCGAACTCGCGGCGCTCGGCCAGATCGAGACGCAATGTGATCTGTCGGCGCTGCCCGTCGACGAAGCGTTCGACCCGGAACGCTGCTATCTGAACTGGGATCTCACTCTGCGCGGCCAGGTGGCTGAGGATGCCGTACGCGATGTCTTCATGTTCCTGGAGGATCTCTGCGTGATCGAGCCGATCGGCGACCCGGTCGCTGTCGGAACCGCCGGGGGCGATCCGTTCCCCGTCGAGGCTGCGGCCGATCCTGCATCTGTGGACATCTCGCCGCCGCGGGTTTCGATGGACGAATCCGCTCCGCCTGATCCCGCACCCGCGCCGATCGAACTGGCGCTTTCTGCCGAAACTGGCGCCCCGGCCCGGGCCGCCGCGTCTGCCGAGCCGGTCGACCGGCCGAAGGGACCGGCGAAAGCCGCCGCGGCAGTGCCCCAGACCACGCTGCGGGTCGATCCCGAACGCGTGGACCGGCTGATCAACACCGTGGGCGAGTTGATTATCAACCAGGCGGTGATCGCGCAGAAGCTGCTCGAGATGGGGCTGGCCTCGAACTCCGACATCATGAGCGATCTCGACGATTACCAGTATCTCGCCCGCGAGCTGCAGGAAGGCGTCATGGCGATCCGCGCCCAGCCGGTCAAGCCGCTGTTCCAGCGAATGCAGCGTATCGTGCGCGAGGCCTCAGACAGCCTGGGCAAGGAGGTCGTGCTGGTCACCGAGGGCGAGGGGACCGAGATCGACAAGACCTTGGTCGAGCGTCTTGCCGAGCCGCTGACCCACATGATCCGAAATGCCGTTGATCACGGGATCGAAAGTCCGGAGAAGCGGGTCGCCGCGGGCAAGTCGGCGCTGGGCACGATCCGGCTTTCGGCCGCGCATCGCTCGGGCGACGTGTTGATCGAGATTGCCGATGACGGTGCCGGGCTGAACCGCAAACGCATCCTCGAGATCGCGGTATCCAAGGGGCTGATCCCGGCTGACGCCAAGCTGAGCGAGCCGGAGATAGACAACCTCCTGTTCATGGCCGGGTTCTCGACGGCAGAGAAGGTGACCAATCTGTCGGGCCGCGGCGTAGGGATGGACGTGGTCAAGACCGCGATCACCTCGCTTGGCGGCAAGGTCTCGATCTCGAGCCGCCCGGGCGAGGGGACATCTTTCTCGATCTCGCTGCCGCTTACCCTTGCGGTTATGGACGGCATGGTGATCCACGCCGCCAGCCAGACCCTGGTCGCGCCGCTTTCCAGCGTGCTGGAAACGATCCGCCCGCGCCCCCAGGATGTCGTGCCGTATGGCCGCGAGGGTCGGCTCCTGTCGATTCGAGGCACCTATGTTCCGATCGTCCATCTGGGCAACCTTCTGGGCTTTTCCTGCGGGGACGAAATCACCTCGGACAACATCCTGATCCTGATCCGCTCGGAGCGCTCGGGCCATGTCGCCCTCGCTGTGGACGAGATTTCGGATCAGCGACAGGTCGTGGTGAAGAGCCTTGAGGGCAATTACGGCGCGATCGAGGGGATTTCGGCCGCCACCATCCTGGGCGATGGCAGGATCGCCCTGATCATCGACACCGATGCCATCCTAACCCTTGCCGGAGATCTCGGCCGGGACGTGGCGCTGATAGAGGAGACGCAGCATGGCAAGACCGCAGCAATGGTCTGAGGACGACGTTCTGGAGTTCGTGACCCTCAAGGCGGGCGGCCAGAGCTATTGCATCGAGATCACACAGATCCGCGAGATCCGTCGCTGGTCACCCGTGACCGCGCTGCCCCAGGCCGAAAGCGCCGTGCTGGGCGTGATGAACCTGCGCGGGGCGGTGATCCCGATCGTGGACCTCGCTGCCCGGCTCGGGTTGGGCAAGTGCGACGCTTCGCCCCGACACGTCATCATGGTCGTCGCCGTGGGCGACAAGACCGTGGGTCTGCTTGTCGATTCGGTGTCGGAGATTCTTTCCGTCAGCGGCGATCAGATTTGCGAGGCGCCCGCCATGGGCCGCGGCGACGTCCCCAGCAGCATTCTCGGCCTGATCTCGATCGAGGAAGGCATGTCGCGCATCCTGTCACCCTCGGTTCTTCTGCCGAACGTGCTTCGGGAAGTCGCATGACCGCGCAGCCCGCACCTTCCGCTTTCCGCCGATCCGCGGACATCCCATTCGGCGAAAGCGATTTCGCCCGTATCGCCGGATTCGCCAAGACGGAATACGGGCTGCATCTCGAACCGTCGAAGAAGGCCATGATCCATTCCAGGCTGGGCAAGCGGATCGTTGCCCTCGGCCTGGAGGATTTCAGCGCCTATCACGCCTATCTGCGGGCCAATCTCGAGCAGGAGAGCGATCATTTCATCTCCGTGCTTACCACGAACGTCACCCATTTCTATCGCGAGCAGCACCATTTCATTCAACTCGAAGACGAGGTGCTGCCGCTTCTGATCGAACGCGCGCGCAACCGCGGGCGGATCCGACTGTGGTCGGCGGGATGCTCCAGCGGGCAGGAACCCTATTCGCTGGCGGGCAGCGTTCTCAAGCTCTGCCCCGAGGCCGCCCGGCTTGATATCAAGATCCTGGCCACCGATCTTGACCCCTTCGTCCTGAGACGGGCCGAAGAGGGGTGCTATCCGGCCGAGGATTGCAAGACGCCGCCCGGCGACTGGGAAGCGCGCATCTTCGACCCGGCTGAACGCAAGAAACCGCAGCGCCAGATCCGCCCCGACCTGCGCCCGCTGATCGCCTTCCGGCGCCTGAACATCAACGGTTCCTGGCCGATGCCGGGCCTCTTCGACGTGATCATGTGCCGCAACATGGCGATCTATTTCGACAAGGCCACCCAGCAATCGCTCTGGCTGCGCTTTGCCGAGAAGCTGCCCACGGGCGGCATGCTGTTCATTGGCCATTCCGAGCGGGTGACCGGCCCGGCCACCGACCTGCTCGAAACCGCCGGCGTCACCGCCTACCGCAAGTGCGCCCCGGGCGCGCCGCGGGCACTGTCAAAAGAAGGAAAGGACTGAAAATGTCGCTCAAGGATTCGCTTCGCGTCATGGTCGTGGACGACATGGCAGTCAGCCGCGGCCTGGTCACCCAGGCGCTCGAGGAGATCGGGATCTTCCAGATCAGCGCAGAGAACAACGGAAAATCCGCCCTTAACCGGCTGGTCGCCGACCCGGTGCATCTGGTTCTGGCGGATCACAACATGCCTGGAATGGACGGTCTGCAACTGCTTGAGGGGCTGCGCCGTAACCGCTCGACCCAGCGCATCGGTTACATCCTTGTAACCGGCACGCCGAGCCCTGACCTGATCCAGAAGGGCCAGCAACTCGGGCTCAACAATCTGGTCAAGAAACCCTTCACGACCGCCACAATGAAGAAGGCCATCGAAGCCGTGGTGGGGCGGCTGTGACCGCGCCGGACAGAGTTTTTCCCGCCGGCGAGGTGGCACCGCTTGCCCTTGCGACGGTTCTCGGCGGACTCGGCCACGAACTCGGCCATGCCGCGGATCTGCTGCGCCGCTACGAGCGGGCGGTCCTTGCCCGCGAGAGCGTTCCGGACGAAAGACCGCGCGGCGCGCGCGAATTGCAACTGGTCGACTTGGTGATCCAGATCCTCGACGATCTCGGCCCGCTTGCCGCGCGTCTGGCGGACGAAGTACCCCCGGGTACAGCGATTCCCGGCGCCGTGCTCGACCAGTTGCGCCTCGACCAGTTGCGCACGCTGCTCGGCGGCCCGACCCGCCGCGAAGCTCCCCATTCCGGCGGCCATATCGACGTATTTTAGTTGTTTTCGATGCACTTTCATCGTGTGGGACGAGGCTCGGGTAATTCGATTGAAACCCTGGAAATGTCCTTGTTGACGGCATGGACCCCCGCGCGGCGGGAAATGAAGCAAGAGGTCGGACGGATGTCGAGATCGCCCACAGAGCCGATGATCGGCAGGTGCCCTGCGCCTGACTCGCGAGTCATCGAGGTCCTCGACCCGAAGCCGATCCCGGTCCGGTCTGTCGGCGATGCGGAGCATGCGGACAGAACCGTTGCCGTGGTCCCGAATCCGGCTTGCCTTGCGACCTCGACGACGCAGGCTCCGCCCTCTCGGAATTCATCATGGGGTCCGATCACCCCGACCGTCATCCGGCCTGACATCGAAAGGGACCAGCCATGAGTACGATGCTCCACAGGATTTCCACCCGTATTTACGCGATCGTCGTTTTGGCGCTGCTGCTGTGTTTGGCGCTGGCGAGCTTCCTGATGCTGCGGGCCGTCGATATCGCCTATGACATGCGCGAGGCCGAACTTGGCGCCCTTTCCGACGCAGCGATCAGCCAATTGGCCGATCTCGACCGCCAGGTTGCCGAGGGCACGCTGTCGCTCGAAGCGGCGCAGGACATGGGCCGCCAGACCCTGTCGACCTATCGGTTCGGGCAAGACGGTTATTTCTTCGCCTTCGACGACGATCTGGTCTTCCAGGTGCATCCCTTCCGTCCAGACTGGATCGGCGCGGATCAGTCCGGGTTCCGGGATGTGAAGGGCCTGATGCTCTTCCAGGAAATGCAGCGGATCGCGAAGAGGGACGGCGCCGGCCGGATCGATTACTGGTTCAACAAGCCGGGCACCGACATCCCGGAAATGAAGATGGGCTATGTTGCCGCCTTCGCGCCCTGGGGCTGGATGATCGGCTCCGGTGCCTATGTCTCGGACATCCAGGCCGACCTCGCCGCCAAGCGCAATACCGCGCTTGCAGCACTGGCGATCGGTCTGCTTTTTCTGGCGGCGACGTCCTACTTTCTGGTGCGCAGCATCACCGCGCCCCTTGCAAGCACGCTTGGCTCGATGAACGACGTGGCCAATGGACGCTACACCACGGTGATCGAGGTCGGAAACCGGAGAGACGAGTTCGGGGTTCTCGGTCGGAGCCTCTCTGCATTCCGCGACAAGCTTGCTGCCGCCGAAGCGGCTGAGGCGGGTCGTGAGCGGGCGCGGGAAGAGCAGTCGGAGGCCGTCGAACAGCTTGGCCGCGGCCTGACCGCGCTGTCCTCCGGGGATCTGACGCATCGTCTTGAGAGCGCCTTTGCGCCGGATTACGAGCAGTTGCGGCATGATTTCAACGCGACGGTCGCGACGCTGAACGAGATGATGGGCTCGATCGTGGAGAACGCGACCGAGATCCACGCGCGTGCCGAGGAGATCGGCGGGGCGTCGGAGGATCTGTCGCACCGGACCGAGAACCAGGCGGCGACGCTGGAGGAGACGGCGGCGGCGCTGGACGAGTTGACCTCGAGTGTTCGGGCGGC
>NZ_SLVM01000010.1 GCF_004339675.1 Rhodovulum steppense
CCGAAGCAGAGGCAAACTTCTACGCCGCTCTGGAAACTGAAGACATGGCCGCGTAACTCACCGAAATCAGCCTCCGGCAAACCCGGTGCGGTTCACTAAGTACACCGCCGATGGACCATTAAAGGTGTGGGGGAGCGCGATCTATCCTTGTCCGCAGGGCCGTGACATCGCCCCCGGTCTTCCAAACCGTCCGATACGGCACCGATCCTGTCGCGTGGAAGAACTGCCCCTCTGCTCGTCTGCGGGGCGCCCTTGCGCCTAGATTTTCAGAACGAACAGTTAGGGCCTTCCCAAGGAAGCCGGTTCTTGATCGGAGAGCCAGAGGTCGCGGGTTTGCGTTTGCTTTGATTGAAACAGTCACGCCTTCTGATCGGGAGCAGCCCCACCTTCCTCGACGCGTTACGAGAGCGCCGCTTGCTCCGCCTCGCGTCGCATGGCAGACCGGTTCCATGCCGCGCCCGATGCCGCCTCTCATCGCTCCTCGTTTGCGCTTCGGCGAACAGATGCCGCCGACAGTCTTTACACCGGTACTCGGTGCCCTTGGTCTTGGGATTGCTTGGCGCCGGGGGGCAGAGGTATTTCCCGTTCCGACTGCGATGGGCGACATGATCCTTGGCGCGATCACGCTGCTCTATCTGTTTTGCGTGGCGGCCTATGCGCTGAAGTTCATGCGTCGGCCGGGCGTCTTATCCGAGGATCTGCGCGTGCTGCCGGGTCGGGCGGGGCTCTCGGCCATGGTGCTATCGGTCTACCTTGTCGCCGCAGCGCTTGCGCCCTTCGCGCCGGGTGCAGCGCTGGCCGTGCTTGGCACGGGGCTTGCGCTGCATGTCGGCCTGGTCACACTTGTGCTGCGCGCGCTGGTCCGCGGCCCGGCCGAGCAGCGCCGCGTCAGCCCGGTCTGGCATCTCCAGTTCGTCGGCTTCATCGTCGCCGCCTTGCCGGCGCTAGATCTGGGATTCGGAGGGTTTGCAAGTGCACTGCTTTACGCGACCGGCGCGACTGCGGTGGCGGTCTGGGGCGCAAGCCTTGTGCAGTTCTGGCGCGAGGACGTGCCCGCGCCATTGCGCCCGCTGCTTGCCATCCATGTCGCGCCGGCTTGCCTTCTGGGTTCGGTTGCGTTGGCGCTGGACAAGCCCGGCCTTGCCTGGGCATGCCTTCTGATTGCCGCGCTGCTTGCCGGGGTAATGCTGCTGCGGTTGCCTTGGCTGTTGCGGGCGAGATTCTCGCCGCTATGGGGTGCGTTCTCCTTCCCGCTTGCCGCGCTTGCAGGTCTGACGATTGCGTTGGCGGCGGTGGGGCAGAGCGAGGCCGTCCGCATGGCCGCCGGGCTGATCCTTGTGGCGGCAACGCTGGCGATCCCGCCGATCCTGGTCGCGATCCTGCGGGCCTGGGCGCGGGGTGGGCTCGGGGCCAGGACCAATGCCGCGCGCGTCTGACTCCCGTGTCCCGCGCCGTGCGACCCGCAACGCCGCGCAGGACGACGCCCACGCCCCCTGGCTTGCCGGACTCGACGGCGGCAGTCGACGCAGCTATCCGCCCGGCACCACGATCACATGCCCCGGGGACGGGCAGGACCGGCTGTTCGTCCTCGAGAAGGGCCTTGCACGCATCTCGCTCAGCGGCACCGGGCGCGATCTGACGTTGGGCTACATGCGGCCCGGCGGGGTCTTTGTCAGTCATACCCGCGCCCGGGTCGAGGCGATGGAGGCCTGCACCGTGATCGGCTGGCCCGTCGGCGAGATGCTGCGCCTGATCGCCCGCCAGCCCGATTTGGGTGTTGCCGCCTTCCGCGAGGTCGGCGTTCTGCTGGCAGGGGCGCTGGACCTGATCGAGGACCTCGCCTTTCGCCCGGTCGATGCACGCCTCGCCCGGTTCTTGCTGGCCGAGTCGGCCCGCCAATGCAGTGACACGATCCGCCTGGTCGACAGCACCCAATCCTTGGCAATGGTGCTCGGCAGCTCGCGCCAGACCCTGTCTACCCTGCTGAACCGGTTCATCCGAGAGGGGCTGATCGAACGCATTGGACGCCGCCAGGTGCGGCTGCTGCGCCCCGAACGGCTTGCGGAACTGGCCGAGCTGTCGGCTGTCTGACAGACAGAATGCGAATCCCCGGCTACAGTCCTTGGCGTTTGCGATCCGCGAGTTCTGGCGTGCCATGCCGGAGATCGCCATTGGGATGATGCCGAGATGACCGACCAGACCCCCGACCGCTATGTCAGCTTCCTCGGGCTCGACTGCACCGGCAAGGCCGACCGCCTGATGGACATGCTTGCCGCCCGTATCGACAGGACCGACTCGCGCTGGACCGGCTATTTCGAGCGCAAGCTTGCCGAAAAGACGCGCATGGGCGCCGACAACCTGCATTTCGTCGGCAGCCAGGTGAACGCGCTTCTGGCCTTCTTCGAGGAAACCGGCGACACTGACGCGCTCGATCTCTTGTGGGATCTCGAACAGACCTGCTGCTGACCCCCCGGTTTTCTTCTTGGCCGAAATACCCCCACCGGAGGCGCCGCGCGCGGCCACGCCCAACCCCGGACAAGCGGGGCGCCTGCGCCCTGCGCCGGACGGGGGCGGGAGCGCCCCGTCCACGCCCCGCGATTGACCCTTTCCTTTTCCGCCCCCCCGTGAAATAGGGAAGCGCCAAACGAAGACTCCCCAGGAGATCCCCATGGAGATTCGCGAGGCGCTCACCTTCGACGACGTGCTTCTGGTTCCGGGCGCAAGCTCGGTGCTGCCCAACCAGGCCGACACGGCCACCTTCGTCACCCGCGCGATCCGGCTGAACATCCCGCTTCTGTCCTCGGCGATGGACACGGTCACCGAGCATCGCATGGCGATCGCGATGGCGCAGGCGGGCGGGATCGGCGTGATCCATCGCAACCTCACCATCGAGGAACAGGCGCGCGAAGTGCGCCGCGTCAAGCGCTCCGAGAGCGGCGTGGTCTACAACCCGATCACGCTGACCCCCGACCAGACGCTGGCCGACGCCAAGGCGCTGATCGAGCGTTACAATTTCACGGGCTTCCCGGTGATCGACGGCAAGGGCCATGTGGTGGGCATCGTCACCAACCGCGACATGCGCTTCGCCGCCAGCGACGCGACCCCGGTCCATGCGATGATGACCGCCGAGAACCTCGCCGTGCTCAAGGAACCGGTCGACCGCGCCGAGGCGCTGAACCTGATGAAGGCGCGGCGGATCGAGAAGCTTCTGATCTCCGACGAGGTGGGCAGGCTCACGGGCCTGCTGACGCTGAAGGACACCGAGAAATCGGTCCTGAACCCGCAGGCGGTCAAGGACGAGCTGGGCCGGCTGCGGGTCGCGGCCGCCTCGACCGTGGGCGATGCGGGTTTCGAGCGGTCGCAGGCGCTGATCGACGCGGGCGTGGACCTGATCGTGATCGACACCGCCCATGGCCATTCCGAGGGGGTGGCGCGCGCCGTCGAGCGGATCAAGGCCAGCAGTTCCGTGCAGGTGATGGCGGGCAATGTCGCCACCGCCGAGGCGACGCGCGCGCTGATCGACGCGGGCGCGGACGCGGTCAAGGTCGGCATCGGGCCAGGCTCGATCTGCACCACGCGGATGGTGGCGGGCGTCGGCGTGCCGCAACTGACCGCGATCATGGATTGCGCCCGGGAGGCGGGCGATGTGCCGGTGATCGCCGATGGCGGCATCAAGTATTCCGGCGATTTCGCCAAGGCGATCGCGGCAGGCGCCTCCTGCGCGATGGTCGGCTCGATGATCGCGGGCACCGATGAATCCCCGGGCGAGGTCATCCTCTACCAGGGCCGGTCCTTCAAGTCCTATCGCGGCATGGGCAGCCTTGGCGCCATGGCGCGCGGCTCGGCCGACCGCTATTTCCAGAAGGACGCGGCCAGCGACAAGCTGGTGCCCGAGGGGATCGAAGGTCAGGTGCCCTACAAGGGGGCCGCAGGGGCCGTGATTCACCAGCTTGTGGGCGGCCTGCGCGCGGCGATGGGCTATACCGGCTGCGCGACCATCGCAGAGATGCGGAGCAAGTGCCGCTTCGTGCGGATCACCGGCGCGGGGCTCAAGGAATCCCATGTCCATGACGTGCAGATCACCCGCGAAAGCCCGAATTACAGGGTGATGTAGGGCGATCCTAAAACAATTATATCAGGGATTTGCGGGCCGATCTTCATGCTGAACCCGAGATTGCGACCATGACGCCCGCAGCGCGGATCGCCGCGGCGATCGGCCTGCTCGATGCCTGGCTGGCCGGCGCGCCGATCGAGCGGCTCCTGACCACCTGGGGACGGCAGAACCGGTATGCCGGCGCAAAGGACCGCGCGGCGATCCGCGATCTGGTCTTTGACGCGCTGCGCTGCCGCCGGTCCTTTGCCGCGCTCGGGGGCAGCGATACCGGACGCGGCCTGATGCTGGGGTTGCTGCGCGCGGACGGGATCGCGCCCGGGACGCTTTTCACCGGCGAGGGTCATGCCCCCTCGCCCCTGACCGCGGCGGAACAGGCCGTCTCCCCTGCCGACCTGCCCCAAGAGATCGCCTGCGACTGCCCCGACGCACTGGCCGCGGTGCTGCGCGACAGCCTCGGGGCCGATTTCCTCCCCGTCATGCAGGCGCTGCGCCACCGCGCGCCGGTCTTCCTGCGCGCCAATCTCCGCCGCACCACGCGGGACAAGGCCGCCGCGGCGCTGGCCGCCGAGGGGATCGAGACCCGGCCGCATCCGCTCTCGCCCACCGCGCTGGAGGTGACCGCGAATGCCCGCCGCGTCCAGCAATCGCGTGCCTGGCGCGAGGGGCTGGTCGAGTTGCAGGATGCCGCCTCGCAGGCAGTGGCCGACCTGATGCCGGTGCCCGAGGGCGGGCGCGTGCTGGATTTCTGCGCCGGGGGTGGGGGCAAGACGCTGGCCCTGGCGGGGCGGGTTTCGGCGCGGTTCTTCGCCCATGATGCCGCGCCCGAACGGATGAGCGATCTGCCCGCGCGGTCCGGGCGTGCGGGGGTTGAAGTGACGGTGCTGCGACCCGACGATCTGGGCGGGGCCGGTCTCTTCGATCTGGTGCTGTGCGATGTCCCCTGCACCGGCAGCGGAGCCTGGCGGCGTAGCCCTGAGGCGAAGTGGCGGACCGGCCCCGACGACCTCGCGCGGCTTCTGACGGTTCAGGCCGGAATCCTCGACCGCGCGGTGCCGCTGGTCGCACCGGGCGGCGCGCTTGGCTATGCCACCTGTTCGCTGATCGAAGCCGAAAACCGCGCGCAGGTTGCGTCCTTTCGGATGCGCCATCCATGCTGGGTCCGCATGGCCGACCGCCGCTTGACCCCACTTGATGGTGGCGACGGCCTCTATGCGGCAGTGATGTACCGAACTTGACGCATTCGTAAACGCGGGCACGTTCCGTTAACATGTAGTTAACCGGCACGGCCCCAGACTGTGGCACTGACCCGAATCCTGTCGGAGCCCGCCTCGTGCCGCGCCTCGCCCCCGCCTTTTCCAGCCTCGGCCAGAATGCCGCTGCCTACGCAGAGCGGGCTTGGGCCATTTTTTTGTGCGGAATTGCGCTAGCGCTGATCGCGCGCTCCGTGCCTATGCCCTGGCTTGCGGTGCTGCTGCTGTCTGCCGCCGCGACATTGGCGGCTCTGGCGAGCTTCATCAGGATCGCCGACATGTGGGGCCGCAAGCTGCCCGCCGGGCGGCTTCGACGCCTCTGTGCCGGGGCGCCGGGTGCCTGCGTGCTGACTGATGGCCACGGGCGGGTGCTGATTGCGAATCCTGCGGCGCTCAGGCAGGTGACGGTGGATCGCGGCCAGCCGATCGCCGCAGCATTCGCGGCAGTCTTCGCCGATCCCGAGCGCGCGGTTGCAAACCTGATCGCGGCCGCCGCGCGGGGCGAAAGCGCCTTGCATGTCAGCACCGGGGTCGGGGCCGCACTGCATGTGAGGGTCGAGCGTGCAGCGCCCGGAGTCTTCATGTGGCATCTCGATGGGGACGAAGCCCCCGCATCCGACAATGCATTGCCGATGCTGCGGCTCGATCCCGACGGCAGGGTGATGTCGCTGAACAAGGCCGCGCGGGAGCTGCTGGGCCATGTCCCGGCGTCGCTGCAAGCCCTGCGCCGTGGACGGCCGCCCGGCGCCCATCCAGATGGCGAGGAGATCGAGATCGACACCACGGACGGCCCTGTGCGTCGTCGGCTGATGGCGCTGCCGGGGCGGGACGGGCTGCGCGAACTGTATCTGCTTCCCGCCGGGAGCGGAGCGGGCGTGGAGCAGCCACCCGAAGGTCTGCTCGACGCGCTGCCAGTGGCAATCCTGCAACTCGATATCGACGGTACGGTGCGATTGGCGAACGCGCGCGCGCGTGAATTGCTCGTCGGTTCGCCTGGCGAGGCACTCAACCTCTGCGAACGGCTCGAAGGGCTGGGTCGGCCGGTCAGCGACTGGCTTGCCGAGGCTGCCGAGGGGCGGGCCAGCAACATGGCCGAGGTGCTGCGCGTGGCACGCGACGACCGCGAGCTGTTCGTACAGGTGGCGCTGGCGCGGATGTCGGGCAGCGGACTGGTGGCGGTGCTGCATGACGTGACCGAGATGAAGACGCTTGAGGCGCAATTCACCCAGAGCCAGAAGATGCAGGCAATCGGCCAGCTTGCCGGCGGGATCGCGCATGATTTCAACAACCTGCTGACCGCGATCTCGGGCCATTGCGACCTGTTGATGCTGCGCCACGATCCGGGCGATCCCGATTACGCCGATCTCGTGCAGATCCACCAGAACGCCAACCGCGCGGCCAGCCTTGTCGGTCAGTTGCTTGCCTTCTCGCGCAAGCAGACGCTCAGCCCCGAGGTGCTGGACCTGCGCGACACGATGGGCGAGCTTGCGCATCTGCTCGACCGGCTGGTGGGTGAACGCGTGCGTCTGCGCATCCGCAATGGCGAGGGCCTGCCGCCGATCCGTGCGGACAAGCGCAAGCTGGAACAGGTGGTGATGAACCTTGTGGTCAACGCCCGCGATGCGATGCCCGGTGGAGGCGAGATTCGACTGGAGACCGAGGCGGTCGAACTGGCAAGCGATCTGAGGCGAGATCGTGCGGTGGTGCCCGCCGGTCCATATGCTCTGGTTCGAGTGATCGACGAGGGCGAGGGTATCCCCCCCGACCGCCTGACCAAGATCTTCGAGCCCTTCTTCACGACGAAACGTCCGGGCGAAGGCACCGGGCTCGGCCTTTCGACCGTATACGGCATTGTCAAGCAGACAGGCGGATTCATCTTCGTCGACAGCGAACCGGGCCGGGGCTCCACCTTCACGCTTTATCTGCCGACCTATCGCGGCGAAACGAAGGGGGCGGAGCCTTGTGCCGTCGAGGCCGAGGACAAGGCGCCAGACAGCGGCGTTGTGCTGCTGGTTGAGGACGAGGCCCCGGTGCGCTCCTTCGCGTCGCGCGCATTGACGATGCACGGGCATACCGTGATCGAGGCCGAGAGTGGCGATGAGGCGCTGGAAATTCTTGCCGATCCGGGGCTCAGGGTCGATGTCTTCGTGACCGACGTGGTTATGCCGGGACTTGACGGGCCGGGATGGGTTGCTAAGGCGCTGAAGGAGCGACCCGGCACCAGAATCGTGTTCGTCTCGGGCTACGCCGAAGACAATTTCGGTGAGATTCGCGCACGCATTCCGAACTCGGTCTACCTGCCGAAACCCTTCTCGCTTGCCGATCTGACCGCCACAGTTCAGCGCCAGTTGCAGGCCCCCTTCATAGGGGCCGCCACGACCGAAGTGCCTCCGGACGGGGGCAACGCCCCATAGCGGGCATGTGTGCGCCCGACACCGCTGCCTTCCGTGGCGCTCCTTCCGCAGCGTTGCAGCATCCCTCCGAAGCGCCATGTGCGCTGGTCGGACATGTTCCTCCGTGCCGATATGACAAAAAATTGGCCTGTTGGCAGATTGTTTTGAGGCGTGGCCGTTCATGCCTCGGTCCAGTGAACCATTTGTTAACCGTTTCCGCGAATTCTCGACATGCTCGGATTTGACTTGAAATGTTCTCTATTTGATCCGATGGATATGAGAACAAGGGGCGAACAAGAGTGATCATTGCCGCCCGCTTTGGGGTGTGGAATAAGGATAGGACACATGGGCACAGCGAACCTTCTCGACATGGTGGACAAGCGGAATTCCGACAAGCAGAAGGCGCTGGACTCGGCGCTGGCGCAGATCGAACGGCAGTTCGGCAAGGGCTCGATCATGAAGCTCGGCGCCGACAACCCGGTTGCCGAGATCGAGTCGACCTCGACCGGGTCGCTGGGGCTGGATATCGCGCTGGGGATCGGCGGGCTGCCCAAGGGACGGATCATCGAGATCTACGGCCCCGAAAGCTCGGGCAAGACCACGCTGACGCTGCATTGCGTGGCCGAGGAACAGAAGAAGGGCGGCATCTGCGCCTTTGTCGATGCCGAACACGCGCTCGACCCGATCTATGCCCGCAAGCTGGGCGTCGATCTGGACGAATTGCTGATTTCGCAGCCTGACACCGGCGAACAGGCACTCGAGATCGTCGATACGCTGGTGCGTTCGGGCGCGGTCAGCATGGTGGTGGTCGACTCGGTGGCTGCGCTGACGCCCAAATCCGAGCTTGAAGGCGATATGGGCGATTCGAATGTCGGCGTGCAGGCCCGGCTGATGAGCCAGGCGATGCGCAAGCTGACGGGCTCGATCAGCCGGTCGAAATGCACCGTGATCTTCATCAACCAGATCCGCATGAAAATCGGAGTGATGTTCGGCAGCCCCGAAACCACCACGGGCGGCAATGCGCTGAAATTCTATTCCTCGGTCCGTCTCGACATCCGCCGGATCGGCGCGATCAAGGACCGCGACGAGGTGGTGGGCAACGCCACCCGCGTCAAGGTGGTCAAGAACAAGGTCGCGCCGCCGTTCAAGCAGGTCGAGTTCGACATCATGTATGGCGAGGGGATCTCGAAGACCGGCGAGCTGATCGACCTGGGCGTGAAGGCCGGTGTCGTCGACAAGTCGGGTGCCTGGTATTCCTTCGGCGACGAACGCATCGGCCAGGGCCGCGAGAATGCCAAGCAGTTCCTGAAGGACAACCCGGATGTCTCGATGCAGATCGAGGACAAGATCCGGGCCGCGCATGGTCTCGACTTCCACATGGGCGATGACGATGGCGGCGACGACGTGATGGAAGCCTGAGCCGGTCCGCGACCGATCCTCTGGACCCGTCGGCGCGTGCCGGCGGGTCTTTTGCTGGCCGCAAGGCGGTCGCTTGACCGCGGGAGCAGGGCGCAGTAGCCAGCGCCCATGGCGCGCGCACCCCTTCTGCAGCTTTCCGGCATCTCGCTGACCTTTGGCGGCAACCCTGTTTTTGCGGGTCTCGATCTGGTGATCCAGCCGGGCGACCGGGTGGCGCTGGTGGGGCGCAACGGATCGGGCAAGTCGACGCTGATGAAGGTGATGGCCGGTCTGGTCGAGCCCGATGCGGGCGCGCGTATCCTCTCGCCCGGCACCACGGTCGGCTACATGGAGCAGGATCCCGACCTGTCGGGCTTTGCCACGCTGGGCGATTTCGCCGCCGCCACATTGCCGCCGGGCGAGGAATACCGCGTGGCGATGGTGGCCGAGGGGCTGAAATTCGACCCCGCCACCCCGGTCGCGACCGCCTCGGGCGGCGAGCGGCGGCGGGCGGCGCTGGCCCGTCTTCTGGCCGAGGCGCCGTCGCTGATGCTGCTGGACGAGCCGACCAACCATCTCGACATCGAGGCGATTGCCTGGCTGGAATCGCAGCTGGGCGAGACGCGCTCGGCCTTCGTGCTGATCTCGCATGACCGGGCCTTCCTGCGCGCGCTGGCGCGGGCGACGCTGTGGATCGACCGCGGCGAGGTGCGCCGCCAGGAACGCGGCTTCGAGGCGTTCGAGGAATGGCGCGACAGGATCTGGGCCGAGGAGGACGAGGCGCGCCACAAGCTTGAGCGCCGGATCAAGGCCGAGGGCCGCTGGGCGGTCGAGGGGATATCGGCCCGGCGCAAGCGCAACCAGGGACGGCTGCGCGCGCTTGCCGCGATGCGCGAGGACCGCGCGGCGATGATCCGGCGGCAGGGCACCGCGGCGATGGCGCTGGACTCGGGGCCGCAATCGGGCAAGCGGGTCATCGAGGCCAGGGGTATCTCGAAGAGCTTTGACGACCGTGCGATCCTGCGCGATTTCAGCCTGCGCATCCACCGGGGCGAGCGTGTGGCGCTGGTCGGACCGAACGGCGCGGGCAAGACGACGCTGTTGCGGATGCTGACCGGCGAACTGGCGCCCGATACCGGCGAGGTGGTCCTGGGTTCGAACGTGCAGATGGCGGTGTTCGACCAGAACCGCGCCGCGCTGGACCCCGACATGACGCTGTGGGAAAGCCTGACCGGCGATCCGGAGATGCGCGTTTCGGGCAAGGCCGACCAGGTGCTGGTGCGCGGCCAGCCCCGCCATGTGGTCGGTTATCTCAAGGACTTCCTGTTCGACGAGGCGCAGGCCCGCGCGCCGGTCCGCGCGTTGTCGGGCGGCGAGCGGGCGCGGCTTCTGCTGGCGCGGATCATGGCGCGCGAGTCGAACCTTCTGGTTCTGGACGAGCCGACGAACGATCTGGATGTCGAGACGCTGGATCTGTTGCAGGAATTGCTGTCGGACTATGACGGCACGGTGCTGCTGGTCAGCCATGATCGCGATTTCCTCGACCGGGTGGCGTCCACCACCATCGCGATGGAGGGCGATGGCAAGGCCGTGGTCTATGCCGGGGGCTGGTCCGATTACCGTGGCCAGCGGGGGGGCGTGAGCGATGCGCGGCCATCCGAGAAGCCTGCCGCCCCGGCTCCGAAACAGGTGCCCAGGAAGGCGGAAAGGACCGCGCAGGGGCTGAGCTTCACCGAAAGGCACAGGCTCGACGCGCTGCCCGCGGAGATCGCGCGGCTGGAGGCCGAGATCGGCAGGATCGAGGCGCTGCTGGCCGATCCGGAGCTGTTTGCGCGCGATCCCTCGAAATTCGCGAGGGCGAGCGAGGCGCTGGCCGAACGACAGGCGGCGTTGTCCGAGGCCGAGGAGGACTGGCTGATGCTGGCTGAGAAGGCCGAGGCGGCGGAACGCTAGCCGGGGAGAGCGGTTTCGCCCCGGCTTGCGCCGGGGCTACCGGGTGGGGGGCGCTGCCCCCCCGTCCTTCGGACTCCCCCCGGGATATTTGCGGCCAGAAGAAGCAGGGTTCGGGGTTTTCCCGGCGAGGCCGGATCGGGCGGCCTCAGCGCATTCTCAGCGCGCCGTCGAGCCGGATCACCTCGCCGTTCAGATAGCAATTCTCGATGATGTGGCAGACAAGGGCCGCAAATTCCGCCGGATCGCCCAGCCGGGGCGGGTTCGGCACGTCGGCAGCCACCCCGTCCATCACCTCCTGGCCCAGACCTTCGAGCATCGGGGTGCGGAAGACGCCGGGCGCGATGGCCATCACGCGGATGCGCAGATTCGCCATGTCGCGGGCAAGCGGCAGGGTCATCGCAGCGACACCGCCCTTGGAGGCGGCATAGGCGGCCTGGCCCTTCTGCCCGTCGAAGGCGGCGATGGAGGCGGTGTTGACGATCACGCCGCGGCAGCCATCGGCCTCGTGATCGTTCCCGGCCATCTCGGCGGCGGCCAGGCGCAGCACGTTGAAGCTGCCGATCAGGTTGATCTCGACGGTGCGGCGGAAGCTTTCCAAGGCGTGCGGCCCGTTCCGGCCCAGAACCCGCTCGGCGGTGGCGATGCCGGCGCAGTTGATGCAGGCGGTCAGCCCGCCCATCTGCGCGACCGCCTCGCCGATGGCCTGGGCGACCGAGGTTTCGTCGGTGACATCGACCGGCTGGAAGCCCGCGCCGATCTCGGCCGCCAGCGCCATGCCGCGCTCGGCGTCGCGGTCGAGGATGGTCACCGCCGCCTCGCCCGCGCAAAGTGCGCGCGCCGCCGCCGCCCCGAGACCCGAGGCGCCCCCGGTCACGATGGCCCTGGTTTCGCTGATCCGCATGGTTTCCCCTCCCTTTCGGCCCGTCCGGCCAGTGCTAGCCGCGACGCGCGCGGCTTGTCCATGCGTCCTTGCGGCCTACCAGCGCCCGCTGGCGCCGCCCCCCGAAGACTTGCCGCCGCCGAAGCCGCCGCTCGACCCGCCGGGGTGCGAGATCGGGTAGGTTTTCGTGTCGCGCCGCCCGCAGGCGGGGCAGGAGGTGACCTGTCGGCCTTCGCCGACCTCGGCGCCAGTGGCGGGGCGGATCACCTCGCGGCTCCGGTGCAGGCCGCGATGGCCGCAACCGGGGCAGCGCCGGACCCGCAGGCCCAGATCGCCCAGCCGCCGCCGGAAGGCGACCGCCAGAAAGAAGGCCGCGAACAGCAGCGGCGGCAGAAGCCCCGCCCCCCATCCGCCCGTGCCCGAGCCGGACCCGGGCGGCTTGCCCGCGGCATGGGGCCGGGCGATGCGGGCGATGGCGGCCATGGTGCCGGTCTCGATCCCCTCGGAATAGCGGTCCTCGCGGAACAGGGGCAGGAAGCTCTCCTCGACCACATCGCGCGCCACGCGGTCCCAGTCGCGCGCGTAACCCGCGCCCAGTTCCAGCCGCATCTCGCGGTCGCGATGGGCAACCAGAACAAGGATGCCGTCATTGCGCGTCGCATCGCCCACGCTCCAGGCGTTGAAAAGGTCCGTCGCGAAATCCTCGAACAGGCCAAGATACCCGTAATCGGACCGGCGGGCGATGGTCACCACGGTCATCTCGACCCCGGTTTCGGCCCGCAGCGCGGACAGCGCGGCGCGCAGGCGGTCCTCGGCCGCGGCCTCGATGATCGCGGCATGGTCGTTGACAAAAAGATCGTCAGGCGCGGGCCAGTTGCCGGTCTGGGCAAGTGCCGGGGCCTGCGCGACCAGCAGCGGGATCGTCAGGATCAGGGCAAGTCGGCGGGCCATGGGCGGTCTCCGGGGAGGCGGGGAGCGATTGTCCGGAGGCTGGGCGAGCGGCTGCCGCTTGTCCAGCCCCCGCCCGGCGGAAAGCCGCCGGGCGGGGAGCGTGGAACAGGGGCTGTGTCACATCCCCGTGTTCGTCCCTTTCACTGCAGGCGATGCAGCCCTTTTTACAGTATCATCGAGAGGCGCCGGTTCGGACGCCTGGCCCTTTATCGGGCCGAATTCCGAGGACGATAGAGAGGCAAGGAGAATTCCGATGAAACTGAATCGTTTCACGCTTCCGCTGGCGCTGACTTTCGGCGCCGTTGCGGTCACCCCGGCGCTGGCCGGCAGCTACAGCCCCGCCCCGGCCGATCAGCCGGTCATTGCCGCGGCGCCCGTGCCGGTGCCTGCCCCGAGCGGCGATTGGGGCGGCGCCTATGCCGGTCTGCAACTGGGCTATGCCGATGTGAATGTCTCGGGTGCGAGCGGCGGCGATGGCGAGATCTATGGCTTTCATGTCGGCTATCGCTGGGACATGGGCACGCTGGTGACCGGCATCGAGCTGGACTATGACCGCGCCGATATCGGCCTCGCGGGCGGCACCGAGGAGCTGGAAGATGTCTGGCGGCTGAAGGGGCAGGTGGGTTACGATATGGGGTCGACCATGCTCTACGGCACGGCGGGCGCGGCGCGTGCCGGCACCTCGCTCGGCGACGAGACGGGCCCGTTCGTCGGTGTGGGGCTTGCCTGGCAGCCGTCGCCATCCTGGATCATCGGTGGCGAGGTTCTCTACCACGATTTCGACGAGTTCGGCAGCTCGGGTGTGGGTGGCGATGCCACCACCGCGACGCTGCGCGCGTCGTTCCGGTTCTGAACCGGGGGCCGGGGCGGCGTCAGGCCGCCCCGCTCACCTTCGCCAGCACGCGGGGCAGCATCATCACGTCCGCGTGCGTGCAGTCGAACGACCCGACCTGCACCCGGATCACGAACCGGCCCTGATGCCGCGTCTGGGTCAGGTAGACGCGGCCGTCATCATTGACCCGTTTCAGAAGCGCCTCGGTCGCGGCATCGTCGCCAAGCGCGAAGGTGAACAGCGACAACCGCGGCTCGGTCACGATCTCGAAACCGGGCAGGGCGGCGATGGCGTCGCGCGCCTCGGCGGCCCAGGCGACGTGGTTCCGGATGCGGGTGCGCAATCCTTCCAGCCCATAGGCGCGCAGCACGAACCACAGCTTCAGCGCCCGGAACCGACGGCCCAGCGGCACCGTCCATTCGTTGAAATCGGTCACATCCGACTGGCCCAGCGTTTCCAGGTAATCGGGCCGCAGCCCCAGCGTGCGGACCTGTGCCGCGGGGTCGGCGAGGAACTGCACCGCGCAGTCGAACTGCACGCCCAGCCATTTATGCGGGTTCGTGACGATGGAATCGGCCCCGTCGATCCCTTCCCATAGCGCCCAGAATTCCGGGCAGATCATCGCCGAGCCCGCCCAGGCCGCATCGACATGGGTGTAAAGATGATGCGCCCGGGCGATGGCCAGCGTTTCCGCGACCCGGTCGATGGCGCCGATCCCGGTGCCGCCGACACACAGGATCACGCCCGCCGGAAGGTGGCCCGCCGCCAGATCGGCCCGGATCGCGGCATCAAGCGCCTCGGGATCCATCGCATGGGTCGCGTCCGTCGGCACCTTGACCAGGTTCTCCTGCCCGATCCCGGACAGCCGCGCCGCCTTGTCGACCGAGGAATGGGTCTGGGCGCTGGCATAAAGCCTCAGCCGCTTCTGGCCCGACAGCCCCTGCGCATTGCCCGCCCAGCCCAGCGCGCGTTCGCGCATCGTCAGCACCGCCGAGAGAGTGGCGGTGGTGGCGCTGTCATGGATCGTGCCGGTGAAGCGGGGGGCAAGCCCCAGCGCCTGACGCAGCCAGTCGACCGTCACCTGTTCAAGTTCCGTGGCGGCGGGGGCGGTCTGCCAGAGCATGCATTGCGCGGCCATCGCATTGGCCAGTTGCTCGGCCAGCATGGAGGCGGGGGCGGCGTTCGCCGGGAAATAGGCGAAGAAGCGGGGATGCTGCCAATGGGTCATGGCATCGGGCACCAGCGCCTGGAAATCGTCCCAGATCGTTTCCATCGGTTCGGCGGCCTCGGGCGGTGCGGCGGGCAGGCGGGCGGCGGTGGCGCCGGGGGGCGTCTGTGCGCGCACGGGGCGGTCGCGCAGCCCCCGGTGATAGTCGCGCGCCCAGTCGGCGGCGCGTTTCGACCAATGCGCCAGATCGTCGTGGTCCATCGCCCCTGTCTCCTGTCGGATGCCTCCGGCGGGGATATTTGGGGCCAGAAGAAGGGGCAAGGGGGCGCGGCGTCTCAGCCGAGGCTGTCGCGCAGGCGTCTGGGCAGGCTGGCGCGGATGGTGGCGTGGCTTTCGGTCAGGCGGTGGGCAAGGTCGGGGTCAGAAGCGGGCAACGCGATCCAGCCGCCGCGCGGCAGATAGGGGGCGCGGGTGGCGCGGCCGGTTTCGATCAGCATTTCGGCAAAGGCGGGATCGGGGCATTTGAGCGAGACGCGGCCCTGACCGAGCGCGAGGATCGCGAAGATCTTGCCGCCGAGTTTCCAGACCTCGGCCTCGGGGCCGAAGGGCTGCTCGCGCGTGGCGCCGGGCAGCGCGTCGCAGAAGGCGATGATCTGATCCTCGGTCATGCGGGCAGGGTGCCCCGTGGCGCGCGGTTGTGCAAGCCGGTCGGCATATTCCCATCGCGGCCCGGATATGCCAGAACCCGGCCCGGGACGCGCGCGAAGGACCACGCCATGACCGAGATCCGCCTATACAACAGCAGGACGCGCCGCAAGGAGACGTTCGAGCCCCTCGACCCCGCGAATGTGCGGATGTATGTCTGCGGGCCCACCGTCTATGACCGCGCGCATCTGGGCAATGCGCGGCCCGTGGTGACCTTTGACGTGCTGTTCCGGCTGTTGCGCCATGTGTATGGCGAGGGCGCGGTGACTTATGTGCGCAATTTCACCGATGTCGATGACAAGATCAACGCCGCCGCGCAGGCGCGGCGCGCGGCGGGCGATCCGCGGTCGCTGGAGGACCTGATCCGCGAGCGGACGGACGAGACCATTGGCTGGTATCACGCCGACATGGATGCGCTGGGAGCGCTGCGGCCCAGCCATGAGCCGCGCGCGACCGAGTGGATCGGGGCGATGATCGCCATGATCGAGGGGCTGATCGCCAAGGGTCATGCCTATGCGGCCGAAGGCCATGTGCTGTTCCGGGTGCGGTCCTATGCGGCCTATGGCGCGCTTTCGGGCCGGTCGGTCGACGACATGATCGCGGGCGCCCGGGTCGAGGTGGCGCCGTTCAAGGAAGACCCGATGGACTTCGTCCTGTGGAAGCCCTCGGATGACGAGTTGCCGGGCTGGGACAGCCCCTGGGGCCGCGGGCGGCCGGGCTGGCACATCGAATGCTCGGCCATGGCGCATGAATTGCTGGGGGCGTCCTTCGACATCCATGGCGGCGGCATCGACCTGCAATTCCCCCACCACGAGAACGAGATCGCCCAAAGCTGCTGCGCCCACCCCGAGGGCGGTTTCGCCCGGGTCTGGATGCACAACGAGATGCTGCAGGTCGAGGGCAAGAAGATGTCCAAGAGCCTTGGCAATTTCTTCACCGTGCGCGACCTGCTGGACGGAAATTGGAGCGGAGGCTGGAAAGTGCCGGGCGAGGTGATCCGCTTCGTGTTCCTGTCCACGCATTACCGCAGCCCGATGGACTGGACGGTGGAGAAGGCTGAAAACGCCAAAGATACCCTGCGGAATTGGTTCCGCTTGTCAGAACCGGAAAATCCCGACGGTTACGGTCTCCACTGCGTATTGCCCCATCTTGCCGATGATCTAAACACGGCCGAGGCGATTGGTGCTCTGCATGCGTTGGCCGCCAATGGTCAAGGTGCGGCTCTCCGCTATGCGCTCAACTTGCTGGGCCTTGATCCTAGTTCCGATTGGTGGCGGGAGGGTCGAGACGAAAGGACGAGCGATGGTCTGAGCATCGGTGTTTCATGGAGTGGCGTCCGGCCTCCTGAACAGATCGAGCTTGCGAGCGCGCTTGCTTTTCAATGGGCAAATCTTCGCAAGCGTAAAGAATATGCTGCGGCCGACGACCTGAGGGCATCTGCTGGCTTTTCGGGCTTGGAACTGCGCGCGACGAAGGAGCGTGACGCTCATGCTGAGATCAAGGACCATTTCGACCCGGCTAAGCTTGAGGCGCTGAAATGATAGCTTCGTCGCAAGCCACTTGCCCCAGCGCCCGGCCCGAGGGGTGGGGGCTGAAAGCGCCCGCCCCTGGGGGGCGGGTCGGGCGCTGTCCGGGCCTGCGGCCCGGACGGAATGATCTTGGAGCGCGGTTTATCCGATGACCCGCGAACGCCTCTACCTCTACGACACGACCCTCCGCGACGGGCAGCAGACGCAGGGGGTGCAGTTCTCGACCGACGAGAAATGCCGGATCGCCCGGACGCTCGACGCCCTCGGCGTCGATTACATCGAGGGCGGCTGGCCCGGCGCGAACCCCACCGACAGCGCCTTTTTCGAGACCGCGCCCAAGACCCGCGCGCGGCTGACCGCCTTCGGCATGACCAAGCGGGCCGGGCGGTCGGCCGAGAACGACGAGGTGCTGGCCACCGTCCTGAACGCGGGCACGCAGAGCGTCTGCCTCGTCGGCAAGACCCACGATTTCCACGTCACCACGGCGCTGGGCATCACGCTGGCGGAGAACGTCGAGAACATCGCCCGCTCCATCGCCCATGTGGTGCGAGAGGGGCGCGAGGCGCTGTTTGACGCGGAACATTTCTTCGACGGCTGGAAGGCCGACCCGGCCTATGCCTTCGACTGCCTCAAGGCCGCGCACGAGGCCGGCGCGCGCTGGATCGTTCTGTGCGACACCAACGGCGGGACGCTGCCTCGTGAGGTGGGCGAGATCACCGCCGAGGTCATCGCCCGCGGCATCCCCGGCACGACCATCGGCATCCATACCCATGACGATACCGGCAACGCGGTGGCGGGCAGCCTGGCCGCCGTGGACGCCGGGGCGCGGCAGGTGCAGGGCACGCTGAACGGGCTGGGCGAACGCTGCGGCAACGCCAACCTGACCACGCTGATCCCCACGTTCCTGCTGAAGGAACCCTATGCCAGCCGGTTCCAGACCGGCGTGACGCGCGAGGCGCTGGCGGGGCTCACCCGCGCCTCGCGGCTTCTGGATGACATCCTCAACCGCGTGCCGCGCAAGGCCGCGGCCTATGTCGGCGCTTCGGCCTTCACCCACAAGGCGGGGCTGCACGCCAGCGCCATCCTCAAGGATCCCACGACCTACGAACACATCGACCCGGCCCTCGTCGGCAATGCCCGCGTGATCCCGATGTCGAACCAGGCGGGGCAGTCGAACCTGCGCAGCCGTCTGGCCGATGCCGGCATCGAGGTTGCCCCCGACGACCCGCGCCTGCCCCTGATCCTCGACGAGATCAAGACGCGCGAGGGGCAGGGCTATTCCTACGACACCGCGCAGGCAAGCTTCGAGATCGCCGCCCGCCGCATCCTGGGGCAACTGCCCACGTTCTTCACGGTGAAACGCTACCGCGTGACGGTGGAACGCCGCCGTCTGCCGCCCGACCGCACGGTGACACTCTCCGAGGCGGTTGTGGTGGTCGACATTGCGGGCGAGCGCAAGCTGTCGGTGTCCGAAAGCCTCGATGCCGAGGGCAACGACCGCGGCCCGGTCAACGCTCTGTCGCGCGCGCTGGCCAAGGACCTCGGGCCCTACCAGTCGATCATCGACGACATGAAGCTGGTCGATTTCAAGGTGCGCATCACAAACGGCGGCACCGAGGCGGTGACCCGCGTCATCATCGACTGCGAGGACGGGCAGGGGCGGCGCTGGGCCACGGTGGGGGTCTCGCCCAATATCGTCGATGCCAGTTTCGAGGCGCTTCTGGATGCGGTCGTGTGGAAACTGGTGCGCGACGGGGCGCCGGTATCGGGGAAAGCCTGATGGACATGGAAGCCTTCTTCACGCTTTACGACGACTTGCCCCGCGGCGGGCCGAGCGACGGTGACAGCCTGGACTGGGCGCTGGCGCTGGCAGGCGTGCCCGCAGATGGCGCGATCTGCGATGCGGGCTGCGGGCCGGGGGCGGATATCGCGGCGCTGCTGGCCCATGTGCCGCGCGGCCGGGTCGAGGCGGTCGAACTGCACCCCCATTATGCCGACCGCGCGGCGGCGCGTTTCGCGGACGAGCCGCGGGTCCGGGTGCGGCAGGGCGACATGGGCGCGCTGACCGGGCCCTTCGATCTGATCTGGTCGGCCGGCGCGCTCTATTTCCTCGGTGTGACCGAGGGGCTGAGCCGCTGGCGCGCCGCGCTGGCCCCGGGCGGCGCGGTGGCGTTTTCCGAAGCCTGCTGGTTCACCGCGACGCCCTCGGCCCGGGCGCGCGCCTTCTGGGATCGGGAATACCCCCAGATCACAGACGCGGCAGGCATTGCGGCGCAGGTCGAGGCGGCGGGATACACGGTCCTTGGTCAGCGCCCCCTGTCCGATGCGGCATGGGAGGGCTATTTCCAGCCGATGGAACGCCAGATCGCCACCCTCAGCCCCGGCGCGTCGGCCGCGCTTGCCGATGTGCTGGCGGCGGCCGAGGATGAGATCGCCACCTGGCGCGCCTGCCGGGCCGAGTACGGTTATCTGCTGACCGTGGCCCGGCCGCGATGAGCCTTGACGCCTGCGCCGAGATCGTCCGGCGGGGCGATCCCGACCGTTTCCTCGCAACGATGACGGCGCCGGTTGCGGCGCGCGAAAGGCTGCTGCCGCTTTACGCCTTCAATGTCGAGGTGGCGCGCGCGCCCTGGTTGACCCAGGAGCCGCTGATTGCCGAAATGCGCCTGCAATGGTGGCGCGACGTGCTGGACGAGATCGCGCGCGGCGGCCCGGTCCGTCGCCACGAGGTCGCGACACCGCTGGCGCAGGTGCTCGATCCCGAGGGCGCAATTCTGCTCGATACTCTCGTGGCCGCGCGCCGCTGGGATTGCACCCGCGCACCCTTTGCCGATCAGGCGGCGTTCGAGGCGCATATCGACGCAGGCTTCGGCACGCTGATGTGGGTCGCGGCGCGGGTTCTGGGCGCCGCAACGGGGGAGCGGGCGCTGCGCGATCTGGCCTTCGCCCAGGGCATCGCCAACTGGCTCGTTGCGGTGCCCGATCTCGAGGTGCGCGGCCGCCTGCCGCTGGTCGATGGCCGCCCCGAAGCCGTCTCAGCCCTGGCCCGCCAGGGCCTTGCCCGGCTTGCCGCCGTCCGCCGCCAGCGCGCCGCGATTCCCCCCGCCGCGACCCCCGCCGCGCTGAGCGCCTGGCGCGCGGGCGCGATCCTCAGCCGCGCCGCGGCCGAGCCTGCAAGGGTGGCCGAGGGCCGACTTGCGACCTCGGAATTCCACCGCCGCGCAGGGTTGCTTATCCGCAGCCTGACCGGACGCTGGTAGCCCCGCATCCACGCCTGCCTCTTCTTCTTGGCCCAAATACCCAAAAGGCCGGGGGCGCAGCCCCCGGCCCCGGTCGCCTCGCGCAAGCGAGGCGAAACCCGCAGGGCGGGTGCCGCTAGTCCGCCCCGTCCTTGTGCCCCTTCAGCCGGGCCAGCGCGGCAAAGGGCCTGGTGTCCTCGTCCCGCATCGCCGCCACCCCCGGCGGGCCAAAGCTGGCCTCGCCGCTCTCGGCCCCCTCGGCACGCGGATAAAGCGGCAGCGCCAGTGCCAGCGCCTCCTCGATCACCGCCAGCAGTTCCAGCCGGTCGGGCAGGGGCTCCTCGCTGTCATCCTCGGGCATCTCGATCTCGCTGCCCGGGGCCGGCGCCGCCATCCCGGCGCGGTAGAGGCGCAGCAGATCGGTCTCGATCCGCGTCGTCACCGGGGCCAGGGTGACCACGCAGGGCTGGACCACGGTCGCGCCCAGTCGCCCCGACAGCCGCCAGTCGCGCCGCCCCTCGGGTGCCAGTTCGCCCTCGAAGCGCAGCTTTCTCAGCCCCAGCAGTCCCAGCCGCGCGGCCATTGCCTCCTGCGCCGTGGCATCGGGCAGCACGCTTAGCGGCAGGGCGGCACGGCCGGACAGTGCGGCAAGCCGGATCGTCATCGGGATGGGCCCGGTATCGGTCATGGCGACGTTCCTTCCTTGAACCCGGGTGGCTCTCTGATGTAAGCGGATTAGGAGGCAAGAGCCCTTGTGACAAGAGGTTGGCATGGCAAGGCCCCGGGCAGGTTCCGCCAGACTGGCGCTCGTCGTCGTTCTATGCGCGTCGATTGCGGGCTGTTCCCCGATCATGCGCAAGAACGGCTACGCCCCCTCCGAGGAGGATCTGTCCGCAATCGTGGTGGGCGTGGATACCCGCGACAGCGTGGCCGAACTGGTCGGCACCCCCTCGGTCAATGGCGTGATGCGCGACGAGGCGTGGTATTACGTCGAGAACACCTGGAAGACGGTCGGCCCCCGCGCGCCCGAGAATATCGAGCGGCAGGTGGTAGCGATCTCCTTTGCCTCGAACGGCACGGTCGAGAATGTCGAGCGCTTCGGTCTGGAACAGGGCCGGGTGATTGCGCTCAATCGGCGGGTGACCGAATCGAACGTCAAGGGCATCACCTTCCTCGGCCAGTTGTTCCGCAACCTGGGCAATTTCCGCGCCGAGGATGCTTTGGGGCCGCGCTAGCGGCCCGGCCCCCGAAGGCAGGGCAGTTCAGCCCCTTTCCTCGAAATCCAGCGCAACCCCGTTGATGCAATAGCGCAGCCCGGTGGGCGCGGGCCCGTCGGGAAAGACATGGCCCAGATGGGCGTCGCAGCGGGCACAATGCACCTCGGTCCGTTTCATGAAGAAGCTGCGATCGGTGGTTTCCCCCACCGCCTCCGGATCCGCGGGGCGGGTGAAACTCGGCCAGCCCGTTCCGCTGTCGAACTTGTCCCCGGCATCGAACAGGAGCGCGCCGCAGCAGATGCAGCGGAAACTGCCCGGTCGTTTCGGGAAATCGTCATGGGTAAAGGGCCGCTCGGTGCCGTGCTTGCGGGTGACCTTGTAGGCAAGGTCCGACAACTCGGCGCGCCACTCCGCATCTGTTCTGGTGATCTTCTGGGTCATCTTGCCTCGTGCGCCCTGTCCTTCAGTTGTCACAAATTCTGTGCTAACGCCGTCGTGATTATAGATAGTCGGGCGCGTCGCGTCCGCCAGTCCGCGGGAGCGGTCACGATGCCGTCACTTCGCAAGGGTCGATATGCCGCCCGCCTCGCCCGGACCCCGGACGAAATCGAGGCCGCCCAGCGTCTGCGCTACCTGACCTTCCGCGCGACGCCCGACGTCCCCGAGGGGCTGGATGCCGATGCCTTCGACGCGCTCTGTCGTCATATGCTGGTCGAGGACGTGCGCAGCGGCACGCTGGTCTGCTGTTTCCGGCTCATGCCGCTCAAGGGCGGGGCCGAGATCGGGCAAAGCTATTCGGCGCAGTATTACGAGTTGTCGGCGCTGGCCGAGTTCGACGGGCCGATGGTCGAGATGGGGCGCTTCTGCATCCATCCCGATTGGCGCGACCCGGACATCCTGCGCGTCGCATGGGGCGCGATGACGCGCTTTGTCGACGAAACCGGCGTCGAGATGCTGTTCGGCTGTTCGTCCTTCAAGGGCACCGAGGCCGAAACCTACATGGATGCCTTCGCCTTGCTCAAGGAGCGCCATCTTGCGCCCAAGCGCTGGCTACCGCGGGTCAAGGCGCCGAACGTGTTCCGGTTCGCGCAGATGCTGGGACTGGTGAAGCCGGACGCAAAACGCGCCATGCTGGGCATGCCGCCGCTTCTGCGCAGCTATCTGGTGATGGGCGGCTGGGTCAGCGATCATGCGGTGGTCGATCGCGACCTGAACACGCTGCATGTCTTTACCGGGCTCGAGATCCGCGCGATCCCGCCTGCCCGCAAGCGGCTGCTGCGCGCCACCGCGGGCTGAGGGGCAGGCGGGCGCAGCGCCGCCTTGGCCATGGACAGCCCCCGCGCGCGGCGATACATCGGATCGGAAATTCCGAAGACCCCGAGGCGCGACCGACATGCCCAGCCTGAACGACATCCGTTCGACCTTTCTGAGCTATTTCCAGAAGAACGGCCACGAGGTGGTCGACAGCTCGCCCCTTGTGCCGCGCAACGACCCCACGCTGATGTTCACCAACTCGGGGATGGTGCAGTTCAAGAACCTGTTCACCGGGGTCGAGAAGCGCGACTACACCCGTGCCACCACCTCGCAGAAATGCGTCCGCGCGGGCGGCAAGCACAACGATCTGGACAATGTCGGCTATACCGCCCGGCATCATACCTTCTTCGAGATGCTGGGGAATTTCAGCTTCGGCGACTATTTCAAGGAAAACGCGATCCCCTATGCCTGGGAGCTGCTGACCCGCGATTTCGACATTCCAAAGGATCGTCTGCTGGTCACCGTCTATCACACCGATGACGAGGCCGCCGCGATCTGGAAGAAGGTCGCGGGCCTGCCCGACGAGCGGATCATCCGCATCCCCACCAACGACAATTTCTGGATGATGGGCCCCACCGGCCCCTGCGGCCCTTGCACGGAGATCTTCTTCGACCATGGCCCCTCGATCTGGGGCGGCCCGCCGGGCAGCAAGGACGAGGATGGCGACCGCTTCATCGAGATCTGGAACCTCGTCTTCATGCAGAACGAGCAGTTCGAGGATGGCAGCATGCGCGCCCTCGACATGCAGTCGATCGACACCGGCATGGGGCTGGAGCGGATCGGCGCGCTGTTGCAGGGCAAGCACGACAATTACGACACCGACCTGATGCGCGCGCTGATCGAGGCATCGGCACATGCGACCTCGTCCGAGCCGGACGGGCCGGGCAATGTCCACCATCGGGTGATCGCGGACCACCTGCGCTCGACCTCCTTCCTGATCGCGGACGGGGTGATGCCCGGCAATGACGGGCGCGGCTATGTGCTGCGCCGGATCATGCGCCGCGCGATGCGGCACGCGCATCTGCTGGGCGCGCAGGATCCGGTGATGCACCGGCTGGTGGGGGCGCTGGTGACCCAGATGGGCGCGGCCTATCCCGAACTGCGCCGCGCGCAGGCGCTGATCGAGGAGACGCTGAAGCTGGAGGAAACCCGCTTCAAGCAGACGCTCGACCGCGGCCTTCGCCTGCTGGACGACGAACTTGGCCGCCTGCCCGAGGGCGCGGCACTGCCCGGCGAGGCGGCGTTCAGGCTTTATGACACCTATGGCTTCCCGCTCGATCTGACGCAGGACGCGCTGCGCGAGATGGGGCGCGGGGTCGATGTGGCGGGCTTCGACGCGGCCATGGCCGAGCAGAAGGCCAAGGCGCGCGCCAGCTGGGCCGGTTCGGGCGAGGCGAAGGAGGCGACCATCTGGTACGAGATCGCCGAGCGCGTCGCCCCGACCGAATTCCTGGGCTACGATACCGAGGTGGCCGAAGGGCAGGTGCTGGCGCTGGTCGTGGAGGGCGCCGAGGTGGCCTCGCTTTCCGAAGGCGCGACCGGCTGGATGGTGGTCAACCAGACCCCGTTCTATGCCGAATCCGGCGGGCAGGTGGGCGATAGCGGCACATGGCTGAAACCCGATGCCTCGGGCGTGATCCATGACACCCAGAAGATGCCCGGCGGGCTGTTCGCCCACAAGGTGACGCCCGCCAAGGGGGGGCTGTCGGTCGGCGACCCGCTGGAACTGCGCGTCGATCACGCCCGCCGTTCGGCGATCCGGGCCAATCACTCGGCCACGCACCTGCTGCACGAGGCGCTGCGCCAGACGCTTGGCGAGCATGTCGCGCAAAAGGGCTCGCTGAACGCGCCCGACCGGCTGCGCTTCGACTTCTCGCATTCCAAGGCCATGAGCCGCGAGGAACTGGCCGCCGTCGAGAGCGAGGTCAACGCCTTCATCCGCCAGAATTCGCCGGTCGAAACCCGCATCATGACACCGGACGACGCCCGCGCCATCGGCGCGCAGGCGCTGTTCGGCGAGAAATACGGCGACGAGGTGCGCGTGGTCTCGATGGGCCGCGCGCCCACCGGCAAGGGGCAGGACGGCAACACCTGGTCGCTGGAGCTGTGCGGCGGCACCCATGTCGAACGCACCGGCGATATCGGGCTGTGCGTGGTGCTGGGCGACAGCGCCTCCTCGGCCGGTGTGCGCCGGATCGAGGCGCTGACCGGGCAGGGCGCGCTCGAGCATCTGATCGCCCAGCAGGCCCGCCTGTCCGAGGTGGCCGAGATCCTGCGCGCCCAGCCCGCCGAACTGGCCGCCCGCGTCAAGGCGCTGGTGGACGAGCGCCGCGCGCTGGAAAACGAGGTGGCGACCCTGCGTCGTGAACTGGCGCTGGCCGGTCCCGCTGCGGCGCCCGAGGCGCGTCAGGTGGGCGGCGTGCCCTTCCTCGCCCAGGTGCTGACGGGTGTCTCGGGCAAGGACCTGCCGCCGCTGATCGACGAGCACAAGGCCCGGCTCGGCTCGGGCGCGATCCTCCTGATCGCCGAGGCGGAGGGCAAGGCGGCGGTCGCCGCGGGCGTGACGGGCGACCTGACCGCGCGCGTCTCGGCCGTCGATCTGGTCAAGGCGGCGGTTGCCGAACTGGGCGGCAAGGGCGGCGGCGGGCGGCCCGACATGGCCCAGGGCGGCGCGCGCGACATCGCCAATGCCGAGGCCGCGATCCGCGCCGCCGAAACCCTGCTGGAGGGCTGAGGGATGCCTGCGCTCTGGATCGCCAATGTCCGCGTCACCGACGAAGCCGCCTACGAACGGTACGCCGCCCTCGCGACCGAGGCCATCGCCGAACATGGCGGGGTATTCCTGGCGCGCGGCGGCCGCTACGTCCAGCTCGAGGGCCGGGACCGTCCGCGCAATGTCGTGGCGCGCTTTCCCAGCCTCGAAGCGGCAGAAGCCTGCTACAACTCCCCGAAATACCAGCAGGCGCTGGACCACGCC
The DNA here is from genome assembly GCF_004339675.1 of Rhodovulum steppense. Taxonomy (GTDB): domain Bacteria; phylum Pseudomonadota; class Alphaproteobacteria; order Rhodobacterales; family Rhodobacteraceae; genus Rhodovulum; species Rhodovulum steppense. The sequence goes on from NZ_SLVM01000010.1 coordinate 25,921, forward strand.
CGCGGCGCCTCGGAGCGTGATCTGGTGATCGTCGAGGAAGTCTGACCCCTCACCGGGAGGGCAGCGACAGATCGACCCGGCCCGCTACGATCTCGGCGACGAAATCGCAGCCATTGCCCGGGCTGTCGAAATGCCGCCAGACCCGCGCGGCATAGTCCGCCGAGATGCGGGCCGACCGCGGCCAGCAGCGTCTCGGGGTGGATGGGATCAAGGCTTTGCAACTGCATGGCATGGGCGATGTATTCGTCATTGGCGAAGGACTGCGTGCCGGGCGTTCCGACCGCGTCGTAAAGAGCATGCGTCAGTTCATGCACGATCAGGCTGTCGAACCGGGTGGCCGCCGGGATGGTCCGAAACGGCCCGTCCAGCCCGAGGCCCGGATCGGCGAGGTTCCCGGGCTCCATCAGCTCGGATCCGGTCCTGCCCGCAATGATACCTGCCCGGGCAGGGCAGACCGACGAACAGGATTTCGGCGCCGATCGCGATGTGAACGGGCCTGTCCAGCGGCAGGTGACAGGCGGCAAGCACCGGCAGGGCGGCCATCGCTACGTCGCAGACATGCTCCGCCAGTTCCGGGTCCGTGGCATCGACGCTCAGAAGGAGGATATCACAGGCCAGGATATCGGCCGCCGCCAGCGCCGGAACCAGGAGCAGGCAAGCCGGTAACGCCCCGAGCATTTGCCATTTCCAAGGATCTTCCCCGGAAAGGCTAGCATGACCGGCCCACCCCGTCGAAGGGTTTTGCCCCGCCCCTGGTCTTCTTCCTGGTCCAAATACCCACGAGCCGAAGGCGCCCGGCCCTGGAAGGGGTTGGCCTTCAGCCCGCCGAGCGGGACTGGCGCTTGCATTCATACGGATCGAGAGCCCATCGAACGGCGAGCAGGTGGGCGTCGTGAGCCGCCCCGGCTTTGCCATAGCGCGAAACGCTCGAAGGATAAGCCCCATGACAGGGCAGGGAGCCATGCCCGCCTGGACGACCGAACCACGCGAACGCGGCGGTCTGCTGTTTAGACAGAACCGCACCGGTTGCGCCGAAGCCTGGCTGTCCGTCCGACGGCCTGCGTGTCCGGTGCCGACAGGCTCAGCGTAATGCCAGCCGGACGAAGGCCGAGAAGGACCGTATGAGGCAACAGGAGCGCGAGGTCCGGGAATTGCGCACCGCCAAACGGGATCCTGAAGAAGGGTGAGCCGATGGATCGCCAACGGTCCGAGAGACATTGCGAAGGCATGTTCCGTATCATCTTCGCGCGCCTTTCCCCGGTGCAATCAGCGGCCAGAACTGCCGCCGACCCACGCGCCACGCCCGGCCTTTCGGGCGAACAGATCGGCGCGCGTCCGGAACTTGTCGAATATCTGTGTCTTCGTCCGATCCCAACCTCCGTATACTTGCTGTTGCGACGACCAGTTGAGGCTGGCCAGAATCTGTCAATCCGATACACCGGGCTTTCTGCCGAGGCCGGTGTTGACACGTCGGTCGGAATTGTCGGAGATTCCCGTGAGAACGCCCTCGCCGAAAGCATCATCGGCCAGGCAAAGGCCGAGATGATTCAGTTTCTCGGGTCCCGGAAGTCCGTCGGCTAGGCCGAATAAGGAACCGGAAAAAGGGTCTGTGGTAGTGACGGCACGCGCGGGACGGTGTTCGGTCCGAACGGCTGCCCCTCGCGAAAAGGTCCACCGGGCAGGCCGGTCCCGATCCCGGGGGGCGGAGGTCCGGGTCCGCTCATGCGTCCGGGTCATTCTGCCAAGGTCACGAGATGAATCCTCCACGACGCCTCCACGGCTATGGAACCGCGGGCCAATCCGGTCCCGAACCGTTTTCGCGAGCAAGGAACGCCTCCCGCCCTCCGTTGGCGGCTTGCGCCGCCGCCTGCGGTTGGGCCCGGCGCCGCGCCAGAGGCGCGGCGCGCTCGCGCCCGGTCCGGGTGGCGCGTCAGGCGGCCAGCGCGGCGAGGATGCGCGCCCAACTGCGGATGCCCTTGTGAAAGCTTGCGACATCGTATTTCTCGTTCGGCGAGTGGATCGCGTCGTCGGCATGGGCAAAGCCGATCAGCATCGAATCCATCCCGAGGATCTCCTTGAAATGGCCCGCCACCGGGATCGACCCGCCCGAGCCGATGAAGGCGGCCGGGTTCGGCCATTCCGCGGACAGCGCGGTGCGGGCCTTTTCGAAGGCGGGATCGGCGATCGACATCTGCGCCGCGGGCGAGGCGCCATGGCCGTGGAACTCGACCGTGCAGTCGGGCGGCAGCATGGCGCGCGCCATGGCGCGGAACGACTCGCGGATTGCCAGCGGGTCCTGGTGGCCGACAAGGCGGAAGCTGATCTTGGCGGAGGCCCTGGCGGGCAGCACCGTCTTGAACCCCGCCCCGGCATAGCCGCCCGATATGCCGTTCACCTCGCAGGTCGGGCGCGACCAGATCATTTCCAGCGGCGTGCGCCCCTTTTCGCCGGCGGGATGGGACAGTCCCACCTCGCCCAGGAACGCGCCCGCGTCGAAGCCGAGGCCCTGCCATTGCCGGGCGAGTTCTTCGGGCAGTTCCGGCACCCCGTCATAGAAGCCGGGCACCGTCACCCGCCCGTCCGCGTCATGCAGCGCGGCGATGATGCGCGCCAGCACCCGGATCGGGTTCATCGCCGCCCCGCCATACATGCCCGAATGCAGATCCTTCGCGGGACCCGTGATCGTGACCTCCTCGCCGACCAGCCCGCGCAGCATGGTCACGATGCCGGGCGTGCCTTCGGCGAAAAGCCCGGTATCGCAGATCAGCGCGATATCGGCCTTCAGCGCATCGGCATTCTGTTCGAGGAACGGCACCAGCGAGGGCGAGCCCGATTCCTCCTCGCCCTCGAAGAACATCGTGATGCGCGCGGGCAGGCTGCCGTGAACGGCCTTCCAGGCCCGGCAGGCCTCGACAAAGGTCATCAGCTGGCCCTTGTCGTCGGAAGCGCCGCGCCCGCGGATCGCCCGGCCGCGCGGGGTTTCCTCGATCGCGGGCTCGAACGGATTGCGGTGCCACAATTCCAGCGGATCGACGGGCTGGACATCGTAATGGCCATAGAACAGCAGATGCGGCCCCGTTTCGCCCCCCGTGCCCAGCACCATCGGATGGCCGGGCGTGGGGCAGGGCCGGGCGTCGAAGCCGATGGCGCGCAGATCCTCGGCCAGCCAGTCGGCGGCGGCGGCGCAATCGGCGGCATGGGCCGGGTCGGTCGAGATCGAGGGGATGTGCATCAGCGCCATCAGCCGGTCCAGCGCATGCGGCAGGTCGGCATCGATTCGGGACAGCACGGCGTCGAGGGTCATGGGGGGCTCCGGGTTCGCAGGGTCGGGCGGAGCCTAACAGCGGTGCGGGCGCTGTCCAGAGGGCTGGCCGCGCCCGGCGCGGCGCGCTAGGCTGCGCCCCGGATGGTCGATGGGCCTGGGATCGGAGGCGAGGATGCGGGCGGTCTGTCTGGGTGTGGCTGCGGTGCTTGTCGCCGGTGCAGGCGCGGCCGAGCCGCTGGACGGCAAGGCGGCACGCGCCCAGCTTTTCGACCCGTCCGGGGTCGAGGTGACGGTGATCGCGCAGGACTTCCTGACGGCGCGGGACCGGACCGCGCTGGAATTCGCCGGGGCACAGCAGAACTATTACGGCGCCATCGCGGCAGCCCCGGGCGAGGGGCTCCTGTCAGAGGCAACCGTGGCAGCCGCGAACTACCACGATGTCGATTCCGCCCGCGCCGCGGCGCTGAAAAGTTGCGATTCGGCCCGCAAGGGCGGCCCGCGTTGCGTCATTGTCGCCGAGATCCGCCCGATCGGCTGGGCGCCCCGGCAGCTCAGCCTCAGTGCCGATGCCAGCGAAGGGCTGCGCAAGACCTACCGCCCGGCGCGCGGAGCCAAGGCGCTGGCGATCTCGCCCGCGACGGGCATCTGGGCCGTTGCCACTGGCCCCGAGGCCGGTCGCGAGGCGGTGGCAAGCTGCGCCCGACAATCGGGACGCGACGATTGCCGCGTCGTCGTGGCGGACCGCTGATGCCCTCTGTCCAGTTCAATTGACAGCAATCATGTCAGTTCTACTTGACAGAGGTCAAAGTCTGGCGATGCTGGTTGCCATTAACTGGAGGGAGATGTGGAGCGCGCGACCCACCCCACCTGTGGAATCGCGCTGTATCTCCGACGCCGCGCTGCCCCGCAGTTCAGGGGGTTTCGATCGGAATGCGTGGCGGGCGGAATGCGGCGATCGACTGCTGACGACGGGTGAAATCTGCGGCAACACGGTTAGACAGACGGCGTTTTTCGGCTAAGAGGAACGCATAGGGAAAGAGGAGCGGCGCCGCCGCGTGTCCCGCCAGGATACGTCAGGAGCCACGAGGGGGGTGCCGCAAGGCGCCCGGCAAATAAAACGGAGGACCCGGACGGCCCCTGCGCCGCAGGGAGCGATCGCCGGTCAGCCAGAGGCCCTTGGGGGTCCGAAAACGAAGGAGAGACCCGGTGGACTATACCGCAGCATTGGATACGGCCATCAACCGGCTTCACGACGAGGGGCGCTACCGCACCTTCATCGACATCGAGCGCCGGAATGGCCAGTTCCCCAACGCCGTATGGAGCCGTCCCGATGGCGGCCAGCAAGATATCGTGGTCTGGTGCGGCAACGACTATCTGGGCATGGGCCAGCACCCGGTCGTGCTGGACGCGATGCAGGACGCGCTGAACGCCACCGGCGCCGGGTCGGGCGGCACGCGCAACATCTCGGGGACCACGGTCTATCACAAGGCACTCGAGGCCGAACTGGCCGACCTGCACCAGAAAGAGGCCGCACTGGTCTTCACCTCGGCCTACAATGCGAATGATGCGACGCTCTCGACGCTGCCGGTCCTGTTTCCCAACCTCGTGATCGTCTCGGACGAACTGAACCACGCCTCGATGATCCAGGGCATCCGGCGCGGGCGTTGCGAAAAGCACATCTTCCGCCACAACGATGTCGCGCATCTGCGTGAAATCCTCGAAAAGATCGAGAAGGGGCGGCCGATCCTGATCGCCTTTGAATCCGTCTATTCGATGGATGGCGATTTCGGCCCGATCAAGGAAATCTGCGACCTCGCCGACGAGTTCGATGCACTGACCTATATCGACGAGGTTCACGCCGTCGGCATGTATGGTCCCCGCGGCGCCGGCGTGGCCGAGCGCGACAACCTCATGCACCGGATCGACATCATCAACGGCACGCTGGCCAAGGCCTATGGCGTGTTCGGCGGCTATATCGCGGCTTCGGCCAAGATGTGCGACGCGGTGCGGTCCTACGCGCCGGGCTTCATCTTCTCGACCTCGCTGCCGCCTGCCGTGGCGGCTGGCGCTGCGGCCTCGGTGCGGTTCCTCAAGGGCGATACGCGGCTGCGCGAAAAGCACCAAGACCGCGCCCGCGTGCTCAAGGCCCGCTTCAAGGGGCTGGGGATGCCGGTCATCGACCATGGCAGCCATATCGTGCCGGTGATCGTCGGCGACCCGGTCCACACCAAGCTGATCTCGGACAAGCTGCTGGAACTTTACGGCATCTATGTCCAGCCGATCAACTTCCCCACCGTGCCCCGCGGCACCGAGCGGCTGCGCTTCACGCCCTCTCCGGTGCACACGCAGGAGCAGATGGACCTACTGGTCCGCGCGATGGACGAATACTGGTCGCATTGTGCGCTGAATCGCGCCGAGCTTACTGCCTGATCACGTTCTGCGGGTGCAGTTATCCCGCGCTTGTGATAGGTTGCGAGTAGTTCAGCGGCGATTCCCAAGGGATCGTCGCTGTCTTCGAGGCAACAAAAGGCAGGCACGGGGCGGTTTTGATGATCAGGCGCAAGCAGCCGCGCGCTGCGGCTGAGGGCTCTCGGGACATACCCAAAGGTTTTGACGCCTATGAGTTGCGTCTGGGAGATGTCATGCGCGGCGAGCGTGCAACGCTGGGCAAGTCGCTCCTGGATGTCCAGCGCGAGCTTAAGATTCGCGCCACCTATATCGCCGCCATCGAGAACGCCGATCCCACCGCCTTCGAGACCCCCGGCTTCATCGCGGGTTATGTCCGGTCCTATGCCCGCTATCTGGGGCTGGACCCGGAATGGGCCTATCGGCGGTTCTGCGACGAGGGAAATTTCGCCACCGTTCACGGGATGAGCCCGGCCGCCACCACACCGAAACCCGCGCAGCGGCGCAAACCTTCGGAAGTGCGCGATCCGCTGGCCGATCCCAACGCCATCTTCGTGCCCCGCGGCGAGGCATTCCTGGCGCGGATCGAGCCCGGCGCAATCGGCTCGCTTGCCGTGCTCGTGGCGCTGATGGCGGTGCTGGGCTATGGCGGCTGGACGGTGCTGCAGCAGATCCAGCAGGTCAAGCTCGCCCCGCTCGATCACCAGCCCGGGCTGGTGGCCGATGTGGCCCCGCTCGGAACCACCGACGGGGTTCTTCTGGCCGAGGCGCCGGTGACCCCGCCCACGACCGAAGCCATGGACCGGCTCTACCGCCCGCAGGTGCTGGACCGTCCCGTCCTCGTGCCACGCGACGGGCCCATCGCCACGCTCGATCCGGGCGAGATCGGTGTCCTGGTCGCCGAGGCGCCCGCCCAACGGCGTGTCGTGGACGCCGTTGCCTTGGCAGAGTCTGCGGTCTCCCCAGGGCAGGTGCAGGTCGTGGCCGAGTCGCAATTGCCCGAACTGGCGATCATCGCGGTCCGGCCCGCCTGGGTCCGGGTGTCCGCGGCGGACGGATCGGTCCTTCTGGAAAAGATCCTCGATGCGGGCGAGCGCTATGTGCTGCCCGACACCGACCAGCCGGCGCGGCTGCGGGCGGGCAATTCGGGCGCTGTCTATTTCGCGGTGAACGGCCAGACCTACGGCCCGGCCGCGCCCGGCGCGCAGGTCGCGCGCAATGTCGAACTGTCGGCCGAGGCGCTGACCGAACGGTTCCAGATCGCCAATGTGGCCGCCGATCCGGACCTTGCGGTTGCGCTGGCGATGAACGGGGACGGCGCCGGAACGGAATGACGCCAGCGCGACAGGGCGCACGTTGCGGCGACTCGGCCAATCCTTTATCCATGGGGCGAAATCAGTCTCCGCCGGACAGGATAACCCGATGTCGCTGCATGCCGTGCGCCCCTGGCGCCATATCGAACGCCGCAAGTCCCGCCAGATCCATGTGGGCCCCGTTGCCGTAGGGGGCGACGCGCCGATCTCGGTTCAGACCATGACCAACACGGTCACCACCGACATCCGCGGCACGATCGAGCAGGTCCAGCGCGCGGCCGAGGCGGGCGCGGACATCGTGCGCATCTCGATCCCCGACGAGGCGTCGTCCAGGGCGCTGAAGGAGATCGTCGCCGAAAGCCCGGTGCCGATCGTGGCCGACATCCATTTCCACTACAAGCGCGGCATCGAGGCGGCCGAGGCGGGCGCGGCCTGCCTGCGGATCAACCCGGGCAATATCGGCGACGAGAAACGCGTGCGCGAGGTCATCGCGGCCGCCCGCGATCACGGCTGTTCGATGCGGATCGGGGTGAATGCGGGCTCGCTGGAAAAGCACCTTCTCGACAAGTATGGCGAGCCTTGCCCCGAGGCGATGGTCGAAAGCGCGCTCGACCATATCCGCATCCTCGAGGACAATGATTTCTTCGAGTTCAAGATTTCCGTGAAGGCGTCTGACGTCTTCCTTGCCGCCGCCGCCTATCAGGGCATCGCCGAGGCGACGGATGCGCCGATCCACCTGGGCATCACCGAGGCGGGCGGATTCGTGTCGGGCACGATCAAGTCGGCCGTCGGGCTGGGCAACCTGCTGTGGTCGGGGATCGGCGACACGATCCGCGTCTCGCTTTCGGCCGACCCGGTCGAGGAGGTCAAGGTCGGCTTCGAGATCCTGAAATCGCTGGGCCTGCGCCATCGCGGCGTCAACATCATCTCCTGCCCCAGTTGTGCAAGGCAGGGTTTCGACGTGATCTCGACGGTTGCCGAACTGGAGAAGCGGCTTGAGCATATCAAGACGCCGATGAGCCTGTCGATCATCGGCTGCGTGGTGAACGGCCCGGGCGAGGCGCTGATGACCGATGTGGGCTTTACCGGCGGCGGGGCCGGGCATGGCATGGTCTATCTTGCCGGCAAGCAGGACCACCGCATTGCCAACGAGGAAATGATCGAGCGCATTGTCGCCGAGGTCGAGAAGAAGGCCGCCGAGATCGACGCCGCGCGCGCGGCGTCAGAGGCCGAGGCGGCAGAGTAAGGCGCGCCACCCGCCACGGGGCCAAGAAAACTTGAATTTTCTTGGCCCAGCCCCGCGGTGAGCGTTGCGCCTCAGTTCTCGCGAATCTCGGACACGATCCGGCGCATGCCGTCGAGCGGCATGTAGCCCCGCAGCATCTGCGGCCCGACGATGAAGGTCGGCGTGCCCGAGATCTGCATCCGCTGGGCAAGGCTCTGGTTCGCGGCCAGCACCGCGTCGACTTCGGGCGCGGTCATGCGGGCCAGGATCGCGGCACCGTCGATCCCGAGCGTGGCGGCAAGGTCTTTCAGGCTGTCCTCGGTGACATTGCCGCGGAAGGTGATCAGCGCGTCATGCGCTTTCTCATAGGCGTCCGGCCCGGCGATCTGCAACGTCGCCACGGCGAAGCGGGCGGACAGAACCGACTGGTCGCCCAAGATCGGGAATTCCTTCATCACTAGGCGGATATTGCCGTCGCTGGAGACTAGTTCGGCCACGTCGTCATGGGCGCGTCGGCAATAGCCACAGCGGTAATCGACGAACTCGACCAGCGTGATGTCGCCCTCGGGATTGCCACCGACCCAGGAATGGCCGTCCTCGAAGATCTCGGCCGCGTTGACCCGGACCAGCGCCTCGTCATTGGCCGTCTGCGCCTCGGCCTGGCGCTGTTCCAGCACGCCGATCGCCTCCATCAGCACCTCGGGGTTTTCCATAAGGTAGCTGCGCACCTCTGCGCGGAACAACTCGCGCTCGGCCTCGGACATCGCGGCAAGGTCGAAGGCCTGGGCGGGCAGGGCAAGGCCAAGGCTCAGCAGGGCGGCGGCGGGCAGGCGGGTCATCTGGCAATCTCCATTTCCGGGTTGTTCCCGTTGCAGCACATCGCGCGGCGCGGGCCAATGGTCATTTTCGCCCGTTCGGCTCAATTCTTGCGGCGCATCGCCTGCGCGATGGCGGCCAGCGCCACCTCGGGCAGATCGCCCCGCACAAGGCTGCGCTCGAACACATAGGCGGGGGCGGTTTCAAGGTCGAGCGCATCCAGAAGCGCGCGGTTGACGGCAAGGGCGGCCGCGATCCCGGGATCGGCCATCCGGTCGGCGACCGTCGCGGGGTCGAGCCCCAGCGCGCGGGCGATTCCGTCCAGCGTGCCGGGCTGCATGTCCGGTGCCGCGAACAGCGCGTCCTGCGCGCGCGCATAGGCGTCGGGCCCGGCCAGCGCCAGCACCGCCCGGGCAAACCGCGCGGCGGTCTCTCCACCCGGGCCGGGCGCGTCCTTGACCACAAGGCGCAGGCCCGGATCGCTGGCCGCCAGCGCGCGGGCCGCCGAAAGCGCGGGGCCGCAGCGGTCGCAGGCGTAATCGACAAAGGCCACCACCGTCACATCGCCTTCGGGGTTGCCTCCGGTCCAGTCGTCCGGGGCGTCGAACAATGCGGCGCGATGCGCCTCGATCAGCGCAAGATCGCCCGAGACGGCTTCTGCCTGCCGCTGCCGCTCGGCCTCGGCCAGCACCTCGTCGATCAGTTCGGGATGCTCCAGCAGATAGGCGCGGATCTCGGCGCGAAAGGCCGCCCGCGCCGCTGGGTCCAGACCCGATGCCGCCGCAGCCAGGGGCAGGGCGGCAAGCGCCAGCGCAAGCACGATCCTCACCGCCGACGCCTCGCCCCTTCGGCCGCGCTCAGCACGTCCTGCGCCCGCAGCCATCCGGGCGAGCCGCGCGGCAAAAGCCCCGCCGCTCGCGTGGCGTGCGTTGCGGCCGTATCCATCCGCCCGCCCAGCGCATAGCGTTCGGCCGTCGCGACCGAGGCCATGCCGTTATTTCCTGCCCGCGCATAGGCCAGCGCCAGATCGCGCAGCATGCGCGGATCGTAGGGATCGCGGCCGCGCGCCCGTTCCAGCACCGCCAGCGCCTGCCGGTTGCCCTCGGCGGTCTCCAGCGCCAGCAGGGCTCGGCCATGGCCTGCAAGGATCAGGGGCTCGTTCGGGGCAAGCGCGGCGGCGCGGGCATAGGCATTGACCGCGGGTCCCACGCGGCGGGATTCCAGCAGGATCTGGCCCTTGAGCTCATGCACATAGGGATCGTTCGGCCGCGCCGCCTCAAGCCTTGCCATCTCGGCCAGCGCCTTGTCGGGGGCGGGCGTGCGGTGATGGGCGACGGCACGGCGCATCATCCCGACCGCGCTCTGGTCGCGCTCGGCCCGCCTGAGCGTGTAGCGCGGGTTTTGCAGGAATGCCCCCAGCTTGCCCTTGGCGCGGGCGAACCAGTACTCGGCCGTCTCGTTCTTCTGCGTCTGCCCGCCATAGGCCGCCGCGTAGCCCTTGAGCGCGCGCACCCGCTCGGCCGACAGGGGATGGGTGCGGGCATAGGGATCCTGGCGCGCGGCGCTCAGCGCCTCCTGACCGCGGAACAGGTCCAGAACCTCGACCATCGCCTGCGGGTCGATCCCGGCGCGCGCCATGTAGCGCAGACCGGCCTGATCGGCCGAGGCTTCTTCGGCGCGGGTATGGGCAAAGAACAGCCGCTGCGCCGACGAGGACGTGCCCATGGCCAGCCCCGCGCCCGCCTCGCCGCTGCCGGTGGCCGCCCCCACCGCCAGCGACATCATCAGCCCCAAGGCCGCGGCCGATTGCGCGCTGCGCATGTTCGCCAGCCTGCGGGTGATATGCCCGTTCGCGATATGCGCGATCTCGTGCGCGATCACCGCCTGAAGCTGGGCGGCACTTTCCAGCCGCAGCACCAGCCCCGAATTGATCAGGATCGTCTGCCCGTCGGCGACAAAGGCGTTCAGCCTGTCATCCGCGATCAGCAGGACGCGCAGAGCCGAGGGGCTGATCCCCGCCTCGGCGGCCAGCGGCTGGGCAAGCTGGCGCAGCGCATGTTCGATCTCGGCATCGCGGATCAGGCCCTGCGCGCGGGCGACAAGCGGGGCAAGGGCAAGGGTCAGCGCCAGCGCCAGCCCGAGGACATGCCGGATGGCTGCCATTGACGTTGTTCCCCCGCGCTGGAAGAAAGCCTGCATGACAGGCACCCTAAGGAGTCGGGCATGAGGGTTTCAAGCCGCGGCGATGTCGATCCCTTCATCGTGATGGATGTGATGCAGGCCGCCGCCCGGGCCGAGGCCGCTGGTCGGCACATCATCCATATGGAGGTCGGCCAACCCGGCACGCCCGCCCCCGCCGCCGCGCGGGCTGCTTTGGCGCAGGCGATGGAGACGGGGCCGCTCGGCTATACCGTGGGCCTGGGCCTGCCCGCGCTGCGCGCCCGCATCGCGCGGCTTTACCGCGACTGGTATGGCGTCGATCTGAACCCCGAGCGGGTGGTGATCACGCCGGGCTCGTCGGGCGGCTTCACGCTGGCCTTCACCGCGCTGTTCGACGTGGGCGCGCGGGTCGGCATCGGCGCGCCGGGCTATCCGTCCTACAAGGCGATCCTTCAGGCGCTGGGGCTGCAAACCGTGATGATCGGCACCGAGGCGCAGCACCGGTTCCAGCCGGTGCCCGCGGATCTGCCCGCCGATCTGGACGGGCTTCTGGTCGCCTCGCCCGCCAACCCGACGGGCACGATGCTGGACCGCGATGCGCTGGCGGCGCTGATCGGGGCCTGTGCGGATCGGGGTGCTGCCTTCATCTCGGACGAGATCTATCACGGCATCGAGTATGAGCGGAAGGCGGTCACGGCGCTGGAGATCACCGATCAGACCTATGTCATCAACTCGTTCTCCAAGTATTTCTCGATGACCGGCTGGCGCGTCGGCTGGATGGTGGTGCCCGAGGATCACATCCGCCGGATCGAGCGTCTGGTGCAGAACCTGTTCATCTGCGCCCCCCATGCCAGCCAGGTGGTCGCGCTGGCCGCCCTCGATTGCACCGACGAGTTGCAGGCCAACATGGCGGTTTACCGCCGGAACCGCGCGCTGATGATGGAGGGGCTGCCCAAGGCGGGCTTCACCAGGATCGCGCCACCCGACGGGGCGTTCTACGTCTATGCGGATGTCTCGGACCTGACCGACGACAGCCGCGCCTTTGCCGCCGAGATCCTGGAAAAGGCCGGGGTTGCGGTCACGCCGGGGCTGGATTTCGATCCCCTGCGCGGCGCGGGCACGCTGCGCTTTTCCTATGCGCGCTCGACCGCGGATATCGAGGAAGGACTTGCGCGCCTTTCCCGCTTCATGGCGGCGCGCTGAGTGGAGGAGGCGCGCAAGGGCGTTCTAGCGATGGTCGCGGCCTGCGTGATCTGGGGCCTGTCCTCGATGTATTACAAGCTGCTGGCCCATGTCCCGCCCGAGGAGGTGCTGGGCCATCGCACGCTCTGGTCGCTGGTCTTCTTCGGGTTGGTGCTGGCGGGGCAGGGGCGGCTTGCGGAAATCGGGGCGCTGATGGCGCGGCCGCGCGCGCTGGCGCTGGTGGCGCTGGCGGCGCTGATGATCTCGGCCAACTGGTTCCTGTTCATCTACTCGATCCAGATCGGCCATGCGGTCGAGGCGTCGCTTGGCTATTACATCTTCCCGCTGGTTGCCGTGGCGCTGGGCTTCCTGTTCCTGGGCGAGCGTCATTCCGCCCCGAAATGGGTGGCCGTCGGGCTGGCCTGCGTCGCGGTCACCGGGCTGACCTGGGGGCTTGGGGTCGCGCCCTGGGTCTCGCTGGCGCTGGCGGGCACGTTCGGGATCTACGGGCTGGTCAAGCGCGGCGTGGCGGCGGGGCCGGTGGTGTCCGTCACCGCCGAGGTGGTGCTGCTGGCGCCGCTGGCGCTGGTCTGGCTCTGGGGGGTGCATGCGCAGGGCTGGACCGGACTGACCGGCCGCCACCTGGCCACCTTCGGCCATGACCTGTCCGACAGCCTGCTGCTGATGCTGGCAGGCCCCCTGACCGCGACGCCGCTGATCCTGTTCTCCTATGCCGCGCGGCGGGTCAGCTATGCCACGGTGGGGTTGGTGCAATACATCAATCCCACACTGCAATTCCTTGTCGCAACGCTGGTTTTCCGCGAAGCGTTCACGCCGTGGCACGCCATGGCCTTCGGGCTGATCTGGGCGGCGCTGGCGCTTTACTCGGCCGAAAGCCTGCGCGGCGAAAGGGCGGCGCGCAGGGCCTCCATCAGGTCGGGCACGTCGGATACGACGCCGTAATAGTCGCGCAGGCTGGGCTCGGCAAAGCCCTCGGCGATGAAATGGTCGATGAGCCGGGTCAGCGGCGTCCAGAAGCCGTCGGTCGAGAGCAGGAAGATCGGTTTCGCATGCAGGCCCAGCTGCCGCCAGGTCAGCACCTCGAAGAACTCGTCCAGCGAGCCCGCGCCGCCGGGCAGCACCACGATCGCGTCCGAGTTCATGAACATGACCTTCTTGCGCTCATGCATGTTCTCGGTGACGATGAAGGTGGTCAGGTCGCGCTTGCCCACCTCGCGGTCGAACAGATGCACCGGGATCACGCCAAAGGTCTGCCCGCCCGCGATCTGCGCGCTGCGCGCGACGCGCCCCATCAGCCCCACATCGCCCGCGCCATAGACCAGCCGCCAGCCTGCCTCGGCCAGGGCCCGCCCGAAGGTTTCGGCCGCGGCGGCATGGGCCGGATCGCGCCCGTCGCGCGAGCCGCAGAAGACGCAGATCGAAGGGGGCTTCTGGGTCATGGGCAGGCCCTTGTCATGGGATTTCTGGACCCGTGATAACGGGGTTGCTATGGTCCGGCAAGCGCGGGCGCAGCGCCATGGAGGCCGGGCGATGTCGGATGGCAAGCGGAAACTGGGTCCATTGGCCTGGACCCTGATCGTGGGCGAGATCGTGATCGTGCTCATGGTGTTGAACTGGTTTCTCAGCCGGGACAAGGACGCCCCGGCGCCCGCGCCCGCGGTCACCGGGCAATCGGCCGTGGATGCCCCCGCGCCCGCCGAGGCGCAGGCCGAGGCCGAGATACCCGCGCCGCCCGCTTTCGACGTGGTGCGCGTCGATCCGGCGGGCAATGCGCTGATCGCGGGGCGGGCCGAACCGGGCAGCGCGGTGGTGCTGCTGGTCGAGGGCGACGAGGTGGCGCGGGCCGAGGCGGACGGCGACGGCGCGTTCAGCCTGTTCGCGGATCTGCCGCCCGCCGACGCGCCGCGCGCGCTGTCGCTGCGGATGGAGCTTGCCGACGGGCGCACCATCGCGTCGGGCGCGACGGTGTTTCTGGCGCCAACATCCCCGCCCGTGCCCGGGCCAGCCGAAAGCGCCGCCGAACCGCCCGCGCCAGAGCCGCCCGCCGCGGAACTGGCCGAGGTGCCGTCCCCCGCCGTGCCCGAACCCGCCCCGCACCGCGCGCCCGAAATCCTGCTGTCGGATGCGGGCGGGGTGCGGGTGCTTCAGGCACCCGAAGGCGATCTGCCGCCTGGCCGGGCAGGGGTGCTGATCGAGGCCATCGCCTATGAGGCGGATGGCGCCGTGGCGCTGTCGGGGCGCGGTCAGGCCGGGGGCGCGCTGCGGCTTTACCTGGACAATGCCGCCATCGCCGGGGGGCTGATCGACGCCTCGGGCCGCTGGGCGCAGCGGCTCGACGCGGTGGCGCCGGGGCTTTACATGCTGCGCGCCGACCTCTTGAACCCCGATGGCAGCGTCTCGGCGCGGTTCGAGACGCCGTTCCGGCGCGAGCCGCCCGAGGAAATCGCCGCCCGTGCGTCCGTAGCCGCCTCCGGCGGACAGGCCGAGGCGCGGGTCATCACCGTGCAGCCGGGCTTTACCCTCTGGGGCATCGCGGACCGGACCTATGGCAGCGGGTTCCAATACGTCAAGATCTTCAGCGCCAACCGCGCCCAGATCCGCGATCCCGACCTGATCTATCCCGGCCAGGTCTTCGCCCTGCCCGAGTAAAAGGCACATGTGACTGCGTCACTGGCCTTTCCCCCTTGCGCAGATTAGGTTGGGAAGCCTGACCCAACCGGACCTTGCCCATGCGCCGCGGACGCCGCCCCACCACTGCCGATTTCTCCACCGTCGACCGCGGGCAGGGGCTGCGCACGATCCGCAAGGTCGCGCCCTATCTCTGGCCCGAGGGGCAGGGCTGGGCAAAGCGGCGCGTGGTTCTGGCCATGCTGGCGCTGGTGCTGGCCAAGGTGATCGCGGTGGTGACGCCCTTCTTCTACAAGGCCGCCGTCGACAGCCTGACCGGCGAGGGCGCGCCCGAGGCGATGCTGATGGCGGTGGGCGCGGTGGGGCTGACCGTCGCCTATGGCATGGCGCGGCTGATGAATACCGGCTTCCAGCAATTGCGCGATGCGATCTTTGCCCGGGTGGGGCAGCGCGCGCTGCGCCGGATCGCGCTGGAAACCTTTACCCATATCCACCGGCTGTCCTTGCGCTACCACATCACCCGCAAGACCGGCGGGCTGTCGCGCATCATCGAGCGCGGCGTCAAGGGCGTGGATTTCCTGCTGCGCTTCCTGCTGTTCTCGATCGGCCCGCTGGTGATCGAACTGGCGCTGGTGGGGGTCATCTTCTACGTCGCCTTCGATGTCTGGTATCTGGCGGTCGTGGCGGTCACCATCGCGGCCTATGTCAAGTTCACCTTCGCCGTGACCGAATGGCGGCTGAAGATCCGCAAGAAGATGAACGACCAGGACACCGACGCCAACCAAAAGGCGATCGACAGCCTGCTGAATTTCGAGACCGTCAAGTATTTCGGCGCCGAGACCCGCGAGGCCGAGCGTTACGACCGCGCCATGGCGGGCTACGAGGATGCCGCGATCAAGACCTCGATCTCGCTGGCCGTGCTGAATTTCGGCCAGGCGCTGCTGATCACCGGGGGGTTGATCGCGGTGATGGTGATGGCGGCGATGGGCGTGCAGGCGGGCAAGCTGACCGTGGGCGATTTCGTCATGGTCAACGCCTACATGATCCAGATCACCATGCCCTTGAACTTCCTCGGCACGGTCTATCGCGAGATCCGCCAGAGCCTTGTTGACATGGGCGAGATGTTCGCCCTGCTGGAACAGCCCGCCGAAGTGCTGGACAAGCCCGGCGCGCCCGCGCTGGCGGTGACGGGCGGCGCGGTCTCGTTCCGCGATGTCCGCTTCGGCTATGACCCGGATCGGCCGATCCTCAAGGGCGTGACGATCGAGGTGCCCGCCGGGCGCAAGGTCGCCATTGTCGGGCCGTCCGGGGCGGGCAAGTCCACGATCGGGCGGCTTCTGTTCCGGTTCTACGACGTCACGGGCGGGGCGGTGCTGATCGACGGGCAGGATCTGCGCGATGTCACGCAGGACAGCCTGCATGCACAGATCGGCGTGGTGCCGCAGGACACGGTGCTGTTCAACGACACGATCTATTACAACATCGCCTATGGCCGCCCCGAGGCGAGCCGCGCCGAGATCGAGGCCGCCGCGCGCGCCGCGCAGATCCACGACTTCGTCGCGGGCCTGCCCAAGGGCTACGAGACGATGGTGGGCGAGCGCGGGCTGAAGCTGTCGGGCGGCGAGAAGCAGCGCGTGGGGATCGCGCGTACCCTGTTGAAAAACCCGCCGATTCTGCTGCTGGACGAGGCGACCTCGGCCCTGGACAGCGAGACCGAGGCGGACATCCAGACCCAGCTCAAGGCGATGGGCGAGGGGCGCACGGTCATCGCCATCGCGCATCGGCTGTCCACCATCGTCGATGCCGACGAGATCGTGGTGCTGGAGGATGGCGTGGTCGTCGAGCGCGGCACCCATGAGGGGCTGGTCGCCCGGGCCGGGCGCTATGCTGCGATGTGGCAACGCCAGCAGGCGGGCGAGGACGAGGACGTGGAGGCGGCCTGAGGCGCGATTTCCGCTATATGAATTCCATATGATTTCCATATGAATTCCATATGACTTTTTCTGCCTGTTTTTCAGGCGCGCGCGCGATGCGTTCGGGCATCGGCGCAGTCGCGCGGGCCGTGCGCGGCGCGGGGATGCAGCGGCACCAGGCCGGGGAGGCGGCGCGGGGATCGTGCCGCGTCGCGGTGGCCGAGCCCGGACGCGCCCGAGCGGGTGAAGGCGGGGCGCCCCCGGACGCGGCTACCAGGGCCATATGGCGAGCGGCGCCAGCGGGCGGCCGGTGACGCCGCTCACTCCGCCGCGCGAAGCGGCCGTTCGGGGTCGGTGCTCTGGACTTCCGGCTCGGGGCCGTCGGGGGGCAGGTCCGACCACAACAGTTGGGGCGAGCCGACGCCGCGGGCGGCGTGGTTCAGCGCCAGTTCGCGCGCGGCCTGGCTGTCGGGGCCGCCAAGTGCGGCGCGGAAGCGCCTGAACGAGCCGTAGACTCCGGCCCAGAACCATTCGCGGATCGCCAGCAGCGAGGGTGTGAAGACCAGCGTCAGCAGCGTCGCGATCCCCAGCCCGAAGACCACCGCGGTCGCAAGCTGTTTCCACCACAGCGCGGTCGGGCTGTCGACGGTATAGCCGCCATTCACGAAATCGAAGCTGACCCCCAGCATCATCGACGACAGCCCCGCCATGGTCGTCACCGTGGTCAGCAGGACCGGGCGCAGGCGCATCTCGACGGTGCGCACGATGGCCTCGATCCGGGGCATGTAACGGGAATATTCCTGGTAGGTGTCGATCAGCACGATGTTGTTGTTCACCACGATGCCCGCCAGCGCCACGATGCCGGTGCCGGTCATGATGATCGAGAAGGGCTGGTTCATCACCAGCATCCCGATCAGGACGCCGGTGGTCGACAGCACCACCGCCAGCAGCACCAGGACCGCGTTGTAGAAGCTGTTGAACTGCGCCAGCAGGATGATGAACATCAGCCCCAGCGCCGCGGCGAAGGCCTTGGACAGGAAGGCCGAGCTTTCCTGCTGGTCGGCCTGGTCGCCGGTCCATTCCCATGTCACATCCGCCGGAAGCGGGTTGGTGTTCAGCCATTCGGTCAGGGTCGCGATCCGTTCATTGGCATTGATCGGGGCGCCTGCCTCGTTGGTCAGGCCGCTGGCCACCGCGGCCTTGACGTCGAAATAGCGCTTGCCGTCCACGCGGTTGATCCGGCCGAGTTTCTCCACCGGGGTCAGCGTGATGAAATTCGCAAGCGGGACCAGACCCTCGGAGGTGCGCAGCTTGAGCGTGTCGAGGGTGGACAGCAGCCGGTCCTGGTCGGGCAGGCGGACGCGGATCTCGATCTCCTCGTCGGAACTGGGCACGCGCATCGTGTCGAGCAGGATGCCGCGGGTGACAAGCTGGACCATCGCGCCGACGCTGGACGCGCTGGCGCCGAAGCGTCCGGCGGTTTCCACATCGACGTCGATCTGCCAGTCGATGCCGGGCAGGGGCAGCGTGTCCTCGATGTCGCGCAGCCCCTCGGTCGTCTCGAACCGGGCGATGGCCATCCGGGCGGCGGCGGTCAGGCTGTCCCAATCCTCGCCCATCAGGCGCAGATGGACGGGCTTGGGCGAGGACGGCCCCATCGCGAGGTCCAGGATCTCGGCGCGGATGCCCGGGATCGTGGCCAGCCCCTGCATGATGCGGTCCAGCACGCGGTTGCCGTCCAGTTCGGGCATGTCGGCGCGGTCCTCCCAGGGGACCAGTTCGATCTGGATCTGGCCGACCGTGTCCAGCGGCGGGCTGGCGCCTGCGGTGTTCGAGTTCAGCCCGCCCTCGCCGGCGAAGGCGAAGGCGTTGCGCACGCCGCGTTCGGCCAGCACGACCGCCTCGGCCTGGCGCAACAGCGCGTCCTTCTCGTCGAGCGAAAGGTTGCCGCGGGCGCGGACATAGACGATGGCCTGTTCGGGTTCGCTCTCGACGAAGAACTCCACCCCGTTGTTATGCTTTCCGAAATAAAGGAACACGCCGATCACGAAGGCCATGACGGCGGCCACCGTGACGATCGGCATGACCGGATTGCCGACGATGGCCCGGGTCACATGGCCGAAGGCGGTGCGGCGATAGCCCGCGCGGACCGGCGCCCGGCGCGGCGTCTTCAGCGCGTTCACGCCGATCGAGCAGAGCACCAGCCCGGCCATGAACAGCGCCACGCCGGGCAGCGTGTCGGCAAGCCCCGAAGGCCCCGTCGAGGGCGCCGGGAAGGCGGGGTTCAGCATCCTGAGCGCCGCAAGGAAGGTCAGCGCAAGCGCGAAGGCCATCAGCCCGGCCCGCGCGGCCAGCGGCCAGGGACGGACGCGCGCGGTGATCCGCCACAGGATGCGCGAGAACCGCCCCGCGACGCCCCCCACCACCGGCAGGTAGACCAGCGCCACCATCAGGCTGGCCGACAGCACGAAGATCAGCGTGATCGGCAGCATCCCCATGAACTCGCCCGCCACGCCGGGCCAGAACAGCATCGGCAGGAAGGCGCAAAGCGTGGTCGCGGTGGAACTGACGATGGGCCAGAACATCCGCTTGGCGGCCTCGGAAAAGGCGGTCATCGGGCCGACCCCTTCCGAGATCCGGCGGTCGGCATTCTCGACCACGACGATGGCGCCATCGACCAGCATCCCCACCGCAAGGATCAGCCCGAACATCACGATATTGTTGATCGCGACGCCCAGGACGCCGAACAGCACGAAGCACAGCAGGAACGAGGTCGGGATCGCGAAGCCCACCAGCAGCGCCGAGCGCGTGCCGAGAAAGGCCAGCACCACGATCATCACCAGCGCGATGGCGGTCAGCACCGAGCCTTCGAGCTGGCGCACCATCGAGTCGACCGTATGCGACTGGTCGTTCGAGGTGCCCACGGTCACCGCGTCGCGCAGATCCTCGGGCCAGGCGGCGCGTGCGGCTGCGACCTCGCGGCGGATCAGGTCGGCGGTGTCGATGATGTTGAAGCCCTTGCGCTTGACGATCTGCAACGCGACCGTCGGCTCGCCGTTGAAGCGCGCGGTCGAACTGCGATCCTCGAAGGTCAACCGGATCTCGGTCAGGTCGCCCAGCGTCACCACCCGGTTGCCGTTCACCTTGACGGGCAGCGCATAGATGTCCTGAACGCCCTCGAAGGAGGACGGGATCTTGACCGAGAACGTGCCCAGCGGGGCATCGACCTCGCCCGCGGCGATCAGGCGGTTGTTGTTGCGCACCACCTCGATCAGTTCGCCCGCGGTGACATTGTAGGATTCCAGCCGGAGCGGGTCGATGATGACCTCGACCATCTCGTCGCGATGGCCGCTCAGGACGACATCCAGCACCGGGTCGAGGCCCTGCAGCCGGTCCTGCAGGTCCTTGGCGACGCGCAGCAGCGTCCGTTCGGGCAGCGGCCCCGACAGGTTCACGATGATGATCGGGAATTCCGAGAAGTTGATCTCGGTGATCGCGTATTTCTCGTAGCCCTCGGGAAACTTGGCCTCGGCGGTGTTCATGCGGTCCCGCACGTCGGCGATGATCTTGGTCTTGTCCCAGCCGAACTCGAATTCCAGCGCGACCGCGGCGAACCCCTCGCGCGCCGTCGCCGTCATCTTGTCCAGCCCGTCCAGATCGGAAAGCTCGGTCTCCATCGGCTTGACCAGCAGCTTTTCGGCATCCTCGGCCGAAATGCCGGGGAAGGGGACCGAGATGAACAGGGCGGGGATCTCGATATCCGGCTCGCCCTCCTTGGGCAGCCCGACATAGGCCATGGTGCCGGCCACGATCGACATGATGACGAAGGCCACGACCATCCGGGCGCGGCTGGCGGCCCAGTCGATGATCCCGGTCATTCGGCCGCTCCGCGATAGCTGACGGCCAGCGGCACGCCATCGGTGACGAATTCCTGGCCGACGACGATCACCTCGGCCTCGTCCGGCAGGCCCGCGACCCAGAACCCGTCCGGCGTGTCGCGCAGGATCTCGACCGCGAAGAAGCGGGCGGTGCCGTCGGCATCCGCCAGCCGCAGCCCCAGCCGCCCGGCATCGTCCAGCGTCAGCGCCGATTGCGGCACCAGATGCGCGCTCTGGCCCGGGACCGCGATGATCATCTCGACGGCCTGGCCCGCGCGGATCGTGCCCGCCTCGTTCTGGACCGCGATCTCTACCCGGAAGGTGCGTGTCGCGGGATCGGCGGTGCGGGCGACGAAACTGACCCGGCCCACGATCTCGCGGCCCGAGGCCAGCCGCCCCCCCGCCAGCGCGCCGATCTCGATCCGGTCAAGCTCGGTTTCCGGCACATAGCCGACAAGGTAGATCGGATCGAGCTGGATCACCGTCGCGCAAAGCGACCCGGGCTGCATCAGCGTGCCCAGTTCGGCCGTGTCCGCATCGAGCAGCCCGGCAAAAGGCGCGGCGATCTTCAGCCGCCCGATCTCGGTCCTTGCGGCGGCGACATTGGCCTCGCCCGCGCGGATCGCGGCTTCGGCGGCCTCCAGCCCGGCCTGGGCCGAGGCCACGCCCGCCTCGGCGGTCGAGACGGCGGTCTGCGTGCCCGCGACGCGGGTGTCGGAGGCAAAGCCGCCCTCGGCCAGCCGCTGCGCCGCGCGGTCGTTGATCTCGGCCTCGGACCGCCGCGCCTCGGCCAGAACGACATTGGCCCGCGCCTCGGGCAGGCGCGCCCGCGCCTCGGCCAGCGCGGCCTCGGCCTGGGCCAGCGTCTCGGCCCTCGTGCCCGGATCGAGTTCGCACAGCACCGCGCCCTCGGCAATGGTCGCGCCGCGGCGCAAGGGCTCCGAGATCACCCGTCCGCCGGTTTCGGCGCGGACCTCGACCTGGCGCGCGGCCTGGGTTTCGCCGCGCACGCGCACCGCGCCCTGCACCGTCTCGGCGCGGCTTTTCTGCACCACGACCGAGACCCGGCGATCCGCTTCGAAAACGGTGTCCTCGGCGGTGGCGGCGACGGGTTCGGCGCCCGCGAAGGCCAGCACCCGGTCGCGCTGCATCAGCAGAAGATAGAGCGAGACGCTCACCAGCACCGCGGTAAGCATGGGGATCAAACGCATCCGGTCCTTGCCTCTTCCGTCGCTTTCCCGCGTCGAGCGCATTCCTCCCCGCGCTCGACGCCGCCGCCCGGCATCGGACGGGGTGGTTTCAATCGGGTGAACCAATCGGTTCAGATTATAGCGCAAACTGCATTCATTCAAGCCTTGGACGCGCGTTCCGGCGGGGCTTTGCAATCCCGTCCGGGCTGGGGTATGACAGGCCCGACGCCAGATCGAGCGGGCCGAGCGAGGCAGGATGAGCAACCCCGACAGTTTCATCGAGGAAGTCACCGAAGAGGTGCGCCGCGACCGGCTTTTCCGCCTGATGCGCCGCTATGGCTGGATCGCCGTGCTGGCGGTGCTGCTGCTGGTGGGCGGCGCAAGCTGGCGGGAATGGCGCGCCGCGCAGGACCGGGCCGCGGCCGAGGCGCTGGGCGATGGCATCCTGACCGCGCTGGAACTGCCCGATCCGGCCGCGCGGGTGGCCGCACTTGAGGCGCTGACCGCAACGGGCGAGGCGCGCGGGCTGGTCAAGCTGCTGATCGCGGGCGAGATCGGCGCCGAGGCGGCACCCGAATTGCGGGCGATGGCGGACGATCCGTCGCTGCCGCTGCATTACACCCATCTCGCCGCGCTCAAGCTGGTGATGATCGAGGGGCGCGGCGCCGCGCCCGATGCGCGTCTGCAAAGCCTTGCGCCGCTGGCCGAACCGGGGCGGCCGTTCCGCCCGCTTGCGCTGGAACAGATGGCGCTGGCCGAGATCGACGCGGGCAATACGTCCGCCGCGCTTGGTCATCTGCGCGCGCTGGTCGAGGATGCGGGCGCGAGCGCGGGCTTGCGTCAGCGCGCCTCTCAGTTGATTGTGGCGCTCGGCGGCGGGTCCGACGAGGGCTGACGGCCCGGTTTCTGGTTTGACGAGGGGACTCGCGCGGTGAAATTCGCTTCTGCAATCGGAACCCTGACAGCGGTCGCGCTTCTGGCCGGATGCGGCCAGAAAGAGCCGATCCTGCCGGGCGAGCGGCTTGGCGTGCGCGAGGCGCTGGGCCTGGAAGAGGGCGGCAGCGCCCCGGCGGCCCCGGTCGCCGTCGCGATCACGCTGCCCGCGCCCGTGTCCCGCGCCGATCATACCCAGCCCGGCGGCAGTGCCACCCATCTGCCCGAACATGCGGCGCTTTCGGCCGCACCTGCGCGGATCTGGTCGGCCAGTATCGGGCAGGGCGACACGCGCCGCCACCGCATCACCGCCAGCCCGGTCGTGGCGGGGGGCAGGGTCTTCACGCTGGACGCCCAAAGCCGGGTCACCGCCGTCTCGACCGGGGGGCAGGTGCTCTGGGCGGCCGATCTGACGCCGCCCTCGGAGCGCGCGCGCTCGGCCACGGGCGGGGGGCTGGCCTTCGGCGACGGGCGGCTGTTCGCGACGACGGGCTTCGGCTCGCTGGTCGCGCTCGATCCCGCCACCGGGGCGCAACTCTGGACGCAACGCACCGACGCGCCGGTTTCGGGCGCGCCGGCCTATCGCGACGGGCTGGTCTATGTGGTCAGCCGCGACAGCCGCGCCTGGGCGGTCCGGGCCGAGGATGGGCGCGTGCAATGGCAATTGCCCGGAACGCCCTCGCCCGCGGGCATGACCGGGGCCGCGGCGCCCGCGGTGTCCGACCGGCTGGCGGTCTTCCCCTTCGGCTCGGCCGAACTGGTGGCGACCTTGCGCCAGTCGGGCGTGCGGGTCTGGCAGGCGACGGTGGCGGGCCAGCGCCGCGGCCTTGTCTATGCGAATGTGACCGACCTGGTCGCCGATCCGGTGATCGCGGGCGAGGTTCTTTACGTCGGCAACCAGTCGGGCCGGACGGTCGCGCTGGCCGCCAGTTCGGGCGAACGGCTCTGGACCGCCGAGGAAGGCGCCTATGGCGCGGTGCTGCCGGTGGGGGGCTCGGTCTTCCTTGTCTCGGATCAGGCGCGGCTGGTGCGGCTGGATGCTGCAAGCGGCGCCACGGTCTGGACGGTGGAGCTGCCCTATTTCACCAAGGAAAAGCCCAAGCGGTTCAAGGCGATCCATGCCCATTACGGGCCGGTTCTGGCCGGTGGGCGGCTGTGGGTGGCCTCCGATGACGGGCTGTTGCGCGCCTTCAGCCCGGAAAGCGGGGCGCTGGTGCAGACGGTCGACCTGCCCGGCGGTGCGGCCTCGCGTCCCGTTGTGGCGGGTGGCACGCTTTACGTCGTCTCGACGCGCGGGCAACTCCACGCTTTCCGCTGAGGCGGGATTGGTGTAGGCGGGCGGTTCGATCCGTCCGGAGTTGGGAAAGATGAGCTTTACCCTCGCCATCGTGGGCCGACCCAATGTGGGCAAGTCCACGCTGTTCAACCGCCTTGTCGGCAAGCGGCTGGCGCTGGTCGACGACCAGCCGGGCGTCACGCGCGACCTGCGCGAGGGCGAGGCGCGGCTGGGCGATCTGCGCTTTACCGTGATCGACACCGCGGGTCTGGAAGAGGCGACCGACGAAAGCCTTCAGGGACGGATGCGCAAGCTGACCGAGCGCGCGGTCGGCATGGCGGATGCCTGCCTGTTCGTGATCGACGCGCGGGCGGGCGTGCTGCCCAGCGACGAGATCTTTGCCGAGATCCTGCGCCGCAAGTCGGCCCATGTGATTCTGGCCGCCAACAAGGCCGAAGGGGCTGCCTCCGACGCGGGAGTGATCGAATCCTATGCGCTGGGCCTGGGCGAGCCGGTGCGCATCTCGGCCGAGCATGGCGAGGGGATGGGCGATCTTTACGCAGCCCTCGCGCCCCTGGTCGAAGAGGCCGAGACCCGCCAGATCGAGGAGGCCGCGCCCGAGACCGATGTCGATGTGGGCGAGGAGGACGAGGAGACCGGCCCCCGCGTGCCGACCCGCGCGAAACCCTTGCAGATCGCCGTGGTGGGCCGCCCGAACGCGGGCAAGTCCACGCTGGTCAACGCGATTCTCGGCGAGGATCGTCTGCTGACCGGCCCCGAGGCCGGGATCACGCGCGACGCGATTTCCGTGGTGCTGGACTGGCAGGGCGTGCCGATGCGCGTCTTCGACACCGCGGGCATGCGCAAGAAGGCGCGCGTGCAGGACAAGGTCGAGAAGCTGTCGGTGGGCGATGCGCTGCGCGCCATCAAGTTTGCCGAGGTCGTGGTGGTGCTGCTGGACGGGCAGGCCCCGTTCGAGACGCAGGATCTGAAGATCGCCGATCTGGCCGAGCGCGAGGGCCGCGCGGTGGTCGTGGCGGTCAACAAATGGGACCTGGAAGAGGACCGGCAGGGCAAGCTCAAGGAACTGAAAGAGGAATTCGCCCGCGCGCTGCCCCAGATCAAGGGCGCGCCGCTGGTCACCGTCTCGGCGCTGACCGGCCGGGGTCTCGACCGGCTGAACGAGGCGGTGATGTCGGCCTATGCGGTCTGGAACCGCCGGGTTTCCACGGCAAAGCTGAACCGCTGGCTCGCGGGCATGCTGGAACTGCACCCGCCACCCGCCCCGGGCGGCCGCCGGATCAAGCTGCGCTACATGACCCAGGTCAAGACGCGGCCGCCGGGCTTCGTCGTGATGGCCTCGAACCCCGAGAAGCTGCCGGAAAGCTACCGGCGCTATCTGGTGAACGGGCTGCGCGAGGATTTCGCCATGCCGGGCACGCCGATCCGGCTAACCTTCCGCGGGCAGGGCGACCAGAACCCGTTCCGGACAAAGAAGAAAAAGACGCCCTCGCGGTTGCGCAAGCATCTGGGCAAGGGGCCGCTGGGCGGCTAGGTCGCCGTCCGGACCGTCAGCAGCCCGATCAGCACCGCGCCCGCGATGGCGGCAAAGGCGACGATCGGCGTCGTGGTCGCATTGGCCACGATCACGCCCACCAGCGCCCAGATCAGCGCGCCGCCATATTCGGGCGCGCGGTCCAGCGCCAGCAGCACCAGCGCGCCGGTCACCAGCGCGCCCGCCAGTGCGATCAGCGCCCAGACCACCGGGCCGAAGAACAGCCCGTAGCCCCCGCCCAGAAGGCCCACCGCGACCCAGCTTGCCGCCGTCAGCCAGCCCGCATAGACCGCCACCGGCGCCTGCAGGGTCCAGCGGTCGGTGAAGGGCGTGCGCGCCAGCGCCCAGAGCGCCATGGCCAGCATCCACCACAACAGAACCGAGGCCCAGAGGGGCGAGAGTTGCGCGACCCCGATCCATGCCGCGCCGGGCGCCAGCGACAGGATCAGCGGCAGGCGCGCGGGCTCCCATGTCTCGTCCTTGGCGCGCTGGAACAGGCCCATCCCGGCCGAGATCATCAGCCAGACATAGATCAGCCCCCAGATGCCGAAGGCATAGCCCGCCGGCTGCACCGGCGGGTCGTCCTGCGGGATCGGGAACTGGCCGGGCTCGAAGCCCGAAAAGCCGCCCGACATCAGCGGCGACAGCACGAAGAACAGCGTCGCGACGAAGACGAGGATCGCCTTGACCGGATCCATCAGGCCAGTTCCCCCGTTGCCGTCAGCGTGGTCCGGCCGCCCAGATACGGCCCCAGCGCCGCGGGCAGCGTCACCGAGCCGTCTTCCTGCTGGCCGTTCTCCAGCACCGCGATCAGGCAGCGCCCCACCGCCAGGCCCGAGCCGTTCAGGGTGTGGACATATTCCGGCTTGCCGCCGCCCTCGGGGCGGAAGCGGGCGTTCATGCGCCGCGCCTGGAAATCGCCGCAAAGGGACACGGACGAGATCTCGCGATAGCTGTTCTGGCCGGGCAGCCAGACCTCGATATCATGTGTCCGCCGCGCGCCGAAGCCCATGTCGCCGGTGCACAGCACGACCGTGCGGTAGGGCAGGCCCAGCCGTTCAAGGATGCCCTGGGCGCAGCCGGTCATCCGGTCGAGTTCCGCGCGACCCTGATCGGGGGCCACGATCGAGACCATCTCGACCTTCTCGAACTGGTGCTGGCGCAGCATGCCGCGGGTGTCCCGGCCCGCGCTGCCCGCCTCGGAGCGGAAGCATAGCGAATGGGCGGTCATCCGGCGGGGCAGGTCGGCGGCGTCGAGGATCTCGCCCGCCACGGTATTGGTCAGCGTCACCTCGGAGGTGGGGATCAGCCACCATCCCTCGCGCGTCTGATAGCTGTCCTCGCCGAATTTCGGGAGTTGGCCGGTGCCATACATCATCTCGTCGCGCACCAGCACGGGCGCGTTGACCTCGGTCAGGCCGTTCTCGGTGACATGGGTGTCCAGCATGAATTGCGCGAGCGCCCGGTGGATGCGGGCGACCGCGCCCTTCAGCACCACGAAGCGCGCGCCCGAAAGCTTTGCCGCCGCCTCGAAATCCATCCCCGGCAGGACGCCCGGGATCTCGAAATGCTCGCGCGGCGCGAAATCGAAGGCGCGGGGGCTGCCCCAGCGGTGGAGTTCCACATTGTCGGATTCGTCGGCCCCGTCCGGCACGTCGTCGAGCGGCAGGTTGGGCAGGCGCATCAGCAGGTCGGCAAGGCGGGCATCCTCGGCCCTGGCCTCTTCCTCCAGCCGGGCGATCTCGTCCTTCTTCTCGGCCACCAGCGCGCGCAACCGCTCGAACTCGGCCTCGTTGCCGCCGGCCTTGGCGGCGCCCACATCCCTGGACGCGGCGTTGCGCTCGGCCTGCGCCTCTTCGGCGGCCTGGATCCGGGCCCGCCGCGCGGTGTCGATGGCAAGGATCCCGGCCGAGACCGGGTCAAGGCCCCGGCGGGCCAGCGCGGCGTCGAAGGCGTCGGGGTTTTCGCGGATGGCGCGGATGTCGTGCATGGGGGCTCCGTTGCAGGGCGGCGGGACCGTCTTCGGCCCCGTATGCCCCAGCCGCACGGCGTTTTGAACCGGGAATCGCCGCGCCGGTCACTCGGGCGTCAGGAAGGCCGCGTCGGGGCGGGCGGCGACGGTGCGAATCCGGCCCGGCCCGGTGCTGCCCGCCGAAACCACCGCGATCACCCGCCAGCCCGCCGCGGTCTGCACCAGCACCGGCGCGCCCGAGGTGCCGAAGACCACCGGGCAGTCCAGGCCCAGGATGCCGGGCCAGCGGTTCAGCACCCGGCAATCGTCATGTCGGCTGAGCGCGCTGGTCCGGTCGCGGCGATAGCCGATCAGCGACAGCGCGCCGCCATCGGCCGCGCCGAGATCGGCGGGCAGGGGGGGCACCTCGCCGGGCGGGATCGGCTCGGCCAGGCGCAGCACGGCCAGATCGGTGGCAAGGGTCTGGAAATTGATGCCGTTGGCCTGATCGTAATCGGGATGCAGCCTGATTTCGGCGGCGACCCTGTGCGCGGCATATCCGCCCTTGAGCCAGCCCGCGAGGAAATGCACCTGACCGGGCCGGACCACGCGGTTGGGGTTCAGCGCGAACAGGCAATGCGCCGCGGTCAGCACCAGATCGGGCGCGATCAGCGTGCCGGTGCACATGCCGCCCGTGTCGAATCCGGTCACATTGATGCGACCGATCGCGCGCCAGGGCTGGTGCTCGGCATCGCTCAGCCGCACCGGCGCGCCCCCGTCGGCGGCGGCGATTCCGGGCGCGAGACAGGCCAGCAGCAGCACGACAAGGCGGAACGCGCGTTTCATGCCCCAGATATGCGCCGGACCCGCCCGAGGTCAAAGCCGCGCGGCTTCGCCTTGCCAAGCAGGGGGGCACCGAATAGGGTGCGCCGCGACCAAGGACCCGGGCAGCGCACCTGCCCGCAGAACAACGGGGATTCTCACGATGTTTGTCACGCCTGCCTTTGCGCAAGCGGCCGGTGGCGGCGGCGCCGGGGGCGCCTTTGCGACCTTCCTTCCGCTGATCCTGATCTTCCTGATCATGTATTTCCTGCTGATCCGGCCCCAGCAGAAGAAGATGAAGCAGCACAAGCAGATGGTCGAGGCGCTGCGCCGCGGCGACCAGGTCGTCACCCAGGGCGGGCTGATCGGCAAGGTCTCCAAGGTCAAGGACGACGAGGAACTGGAGGTCGAGATCGCCGAGAACGTGCGCGTGCGCGTCGTCCGCCACACCATCGTCCAGGTGCTGAACAAGACCGAGCCCGCCGAGAAGGCATAACCGCAGATGCTGCAATTCGCGCTTTGGAAGCGGGCCACGATCTGGGCGCTTGTCCTGATCGGCCTCGCTCTGGCCATGCCGAACCTGTTCTACGAACGGGTCGAACGGCATAACGACGCCGTTCAGGCGATCGAACTCCGGGGCGCGATGCCCGAGCTTGTGGCCGACCGGGACGCCTGGCCCGGCTGGCTGCCCTCGGGGCTGGTCAATCTCGGCCTCGACCTGCGCGGCGGCGCGCATCTCCTGGCCGAGGTCAAGGTCGAGGATGTCTATGCCGACCGCATGGATGCGCTCTGGCCCGATGTGCGCGACGCGCTGCGCGCGGTGCGCGACGAGGTGGGGCCGATCCGGCGCGCCGACTCGCCGCCCGCCGAACTGCATGTGAACATTACCCGGCCCGAGGGCATGGCCGCCGCCCTCGCCGCCGTGCGCGAGATCGCCCGCCCCACGGTGACGCTGACCGGGGTGGGCAGTTCCGATATCGAGGTGCGCGGCGCGGGCGATCTGCTGATCGTCCAACTGTCCGAGGCCGAGAAGCAGGCCACCGACAACCGCACGATCCAGCAATCGCTGGAAATCGTGCGCCGCCGCGTCGACGAGGTCGGCACCCGCGAGCCGACGATCCAGCGCCAGGGCACCGACCGCATCCTGATCCAGGTGCCCGGCATCGGCTCGGCCGAGGAACTGAAGGCGCTGATCGGCACCACCGCGCGGCTGACCTTCCACCCGGTCGTCTCGCGCACCGACAACCCGAACGACGCGCCCGGCGCGGGCAACGTGATCTACCCCTCGATGGACGATGCGGGGGTCTATTACATCCTCGAACGCACGCCCGTCGTCTCGGGCGAGGAACTGACCGATGCCCAGCCCGGCTTCGACCAGAACGGGCTGCCCTCGGTCACCTTCCGCTTCAACCCCGCCGGTGCGCGCAAGTTCGGTCGCTACACGCAGGAAAATGTCGGCTCGCCCTTCGCCATCGTTCTGGACGAGGAGGTGATCTCGGCCCCCGTGATCCGCGAGGCGATCCTGGGCGGCTCGGGCCAGATCACCGGCAATTTCAATGTCGAGGAATCGACCCAGCTTGCGATCCTGCTGCGGGCGGGGGCGCTGCCCGCGGAACTGGTTTTCCTAGAGGAACGCACCATCGGCCCCGAACTGGGCGCCGACAGCATCGCCGCGGGCAAGATCGCCTGTATCGTCGCCTTCGTCGCGGTGCTGTTCTTCATGGCGGCAAGCTACGGGCTGTTCGGGATCTTCGCCAATATCGCGCTGATCGTGAACGTGGCGATGATCTTCGGCCTGCTGTCGCTGATCGGCGCCACGCTGACGCTGCCCGGCATCGCCGGGATCGTGCTGACCATAGGCATGGCGGTCGATGCCAATGTGCTGGTCTTCGAGCGGATCCGCGAGGAACTGAAATCCGCCCGCGGCCCGGCCCGCGCCATCGAGCTTGGCTATGAAAAGGCGCTGTCGGCGATCCTTGATGCCAACATCACAACCTTCATCACCGCGACGATCCTGTTCACCATGGGCTCGGGCCCGGTCAAGGGCTTTGCGGTGACGCTGGGGCTGGGCATCCTGACCTCGGTCTTCACGGCGATCTTCGTCACCCGGCTGATGGTCGTGATGTGGATGGAACGCCGCCGTCCCAAGACCATCATCGTGTGAGGGGATCCGCATGCGCCTGAAACTCGTTCCCTCGGACACCAACTGGAACTTCTTCCGGTTCGCGACCGTCACCTTCGGCGCCTCGGTGGTGGCGATGGTGGCCTCGGTGGTGCTGTTCTTCCTGATGGGGCTGAATTACGGGATCGACTTCCGCGGCGGCACCACGATCCGCACCGAAAGCACCCAGCCCGTCGATGTCGCCGCCTATCGCGCCGCGCTTTCCGCGCTCGATCTGGGCGATGTGGCCATTTCCCAGGTCTTCGACCCCGGCTTCGGCCCCGAACGCAACGTCGCCCAGGTGCGCATCCAGGCCCAGGACGGCGAGGAAAGCATCACGCCCCAGGTCATCAACGCCGTCGAGGCCGCGCTGAAGACCGTCGATCCCTCGATCACCTTCCCCTCGGTGGAAAGCGTCGGCCCCAAGGTCTCGGCCGAGCTTGTGCGGACCGCGATCCTCGCCGTGGCGTTTTCGATCCTCGCCGTGCTGGTCTATATCTGGCTGCGCTTCGAATGGCAGTTCTCGCTGGGCGCGGTGGCCGCACTTGTCCATGACGTGACGCTGACCATCGGGGTCTTCGCGGCCCTCCAGATCCGCTTCGACCTGGCCATCATCGCGGCGCTGCTGACCATCGTCGGCTACTCGCTCAACGACACCGTGGTGGTGTTCGACCGGGTGCGCGAGAACCTGCGCAAATACAAGAAGATGGAGCTGCGGGATCTGCTGAACCTCTCGATCAACGACACGCTCTCGCGCACGGTGATGACCTCGGTCACCACGCTGCTGGCGCTGATCGCGCTGTTCGTGCTGGGCGGCGACGTGATCCGGGGCTTCGTCTTCGCGATGATCTGGGGGATCGTGGTCGGCACCTATTCCTCGGTCTTCGTGGCCTCGAACATCCTTCTGTTCCTCGGCGTCAAGCGCGACTGGTCCAAGGATCAGGACGGTGGCGCGGGAACGCAATTCGCCAGGGCCGAGGGCTGATCCGCCGCCGCGCGCTGCCATCACGGGGGAACCGACCCCCAGCGACCGGAGGGAGGGTCCGATGCGCCTGACCGAGATCCAGCCGCCCGCCGGCCTTCCCGTCGACGGCTACGGCCCCGGCTTCTTCCGCATCGCGGGCAGCGTGCATGAAGGGGCGGTGCTCGTCGCCGAGGGCCGGGCGCTCGCCTGGACCGGCCCCGAAGACCCCGCGCCGCTCCTTGCACTTGTCGGCCGCATCGACGTGCTGCTCATTGGCACCGGCGACAGCCTCCTGCCGCTGCCGGGTGCTCTCCAGTCCCGGCTCGAAGCGGCCGGGCTCGGCGTCGAGATCATGTCAAGCCCCTCGGCGGCGCGCGGGTACAACATCCTGCTCGCCGAAGGCCGCCGCGTCGCCGCCGCCCTGATCCCCGTCTCCGCCGTCCCGCCGCCCTGAGCCTTCTTCTTGGTCCAAATACCCCCGCCGGAGGCGCCGCGCGCGGCACGCGCGCGGCCAGGCCCAACCCCGGACAAGCGGGGCGCCTGCGCCCTGCGCCGGCCGGGGGCGGGAGTGCCCCCTTTCCCGCTTCCCGCCCGCCCGCCGATCGGCTATGCGAAACGCATGGATCTGACCGTGCAAGACCTCGCCTGTGCCCGCGGCGGCCTGCCCGTGCTCGAAGGGGTCGGCTTCACCCTGCGCCCGGGCCGGGCCTTGATGCTGCGCGGGCCGAACGGCATCGGCAAGACGACGCTGCTGCGCACGCTCGCGGGGCTGCAACCCGCCCTGTCCGGAACCATCTCGGCCCCGCCCGAGGCGATGGCCTATGCCGCCCATGCCGACGGGCTCAAGCCGACGCTCAGCGTCGAGGAGAACCTGCGCTTCTGGGCCCGGGTCTTTGGCCAGCGCGACATCGCCCGCGCGCTTGACGAGTTCAACCTGGCCGACCTCGCCCACCGCCCGGCGCAGAACCTGTCGGCCGGTCAGAAACGGCGGCTGGGCCTTGCCCGCCTGCTGGTCACCGGGCGGCCGATCTGGGTGCTGGACGAGCCGACCGTCTCGCTCGATACCGCCTCGGTCGCGCTGTTCGGGGCGGCCGTCGCGCATCACCTGCGCATGGGCGGGGCCGCACTGATCGCCACCCATATCCATCTGGGATTCGAGGCCGAAGAGCTTGACCTCACCCCCTTCCGCGCGCGTCCCCGTGCGATGGACCGGTTCGACGAGGCCTTCGCATGATCGCGCTGCTGATCCGCGATCTTGCCCTTGCGATCCGGGCGGGCGGGGGATTCGGGCTGGGGCTGGCCTTCTTCCTGATCGTCGTGGTGCTGGTGCCCTTCGGCGTCGGCCCCGAAAGCGCGATCCTGTCGCGGATCGCGCCCGGCATCCTCTGGGTGGGCGCGTTGCTGGCCTGCCTCCTGTCGCTCGACCGCATCTTCGCGCTGGATTTCGAGGATGGCTCGCTCGACCTGCTGGCCACCGCGCCGATCCCGCTGGAAGGCGTCGTGGCGATGAAGGCCGCCGCGCATTGGGTGACGACCGGCCTGCCGCTGACCCTGGCCGCGCCGGGGCTTGGCCTGTTGCTGAGCCTCGATCCGGCCGCCTATGGCTGGCTCGTGCTCTCGCTCGCCCTCGGCACGCCCGCGCTCAGCATGATCGGCACCTTCGGCGCGGCGCTGACCGTGGGGCTGAAGCGCGGCGGGCTGTTGCTGTCGCTGCTGGTGCTGCCGCTTTACGTCCCGACCCTGATCTTCGGCGCCGAGGCGGTGGTGCGCGGCGCGGCCGGGCAGTCCAATGCGACGCCGCTTCTGATGCTGGCGGGGATCACGCTGGCCACGCTCGCGCTTCTGCCCTTTGCGGCGGCTGCGGCGATCCGCATCAACCTGCGCTAGGGTTCACGCGCTATTCAGTTGAGACCTCGGGAAAAGCCCTCTAGGAAACGCTCATGTCGCTCTGGGAATATGCCAATCCGAAAAAGTTCATGCAGACCTCGCAGGCCGTTCTGCCCGTGATCTGGGGTCTGACGGCGCTGTCGATGGTGGTCGGTCTGGTCTGGGGCTTCTTCCTGACGCCCGAGGCCGAGAATTTCGGCTCGACGGTCAAGATCATCTACCTGCATGTGCCCGCCGCGATGATGGCGATCAATGCCTGGGTGATGATGCTGGTGGCCTCGCTGATCTGGCTGATCCGGCGCCACCACGTCTCGGCACTGGCGGCGCGGGCCGCGGCCCCGGTGGGGCTGACGATGACGGTGATCGCGCTGGTCACCGGCGCGATCTGGGGCCAGCCGATGTGGGGCACCTACTGGGCCTGGGATCCGCGGTTGACTTCGTTCCTGATCCTGTTCCTGTTCTATCTCGGCTATATCGCGCTGTGGGAGGCGATCGAGAACCCGGACGCCGCGGCCGATCTGACCTCGGTGCTGTGCATCGTGGGCTCGGTCTTCGCGCTGCTGTCGCGCTACGCGGTGAATTTCTGGAACCAGGGGCTGCACCAGGGGGCGACGCTGTCGCTCGACAAGCAGGAGAACATCGCCAACGTGTTCTGGTTTCCGCTTCTGGTCTGCATGGGGGCCTTCATCCTGCTGTTCGTGGCGCTCGTGCTGGAACGCACGCGGACCGAGATTCGCGCCCGCCGGATCAAGGCGCTGATCGCGCGGGAGCGGATGGCATGATCCCCGATCTGGGCAAATACGCGGGCGCGGTGCTTTCGTCCTACGCGATCTCGCTGGCGCTGCTGGCGGTTCTCGTCGTGCTGTCGCTGTGGCGCGCCGCGCGGGTCCGTCGGCAACTCGAAGAGGTCGAATCCCGAAGGACGTCCGATGGCTGACAAGAAGCGCGTCTCTCCCCTGATGTTCCTGCCGCCGGTGATCTTTCTCGGCCTTGCTGCGCTGTTCTTCATCGGCGTCGGCCGCGAAGACCGGGATGCGCTGCCCTCCATGCTGATCGGCAAGCCCGCGCCCGCGCTGGCGGTCGAGCCGCTGTATGGCGAGATCTTCGACGAGGGGGTGCTGCGCGGGGGCGCGGTGACGCTGGTGAATTTCTGGGCCAGTTGGTGCGGCCCCTGCCGCGACGAGCATCCGCTGCTCGAGGCGCTGGCCGCCGAGGGCGTGGCGATCTACGGCATCAACTACAAGGACAAGCCCGCGAACGCGCTGCGCTTCCTCGACCAGCTGGGCAATCCCTATGCGGGCATCGCGGCCGATCCGGCGGGGCGCACGGCGATCGAATGGGGCGTCTATGGCGTGCCGGAAACCTTCGTGCTGGACGGGCAGGGCCGCGTCGTGCTGCGCCATCCCGGCCCGCTGACCGCCGCGGTCATCGAAACAAGCCTGCGCCCGGCCATCGAACGGGCCGCCGCCGCCGAGTAAACCCGCCGCGCTGCCATGAAAAACGCCCCCGCCTTTCGGACGGGGGCGTCTTGTCGTGCCGTGATGCGGGTGTCAGGCCGCGCGGGCGAGGTTGCGCAGGACGTAATGCAGCACGCCGCCATGCTCGACATATTCCTTCTCGATGGCGGTATCGATCCGGCATTTCAGCGTGATCGTGCGTTCCCGGCCATCGGCGGAACGGATGGTGCAGGGCACCTCGGCCAGCGGTTTCAGGTCGCCCGCCAGACCGCTGATCGAGAAGCTCTCGTCGCCCTTCAGCTCCAGCGTCTTGCGGTTGTCGCCGCCGGTGAACTCGAACGGGATCACGCCCATCCCCACCAGGTTCGAGCGGTGGATGCGCTCGAAGCTTTCGGCGATCACGGCCTTGACGCCCAGCAGCGCCGTGCCCTTGGCCGCCCAGTCGCGCGAGCTGCCCGCGCCGTATTCGATGCCGCCGATCACCACCAGCGGCACGCCCTGCGCCTGCCAGGCCATCGCCGCGTCATAGATCGAGGTCTGCGCGCCGTCCGGGCCCAGCGTATAGCCGCCCTCGACGCCTTGCAGCATCTCGTTGCGGATGCGGATATTGGCGAAGGTGCCGCGCATCATCACCTCGTGATTGCCGCGCCGCGAGCCGTAGGAGTTGAACTCGCGCACGGGCACCTGCCGGTCCACCAGGTAGCGGCCCGCGGGTGTGCTGTCCTTGAAGCTGCCCGCCGGGCTGATGTGGTCGGTCGTCACCATGTCGCCCAGGATCGCCAGCGCGCGGGC
Organism: Rhodovulum steppense; assembly: GCF_004339675.1. GTDB lineage: Bacteria > Pseudomonadota > Alphaproteobacteria > Rhodobacterales > Rhodobacteraceae > Rhodovulum > Rhodovulum steppense. The sequence goes on from NZ_SLVM01000010.1 coordinate 61,716, forward strand.
GCCCGCGATATCGGCGATCACGCCCGGTTCGGTCGCCATGCCGCGGAAATAGGGCGGGTTCTGCACATAGGTCGAGGCGGCGGGCCAGTCATAGGTCTCGCTGTCGGTGGTCTCGACCGCCTGCCATTTCTCGTCGCCCTTGAAGACATCGGCATATTTCTTAAGGAAGGCCGCGCGGGTGACGGTCTGTTCGACGAGTTCCGCAATCTCCTTGCTGGTCGGCCAGATGTCCTTCATGAAGACCGGCTTGCCGTCCTTGCCGGTGCCGATCGGATCGCGGGTCAGGTCCACATTCATGTCGCCCGCGATGGCATAGACCACCACCAGCGGCGGCGAGGCCAGGTAGTTCGCCCGCACGTCGGGGGAAATCCGGCCCTCGAAATTGCGGTTGCCCGACAGGACGCTGGTCGCGATCAGGTCATTGTCATGGATCGTCTTCGAGATCTCCTCGGCCAGCGGCCCGGAATTGCCGATGCAGGTGGTGCAGCCATAGCCCACCAGGTTGAAGCCGAGCGCGTCCAGATCCTCCTGCAGGTTCGCCGCTTCCAGATATTCGCTGACCACCTGCGAGCCGGGCGCGAGCGAGGTCTTGACCCAGGGCGCTGCGCGCAGCCCCAGCGCGCGCGCCTTGCGCGCCACCAGCCCCGCGCCGATCATCACATAGGGGTTCGAGGTATTGGTGCAGGAGGTGATCGAGGCGATCACCACCGAGCCGTCGCGCAGCGCGTAATCCTGCCCCGCCACCGCGGCCGACCGGCGCGGGTCCAGCAGCGTGTCGGGCACCGGCCCTTCGGCGCTCATGTCATGGGCGGCGGCGCTTTCGTCCTCGCCGCGATATTCCGCCACCACGCGGAAGAAGCTGTCGGCGGCCTGATCCAGCGGCGTGTGATCCTGCGGCCGTTTCGGCCCCGAGATCGCGGGCACGACCTCGCCCATGTCCAGTTCCAGCGTGTCGGTATAGACCGGCGCGTAATCGGGCCCGCGCCACAGGCCGTTTTCCCTGGCATAGGCCTCGACCAGCGCGATGCGGCCCTCGTCGCGGCCCGTCTGGCGCAGATAGCGCAGCGTTTCGTCGTCGATCGGGAAGAAGCCGCAGGTGGCGCCGTATTCGGGCGCCATGTTGGCGATGGTCGCCCGGTCGGCCAGCGGCAGATGATCCAGCCCGGGGCCGTAGAATTCCACGAACTTGCCCACGACGCCCTTCTTGCGCAGCATCGCCACGACCTTGAGCACCAGATCGGTGGCCGTCGTGCCCTCGACCATGGCGCCGGTCAGCCGGAACCCCACCACCTCGGGGATCAGCATCGACACGGGCTGGCCCAGCATCGCGGCCTCGGCCTCGATGCCGCCGACGCCCCAGCCCAGCACGCCCAGCCCGTTGACCATGGTGGTATGGCTGTCGGTGCCGACCAGCGTGTCGGGATAGGCCACGGTTTCCCCGCTCTGGTCGGTATCGGTCCAGACGGTCTGGGCCAGGTATTCCAGGTTGACCTGGTGGCAGATGCCGGTGCCGGGCGGGACGACGCGGAAATTGTCGAACGCCTTCTGGCCCCATTTCAGGAAGGTGTAGCGCTCGATATTGCGCTCGTATTCGCGGTCCACGTTCAACTGGAAGGCGCGCGGATTGCCGAACTCGTCGATCATCACGGAATGGTCGATCACCAGATCGACCGGGTTCAGCGGGTTGATCTTCTGCGCGTCGCCGCCCAGCGCCACGATCCCGTCGCGCATCGCGGCCAGGTCCACGACCGCGGGAACCCCGGTGAAATCCTGCATCAGCACGCGGGCCGGGCGATAGGCGATCTCGCGATCCGACCGCCCGCCATTCGTCGCCCAGTCGGAGAAGGCGCGGATGTCGTCCACGCTGACCGTCTTGCCATCCTCGAAGCGCAGCAGGTTCTCAAGCACCACCTTCAGCGCGGCGGGCAGGCGGGCGAACTGGCCCAGCCCGGCGGCCTCGGCGGCCGGGATCGAGTAATACGCAACGCTTGCCCCGCCGGCGGTCAGCGTGCGGCGGGTGCGGGCGGTGTCCTGTCCAACGACGATCGGCATGTGGGGCGGTCTCCATGGCTCAGCGCATCTCTTCAGGATGCTCTTGCCCTAACGGCCGCAAGCGATCAAGGGGGCACGGTATTTTTTAGTATACCGTGGTGCACAGATTGCGGATCCCGGGGGAGGCCAAGCTGTCGCACCCTCCCGAATCCTTGATTGGCAGGGGAGGGGCGGGTTCTGTAGGAAGGTCGGGGACAAGGCGGACAGGGCAGGGCATATGCGGGCTTTCATCACGGTTCTGATTTCGGCCTGGCTGGCGCTTTCGGGAACGGCCCGGGCCGAGGGGGGGGCGGTGGTGCTGGAGCTTTTCACCTCGCAGGGCTGCGCCTCCTGCCCGCCCGCCGACGCGCTGATCGCGGAACTGGCCAAGCGCGAGGATGTCATCCCGCTGGCGCTGCATGTGGATTACTGGGACTATATCGGCTGGAAGGATGTCTTTGCCGATCCCGCCTTCACCCGGCGCCAGAAGGCCTATGCAAGGGCGGCGGGCCAGCGGTCGGTCTATACCCCGCAGATCATCGTGGGCGGCAAGGATCACGTCGTCGGCTACAGCCCGATGGACGTGGTCCGCCTGATCGAGGCGCATCGCGGCACACCCAGCCCCGTGACCCTGACGATGGAGCGGCAGGGCGATACGGTCACGATCCGGGCCCGCTCGGAGACCGCCTTCGAGGAGGACGTGGTGCTTCAGGTGGTGCGCTACCGCCCGTCCGAAGCGGTCGAGATCACGCGGGGCGAGAATTCCGGGCAACGCTATGTCTATACCAACATCGTCGATGCCTGGAACGCGGTCGCCCGCTGGGACGGCGCGCTGCCGCTGGTCGTGACGGTGCAGATCGAGGGCGAGCAGCCGATCGTCGCGCTGATCCAGAAGGCCGGGCCCGGGCGCATCCTGGCGGCGGCGCGGCTGCGCTGATCAGGCGGTCCCGGCGCGGCTCCGCCCGCGCGGGCGCGGGGCCTTCCAGCGGCGGTGGATCCAGAACCATTGCTCGGGATGGGCACGCACCCGCGCGGCAAGACTGTCGTTCAGCGCCTGCGTCATCGCCTCGGGCGTCCCGGCCGGAACCGGGGCCTCCAGCGCGATGTCGAAGCTCAGCCCGTCGGGGCGGCGCGTCGCGTAAAAGGGAATCAGCTCGGCCCCGTAGCGCAGGGCAAGCTCGGCCGCCGAGAGCGAGGTCAGCGCGGGCTGCCCCATGAAATCCAGCGACGCGCCCCGCCGGTGATGCTGGTCGATCAGCAGGACCAGCACGCCGCCCGATTTCAGGTGCCGCACGAAGCCGCCGGTGCCGCGGCGGCCCTGCGCGAAGACGGGGCCGCCGAACGCCTCCATCGTGCGGACGTAATGGGCGTTGAAGAACCGGTTGCGCATCGGCCGGTACAGCCCGCCGACCGCATGGCCCCGCGCGACCAGGGCGGCGCGGGCGGCCTCGTAATTGCCGAAATGCCCGGTCACCAGGATCACCGGACGCCCGGCGGCATGCGCCGCCTCGAGCGCCGCAAGGCCGGGGCCGCGCGGTTCGGCGCTGGCCATGCGGGCAAGGAAATCCCGGGTCGAGTAATTCTCGATCAGCGTGCGGCCCGCATTGTCGGCCACCGCCCGGGCGATCCGCTGCCGCTCGGCGGGGGGCATGTCGGGCCAGATCAGGGCAAGGTTCTCCTCGGCGCGGGCCAGATAGCCCGCCGGGCGCGCGATCAGGCGGCGCATGACCCATCCCGCGAACCGGACCCGCCGCTCATAGGGCAGGGCAAGGGCAAGCGCGATCACGGCGCGGATCGCGCGGTCGGCAAGCCAGTCCGTCGCGCCCCGCCTTCCCTTGTCCGATGTCCTGCCGCCGCTGGCCATGGCCCCCTGCATTCCCCTGTCCGCGCCCCGCCGCGGCGCGTGGGCAGACATAGAACCCGCGCCCCGCGATCACAAGCAGGACGCCCCGGCCCCGCCTTGCGCAGCTTGGGGCGGTCCTACCCTTGGCCGGTGGCCGCCTTCAGCCTGATCTCGCCCGCGGCCTCAAGCCCGCGCAGCGCGGCGGTGATCTCTGACATGGCGGCCTCGGTCTCTTCGGTCGAGGGGGGGCCGCGCTCGGCGATCTCCTCGCGCAGCTGGGCGGACATCCGCTGGGACATGTTGGACAGGATGAACTCCACCGTCGGGGCGTTCTTCTCGTCGGCCCCGGCCATCGCCGTGATCAGGACGGGCTGATCCACGGTTCGGGTCAGCGCCTGCACATCCAGCGGCGCCAGCCGGGCGGGAATGTCGGCAAAGGTGAAGACCGCCCGGCGCACGCGTTCGGCCAGATCCGCATCGGTCTCGGCCAGACCTTGGAGGACGTCGTCGCGGGTGGCGGCGGGGGCGGCATCGAGGATCGCGCCCATGCGTTTTTCCGTCGGCATTTCAAAGGCCCGCACCGGCGCATCGAGCAGGCGGCGCGCCAGCGCCGCGCCGATCCGGGCGATCGCCGCGGGCGGCACGCCCGAGGTGCGCGAGATCGCAAAGGCGATGCGCCGCGCCTCGGGACCGGGCATCTGGCCAAGCGCCGCGGCGGCGATCTGGCTGGGCAGCTTGGCCAGCACGATCGCCGCCACCTCGGGGCTTTCGGACATCAGAAGCTCGGCCAGCTTCTTCGGGTCCTGTTCGGACAGCAGCACCCAGGGATCGGTCGGCCGGTCCCCGGCAAGCTGGGCCTGCAACGCGGCCGCGGCCTCGGGGCTGAGATGCTCGCCCAGCAACTCGATCGCGCCGTCGATGCCGCCGGGGAAGGCAAGCCCGGCCAGTTCCAGTTCGGCCAGGAATTCCTCGACCACCGATTCCAGCGTCGGCGCGTCGATATAGCGAAGCGCCGCGATCTCGTCGGCCAGACTGGTCTGAAGCTCGGCCGGCAGATCGCCCAGCGGCAGCGTGACCCCCTCGTTCAGCAGCAGCCGCACGATGATCGCCGCCTTGCGCCGACGCGTCAGGCCGACGGCCGACCGGATATGCCCGGGAAGGCTGGGGGTAAGGCTGGTCACACCACGCTCCGTCTGCAACGGCGCCAGATTGGCGCAGGAGCGTTAAGCCGGGGTTGATGGCCGCCCACCGGCATCAAAAAAGCGGCGCGGTCTGGACCCGCGCCGCGTCCGGTCCGGGAATGTCCGGCCCGTCAGCTCGTCGCCTGATCGACGCAGGTGCCCGAGGCCGAATCGAACACCTTGCCGTCGGCGCACTGGCTGGCGTTCATCCGTTTTTCCCAGCCGCAGCCATTGGCAAGCGCCAGAGTCGGGGCCAGCGTCAGAACCGCCGCCGAAAGGATCGTCTTGAAGGTCATGGTGCATCTCCCTGGTGAGGTGTGGCACAATGTAGCACAGCCCACGCGATTTCCAAACCTGCGTGACCGATCATGCGCAAGGCTATGCCGGTTCGCCGAAAACCCGGGCAAAGATCGTGTCGACATGCTTGGTGTGATAGCCGAGGTCGAATTTCTCGTCGATCTCGGCGGGGCTCAGCGCCGCGGTCACTTCCGCGTCGGCCAGAAGTTCCTCGCGGAAATCCTTGCCTTCCTCCCAGACCTTCATCGCGTTGCGCTGCACCAGCCGATAGGCATCCTCGCGCGAGACGCCCGCCTGCGTCAGCGCCAGAAGCACCCGCTGGGACATGACCAGCCCCTTGAACCTGTTCATGTTCTTCAGCATCGCCTCGGGATAGATCACCAGCTTGTCGATCACCCCCGCCAGCCGGTTCAGCGCGAAATCCAGCGTCACGGTCGCATCGGGCGCAATCCCGCGTTCGACCGAGGAATGGCTGATGTCGCGCTCGTGCCACAGCGCGACATTCTCCAGCGCCGGGATCACCGTGGCGCGCACCAGCCGGGCAAGGCCGGTCAGGTTCTCGGTCAGCACCGGGTTGCGCTTGTGCGGCATGGCCGAACTGCCCTTCTGGCCGGCGGAAAAGAATTCCTCGGCCTCCAGGACCTCGGTGCGCTGCATGTGGCGCACTTCGATGGCGATGTTCTCGATCGAACTGGCGATCACGCCCAGCGTGGCGAAGAACATCGCATGCCGGTCGCGCGGGATCACCTGGGTCGAGATCGGCTCTGGCGTCAGGCCCAGCATCTTGCAGACATGCTCTTCCACGCGCGGGTCGATATTGGCGAATGTGCCGACCGCGCCGGAAATCGCGCCGGTGGCAATCTCGGCCCGGGCGGCCCGAAGGCGGGCGCGGTTGCGGTCCATCTCGGCGTAGAAACGCGCGAAGGTCAGGCCCATGGTGGTGGGTTCGGCATGGATGCCGTGGCTGCGCCCGATCCGCACCGTGTCCTTGTGCTCGTAGGCGCGACGCTTTAGCGCGGCGAGCACCTTGTCCAGATCGGCCAGCAGGATGTCGGCGGCGCGCGTCAGCTGCACGTTCAGGCAGGTGTCCAGCACGTCCGACGAGGTCATGCCCTGATGGACGAAGCGCGCCTCCTCGCTGCCGACATGCTCGGCCAGATGGGTGAGGAAGGCGATCACGTCATGCCTGGTCACGGCCTCGATCTCGTCGATGCGGGCGACGTCGAATTCCACATCCTTGGCCTTCCACACGGCTTCGGCGTTTTCCTTGGGGATCACCCCCAGTTCGGCCATGGCGTCGCAGGCATGGGCCTCGATCTCGAACCAGATGCGGAACCGGGTCGCGGGCTCCCAGATGGCGGTCATTTCGGGGCGGGCATAGCGGGGGATCATGGGCGGCCTCTTGGACTGGGGATGCGCGGTCTGATACCCGTTGGGGCGGGGCGCGACAAGAAGCGGGGGCGGGGATGCCGGATCTGGAGGCGTTTGCCGGGGAATGGCGGATCGAGCGGGTGATCGAGGATGCCCGGGCGGGCCATGTCGCCCGGTTCGAGGGGCGAGCGGTCTTTTCCCCGGACGCGGCGGGGCTGGTTCATGCCGAGAGTGGCCGGCTGCATCTGCCGGGGCAGGCGCCGATGATGGCCGAGCGGCGCTATCTCTGGCGGCAGGGCGCCGCAGGCATCGAGGTCTTTTTCGAGGACGGGCGGTTCTTTCACGCCATCGCGCCCGGCCCCCGCGCGCAGGCGCTGCATGACTGCCCGCCCGACCGTTACGAGGTCGGCTATGATTTCGCCCGCTGGCCCGACTGGTCCAGCCTCTGGCGCGTCACGGGGCCGCGCAAGGACTATGCCATGCGCTCGGTCCATACGCGGCTCGGGGCTTGCGCGGGGGGCGGGGCTGGGGCAGAAGTCGAATGAAGAGAAAAAACCAGCCGAACGGAGAGACCGAGATGGCCAAGGCCCTGACCGGCAAGGTTCTTGCCGAAACCCTGCTGCCCGAAGGCGGCGTTGCGCTGCGCGTGAAACAGGCGCTGCTGGTGGTGGCGGGCATCGCCGCCCTTGCCATCGCCGCGAAGATCAAGGTGCCGATGTGGCCGGTGCCGATCACCATGGGCACCTTTGCGGTGCTGACCATCGGTGCGGCCTACGGACCGCGTCTGGGTCTGGTGACGATCCTTGGCTACATGCTGGTCGGCGCGCTGGGCTATGACGTGTTCGTGGGATCGAGCGCCGAGGTGGCGGGCCTGACCTACATGACGGGCGCCACCGGCGGCTATCTGGTCGGCTATGTGCTGGCGGTCGTGGCGCTGGGCATGGCGGCGCGCGCCGGATGGGACCGTTCGGCGGGCCGGATGGCGGCGGCGCTGCTTCTGGGCAACGCGCTGATCTATGTGCCGGGCCTGCTGTGGCTGGGCCACCTCTATGGCTGGGAGCAGCCGATCCTGGCCTGGGGCCTGACGCCCTTCCTGATCGGGGATGCGCTGAAGCTGGGTCTGGCGGCGCTGCTGATCCCGGGGCTCTGGGCGCTGATCGGCCGCGCGCGCGGCTGATCTTTCCCGACCGACATGCAGGGGGGGCGTGGCCGACCGGGCCGCGCCCCCTTGACGTTCGGGACAGTCGGGACCGTGGTGCCATGGGTATTTTTGCCAAGAAGAAGCACAGGGCGGTGCCCTTGATCGGCCCCGATGGCCCTTGCGTCGGCGGCCGGGATCGGGATTGATCGGCCCATGTCCGCCGCCGATCCGATCCTGCAGAGCCACCTGCCGCATACGCCCTGGGCCGAGCCTGCCATGCGGCGCCTGCCGGGCATCCAGCCGCTGGAGATGGCGGACTGGCTGGTGATCGACGACGCCCATGCCGGGCAGATGGCCGCGCGCGACCGGCTGATCGCGACACGGCCCGCCGAGGTTCATGCGCTGACCGAAGGCGCGCGGGCGGCGGCCGGGGAACTGCTCGACACGGTTCTGGCCCTGCTGGCCGGGCGCGGCGATTTCGCGGTCGCGCGCGACGCGGTGACCCGGCCCGATGGCGTCCGCGTGCCGCTCGACCGGGCGGCGCCGCTGCTGACGCTGGGCCGGTTGGTGCAGGAGGATTTCTGCCTCTTGCAGCCGGGGGAGGGGGGGCTGCCGGTGCTGAGCGGCGCGATCCTGTGCTTTCCGGCAAGCTGGATGCTGGCGGAAAAGCTCGGCCGCCCGCTGGGGCCGATCCATGCCCCGGTGCCGCAATATGATGCCGCCCTTGCCGCGCGGGTCGAGCGGCTGTTCGCCGGTCTGCGCCCGGGGCGTGCCCTGTGGCGGGCGAACGCGCATTACTATACCGACCCCGCGCTGTTCCAGCCGCGCCCCGAATCCGCGCCGCGCGCCAAGGTGAAGGGGCCCGCGCCCTTCCTGCGCAGCGAGCGGCAGGTGCTGGTCCGGCTGCCTGTGACAGGCGCCGTGGTCTTTTCGATCCATACCTGGGTCGTCGCCTTCGACAGCCTGACGGACAGCCAGCGCGCCGCGCTGGACGCCCATCCGATCGGCTATGACCCGGCCCGCCCGACCCCGGGGGGCTAGTCTTCCGGCGGAAAGACCCGCCGCGCCAGCAGCACCCGCGCCCCCGCGGTGACGAAGCACAGCGCGCCGAAGGCCCAGGCCAGCGGCGCGAACGAGCCCGGCCAGAGGCAGAGCGCGACGAAGAAGGCGATGGTTTCCGTCCCCTCCAGCAACCCGCCGGTGAAATAGAGCGATTTCACCCCCCGCGCGCGGGTTTCCAGCCCTCGTCGCTCGGCCAGGATGGCGAAGCCCAGAAAGCTGGCCCCGTTGACATAGAAGCTGAGCAGCAGGAACGCGCCTGCCGCCCCGTGCGCGGCCGGGTCCAGCAGCACGAAGCCCAGCGGCACCGCGCCGTAGAACAGGAAATCGCTGACGATATCGAGAAAGCCGCCGAAATCGGTCTTGCGGCTGGCGCGCGCCACCGCGCCGTCCAGCCCGTCGGCCAGACGGCTGGCCAGCAGCGGGACCAGCGCCAGAAGCGTCAGCCCCAGCGCGATCAGCCCCGCCGCCGCCAGCCCCAGCGCCAGCCCGGCCAGCGTCACCGCATCCGCCGTGACCCCGCGCGCGGCCAGCGCCCGCCCCGCCCGGTCGAGCGGCGGGTCGATCCACCGGCGCATGATCCCGTCGAGCATCGCCATCCCCCCTTTGCCCGCCAAGCTGTCGGCCGAACGCGCCGCCCGCGCAAGGGGGCTGGCGGCAATGTGAGGGGCTGGCGATACTTGACGCTTTCGGTAGGGTATATTAACAGCATCAGGATCAGCGTCCCACCCGTCGGCAGGCCACGCGCAACCAGCCAGAACGCGAGGGACCATGCGCCGGACCGCCATTTCGATTGCCGCCACCATTGCCGCCAGCGGGGCCGCGGCCCAGGACGTCACCTTTGTCCTCGATCCGATCTTTCTGGAAACGGCCTTCCGCGACCAGCGTGCGTTGCTGGACACGCCGGTTTCCGCCTCGGTCCGGACCCGCGAGGAGCTTCAGAACCGGCAGGCCAGCGACATCCAGGGCCTGATCGGCGACATGCCCGGGGTCACGATCTATGGCGGGCCGCGCGCGATCTCGCAGGAGCCGAATATCCGTGGCTTCCGCGACCAGCAGATCGTGCTGCGCTTCGATGGCGGGCGGTTCAACTACAGCCAGGGCCATCGCGGCCGGTTCTTCATCGACCCCGACCTGTTGCGCCGGGTCGAGGTGGTGCGCGGCGGCGGCTCCACGCTTTACGGTTCGGGCGCGCTGGGCGGGGTGATCGCGTTCGAGACGGTCGATGCCGCCGACCTGCTGGCGCCCGGCCAGACCATGGGCGCGCGGATCAAGCTGGGCTACGATTCGAATGGCGCGCAATGGTCCGGTTCGACCACGGTCTTTGCCGATTGGGGCGACTGGGACGCGCTGCTGTTCCTCGGCGGGCGCAATATCGGCGACGACCTCGAGGACGGCTCGGGCGGCGCGATCCCGTTCTCGCAGATCGACCAGGCCAGCGGGATGCTGAAACTCGGCTATCAGCCGACCGAGGGCAACCGGCTGGAACTGAGCTATTCGATCTTCGAGGACGAGGGCCAGACCGCGGCGAATTCGAATGGCATCCCGAACGCATCGAATCCGCTGGTCGACCGCGAGGCGCGGACGCGGAACCTGCGGCTGAGCTGGGATTACGCGCCCGAGGGCTCGGACCTGGTGGATCTGTCGGTGCTGTTCCATGCCGACTGGCTGAAGATCACCGAAGACCGCGTGTCCGCACCGCGCCGCGACGAGACGCGCTATGACACGCTGGGGCTGGAGATCACCAACCGCTCGAAGCTGGACCTTGGCCTGCCGGTCGATCTGGTCTATGGCCTGTCGGCGCTCCGCGATACCCAGGAAGGGCTGCGCGACGGCGCGCCCCGCCCCGCCTTCCCCGATGCCGAGGCGACAACCTTCGGCGCCTTCGCCGAGGCGACGGCCAGCCTGACGCCCGGTCTCGACCTGATCGCGGGGCTGCGCTTCGACCGTTACGAACGCAGGCCCGACGACGCCGGATTGCAGGATGTCAGCAACGAATTCTGGTCGCCGCGGATCGGGCTGAGCTACCGTCCCACCGCCGACTGGCAGATCTACGGCAATATCGCACGGGCTTATCGCGCGCCGTCGCTGACCGAGCTTTACAACAGCGGGATGCATTTCCCGGGCAATTTCTTCGTGCCGAACCCCGATCTCGACCCCGAGGATTCGACCCAGGTCGAGATCGGTGCGCGGTTCGAGCGTGGCGGGCTGTGGCGCGAGGGCGACCGGCTTGCCTTCTCGGTCAGCGCCTATCACGCCGATGTCGACGATTACATCGAGCAGGTGGTCAACATTCCCGGCGGCACCACGAGTTTCGGCAATGTGGATGGCAAGCTCTGGGGCCTGGAGGCGGAACTGGATTACGATGCGCAGGACTGGTTCATCGGCGCGGGGCTCGGCATCGCGCGGGGCCAGCGCGAGGACGGCCAATGGCTGGGCTCGATCCCGCAGGATCGGCTGACCGCAAGTTTCGGGCTGCGCCCGGTGGCGGGGCTGGAACTGGGGGCGCGGGCCACCTTTGCCAAACGGCAGGACAGGGTGCCCGCGGCGGGCACGCCGGGCGCGGGTTACGAATTGCTCGACCTCTACGCGACATGGGCACCGGGGGCGGGGCCGCTGGGCGACATGGTGCTGCGGGTCGGCGTCGACAACCTGTTCGACCGGGCCTACACGATCTATCCCAACGGGCTGGAACAGGTGGGCCGCAGCTTCAACATCTCGACCACCTTCACGTTCTGAGATGATCGTCCTCCCGTCGCCGACACGCGCATCCTGACGTCGGCGGCGGGCAAAACCCTGCGAGTTTGCGGATCACCCGGGATCGGCAAGGGGCGGCATCAAGCGGTGCCGACCTCGTTTTCTGCATTCGGAAAGATGGTGCTGTGAGAGAGGATTGAACTCTCGACCTCTCCCTTACCAAGGGAGTGCTCTACCACTGAGCTACCACAGCCTATGTCCTTCCAGATAGCTACCCCGGGCGTTACCCCGGGTCAAGCGGGCTCTGGAAAAGCCCTTTAGTTTCAGCGCCGTCGCCCGGTAGAGCCGCCCCTTACCAAGGGAGTGCTCTACCACTGAGCTACCACAGCCTACCGTTTCCAGATCTCTGCCCCGGGTGTTGCCCCGAAGCGGGTGGGCCCTGGAAATGCCCCTCGCTCCGGCCGCTCCCTTGGTCAGAACCCCTGATCGCCGCAGGTATGTTCCGCCGTCGAGCCCGTGCGGCCTTTGCGTCGGCGGCTGATTAGACGCATTCGCCCCGCGACGCAAGCGCTATCTGGACGCATTTTCGCCCCTGCGCTAGAGAGGGCGGCATGACTGGAAAAACCCCGAGACCCGGCCATGACAAGGCTGCCGCCGCGCGTGAGGAACGGCTGAAGCAGGCGCTCAGGGCGAACCTCGCCCGGCGCAAGGCGCAGGCCAAGGCGCGCGGGGCCGACAAGGCCGAAGGGCAGAAAGAGCAGGGCTGATGGACCAGATACTGATCCGGGGGGGCGGGCCGCTCCATGGCGAGATCGCGATCGCGGGGGCCAAGAATGCCTGCCTTGCGCTGATGCCCGCGACGCTGTTGACGGACGCGCCGCTGACGCTGACCAACGCGCCGCGGCTGTCGGATATCCGCACCATGACGACGCTGTTGCAGTCGCTGGGCGCCGAGGTCTCGGCACTGCACCGGGGCAAGGTTCTGGCGCTGTCCTCGCATGATCTGACCGGCACGCGGGCGGATTACGACATCGTGCGCAAGATGCGCGCCTCGATCCTGGTGCTGGGGCCGCTGCTGGCGCGCTGCGGACATGCCGAGGTGTCGCTGCCCGGCGGCTGTGCCATCGGCGCGCGGCCGGTCGATCTGCATCTGAGGGCGTTCGAGGCGATGGGCGCCGAGCTTGACCTGCGCGACGGCTATGTCCACGCGCGTGCGCCCGGCGGGCTGAAGGGCGCTGTGATCGCGTTCCCGCAAGTGTCGGTCGGGGCGACCGAGAACGCGCTGATGGCGGCCACGCTGGCCCGCGGCACCACCGAGATCCGCAATGCCGCGCGCGAGCCCGAGATCGTGGAACTGGCCCGCTGCCTGCGCGCGATGGGCGCGCGGATCGAGGGCGAGGGGACGGGCACGATCACCATCGAGGGGGTCGACAGCCTGGGCGGGGCCACGCATGCGGTCGTGCCCGACCGGATCGAACTGGGCACCTACATGCTGGCGCCCGCGATCACCGGCGGCGAGGTCACCTGCCTGGGCGGGCGGCTGGATCTGGTGCGTGCCTTTGCCGACAAGCTGGAAGAAGCGGGGGTCACCTGCGAGGAAACCCCGGCCGGTATCCGCGTCAGCCGCCGCAATGGCGCCGTCAAGGCCGTCGATGTGCGCACCGAACCCTTCCCGGGCTTTCCGACCGATCTTCAGGCGCAGATGATGGCGCTCTTGTGCACGGCGTCGGGCGAAAGCCGACTGGAGGAGACGATCTTCGAAAACCGCTTCATGCATGCGCCCGAACTGATCCGGATGGGCGCGCGGATCGAGGTGCATGGCGGCACCGCGACCGTCTGCGGGGTCGAGCGGCTGAAGGGGGCGCCGGTGATGGCGACCGATCTGCGCGCCTCGGTCTCGCTGATCCTCGCGGCGCTGGCGGCCGAGGGCGAAACGCTGGTCAGCCGGGTCTATCACCTGGATCGCGGCTACGAGAAGGTCGAGCAGAAGCTTGGCGCCTGCGGGGTGCATATCGAAAGGGTCAGCGGTCAATGACCGGGCCGGGCGACGACGCGCGCTTTGCCGACGGGACGGAACGGCCGCTGCGCCTTCTGGCCCTTGCACCCGAGGATCTGCAGGTGATCTCGGCACTGGTGCAGGATGCGGTGCTGCCCGCGACCGAAATGCGCTGGGACCGGCGCGGGCGGCGGCTGGCGATGCTGCTGAACCGCTTTCGCTGGGAGAACCGCGAGGCCGCCGAACGCCGCGGCCGCCCCTATGAACGGGTGCAATCGGTGCTGAGCATCGAGGATGTGCGCAGCGTGGCCAGCCAGGGCGTCGAGCGGACCGATCCCGATCTCGTGCTGTCGTTTCTGTCGATCGGCTTCGAGCCGGGCGAGGACGGCGCAGGCCGGGTGTTGCTGACGCTGGCGGGTGACGGCGCCGTCGCGGTCGAGGTCGAGTGCCTGGAGGTGTCGCTCTACGATGTCACCCGCCCCTACGAGGCGCCCTCGGGGAAGGCGCCCGACCATCCCTGACTCCCTGCACCGGCCTGTCCGCCGTTGTCGCCGGGCGATGCACGCATCCCCTTTGGGGTGTTCCCCCGGCGAAGGATTGCCGCTACACACGGGCGCGTGAGGCTCATGGGGGACGACATGCCGGTTTTCCTGGACAGTACGGCGGCGACGTTCGAGGCAGAGTTCGCGGCACTTCTGACCGCCAAGCGCGAGGACAGCCCCGATGTGGATGCCGTCGTGTCCGAGATCATTGCCGATGTGCGCGCGTTGGGCGATGCCGCGGTGATCGAACTGACCGCGCGCTTCGACCGGCTGGCGCTCAGCCCCGAGACGCTGGCCTTTTCCCCCGAAGAGATCGAGCGCGAATGTACGAAGGTGCCCGCCGCCGAGCGTGACGCGCTGGAACGCGCGGCCGAGCGCATCCGCGCCTATCACGTCCGCCAGATGCCGCAGGATGTGCACTGGACCGATCCCGAAGGCGCGATGCTGGGCTGGCGCTGGACTCCGGTCTCGGCCGCGGGGCTTTATGTGCCGGGGGGGCTGGCCTCCTATCCCTCGTCGGTCCTGATGAACGCCATCCCCGCCCATGTAGCGGGGGTCGAGCGGCTGGTGATCTGCGCGCCGACACCGGATGGCAAGGTCAACCCGCTGGTGCTGCTGGCCGCGCGGCTGTCGGGCGTTGACACAATCTATCGCATCGGGGGCGCGCAGGCGATTGCGGCGATGGCCTATGGCACGCAGACGATCCGGCCCGTCGACAAGATCACCGGCCCGGGCAACGCCTATGTGGCGGCGGCCAAGCGACGGGTGTTCGGCAAGGTCGGCATCGACATGATCGCGGGACCCTCCGAGATTCTGGTGATCGCCGATGCCGAAAATGATCCCGACTGGATCGCGCTTGATCTGCTGTCGCAGGCCGAACATGACGAAAGCGCCCAGTCGATCCTGGTCACCGACGATGCGGCGTTCGGCCGGGCGGTCGCCGCGGCGGTGGACAAGCGGCTGGAAACGCTGGAACGTCGCGCCATCGCCGGGGCAAGCTGGCGCGATTTCGGTGCGATCATCACCGTGCGCGACCTGGACGAAGCGGCCGAGCTGTCCAATCGCGTCGCGCCCGAGCATCTGGAACTCTGCGTGGCCGACGCCGATGCGCTGGCGGCGAAGATCACACATGCCGGTGCAATCTTCCTCGGCGCCTGGACGCCAGAGGCGATCGGCGATTATGTCGGCGGCCCGAACCACGTCCTGCCCACCGCGCGTTCGGCCCGTTTCTCGTCCGGGCTGTCGGTTCTGGATTTCATGAAACGAACAACGATCGCCCGCATGACGCCCGCCGCCCTCAAGGCGATTGGCGCTGCCGCCGAGACGCTTGCCATTTCGGAAAGCCTTGAGGCGCATGGGCTTTCCGTCCGCGCGCGGCTTGACCGCCTGAACGGGGACCAGCCATGACCCTCGCCCGTCTGATCCATGTGGAACTGGACGATTCGAACCTGCCGCCGCCGACGCCGGAAATCGAGCAGGAACGCAAGGTCGCGCTGTTCGACCTGATGGAGGACAATTCCTTCGCGCTGCCCGGGCGCGACGACCGGCCTGCGCCGGACGGTCCCTACCGGCTGGTGCTGTCGATCCGGGAAAAGCGGCTGGTCTTCGATGTGCGCACCGAAACCGGCGATCCCGCGGCCGAGTTCCACCTGTCGCTTTCGCCCTTCCGACAGGCGGTCAAGGATTACTGGCAGATCTGCGAAAGCTATTTCGACGCCGTCAAGCGCCTGCCGCCCAGCCAGATCGAGGCCATCGACATGGCCCGGCGCGGCATCCACAACGAGGGTGCGCGCATCCTTCAGGAGCGTCTCGACGGCAAGGCCGAGCTGGACATCGATACCGCCCGGCGGCTGTTCACCCTGGTCTGCGTCCTGCATTTCGGGGGCTGACTTGAGCGGGCCGCTTCCCTCGTCGGTCCTGTTCTGCTGCGATCACAACTCGGTCCGTTCACCGATGGCCGAGGGGATCACGAAGAAGTTCTATGGAAGCGACACCTACGTCCAGTCCGTGGGCGTGCGCAACGACCGCGAGGTGGACGGCTTTTCCGTGGCCGTCTGCGACGAGATCGGGGTCGAGATCGACCGCCACCAGACCCGCTCCTTCGACGAGATGGAGGAATGGGGGGACGATCTGTCGGGCTTCGACCTCATCATCGCGATGAGTCCTGCCAGCCTGCGGCGCGCGCAGGAACTGACGCGCTATTATCATCTTGACGTCGAATACTGGCCGGTACTGGACCCGACCGGCCTGGGCGAGACACGCGAGGCGAAACTTGCCGCCTATCGCCAGACACGGGACCAGATCGTCGAGCGGCTGATCGGCCGCTTCGGCCCGCCTATGCAAGGGAGAGAACCATGAGCCGGGACGTGATCGAACGCTATTTCGCCGCCTTCAACGCGGGCGATACCCAGGGAATGCTGGCCGAACTGGCCGAGGATGTCGAACATCATGTCAACGAGGGCGTGATCCGCCGCGGCAAGCCCGCCTTTGCCGAGTTCTGCGCCCATATGTCCCGCTGCTACCGCGAGACCCTGACCGACATGGTGACCTTCGCGACCGAGGACGGCACGCGGGCAGCTGCCGAATATGTCGTGAACGGCACCTATCTGGAGACGGATTCGGGCCTGCCCGAAGCGCGTGGCCAGACCTATGTGCTGCCCGCCGGGTCGTTCTTCACGCTGAAGGATGGCAAGATCGCCCGCGTGACCACCTATTACAACCTTGCCGACTGGCTGAGGCAGGTGAAATGAGCCTGGACTTCCGGGTGCTGACGGGGCCGGAGGTCGAGGCCGCCCTCGACGATCTGGCCGCGTTGCGCATCCGGGTGTTTCGCGACTGGCCCTATCTCTACGATGGCGATCCGGCCTATGAGCGGCGCTATCTGGCCAGCTATCGCGACAATCCGCGCGCGATCCTCGTTGTGGCCTTCGATGGCGGCCGGATCGTCGGCGCCTCGACCGGCACGCCGCTGGAGGATCATGCCGACGATTTCGCCGCCGCCTTTGCGGGCACGGGCTACGATCTGGCCGAGATCTTCTATTGTGCCGAAAGCGTGCTCTTGCCCGAGTATCGCGGGCAGGGGGCGGGGCATGCCTTTTTCGCTGCGCGCGAGGATCACGGTCGCCGCCTGGGCCGACGCTTCTGCACCTTTTGCAGCGTGCTGCGCCCGGCCGATCACCCGCTGAAGTCCGCCGCCTATAGCCCGCTCGATGCCTTCTGGACGAAGCGCGGCTATGAGCGGCTCGATGCCGTGGTCGCGCAGTTCGAGTGGAAGGATATCGACCAGCCCGGCGCCACAAGCCACGACCTGCAATTCTGGATCAAGCCGTTATGAGGATCGCCGCCGCCGCCTGGCCACTCGACTGGCACGAAAGCTGGGCCAGCTACGAGGACAAGCTGTCCCATTGGGTGGACGAGGCCGCGGGGCAGGGGGCGGAACTGCTGGTCTTCCCCGAATATGGCGCGATGGAACTGGCCTCGCTTGCCGGGGCGGAGGCGGCCGGGGATCTGGAACGCTCGTTGCGCGCCGTCGCGGATCGGGTCGAGGCTGCGGATGCGCTGCATGCAAGGCTGGCGATCTCGCATGGCGTGCATATCCTGGCTGCAAGCGCGCCGGTCTGGCGCGGCGCGCGCCCGGTGAACCGCGCGCGGTTCTTTGGTCCGCAGGGGCAGGTCGGCCATCAGGACAAGCAGATCATGACCCGCTTCGAACGCGAGACCTGGGATGTCCACCCCGGCGGACCGCTGACGCTGTTCGAGACCCGGCTGGGAAAGATCGGCGTGCTGATCTGCTATGATTCCGAATTCCCGCTCTTGGCGCGCGCCCTTGTCGCGGCGGAGGCCGAGATCCTGCTGGTGCCGTCCTGCACCGATGCGCTGGCGGGGTATTGGCGGGTGCGCGTGGGCGCCATGGCGCGCGCCCTCGAAGGGCAGTGCGTCGTCGTGCAGGCCCCCACCGTGGGCCCCGCCGCCTGGTGCCCGGCCGTCGACGAAAATGTCGGCGCAGCCGCGATTTACGGCCCGCCCGACCTGGGCTTTCCGCCGACCGGCGTGTTGGCCGAGGGGGCCCTGAACGCCCCTGGTTGGGTCTATGGCGAAGCTGACCGCGATGCCATCGCCCGGGTCCGCGCCGAAGGGGCGGTGCTGAATGCCGCGCATTGGCCCGAGCAGGACGCGCGCACGGCGCCTGTCGTTTCCGCGCCGTTCGATGCATTTACGACTTGAAATATGAACGGATCGGGCGCATCTACTTGGCGCCCGCGAAAAGCCGGGTAACCTTCGATGGAGTGTTCATGGCCAAGGAAGAAATGCTCGAATTCCCCGGCGTCGTGAAGGAACTCCTGCCGAACGCGACATTCCGGGTCGAGCTTGAGAACGGCCATGAGATCATCGCGCATACGGCAGGCAAGATGCGCAAGAACCGCATCCGCGTTCTGGCCGGCGACCGCGTTCAGGTCGAGATGACCCCCTATGATCTGACCAAGGGTCGGATCAACTATCGCTTCAAGTAGCTTGCGGCTGATCCTCGGGTCCGCAAGCCCGCGCCGCAGGGACCTGCTGGCGCAGATCGGGGTCGTGCCCGACGAGGTGCGCCCCGCCGATATCGACGAGACCCCCGGCCGGGGCGAGTTGCCCCGCCCCTATTGCGCGCGCATGGCCATCGAAAAGGCCCGCGCCGTCGCGGCCGCGCCGGATGAACTGGTGCTCTGCGCCGATACCACCGTGGCGCTTGGCCGCCGCATCCTTGGCAAGCCGGAAAACGCGGGCGAGGCGGCGGAATTCCTGCTGGCCCTGTCGGGCCGCCGTCACCGGGTCATCACCGCCGTCGCGCTGCGTCTGGGCGAGCGGATCTGGGAGCGCGACGTGGTGAGTGCGGTCCGGTTCAAGCGGCTGTCGGATACCGAGATCAACGCCTATCTCGCCTCGGGCGAATGGCAGGGCAAGGCGGGCGGCTACGGTATCCAGGGCATGGCCGGGGCCTTCGTGCCCTGGATCAACGGCTCGTTCTCGGCCGTGGTGGGGCTGCCGCTGGCCGAGACCGCGGCGCTGCTGGCGGGGGCGGGCTATCCGCTGCATGGAGGGCAGGCATGAAGGGGCGCAGCGTCATCCTGGACGAGATCGCGGGCCGCAAGGCGGCTGCGCTGATGGTCGACGGGCGGCTGGACGATCTGTTCATCGACCCGCCCGGCGACAGCCCCGCGCCGGGCGCGATCCTGCGTGCCGTGGTCGATCGGCAGGTCAAGGGGCAGGGCGGGGTATTCCTGCGGCTGCCGGGCGGATCGGCCTTTCTGCGCCAGGCCAAGGGTTTGCGTCCCGGTCAGGGGCTATTGGTGCAGGTCACGGGCCATGCCGAACCGGGCAAGGCCGTGCCCGTCACGCCCCGCCTTCTGTTCAAGAGCCGCTATGCCATCGTCACCCCCGATGCGCCCGGCTTCAACGTCTCGCGCACGATCCGCGACGAGGACGAGCGTGACCGCCTGCTGGAGATTCTCCATGACGCGATGGCGGGGGCGGCCGATCAACTGGGCGTGATCCTGCGATCGGCCTGCGCCGGTGTTGCCGATGCGGCCATCGCCGAGGATATCGCGATCATGCGCGGTCTGGCCCAGGACATTCTGGCCGAACCCGTAGATGGCGCACCCGAACTTCTGCTCGACGCGCCCGACGCCCATACCCGCGCCTGGCGCGACTGGGCCGATCCAGACCCCGACGAGGTGATCGACCGCCCCGGCAGCTTTGCAGAAACCGGCGTTCTGGACGCGCTTGCCGCGCTTTCCGGGCCCGAGCGGCTGCCGGGCGGGGGGACGATCTTCGTCGAGCCGACCCGTGCGCTGGTGGCCGTGGACGTGAATACCGGCCCCGACACCTCGCCAGCCGCCGGGCTCAAGGCGAATATCGCCGCCGCCCGCGCCCTGCCGCGCCTGTTGCGGCTCAGGGGGCTTGCGGGCCAGATCGTGATCGACTTCGCGCCGATGGCCAAGAAGGACCGCGCCGCCCTGGAACAGGTGCTGAGTGCCGCCTTCCGCGCCGACCCGGTCGAGACCACGCTGATCGGCTGGACCCCGCTCGGCCATGCCGAACTGACGCGCAAGCGCGAACGCCTGCCGCTTTCCGAGGCGCTTGCCCCATGACCTGCCCGATCTGCAAGAAACCGGCCGACCCCGCCTATCGCCCGTTCTGCTCGCGCCGCTGCGCCGATGTCGATCTGGGCAAGTGGCTTTCGGGCAGTTACGCGGTGCCCTCCGACAGCCCCGACGACCGCGACGAGGCCGCGCGCGCCCTGTCCGAGCTTCCCCCGAAACCGCACTGATTTTCTGCCCGAACCCTCTGGACAGCCCCCTCTCGCCCGTCTAGAAACGCGCCACCCGAAGCGACACCGCTTCACCCGTGCCCGGGTAGCTCAGGGGTAGAGCAGTGGATTGAAAATCCTCGTGTCGGTGGTTCGATTCCGCCCCCGGGCACCATAAACACTAAATAAATACAATGACTTAATAGCATTTTGTGCGCTCGTGAGTTACCCGTTCTGCCGCGTGGGTATCAGTCGGGTATCATTTCTAGCCGAGTGCATCGGGTTCGGTGCAAAAACAGAACCGCGATCCTGTAGCGCGGCGCCAGCTTTTGCACGGATTGGCAGCAGCTTCTGCACGGCAATTTTCGCAGGGCGTCAGGAATATCGCACCGACTGGCGTGGCTGACGCTTCGGGGGAAATCGCTGGACTCCTTTCGTTGGCCTGCTCCACGCTCACCCCATTGCGCGAATCGAACTGCGATTGGAGGGTCTTATGGTCGAATTCCTCGAAAAGATTGATGCGCTGGCGGCTCGGTCCAGAGCAGCCGAACGCCAGGCACTTACCGAGGAGGCCACGAAGACCGCCGTCGTTCTGCCCTTTATCCAGACGCTCGGGTTCGATGTCTTCAACCTCGAAGAGGTGATGCCCGAATTCGTCGCCGACGTGGGCATGAAGAAGGGCGAGAAGGTCGACTTCGCGATTAGGATCGATGGCAAGATCGCCATGCTGGTGGAGGCCAAGCCGATCAACAGCAAGCTCGGTGACACGCAGTTCAACCAGCTCTTCCGCTATTTCCATGTCACCGAGGCGCGGCTCGCCATTCTCACAAATGGCAAGGAAGCCTGGTTCTTCTCGGATACCGACGAGCCGAACAAAATGGATAAGCGGCCGTTCTTCACCTTCGACTTCCAGAAGCATGACAAGGCGCAGGTGCAGGAACTCGCCCGCTTTCAGAAGAGCTGCTTCGCCATCGACTCGATCATCGAGGCAGCCTCGAACCTCAAGTATACACGCGCCGCAGCAACCTATCTCAAGAAGCAGATGGACAACCCCGACGACGAGTTCGTGCGCCTCGTCGGGCGCCAAATCCATGACGGCTCGATTACCAAGACCGTTTCCGAGCAGCTGAAACCCGCGATCCAGGCGGCCCTCGACGAGATCGTCCGTGATCGCATCCAGGACACCCTGAGCATCAAGCTGCGGGGCGATCACTCTCCCTCGGCCGAGAAGACTGAGCCCGTGCGGGTGCTGGACGATGCCGACATCGAGACGACCGACGAAGAACGCGAGGGCTTCATGATCGTCCGAGCCATTGCTGCCAGGATCGCCCCGATCGAGCGGATCACG
Source organism: Rhodovulum steppense (assembly GCF_004339675.1). GTDB lineage: Bacteria > Pseudomonadota > Alphaproteobacteria > Rhodobacterales > Rhodobacteraceae > Rhodovulum > Rhodovulum steppense. The sequence goes on from NZ_SLVM01000010.1 coordinate 83,511, forward strand.
ATGCGGGACGCCAAAAGCTACTGCGCCATCCTGATGGACGACAACAACCGCCGCCCGATCTGTCGTCTCTACTTCAACTCGCCGACCACCAAGAACGTCGGCTTGTTCGACGCCGGGAAGACCGAGACGAAGGTGCGCGTCGAGGGGCCGTCTGATCTCTACAAGCATGCCGCAGCGATAGAGGCGGTCGTGCAGGGGTATCTGAACGGGTGACTGCGCGACGCGAACCTGGGCGCCGTGAGCAAAAAGGTCACGGCGCCGCCCCTCCAAGATCAGGCATGACTGTCACCGTCAGCCAACCCCCGGCCGGGAATGTCTCGACCGCGCCGTCGGCATAGGTGACCTCGAATTCGGCGAAATACACGCCCGAGGCGTCGGTGTCGCCATCGGCCCAAGCGTAGCGCACCACGCCACCTTCGTCATGGATGTCTGCGGGGGCGTCGACCACCTGGTTGAACCCCCGATCACGCATCAGGAACCGCACGCTGGCGCCTGTCAGCACGCCGCTGCCCTCGGAATAGATCGGCAGCTTGTATTCCAACCCCGGACTGGTATCGCCGCGCTTGATCTCGAATGTCGTGGTCATCTCAGCTCCTGTATCCGCGGACCGATCCCATGCCGCCGGTCTGGCCCGGCTGGGCCCAGCGGCGGGCGGACAGAGCGCCAACGGCGAACGCGCCGCCCGCGACCCAGGCCGGGGCTGCGGTTGCTGCGCCACCGATCCGGTGCACCTGACCCAGCGCGCCGCCCGCGACTGCGATGGGCGAGGCTGCGACCGCCGCGGCAAAGGCATGCACCTGCCCCAGCGCACCGCCGATCACGCTCGCCGCCGATGCAATCGCCCCGCCGTCGATCTCGTCGATGGGCGACAGCCCGCCGCCAGCAGCAGCAGCCCGCGCCACGGCATCGGCCCCGCCGATCCGATGGGTCTGCCCAAGCCCGCCGCCCGCCACGACAGCGTCAGAGGACACGGCCCCGCCGTCGATTTCGTCGATGGCTCCGATTGCCCCGCCGGATGATGCTGCGGCGGCCGCGACTGCGCCCCCACCGATCAGGTGGGATTGCCCAAGCCCGCCGCCCGCTACAGCAGAGGCGGACGAGACTACCCCGCCAGCGACCGCGTGCGACTGCCCAAGCCCGCCGCCAGCAATGACCGCCAGCGCGGCAATAGCTGCACCTGCGATCAGATGGGTCTGCCCCAGCGATCCGCCCGCGACGCTCGCCGCCGATGCGACCGATCCGCCGCCGATTTCGTCGGGTGTCGTCTCGCCGCTCGGCGTGGCAACGCGCAGGATGACGATGCCATCTGCGCCGGAGCCGCCTTGTCGCACTTCAGCCACACCAAGGTCGTGTGCTCCTCCACCCCCGCCGCTACCCGGAGTAGCGCCGGGGGCGCCCACATCCCGCTCTGATGAGATCCTCCCGGCACCCCCTCGACCATACTCTATCGTCAGGCCGTTGATCGTGCTGACGACACCCGGACCAGCAGCCCCCCCAGAAATGCCGACGATGCCATCGCCACCATCACCGCCAGCGCCGCGACCTCCGCCGCTTGCCCGCTGGGGGTCGGCGCCCCGTCCACTGACCGCGGGGCGAGCACCGTCGCCACCAAAAAATCCTGTCGGATGATCGGCCCCGTACAGGCTGGCGTTGTCGTTACGGGCACCACCGCCACCACCGTCTGATGGCGCCTGATGCGCTGATGGCAGGTTTGGATCACCGCCTCCCCAACCACCCCCCAGCGCGGTCATGCCTAATGCAGAGGTATTTCCGCCCTTGATTGTCGCCAGCGTCAGCGACCCAGCGCCAGCAGCACCGGCACCCACAATCAGCGAGTGCGCCCCTTGCGATACGGATACCGTCCCCGTCAGGACATCCCCGCCCGAACCGCCCCCGCCAGCACCGTAGCGCCCAACCCCGCCGCGACCACCACCGCCGACGATCAGGTAATCCACGTCCCCCGGCGTCTCGACCTCGACCGAGCCATCGGCCGGGAACTCATAGACATCGTAGCTGACACCGCCGATTTCGACGGTCGTCTTGCTGGCCCCGACGCCAGAGAACCCGGAAATTACGGCATAGGCCATGGATTACAGCCCCCGTCGCAGCGCCACGCCCGCGCCGAGGATCAGCCCCATCGGCACCAGCAGCGGCCAGACCAGCGTGACGCACAGGATCACGCCTGCGCTCTGGAACGCCATGTCTTCCAGCCCATCGGACAGTTCGCCGCCCAGATAGCGCCATTGCAGCCACTCCCAGCCCGCATAGAGCGCGAGCGAGACGGGGGCGAACCACGCGCCGATCAGGGCCACGGGCAGGGCGCCCACCAGGGCGAAGTGGAGCACCTGATTGCGGGCATATTTCCGCGGATCGTCCGGGAAAGCCGAGGGCGTCAGGAACAGGCCGCGCAGCCACGGCGGCATGATCCGCACCAGCGCAGCGACAGGGGCGGGCAGGCTATCCTTCACGCCCCCACCCCCGCCAGCGCGGCCACCAGATCGGCCAGCGCCTGCGACCCGCGCAGAGGCGCGGCCTTGGCGTCCCCGATCACCTCGGTTCGGGCGATATAGCGCGTCTCGATCCCGTCGCGATCCAGCGTGGCGGACTGGATCAGGTCGCTGACCTCCAGCGTGTCCAGCCACCCCGACCATGCGTCATTCCAGGTGGTCGCGGCCGCGTCGATCTGCGCCAGATGCCCGGCGAACTCGGCCAGCGTGCCCGGGCCGCCGATGCTGGCCATGAACGCCGCGCTCGCGGCGGGCTGTTTCTGCCCCTCGACCAGAGCCGACAGACACAGGGATTTCGCCGCCCGCATCGCGTCATTGGCCCGGTCGATGTCCCGCAGTCGCAGATCGCCCGTGCTGGACTGGATATAGCGCAGCGCATCGGCCGCCTCGATCACGGCCGCCGCGGCCTGCGGCATGACGGCAGGGAATTTCGATAGGCTCATAGGTCAGTCTCCCATGGAAAAAGGGTTCCGGGGGCGCGCACCAGGCGGTATCCCTCGCCAATGACGCACTCGATGACAGCGACGCCGCGCATTCGCTTTTTCAGGTAGTGGGCCAGCACCCGCAGCCCGTTGTCGCTGCCGCCGTCGTCTCTGTCGGGCCAGAGCGCGGCGCGCAGCGCCTCGCCCGACACGATCCGGCCCTCGCGGCGATAGAGCAGACAGAAAAGGGCGCGCTCCATCCCGGGCAGGTGCCGGTCCGGCCAGACCCCGACGGTCGCGCTGGCCTGCCCGGTCAGCTCTGCGAAAACGTGGACGGCGTGGTCCACCGCGTCGCGCGGGCGCATATCCTCGAGCGTGGCGCGGAAAGCGGCCACCGGGTCGCGGGCGCGACCCGGCCTGCCGGTCCCGACTGGCGCCCGCGGATTCGTCATCACGCCGCCGGTGCGAAGCCGATCTCGATGGCGCTGGTCAGTGCCATCGGGTTGCCCTCGGTCACCTCCTGGGGCGCCGGGACGGGCAGCGTGACCAGCAGACGGCTGTTCGAGGCATCGACCAGCGCCCAATGGGTGCCTGTGCCGGTCGCGTCGATGGTCCCGTCCGTGAAGGTGGCGATGTCCACCTTCCGCCCGCCGCCGGTCCGGTTCGCCTGTGCGCTGATCGACGGGGCGATCTTGGTCCCCAGCTTGTAGGTGGTCGCAGCCTGCGCATAGGTCGTCGGCTCCTGGCTGCACAGGTGCAGACGAGGCGTCACGGCATCGCGAAGCACCTGAAGCCCCGCGTCGTACAGGCCATTGGAATAGGTGGTCATCTGTTGGTCTCCTTTGTCGCTAGGTTTTCAGGCGGGGTGCGGATCACAGCGCCGCCCCCCTGATCCAGATCGCGTCCATCTGCTCGGCCGACGCCCCCATGGTCGCCGCGACGGCCAGCGTCAGCGGGTCGTGGCGCGGGATATCGGTGATGTAGCCCCAGTCCGGATGCGCCTCGATCGTGGCGCGATGTGTGTCCCAGGCGGTCGGGCCCGCATATCCCGTGTCCGGGTCGATCTCGGACCCGTCGGGGCGCGTCAGCCGCATCGCCCGGACGAACTGGATCACCCGGATCGTCTCGGGCACCGCGGGCGGGGGTTCAGGCGGGGGCGTGAACACGCCGTCGGCATAGGACCAGCCCGGCCCGGCCTCGCCCGCCTCGGGCCAGCCTGCGGCCCAGTCGGGCACCGCGCCGGGTGCAGCCTCAATCACGTTGACAACGACGCCTGCCTCGACCTGTGCCAGCCTCATATCCAGATCCTCACTTCGCCACGCGCGCCGTTATACGGCCCGCCCGACGTGCGCCGCCCCGCGCCACCGCCGGGCGCGACTCCGCCCTCGTTGAGGTTGCCGCCCCGCCCGGCGAATGCGGATAGGCCACCCCCATCGGTCCCGCGCGCCCCACCGGCCCCGCCCCACCAGCTATGCTTCCTGCCCTCATCCGCCGGATCGGAATATCCGCCGCAGTGATAGGCGTTCCAGCCACCGCCCAAGCCGCGCGCAAACATCCCCCCTGGAGTGGCTGGCTGCGAGGAGCCCGAGGCCATCGCCCCAGCGCCGTAGCCCGTCAAAAGCGATCCGAAAGTGGTGTCGCCTGCGCTGCCCGCAGGGTTGTTGTCTGTGCGCCCAACGCCACCAGCGGCTATCAATATGCTGACCGTACCGGGAAGCTCCGCCGCACGGAAAATCCCTATCGCACACGCGCCGCCACCTCCCGGAGTATAGCCGCTGCTGCCGCCACCCGCACCGATCGCGTGCACCCGCACCAACCGATTATCGTGCAACCCGCCCGGCTTGGTCCACGTCCCGGACACTTCGAACTGCCAGTAGAAGGAGCCCGCGTCGGCTGACGCACCGGCCAACAACGGGCTCTGCACCCGGAATGCCCCGCCGACATATTCCAGCGTGCTGCGCAGCCCCGCGCTGACGGAGCCCGGGAGAAGCGTCGCGCCTTCGGCATCCAGCACCGGCACCGGCGGCAGCCCCCCGATCGACAGCGTCATGCCGCCCGTGTTGACCGACGCCCAGCTGATCCCGAACCGCATGCCGTCGATCAGCCCGCTGGCCCCCAGCGGCGGCTCCAGCGTGGCCGTGATGGTGTTCACCCCCGCCACCCCCGTCAGCGGGAAGCAGCTGGCGCGGTACAGCGCCGCCATGTGCATCGCGTATTGATCCAGGAAGCTCGGGCCGGGAATCGGTCCGGCCGAAGACCCGGAGAAGATGTCGCGCGTTCCCATCAGGCCCACAGCTCCTTTCCTTCGTCGACCAGCGTCAGGCTGGCCATGAAATCCGCCCGTGGCTCGACCGCGAAGACCACCGCACGCAGCATCTCGCGCCCCAGATCGCCCACCGCGACCAGCACGTCCTCTGCGATCCCGGCGGCCGGTATCGGCGGGTCGAACTCCAGGACATCCGTTTCGCCGGTGCCGCCCGCGACGGCATGCACGGTGACCGTGCCGGTTGTGCGCCGGATCGCGGCCCCGGTGCGCCGGCCGATGGCCCGCATGTCCGTGACAGCCAGCATGTCCGTGACAGCCAGCAGGTCGGGCTCGTTCGAGACGGGCACAGGGTTGTCCAGGCGGATCGCGGCGACATTGCCCCCGTCGAGGGCCACATCCATCACCCGACCGGCCCCGGCCTGCGCCGAGAGCGTGTCATGCACGACACCGACCAGGTCGCCGCGCCTGCAGACGATTGCCTCGGCCGGTGCCGAGAGCGTGTAATAGACCCCGCGCATGTCGGCCTGGGCGAGGTCGTATTTCGCGCGCTTGCGCACCTCGGCCTCGGTGACCAGCCCGGCGTACCGCACCTGTTCGACCAGCCCGGAATCGTCGCTGTAGCCGGGCCGCATCACCATGATCTGGCGGGTGTCATGGTCCCGCTCGGCGTCAGAAAAGCTGACGCGGAACCCGTGCGGCAGGCGCGGGAAAGCCTTCGTCCACTCGAAGCCCGAGGAATTCCGGGGCGTGAAGATCTGGACGGGGGCCTCGGCCGAGCGGTCCAGGTCGCGCGCAACGCCCCAGCGTTCGGACATGCGGGGCTTGGCATAGCCACAGCCTGCGACGATCTCGGCCGCTTCCATGACGGTTTGCCCGTCGAAGATCGCGTTGCAACGGTAGCCCAGATCGTCGCAGGCCGCGCGCCACTGGACGAGGTCGTCATCGTCGATGATGTCGGCCGGAACCGGGTCCAGGTTTTGCGCGCCGGTCCAGATCGCCCGAAGGTGCGGGGCGGGGTTGTCGGTCACCGTCCAGTCGGCCCAGGCGTAGCCGTTCCAGTCGCGCACATAGCCGCCCGCCCGGCAACTGAGCGACTCGAGATTGCGGTTGCGTGCGCGCACCGCCACGATGGCCAGGGCATCGGTGGGCAGCGGGTGCTCGTTCCAGACCGAGACCGAGCGCACCAGCTGCAGCGTATCCATGACGCCGTTCCGGTTGTAGACGATCTTCCCGGGCGTCCCCCTGACGCCCCAGAAATCCCACACCGACCCGTCCACCGTGTAGCCCGCGGCCGAGAAGGTCGATGCCCGGAAGGCCGCCCCGCGGCGGATCTCGATCTGGTAGCGCCCCTTCGGGAACACGGCAGGATCGAGCATGATCCGTGCCTCGTAGCGCGACATGATCACATGCCGGACGCCGGTGCCGCCGATATTGCCGGCATCGAGCCACGGATCGCCCGCGCCCGCGAAATACGGATGCGCTGCCCAGTCGTCCGAGGCGGGCGCAACCGTCTGGCCCGGCGCCGTCACGCGGGCATGGACCCAGCCTTCGCCGGGCGAGGCGCCAGGCGAGGTCGTGGCGTCATCGGCCCAGATCAGTCGGATCGTGCTGCGCATCTGCCGGACATCCGAGCCCTGGAAATGCAGTTCGGGCAGCTCGATCCAGTTCTCGGTGCCGAGCCGCCGCATCCGGAGCCGCAGGGGCACGCGCAGGGCCAGCCCATCGTCGCCGTTGCGATGCAGCCCGCCCGGGAACACCAGGTGCAGCCAGTGTTCGTCCGGCGCATCGCGCGTGGCGAATGCCACGGCCTGCGGCAACGCACTGGCCGTATCGCCGGTGGCGCTGTCCAGCGTCAGCCCGTCGTCGCCCACCTGGTGACCACGCAGTTCGGTCTGCAGCGCCTCGGTCCGGGCCTGGCGACGCAGCAGGGATATGCGCGAGTCCCCCGGCCAGCCTTCGCGCACCTCGTAATCCACACCGCTGAGCGTGCCGATTGCGGCGGTTCCGACGCGGATATCCTCGATCCGATGCGGCCCGGCGAGCACGAATGCCGCTTCGACCACCTCGTCGGGGCCGTCGAAATAGACCAGCGGTTCGGCGGCCAGCGGCGGAAAGACCTTCATCTCGCCGACGACCCGCGGGACAGGGGCGTTCGCCTCCAGCAGGTTGCCCGCCGCACCGGCATCGCCCGGATTGCGCGTCTTGCGTTGCTGCTGGCGCGCCATGGGCGTCGACACCAGCGACGACAGCAGCAGCGACCCGGCATAGCTGACGCCCGCTGCGAGAAGCGTTGCGCTGGGGCTGCCCGCGGCGAACAGTCCCCCGGCGGTCTTCAACCCGCCCGCCGCGATCCAGCCCGTGGCGGCCATCAGCGCGAAGCTCGCCACCACGGCAAAGACGTTCTTGCCGTCCCGCCCCCCGCCCATTGGCGCCGCATGGAAGGTCACCTCGACCGGCCGGCCATTGGCCTGCGCCTTGGGCCGCACCAGCGCCCAGGCCGCGCGCGGGACCGGGTGGCCGTTGATGCAGATGATCCCGCGCTCGCTGAAATCCTCAGGCAGACCGCGCATGCGCCCGACCATCTCGAGCAGGCTCAGGCCCTCGGGCAGCCAGGCGACCTGCGGCTCGAAGGCGAAGGGCGGGCGGTGAACGGCCAGAACGGTCATTTCCGGTACCTCCGGAAGCCCATGACCCGCCCGGCGACCGACAGATGCGACCGCGGCACCACAACCGAGCCCGTCGCGGCCTCGGTATGCAGGAGCCTGTCGGCATCGACGGCGATGCCGACATGCGCGACGGATCGGGAATCGCCCCGCGCCCGCATCAGCACGACGTCGAATGCCGCCGGGATGTCCACGACCTCCCAGCACGGATCGGCCTGCCCGGCCCCGATCGCGCGCGCCACGCGGACCAGGTCGCGCGCGCTGATCTCGCCATAGGAGGGCAGCTCGACCCCGAGGCATTCGGCATGGACCAGCCGCACCAGACCCCAGCAATCGCAGGCGCACCGCCCGCGCCCGCCGTCCTCGAACGGGATCCCGACATATCCTGCCCACCAGCTCATCGGAACAGCCCCGGGCAGCGCGAAGCCGTGGCTGACACGCCCGGCCACGGCTCCTGCGCATAGTCGCGCAGCATCACCGTCCCCGTCACCTCGATCGGCTGGCCGGTTACGTCGATCAGCTCGAAATGTCGCATGGCGTAAATCGGTGTCGCGGTCCCGATTTCGGTGCGGGGCACGGCGGTCAGGTCGAAATCGGCCGATGACAGCAGCTCGACCCGTATCCGCGCCCGGCCGGGCAGCCTGCGCACCGCCTCGCCCAGGACGCGGTCGACATTCTTCACGCGCAGCTCGGCCGTCGGCGCGGCATCGTTGTCCGAGGCCAGCCTGAAACCGAACGGAACGCCCTGGAAGACATGCCCGCGCCACACATAGTCGAGCACATCGCTGACGGCCAATATCGGTTCGGGCAGGTTCTCGTGCTCGATCGTCAGGAACGCGAGCAGGGCGTCAGGAATCGACGAGCGTTCGAGGGTTTCGCGGATGGTCGCGGGGATCGGTCTCATGGCGTCACCCCGGCAACCGGATCAGCGTCAGCGACAGGTCGAAATGGCGCCCGCCGCTTGCGATGATCGACCAGGCACGATCCTGTGCCGCCCCGAAGATCCAGCGGGCCTCGTCGTGCAGGACCGGGTCGATCCACAGAAACGGCAACGTTCCGCGACGCAGGTCCACCCCCCAAAAGGCGTAGAAGATCTGCACCTGAGCGCGGGTCAGCATCGGAAACGTACCGTTCCACTCCCAGGTATCGGCCGTGGTACGCGCTGCCAGCAAAGGGGGCCCCACGTCCGGCTCGAAAACGGCGCGATCCTCGCGCGGTCCGCCGCTCCAGGAGCGGCGCTCGGGGGCCTGGGGCAGGTCGACGGGCCAGAGGGGCAGAGCCATCCCTTACCTCCGCACCGGTTCGGGCGCGACGCCGTGCCGGGACCGCGCGGCCTTGTCATAGCGCCCGCGCGCCCATTGCCGTCCGACGACCACCTCGATCAGCTCTTCGCCGTTCGGTCCCGTTCGGCGTTCGGTTGTGGCCGGATCGGTGCCGTAGTTGTTCACCTGCACCACGGTTCCGCGTTGTCCGGCGTTGGCCGCGGTCTGCCCGGAGGCCGTTCTCAGCGCGGCCACGGGTGCCGCCCAGGCTGCCCCACCGCCAACGATACCGCCCGCCGCGCGCCGCGGCAGCGCATGCAGCATCTGGCCGGTCCGGTCGGAATTGATCGCCTCGAGCAGCGGACGATACCGCGCGGTAGAGGCGGCATTGACCATGTACTCGCCATCCGAGGCCAACATCAGGATACTGTCCGAGGTGGACGTGCCGGGCCCGGAGATCGGGCCACCCCCGGCACGCGAGACCAGCGGCACCGCGCCGCTGGCCCCGAAGACGGACGGAAACCAGGTGGCCATTTGCTGGAAGAGCGCCATCTTGGCGAGTTGGGCGGCCAGGTCCTGCGCCGCCCGTTTCGGATCGTCGAAGATGCCGTCGAATGCCTGACGGATGGCGGCCGCGGCATCCTTTCCCAACTGGCCAAGCTCCGTGTAATCCTCCTTCAGCTTGTCGAGCGCGCGCCCCTTGACGTCTTCGGTGACGATGGATGGGAAGAGACGGTGCAGGTCGTTGATGCGCTTGACCTCGGCGGCGTATTGCTCGGCCGCCGTCCGGGTCTGGTCGTAAAGGCGCTGTGCGTCGGCGAGTCCGAGATCGACCCCGCTCGATCCGCCACCACCGCCGGACCGGGCCGGACGATCCCGCTCGCGCGCGGCCTCGCGCTCCTGGTCGAGCTGGCGGTCGAGCGCATCGCCGTATCGCGCAACGCCGCGCTCGAACTCGATGACCTGGCGCTCGAACCAGTTGGCACCCTGCGCCCGGGCGTCGAACTCGGCCTCGCGGCGGAACTCCTGGGCCGCGCGCGCCGCCTCCCGCACGCTCTTGCCGGCCTGCAGTGCCTGCAGCTCCGCCTGTTTCGAGGCATTGCTCAGGGCGGTGCCGCCCAGGCTCGACAGCGAGGCCAGGATGGCATCGACCTCGGACCTGACACCGGCCATCGCCGAGGCCCAGGCGTCCGTCTGTCCGATCGCACCGCTTGTCGCGGCGGCCGCGGCCCGCAGCGCCTCTTCAGCCCTCAGCGTCTCGGAATAGAACTCGGCCTGCTCTCGCGTCATGTTCTCGACGCCGCCGGTCGCCCCGAGAATGGCGGCCTGCATCCTGTCGATCGCGGCGATCTGTGCCTCGATCGTGTCGGCCTCGCCGATCCGCCGCATCAGCGCCTGCATCTGGGCGAGCTGGCCCAGCGACAGTCCGAACAGGTCTTGCAGCTGCCGGGCGCCGGTCTTCAGGAAGCCGTCGCGCTCGAACACGTCCGAGAGGGTCTTGGCCGCCTCGGCCGCATCGAGCGCCAGCTGGCGCAGGCGGAGATCCTGCAACTCGCGATTCATCCGGATGATGTCCGGGGTGACGTCGCCGAACTGCTTGAACAGCTTGTCCAGACCGCCCTGATCGACGGCGTCCCGCCAGGACTTGGTCGTGTCGGCCAGGCGGTCGACCGCGTCGGCCAGCGACAGTGCCTCGTCGCGCGCGCCTGTCATCCACTGCACCAGCGCCGCGCCGGCGGCGATCGTGCCGATGGTGACCAGGTTGACCGGGCTCAGCACCTGCACGAATGCGGCCCCGAGCGCCCTGACAGCACCGGCCGCCCCCATCGGGCCCAGGATCTGGGCGACCTGCGTGCCTTGCTGCATGGCCAGCATCAGGGGCGATTGCCCGGCGCTGAGCATCACGCCGATATCGTTGAACTGGTAGCCCAGGTTTGCGACCTGTCCGGCACTGAGCGCGCTGGCCTGGCCGATCTGCTTCACCGCGCCCGCCCCGGTCTGGGTGGCGACGGCCGCCGCACGCGCTGCGGCCGAACTGGATTCGATGGCCTGCGAATAGTGGCGGGCCGCCTCGGCCGAGCCGCGCGCCTCTCCAGCAACGGCGGCCAGGTCGCGCTTCACATCGTTGGCGGCCGCCTTGACCTGGTCGGCCTTGGCCGTGAAGAAGATGGAATAGACCAGCTTCTCAGCCATCGCGCGCCCCGTTCAGCACGGCCATCGCCGCGCGCTCCATGAACTGGATGTCCACGAACACGCCGGAGGGCAGGTGATGGTGACGCAGCACGATGTCGACCGCGCCATAGTCCAGCCCGAGCCAGACCGCGCCCGCCAGACCCGCGGCCAGACGCCACTGGGTCTCGCAGGCGAGAAATGCCACAACGCTGTCCCAGTTCGACTGCCACACCTCGAATTCGTCCTCTTCCGTCTCGATCCCCGTTTCGGCCAGGTCCACGCCCATCGCCGCGAAATCGCTGGCCAGATCGGCGTCGATCGACGCGGGTCTGGCCGGGTCTGCGATCCCGAGGCGGTCGCGCGCCCAGGCGCGCGCCGCCTCCCTCAGTTTCCCAGACGCGCCTCCTCGCCGGCCGAGCTCTCGACAAAGGCCCGGTAAAGCGCGGTGCGGAACCAGACGTGCTGAAGCGCAGCCTCGAACGCCTCGTCGCTGAAGGCGACGGCCCCGCCCTCGTCGTCGACGACATCGTCCCAGTTCTTCACGATGCCGCGCAGTTCGGCATGTTCATGCGCGGCGCGGTCCCGATCCGTCGTGAGTGCTGCGTACTCTTCCTGCGCGGCCAGCGTCGCCTCGCGCGTGCGGGCCTCGAACTGGACCTTCAGTTCCTGCGTGACGACGGCGCCGGGCCGATCAGGATCGGGGATGCGCACCTTGACGGGCCACCAGTAGCGCGGCGCGGTGCTGGACAGGCGAAACTTCATGGCAACCTCTCAGCGGACGATCAGCGCGATCTCGTCCATGCCGGTCAGCGGGCACAGCGAGAGCGGCAGCGAATAGTTGACGATGCCGTCGCGCTCGCCCTGGGTGGGCTTGCCGATCTCGACGGCAGGGGAGGCGGCCTCGACGATGTTGCCGGCCGTCTTGCCATGCACCAGCGACAGGGCATCGCGCGTCCGGGCCTGTGCCCGCTCGAACCAGTTCACGACCGACAGCGGCTGGGCGACGACAACCGCGCTGCCCGAGCTCGAGCGGTCGCCGATCATCATTTCCTCGTCGCCGATCAGGAACCGGGGCACGAGCGTGTTGCCCAGATCGAGGCTCAGGCTTTCGGCGACCGAGGACCAGCCATGCAGCGTCATCGTCGTGTTGGCCTTCGACACCGTCGCCGGCGTGGTCCAGCCCGCCATGGTCACCGCGGGCATTGCCGCCAGGTCGGTGATCGTGCCCAGCATCCCGATCATCGAGAAGCGGAAGCGCGGGATGGCCTTGGGCGCGAAGGACATCGTCCAGGTCGCGCGGCAGCCCAGCATCACATGCTGGACCTTGTCCGACACGAAGTAGAGCGAGCCCGACTCGGTGTCGTCCTCGACGATCTGGTAGGTCACCTTGACGCCGGGATCGATGATCTGGGCCATGCCCGACACCCGCAGCAGCGAGCCGTAGCGCGGCACGGTGCCCGCGGCACCGGCACCTGCGATCTCGACGTCGAACTCGATCTTGGCGTGCTGGCCCTCCAGCGTGATGCCCTGCTGGCCCATGTAGGGCAGCATCAGGTCGCGCGAGACCTCGTCCGCCTCGATCGGCGTGATGGTCACGTTGGTCGCGATGATGGCATCGGCCGCAGCCGGGGCGGCATCGACGCCGTAGCCCGACTCGATCTTGTGCAGGATGGCCAGCTTGCGGTGGCGGCGAATGGCCATGGTCAGGTTCCTTTCCGGGGCATGCGCCGGATCGGCTGCGGCGCGTCATCGGTATTGGACGGGGCGGCAGCAGAGCCCTCCCGGCTCAGCGCGCCCGTATCGGGATCGCGGACATAGCTGCCTCCGCTTGTCGGTTTCGTCGGGTCGGTAGTCGTGCCCATGTCATTCCCCCGTCAGAAATCGCGTGGTTTCCCACGTCTGGACGTAAATGCTGACGCCTGTGGCAAGCGGGCTGCTCTCGCCACCGACCAGCTCGAACGGATTTTCGCACTCGTCGGCCAGCCAGCCGGCCAGCGCAACCTCGACCGCGCGCTTGAGCCCGTCGAACATGGCTGCGCGCTCGGCCCCGCGGGCGTCGTTGTGGTGGCGCACGACGAAGGCAGTCAGGATCTGCGTCTGGACGAGCTGACGATACCCGCCGGTTGCGATCTGGTTTGGCCGGGCCCGTTCCCGGTAAGGGATCACGAAGCATGTGCCATGCGCGGCAGCCGTGCCCTTGGCCAGCGCCTCGACATCCTCGGCGACCTCGACCCCGGCCAGCTCCGGTGCGGCCGAGACCAGGCGCTGGACGACCGCCCCGATCATCGCCACCCCCTGAGATGGGTGCGCGTGAAGACCTCGCGCGGCGAGGCGGCGACATGGGTGCCGGCAACCTCGGCCGGGGTTTCTCCGGCGGCGTCGGGCAAGGTGATCAGGCCGCGCGCAACGTCCTTCAGCCCGGCGATGGCATCCTTGTAATCCGCGGTGACATGGTCGGGCGCGCCGTCGCGGTGCAGCACGTACCGCGCGATCGAGACCGCCCAGGTGTTCAGCAACCTCGGCGTGCCGGGCAGCGGGAGGGCGTATTTCACGCGGACATAGCCGTTGATGGTGCTGTCCGCATCGGCCAGGGCGGCGGCGATCACATCCGGATCGGGGACGCCCAGACCGTCGCGATCCGCGACCTGCAGGATTTCGACGTGACCGGCCCGCGCGATCAGGTCAGCCAGGACGGCATAGCTCATCCGCCCGCCTCCATCTCGACGGCGCGGGCCTCGGCCTTGTCGGCCCAGACACGGAACGCGCGAAGATAGCCCTCCGTGCAGGAGGCCACGATCCCCGCGCCGCGCACAACATGCGTGCCAGACGACTGGCGCACCCGGACATTGAAGGCGCCCGCGTCGATCGCCCCGCCGTCACGGGCGACCAGGGCGGCCTGGGCGCGGACCCGGGCGGCGGCCCGGCGCAGGTCGGCGGCGGTGATCGGGGCGGGACGGGCCATCGCTCAGGCCTCGTCCTCGGGCAGCGGGATGCGGCCGGGCTGGAACACCGCGCGGTTGACGGCCATGAAGCCCTGCTCGATCGCGGTGCGACCGATCGCGAGCCAGCGCTTGTCGGTCGCGGGATCGGCGGCGAGCGCGTCGAGCTGGCGCAACACGCGCTCTTCCAAGGTCTTGTTGACATTCACCGTCTCGACGGCATCGCCACTTTGGGGGCGGTAGCCCTGGACGGGCAGGCCGGCATGCTTGCTCATTGCAGGGCCACCTTTGCATCTTCGATTGCCGCTTCGGGGTCCTCGATGCCGAAATCCTCCCGCATGCCTTCTTCGACCTGCGCCCAGGCGCCTGTCACGCGAAGGTCGAAGCTTTCGAAAAACGCCAGAATGGCATTCGCCTGTTCTTCATTCAGAAGCTTCATCAGCTTGTACCTCGTCCTGTCTGGTCGGGATCCCGGGGGCGGCGGACCGCCCCCGGGCAGGAAGGGCTAGCCCTTCGTCGCCCGGGCCTTGCGGGGCCGGGATTTCGGTGCGGGGGAGGCCGCGGCCTCCCCCGCTGGCGCCGGTTCTTCGCCGGTCGCCTCAAGGCGCGGCTCGGCCCTGGCGCCTTGCGGCTCGGGGCTGTCTTCGCCGCCTCGCTGGGTATTCTGCTCGGGCGCCACCACGCCCGCCGCGCGCAGCTGCGCGGCGATCACGGGCGAGACCGTGATGACGTCAAGCGCGCGGTGGAGCTGGCCGTCGACCTTGGCCCGCCCGATCAGCGTGATGGAGACCCGCTCGGCCATCGTCACGCCGCCGGTCCGCCGGCACCCTGGAACAGGAACCCGCCCTCGGCGCCGGTCAGGTAGACCCGGCGCTCGACCTTGATCGGGTAGATCCAGCTGTCGTTCGAGCGCTCGAAATACGGCTGCTCGACCTGGGGATAGCCGCGCAGCTCGTAGGTATAGCCGTAGGACGGGACCTGGAACGTGTCGCCCGCTTCGGGGACATAGGCGAGGATCGCGTCGTCGCCCCAGACATCGGTCGCCAGCGTCGCGTCATCCGCAGTCTCGGGCAGCCAGACCGCCTTGCCGACGATCACGCGCTTGATGTCGAAATAGGCTGCCAGCATCTCGGCGGTGATGCTTTCCTTCGACGTGTACTTGAACTGCTCCTTGACGCTCGGATTGCGCTTGAGCCCGTTGAACGCCGTGGGGCCCAGAACCAGCGTGTTCGGATAGCGCCCGATCGAGCGGCGGATCGCCTCCTTGCCCTCGTCGATGTCTTCCGAGGGCACCGATGTGGGGCTCGTCCAGCGCGCGGAGCCCGCCAGCGGCAGCTTGTGGTTCGAATCGTAGTTCGCGGCGTTGCGGGCCAGTTGGGCGGCCTCGTATTCGTGGCCGAGATCGACGACGTCGAGCACCATGTTGACGGCACCCTGGCCCAGGTCGATGCCCGGCACGCTCATCGCCTCTTCCTGGTGCTCGATCGGCACCACGCCCTCCAGCGCATCCTGGATCAGCGCGACGGGGTCGGACGCATAGCCGTACTGGATGCGCTTCTTGTCGGCGCCGGGCGCGCGGCGGGTATTCAGCTTGCGGAAGCTCTCCTTGCCGAACTTGATGACCCGCATCGACCGGTTCGGGATCGTCACGCGCGGAAACAGCAGGTGCGAGATGAACTCGAGATTGCGGTAGCCGCGGGCGTGGGTCGACAGGATCGGATCGACGACCGCCGCGGTGCGCTGGTTGACGGGTTGGTTCATGACTGTGTCGCTCCTCAGCGGATCAGGATCTGGACGAGTTCCCCGTCCGCAGCGGCGGTCAGGGCGGTGGCGAAGATGTTGGCGGCACCGGCACCGGCGACCTTGACGCCCCCTCCGGCGGCCGACACGAGTTTCGCGCCCGGCGTGATCGGCCCCGAGGCGGTCACGGTCTCGAAGCCGATGGCGGTCAGCGCCACGTCCAGGCCGATCTCGGTTGCGGGGTTCTGGGCCACACCCTTGACGGGTTGATCCTCGAGAACGATCGGGGCGTCGTTGAACCCGACCAGATCGCCGGCCGCGACCAGGGCGGATGCCGTGGCGGTCAGCGACAGGATGGAATGATAGGTGCGCAGCATGGGGGCCTCCGGTCAGGAAACGGCGCGCACGGCGTCCATATACGCCGTGCCGGGGTTGGCGCGCTGGAAGGTCAGCGCCTTGTGGTGCAGCTCGAGTCCGGCGGGATCGACGGGCTTGCCGTCGGCCGCGAAGCTGGCCCCGTCGCTCTGGCCCGCCTCCGGCAGGTCGAGCGCGCCGAAGCTCACCACCTTGGGCTGCTCGGCCAGGACCTGGCGGATCGCGGCGGCGGGAGTGATCGCCTCCCCGGCGGCAAAGCTGACGGAGGTCTCGGCCGGGAGCGCGTCCAGGATCGCGACGACCTTGTCCTTCGAGGCCGGCAACAGGCGGCCTTCGGTCACCAGGCCCTCGGCGAAGGCGACGTTGTCGGCATGCGCAAGGTCGCGCTCGCGCGCCTTCAGCTGCTCCTCGCGGGCGGTCAGGGTGGCTTCGCGCTCGGCGAAGGCGGGATCGGGCTGCTGGCTCACAGCGGGCTCCTTCTTCTGGTCAGGGGGGACGGCCGGGGTGTCGGGGGCGGCGACCACGGGCTTGTCGCCCGGATCGGCGGAGATGCTTTCCAGCCATTCGAGCCGATAGGCCGGGAGCGCCTTGTCCGCATCCTCCAGGCCGAACTTCTCGATCAGGAAGTCGCGCAGACCGCGCAGGATGCCCGCGGCCTCGTCCCCGGCGCGGCAGGCGAATTCGCCGGTGAAGGTCGCGGCCTCGTCGGCCGGGATCGCGAACTTCACGTTGCGCAACCCCGGCACGGCCGGCGCGGCGCCGCCCAGGAACCCCACGTGTTTCGGGTACCAGGTGCCAGGCACCGGGTTCGCCGGATGGTCGGGCCGGAAGAAGCTGAGCGACACCTTCTTGTAGCGCCCGGCCCTCACGGCGTCCGAGAACGCGGGGTCGATCTCGTCGGCCTCGGCAAAAAGCCGGCCCTCGGTCGCGTCGTACTCGAACGCCTTGATCCATCCGAAGGCCGGGGCGTCGGTCGCGGGGTGGCCGACGACGATGGGCGCGGGCGCCGTCTCGGGGTCGTAGGCGTCGGCCACGGCCTTCAGATCGGCGGCGGAATAGGTCAGCGCATCGCCCTGCATCGGCGTGAAGGTGCCGGGGCGGAAGACTTCGATGCGCGCGGTTCGGGCGGCAGGGGCCATCAGGGTCCATCCAGGTGGTTGCTGGGTGGCACCATGGCGCAGCCCGGAAACGCAAAAGACCGGACGTTTGTCCGGCCCCTCCTGGTCTCCCGATGGTCAGAGCATGCGCCGTATCGGCCTGCCGCTCAAGCGCGGAATGCGGCCATGCGGCACCGATGCCGCCGGATCGGTGCGGAGCGCGATTCTAACGGGGGGTTAACGGCCCTCCACGGGTTTCGACGGGCGTCGGGACGCCCGGACCATCCCGGGGCCTCTCCGGCCCGCTCAGCGAGGGCGCTCATCAGCCGCGCAACCAGGCGTCGGCCAGCTCGATGATCGCCTCCTCGTCCTCGGCCGAGAGACCGAGATAGGGACGCGCGGGAATCGTGATCGTGTAGGCGCGGACCGAGACATTCTCGCGCCCGAACAGGCGGCCCGTGCGCGCCTCCCGCCGGATCGTGCCGCCGAGCTGATGGATGGCCCCATAGGGCATGGGCGTGCCCACCGTCACGCCCTCGGCCGAAGGGCGCGCGTTCAGCGAGTTGTAGAGGGTCTGGCCGAAGCCGTTGCGGCGCAGCTTGGTGATGGGCACCTGGCCGCGCCGGATGCGCTGGCGGATGGTCGAGGGGGCGTGCGCCGCCCAGGGCGTGCCGTCCGGCGCGGACTCGGACGCGAAGTTGCGCTGCGTCGACTGTACGATCTCCTCGCCAACCTGCTTGTAGAACCCGGCGGGATTGTCCATCCGCTCGACCAGGGTGCGCAGCCGCTCCTGCGCCTCCAGGTCGTCGATCGTGACGGCCATCGTGACGCCGGTCATTGAAAACCCCCGCTGAAACGCCTACATTCTCTGTGTCCGGGAACCCGAAGAGCGGTGATGCTCCTGCAAGGGACCCGGCATGACGGTCGGATCACCCCGGCCGTCATTTTCGTTTCCAGAGCAGCTTGCCGCCGCGGCGCCGGTCCCAGAGCCTGAGCGACGGGCGGCCCTTCGCATCCGTCGTGTCGTAGGCCGTCACCGCGTCCCAGAGTTTGGTCCCGGCCTCGAACACCACCATCAGCCCGTGCGTTCCGTCCGTGCGGAAGTAACGGCGATCGACGACAACATCGACGATCGCGCCGGTATTGTTGTCCCGCTTGGCAATGACACCCATCCAGATCTCGTCGGGCTCGAGCAGGGTCTCGGCGAACCAGAGCATGAAGCGGCCCCGGCT
Organism: Rhodovulum steppense; assembly: GCF_004339675.1. GTDB lineage: Bacteria > Pseudomonadota > Alphaproteobacteria > Rhodobacterales > Rhodobacteraceae > Rhodovulum > Rhodovulum steppense. The sequence goes on from NZ_SLVM01000010.1 coordinate 102,186, forward strand.
CCGCTTGTCGCCCTTGAACCAGCCGGTGCGGCTATCGCGGAACAACTCGTCCGAGACGGGCATCCGGCCGCCCGCCTGGTCGACATGCAGCACCGCGCGCCCCGGCTCGGCGCCGAACATCTCCAGGAAGGCCGCGATCATCCCGTCGGGATCGAGATCGCCGTCCAGAAGCGGCCCATCGAAAGGCCGCGCCGCAGCCAGGAGCTCGTCCAGCGGATCGGGCGTGTCGATCAGGGCCAGCTGCCGACCCGCCGCCACACCGCCCGCCTCCTCGATCAGCGCCGACGGCACGAGGCCCCGTTCCCACCGGTCGCCCGGCATGTAGTCCCAGCCCGCGCCGATGCCCTGCGGCTTCATCACCATCTGGCCCGTGGCCTTGTCGATGACCGGAACGGTGGCATCCATCGGCGCGGTGTCCGGCCCGGTCTTGCCGAGCTTGCGCAGGTCGCGCTCCGACAATGGCCGGACCCCGCAGCTGCACAGCCAGTCATTGGGCGGGAAATGGGTGTCCCACCAGGGATCGTCCCACCTCAGGACCAGTCCGTGCCAGGCCAGATGCTGCGGGCGCGGCTCGGCGGGAATGCGGCTGTCACCGTGGACGTACTGCCAATAGGGGCGCAGCCGGACCATGTCGGGATCGCGCAGTTGCGCCAGCCGGCCCGCCATGAAGCTGGTGCGCACGTTCGTCTCCAGGATCGTGCGGATGCGCCAGTTCCGTTCGCCGCGATACTCCCAGCCGTATTTCGCCGCGATCCGGTCGAAGTCCTGACCGAACTGCTCGATCGAGCGGCCGTTCCGTTGGTAGTCGAGAATGGCCTCCTGGAAATCCTCCAGCATCGCCATGTCGGTCGCCCCCGCGATCACGAATTTCCGGTCGTGGACGCCGCGCAGCGCGTCGGTCCAGGATTTCGTGGGAGCGGGCCGTTTCTGGCGCTGGAACGCGATCTGCTCGCGAAACGCCTGCGGCGCGACCTCGATCGCATTGTCGGCCACCTCGCCGCCGAGATCCCGGAACACGGTCTCGCGCCCCTCGTACATCGCCAGCTCCATCGCCTCGCCCAGCGGCCGGGCCAGCGCATCCGGCGTCCAGCGCGCGCCGAGCTCGAGCAGGGATCGGGCCGCGGCCTCGACGTCGGGCGCGTCGGCGATGGCCTGGCGGATCGCAGCCAGCCGCCGTGCGAAATGCGGTCGGACGGCCTCGGTCAGCTGGTCGCGGACCCGTTCGGCCGGCCCCGGCCCGGCGGCAAGGCAGACATGGTCAGGGACTTTTTTTTTAGGCGGGGCGGCAAAGGCGGGATCACCCGGCACGGTCGGAGCCGCGGGAGGTGCGACCGTCGCCCGGATGACCACCAGGGCGTTGATCTCGTCCTCCGACAGATCGGGCACGACACCCGATGCCACCACGAATGCCCGGGCGGCCTCATCGTCCTCGATCGACGCGGCCAGCGACAGGACCTCGCGCAGGGCCGCCGTCGCGGCGGACGCGGCCTCGGCCTGGGCGCGGCGCGTGTCGGCCTTCTCGCGCTCGCTTTCGGGGCGGACGCGCCAGACGCTGGGCACGCCCGCGCCCGGCAGGTTGTAGTCCACGATCCAGGTCACGAGCTGCTCGCGCAGCGTGTCGGACAACAGGTCGCCGTCTCCGTCGACAAGCATCGCCAGCATGTCGGCATGCGTCTCGGACGCCGCGCGCGATCCTGTATCGCCGATATCGGTGGTCAGCGTCTCGCCGGTCACGCAGATCGAAATCTGCTTGTCCCAATACGTCAGGAAATCCTGGTAGGTGACCGATCCGGACCGCGCCGCCTCGAGGAACCTGACGCCCGTGCCCACCGGCACGACCACGGCCGAAGACGTCCGGATGTCCCTCAGCGTGCCCAGGAGCTTTCGCTGCTCTTCGGTCATCGTGCCATAGGGCGTCTCGCCGACGACCGTGGGGCCTGCGAACTTCTCGGCGAAGTGCAGCCAGAACGCGACGCCCTCGCGCTTGAACAGCACCGGCCAGAACAGCCGCGTTCCCAGTCCCAGGCCATAGGGGTTGTTCCCCTGCACACCATGTCGATGCACGATGAACTTGCGCTCGGGCAGATCGATGCCCTCGCGCATGTTCGACCAGGTCAGAAGCCGCGGCCGCCACTGCTCGTCGAACGCAAATCGGCGCTGATCATGCGTCACGATGCGCTCGGGCAAGATGCGCGAGCCCTGACGGGCCCAGACGATCTCCGAGACGGCGAAGCCCTTCAGCGTCGCGTCGAGCAGGTCTTCGCATACCCGGTCGAATGGCAGCGCCTTGAGCGCGCCGCGCACCAGCTCGGCCGCCTCGACGTCGCGCGGTGCGTCCGAGGCCGGCTCGACGACCCATTCGCGGGCGGTCAGCACCTTCTTGCGCTTCTGGAGCATCGCCCAGGCATGGGTATCTCGCTCGATCTCGTCATAGATCTTCAGTCCCTTGCCGCCGCCGCGCTGGATCAGCGTGTCGTCGGCGTGCTGCAGCACCCCCGAGTAGAAGGGGATCGTGATGTCGTTGCGGGCATTCGCGATCAGCGTGCGGGACTCGGCCGGAAGGTTCCGGCGCCCGGGTTCGGCGAAGGATGCGCTGCGGCGACGTCGTCTGCTCATAGCCTGTAGCCCTCCAAGCCGTCGATATGGTCGGATGCGGCGGTCATTACGCCGCCGCCGATACCGGCGCCCCCGCCCCCGGCAAAGTGCAAAGCGTTCTGCCAGAGCATGTCCAGGCAGTCCGGTCCGTCATCGTGATCTGCGTTCGGCCATTGTTGCAGCTGGTCGATCAGGGTGGTGTGCGCGGGATGGAACCGGATCAGGCCGGCGGCCACCGGCGGCTGCAACCGCTCGATCCGCAGGTTCTTGTCGGCCGAGGGCGTGATCGGCACGGCCGACAGGCCAACGCCTTGCTTCGCCGCCTCGGTCATCAGCGAGGTGCGCAGGAACTCCTGGAACTGCACCGCCTCGACGAACCACAGCAGCGCGCGGTACTCGCGCTGCAGCGCGATCGTGTCGGCGATGATGACGTCGGGCAGCCGGCGGCGGATCGAGGCCTCGACCACGTCCATCCGGCCCGTCAGCCGGTCGAATCCGCCGATCAGGATCGCGGACGGGTCGCGCACCGTTCGTGCCTTGCCGCCCGCCTTGCCCAGCGAGGGGTCGATCGCCCCGAAATAGATCAGGTCGGGCAGCCTGTTGGTCCAGAAGACCAGCTTGCCGAACGGGTTGCCGTCCGAGATGGGCTTGTTCTGGTACTCGGTCTGGAAGGCGTCGTGGCTCGCCGCGCGTTCCAGCATCAGGAACAGCAGCGGCTGGATCGAGGGCCAGTTGACCACGGCGCCGGCATCCATCTCGGCCCTGTGCGCGGCATGGAAGGCGCGCGCGGCGGCCTCGCCCTCATTGGTGAAGACCTCCTCGAACTGGTCCCACAGGTCCATCCGGTCCGGCCATTTCACGATGGCCTGGAACTCGGTCACCCGCCAGACCGGTGATTTCGCGGCGCGCACCAGCACGGCGTCGAAATGCAGGACCGTCCCGACCCAGACCACGTCCATCGACCCGTCCGGCGGGCCGACCTTCAGCGCCGCCCGTTCGACCCAGCGCTGCAGCTTCTGACGCTGCTCGGGCGAACGGACGCCCTCGTCGTTCTCCAGGTCGTCCAGGAACATCAGGTCCGGCCGATGGGGGCCGTGGCGCCGGCCACGGATCTTCTGGCCTGCGCCCAGCCCCTCGACGCGCACGTTGCCGCGGGTGACGATCTCGCCCTCGCGCCAGACCCGCCCCTCGCCGCAGGCCTCGCGGAAATCGTATTGCAGGCGCGGGTTCGTGGTCAGCTCCGCCTTGATCGCCTCGATCAGCAGCGCGGCCTGGGCGTAGACGTCGCAGACCTCAAGTATGTAGCGCTTCAGCCCGCGCACGATGCAGTAGAGCGCGAAGCCGAGCGAGAGATGGGTCGATTTCGACGAACCGCGCGGCGCGATGAACAGATCCCTGACGCCTGCCTCGGACGCAAGTATCTCGGGCACCCGCGCGAAGATGTGCTCGTGAAACAGGCTCGGCTCGCCCTTCACGTAATGCGGCAGGTAGGTTTCCATGAAGAACCGGAATCCGGCCGCGGGATCGGCCACGCGCGCCAGCCGCGCCGCCCGGGCATCGGGATCGGCCGGGAAGGCATCGACGGAAAGCTCGATCCAGCGCGCGAACTCGTCCGCCATGGTGGCGAGCGAGTCCCGGAAGTCCCGGGCCGAGACGGCGGCCTTCAGCTGGGGGCGCTTGCTCATGACGAATAGAGGCCGGTCAGGCGTTCCCCGAACGGCTCGATGATCTCGAGGATCGCGGCGGCGTGCTGCGGGAAGTGCTGACGCACGAAGTCCAGAAGGTGGTGCATCACGTTCTGGGCGACCCCGAGCTCCGAGATCTTCGGCGCGAGCTTGCCGGCAGAGGCGGTCATCTTGGTCATCGCGTCCGCCAGCGCGACCAGGTGCCGGACCTTCTGGTCCATCGGCAATTCGCCGTTCTTGATCTCGTCCAGCAGCGACTGGGCCATGATCATGAAGTCCTCGAGCACCGAGGACACGACCGTCTCGATCCCTTCGCCCGCGATGATCGAGGCCGACCGCGCCAGGTCCCAGTCATCACCGGCGGCCTTGGCGGTCTTCTTCCAGCGGCCGAAAGTGGCCTGGTTGATCCCGTAGGCGGTGGCGATCGTGGCCCCCGTCATCCGGCGATAGACATAGTCCGACCTGGCCTTGCGGCGGGTATCGTCACTGGCCGCCATTCAGGCCCCCATTGATGATGAACGCCATGATCCCGCCAAGGATCGCCGTCAGGACGATCCAGACGACCTTGCTGGTCGACGACTGGATGCGGTCGAGCGAGGTCTGGATGTGCTTGAACCGCTCCTCGCCGACCGCACGGTCGACCTCGAGCTTGGCGACCCGGGGTTCGAGCACGTTCAGACGCTGGTGAGCGGCTTCGTCCCGCGTGGCCTGGGCATGGAAATCGCTCACTTCGAGGCACCCTTCCCGAAACTGGCGGCAATCGCCTTGCCGGTATGGCCGCCCATGTAGAGCGTCAGGTACGACACGGTCAGACCCAGCAGGACCTCGAACGGGGCGGTCGGGATCGCGGTCTTCCAGATCGCGTTCGCGACATGCGCGCCCTGGATGTTCCACCACCACAGATAGGCCAGCAGGTACATCCAGAACGGACGCCACAGCCAGCGCAGCCAGTGCCCCTCGTCCTCGCGCGCGAGCATCGCGGCCTTCGCCTCCAGCTCGGCGGTGTAGAGTGCCAGCAGTTCCGGGCTTGCGCTCTCGACGGCCAGGATCGCATCCGAGACGCGATCAGGCTGATAGGTTGCCAGCTGCTCCACCTCGTCGTAGCGCACCCCGGCTTGACGGGCGATGGCAGCGACAACGTGCTCCGCAAGTTCGGCATTCGCGGCGCCAATCCGGCGTTCGAGGATCTTGCGCACGACGGGCGCGCCCACCTGGGCGGCTATGGAAACCAGGGCAGCGCTCATCAGATACTCCGAAGCTTGGCGGCGATGCGCGGGAAACGGCGATCGAGCCGTGCGGCCAGCGCATCACGATAGGTCCAGGCGAGCCAGGCCAGCCAGATCGCGCCGAGGCCGAGGATGATGGGCTCGATCCACGGTGCAGCGCTCAGCGCGTCGGCCAGCCCGGCGGGCGCGGCCTCGGGCAGCTCGCGGGCGGCAGTGACACCCCCGGCCGAACCGCCCGCACCGACGACGCCCGCCTGGACCTTGACCCGCGCATCCAGCGCGCGCTGCAGCGCCGAAAGCGTGGCCCGCCCGATGATGCCGTCGACCGTCAGGCCGTAGCGGCGCTGGAACTCGCGGGCCGTGGTGGCCAGCACGCCGTGGGCATTCGTTCCGGGATCGAATCCCAGCGAGGCGAAGCCCTTGCGGATTTCGGCGATCTCGGCCTCGCTGACCGGGACCGCGAAGCGCGCAAGGCCATCCGCCCGCACGGGCACCGTCGCCACGCGGTCGATGCCCGCGTAGCGACCGTAGGCGAGCATCTCGAATTCCTCCGCGCGGCGCAGCACGAGGCCCGGCAAGACCTTGCCACCGCCTTTTCGCCATTCCCCCAGCGCCGCCCGGATCTCCGATACCGGCGCCTTCACGCGCCAGCGCTTGACCCACGTCGCCCGCCCGATCGCCCCGGTGTTGAAATGGAACGACACGCCCGCATCGAACTCGTGTTGCTTCGCCCCCGGCATGGCGGCCCCGACGGCGGGCTCGTAGTTCCGCATGAGTGCCAGCGCCAGCAACCGGTTGGCCTCCGTGCGGGTGATGACCATGCCCGCCTTCGGCACGACGACGCCCGAGGCGGCGGTCAGGCCTGCGCCGATGGTCCATTTGCCGGCCGGGCAGCGATAGGCCCGCAGGGCGACACCCTCATGGCCTTCGAGGAACGCGCGTCCCTGTTCACTGGTCTGCATTGGTCGGCCCCGGGCAATGGTGTTTCCCGAGGGATGCCCGCTCGCCATGGTTGCCTAGTCCGGACATCTGTCCGGCCTGCGCGGTCTAGTCGTGGAAAAGATCAGGCTGGTCGGGGTTTCGGGCGGTCCGCCCGTTCGCCACGCGCCGCACGTGGCGCTGCGAAATCCCCAGGCGGCGGGCGATCTGGGCCCGGCTCAGGCCTTGGCCCTCCAGCGCGCCCACCTGGTGGCGCACCGCGCGGGCCCGGGCATGGGGCACATAGATCATGCCGCCGCCCAGGAACCTGCATAGCGCAAACCCGTCCTCTTCACCAAGCGCCTTGATGATCGGGTGATCCGGAGGCGGGGATTTGGGGAATTTCACCTCCTGCCCGCCACAGACCTCGATCAGCCGCAGCGCGACCCGCAGGCCGAGCGTCTCGGCCACGTCGATCAGCGACTCCGGCAGGCCGTCGGTGGAGGCGGGGGCGCGGGTCATTGGAGGCCGGGATCCTCCGGATAGTCGCCCGGAGCCTCGAGGCGCTTCCGGCAGGGCGCGACCCAGCCGAAGCGGGTGCCCCAATTCGGGTCGAAATCGTGTGTCCAGATGACCCAGCAATAGGCGGTCGCCGTGCTGCCATCGGGCGACAGCCGCCCCTTGTGCATCACGACGCGCTCGCTGAACTGAAGGATGTAGGCGGGCGGGTGCGGCTTGAAGAGCCGGTCGTGACGGCCCACCCCCTCCAGAAAGGCGGAGCGGACCAGCATCGCCACGCCCTGAAGGCTGGTCTCCAGCGCCCGCTCGATGAACGCCTCGGCGAGGCGGAAGGGCGGGTTGGTGATCGTCCAGTCGGCGGGCGGCAGCTTCTCCATCCCGATGAAGTCGAACACCGGGAAGCCCGCCCCGTAATCGTGGACGTCGCTGGCCTCCACCTGCCGGAAGTATTCCTGCAGCGGACGGACCATGTGGCCCCGGTTCGCCGCCGGTTCGCGGCAGGTATCCATGACCGCCCAGGTGCGCAGCCAGTTGCACAGCGCCCGGGTCGCCCAGGGCGGCGTCGGGAAATCGTCCAGTGCATCCTTCGGCTCGCGCCGCTGCTGCATGACCGCGCTGCTGGTATTCTGGGCCATCAATAGTCCCTCCCGACGAGCTCGACGCAGGACAGCGGGACGATGGCGACCTTTACCCTCGGCTCACCCTGCTTGTTCCAGTCGCCGCCGTCCTGGTAGCGCACCTTCACCGAGCGCTTCCGCGGATAGATCGCAGTCACCACACCTGCATGGGTCAGCCGCCCGCAATCGACATGCCGGAACTCGACCCGATCGAACATTTCGACTGCGTAGGTCTCGTCGTCGCAATAAAAGAGGGGCGTGGCGCTCACATCTCCCTCCGTTCGTTGGCAGCGTCCGCCCCCCCGGCCTTGCCGCGGGCTTCCATCTTCTTCAGCGCCTCGATGATGGGGCTGGCCTGGGCGTAGGACAGCAAGTCCGGATCGACCGCGACCCCGTCATGGCCATGCGCCACGAACCGCTTGCAGAAGGCCCGGAGCGCCTCGCGTGAACCGTTCTCGATCACGCCCAGCCGGTGGCACGACGCCCAGAGCGCGTGGATCATCCGGCAATACGGCTTCGACGAGGCCGGCCGGGTCTTCGCCCGCTTGCCGGGCCGCACCTTGAACCCGAGCGTCTTCAGGGCGTCAATTACGTCCCGTTTCTGACGCTCGTCCATCGCGCGCAGCGAGGACTGCCCGGTGACGCGCACCAGCAGCGCCCGGTAATCGTCCTCCTCGAGGCCCAGCTCGGCCCGCGCGATGTTGATGATCGCGTTGGCGTTCATGGGGTGTCCCTCCCCAGAAGAAGGAAATCGAGGCTGACGCCAGCCTCGATCGCAACCTTCACGGCCGCCTCGTAAGGCACGCTTTTGCGGCTGATCCACGTCGAAACGGTATTCTTGCTCAGGCCGAGATGCTCGGCGAGACTGGTGTCAGTAAGGATGTTCAGGGCTTGCTTCATGCGGATGACAACCGCTGCCGCTGATGTGTCGCCGGTCTCGGTCGCGGACCATTCAGAGCGGGACTTCGCATTTCCGTCCGAAGCCAAGATCATGATGAACATCGCCATGGCTCACGCGCTCCTGCGCTTCGCCGGGACGTCCCGGTAGATGGTCCGGTACATCAGCCGCCGCACCGTTGCGTAGCTGGCGATCGGGATGTCCGTGCCCTCGGCGGCCTTGCACGCCCGGCGCCAGCAGGCGGCCAGGGACAGCTGCTCCGGGCTCATGTAGTGCAGGCGCACCATGTCCAGGAACCGCGGATCGCAGGCATCTCCGGGGCGCGGCTTGATGGTCGTGGCCATCTCAATCCCTCCTCTGGATCGGTGAAAACGGGCTTCGGTCCGGCCGGGGCGCATCGGGCGGGATCGGCACGACGCCGAGGCAGACCAGCGTCAGCGCCATCGCCTCGATCTCGCGGCTGGTGACGCGGATCAGGCCCAGGGGGCCGCGCGCGTCGATCTTGCCGACGGCGCGGGCCGCGGCTTCCAGCATCTCGGCTTCGGTCCAGGGGGCGGGGTCAGTCACGGGCGCACCTCGCGCAATGCTCCGAAGAGGTAAGGGACGGGGTGAACGGGCGGTGGCAGATCGCGCATTCGATCTGGCCGGCCTCGGCCGCCCGCCGCTGCACCATCCGGCATTCCTGCGCCCATTTCCCGCGCAGCACCTGCATCGCAACCCCCATCGACAGGGCCACGTCCGACAACTTCTCGCCCTGCTGGATCCGCAGGAAGGCGCGCTGAAAGTCCTCGTCGGTGGGTTCATCCGCCGCGTCGGCCGGGGCCAAATCCGCCAGGGGCGCGACCACGGCCGGCAGGGTTTCGTGGGCCGGATCGGCCGGGGCCTCCGCAGGCTCAGGCGCCGGTGCCGGGTCGGCCGCGGCAGCGCGCCCTCCGGCTTCGTCGAGCAGGAACGACAGCACCCTCTGGGCGATGTCCTCGTCGGCAAATGTCGCCACGACGGCGGGCCGCAGCTCGACGATCTCTGTCTGGCCGTCAGGCCGCGTTCGAAGCGAATACGTCATCTTGACCTCCTGGCTGCTCGTCAGGGCCGGGCCACCACGCCCGGCCGACCGCCGCCCGGGGGATGCCCGGACGGCAGTTTCGCATCAGGTCGCGGGGCGGGCCGGCTTGAAGACCAGCTTGCGGGTCTCGGGGATCTGGATCGGCTCCCCGGTCATCGGATTGCGCCCGGTGCGCGCGGCGCGGGCCTTGACCTGGAACCGGCCGAAGCCGGGGATGCTGACGGTGTCGCCCGCCACGGCATGCGTTTTCACCGCGGCGAACAGCATCTCGATCGCCTCGGTCGCAGCCTGACGCGTCAGGCCGGTTAGTTCAGACAGTTCGCGCGCAAGGTCGGTCTTGTTCACAGTGCCCATCGGTCGTTCTCCTTTCGGGTCAGGCGGGCTGCACCATGGCAGTCCCGCGGGTGGTCTTCGGCGGGCAGCCGAAGCAGTCCTTCGCGCGCAAAGGAGCGCGCATGACCGAGCCAGACCTCTCGCGCGACGCGCCAGTTCTGGCCCACTGGCAGTTCGTCGATGATGGCAAGTGCCCGCTCGATCCGCTCGGCATCGTCGGGGTGCTCCAGGACCGGGCTGGCGCCGAAGAAGATCGCCATCTCGGCCTGAAGCGCGATCCGATCCGCCTGGACGATCTCCGCCGCGCGCGGACGCGGCGCGACGGCCCACGCGGCGCCGATCACGCGGTCCACGCGCGCCTTCGCCCGGTCGATGCACTCGCGCACGGTGGCGCCCGCATAGGGCAGGCCGTGCTCGGCGATGAAGGCCACCGCGGGCGAGGTCATGTCGCCCAGGATCGCCTCGTGCGCGTCGTGCAAGAGCGCCCAGGCCTTCTGTTCCGGCGCATCGACCAGGCGTGCGACCAGAACCGAATGTGCCGCCACCGACCAGGGCTCGGGCGTGCGGCCCGAGAAGCGGTTGATCTTGGCCAGCGCATCGGCGACCCGCCACGCGCTGACATCGCGCGGGGACAGCGCCGTCAGGTCGATCAGGCCATCCGCGGTCTGAAAGGGGACGCCCATCCCGCCCCCCTCACAGCGACGCGATGTTGAGCACGATCTGCTCCATCCGGCCCGTGCGCTCCTCGCGCTCGTAGAACCGGATGTAGGTCGCGCTGCCATCGACCCGGATCGCATCCGAGATCGCGGTCATCGCCTTGTCCCATTTCGGGTCGGGCTTGCCCTCGGCCGTCTTCATTTCGAGCTTCCTGAGGCCCAGCACGCGGCCCGTGTCGATGCGGCCCTGCTTGTTGACCTGGAAGGCGTGCTCGACGAGCGCGCGGATATTGGCGTTTCCGCCTTCCGCCCAGTCCTCGATGCACTCGTCGATCAGGGCCTTGGCCGCCTGCAGCTCGGGGCCGAAGCTGATCCGCTTGCTGACCGCGACCTCGACCTCGAGGCTGCCGTCGAAGCTGCGGAAGGTGACGTTGCCCTGCGGCCCGCCGACGCGCGCGCCGTATTTCTCGAAGATCAGGTCCTTGGCGGCCATCACCTCGGACAGAGACGATTCCTTGAAGGCTGCGAGCGCGCTGCGCATGGACTTCGCGCCGCCGGTCAGGCGGCGGACCAGCTCATCCTTCATCTGGTCGGCCTCGCTGATACGCGAGAGCGGCACGTAGCGCCCTTCGCTGTCCATCCACATCGGGTCGGCGGCAAGGGCCTCCGGCCTTGTCTGTTCCGGGTTCTCGGTCATGCGCTGGATCTCCTGTTGGCATGGATCGAAGGGGGCGCGCAGGCAGGGTCAGCCTGCGCGGCGAACGGGTTCATCGGACAGGCCCGGCAGGCCGCCCAGTGACGCAGGCGCTCGGGGTTCGAGGTCGACATCGGCGCCGAGGCGTGGGCGCGGCACTCCTCGGCCGGGATGCCCTGGCGCAGGAACGGGCAGAGCACCCGGTTGCGGTACAGCGCGGTGACCTTTGCGCCGTATTTCGCGGTCACCTTGTCGATCCGGGCCGGATAGGTCCCCGCCAGCAGCATCGACAGCGACGGGCGTGCCATGCCGATTTCGCGCGCGACCTCGGCGATGCTGCGGCCCTTGTCGATCTCGGCGCGCAGCAGCTCGATCCATTCCGGATCCGGAATCTCGATCATCAGACGGGGCTGCACGGAACATCCTTTCCGGTGTTGTGATCGTGGACAGCGCGGCGCACATCGCTCCAGACCGGCGCGCGCGGGCCGGTGTCCCGGACCAGCTGAAACCGCAGGAACCCGTTCGATCCCGGCGCGTGGCCGGGCTCGCGCGCCAGCTGACGCAGGTAGCCCGCCTGGACCAGCGCCCGGAAATACCGCGTCAGGTTGTCGACCGGGTCGCCCTCGTCGCCCCGGGCCGCGACCATCGCGATCTCGCGGATGGTGAACTGCCTCTTGATGCGCATCGCGGCCCAGGCCCGCTGACGGATCGTGTCCCGCCAGGGCGCCTTCGGCTTGCGGTGCGGCCCGCGCGGGCCGCTCACGATGCGCACGGCGTTCCGCGCGGCGAACCGGCCGCTGTCGGTCAGCTGGAAACATCCCCGCTCCAGGCGCTCGACATAGCCCCGCTCGATCAGTCCGGCCGCCGCCGCGCTCACCTGCCGATGGCTCAGGCCCAGCTGACCGGCGATCTCGTCGATCATCAGGCAGGCCTCGCCCAGGTGATGCAGCAGCCGGGTCTGGTTGGTGAACGCCTCGTCGCTCATTGCGGGCGCCCCGGAACAAGGATCGGCTGGCTGGACTTCCGGTCATTGATAAGGTGCTGCCCGGCCATTTCGCGGAGGCTCAGCCCGTCGGCGCCGGCGGGCGGGTTGCGCAACCCGAACCGCTCGATCGCCACGATCGCCTCGCGGATTTCCCGGTTGAACCCGCGCGTCGCCTGGGTCACGAACCCGGCCAGGTCCGGCGCGACCGGCACCTCGCACTGCGCCGCAAGAAAGGCCTGAACATCCTCCAGCTCCGCCGGCTCGAAGCGGACATAGCGGCTGATCCGCGATGCCGTCTGCGGATAGCGGGTCAGGTTGTCCCGGATGCGGCCCATGCCGACAAGGATGAACGGGACGCCCGACAGGTCCGCCAGATCCCTGACGGTATCGACCAGCTTGCCCTTGCCCGAGACGTAATCGGCCTCGTCGATCACGACGGCAAACTGGCGGTCGGCGATCGCCGCGGCCTGCGCGCGTTCTCCCAGAGCGGCGAGGCAGGCCTTGAACCGTGCCTCGTAACCGTGGGGCGCGTTCACCCGCGCCTCGGCCAGCAGCTCGCCCAGCAACCAGTACGAAGTCCACTCGGTCTTGGCGCGCAGGTAGACGCCGCCGCTGGTCGTGGCCCACCGCATCAGGATCGTGGTCTTGCCGAGGCCCGGCAGGCCGTCCACCACGATCAGCCGGCATTCCTCGGCCCCGCGCGCATCGAGCGCGCTCAGCCCCTCCATGAAGCGGGCGTAATTCCTTGTTTCAACGAAGACGGGTCTCATGTATGCTCCTTCCTCTCTACTGCTCGTCAGGGCTTCAGGCGGCGGACCTGAGCAGGTCGTCCAACGTGTCCAGGTCCACGCCTGCAAGTCTCAGAACCTCCCTCCCGGAATGACGTCCCATCAGCTCGCGCAGCAGCCGCGCCCGGCCGGGCGTCAGCTGCGAGGGATCGGCGATGCACTGGCACGCCAGCTCCGCATCGGGATTGGTGTATCGGGCGCCCGCTGCGGCGGCCGGGGGCGGGGCATCGTCCACGACCCGCAGCGCACTGGGCTGGACGACAGGATCGATCTCGGCCACGGGACGGATGACCTCGTCCATGGTGAAGGGCGCGTTCAGCTGCTCCTCGATCGCGGCCGTCTTCTTGCCGATACGGCGCAATTGCGCCTTCACGCGGGTTTCCTCGGCCGCGCGCTGCGCCGTCAGCGGCACATAGCGCTCCTTGTTGCCGCCGAAGGTCGCCACGCAGATCAGCGGCCCGGGCAGGCCCGTTTCGGCGTCGAATTCGCGCACCCAGACCCGGTCGGCCTGGTGGAAATCGTAGCCCACCAGGACCTTCTCGCCGTGATAGCGCTCCAGGTCCTGGTGGAAATACGTGTTGGTGTTCCACTCGACCAAAGCGCGCCGGGTGATCCGCTCCTCGTAGGGCCGGAACAGGTCGTCGCGCTCGTCCTCGGCGACGGTGACCGGCTGCCACCCGGCGGCGGCATGGGCCGCCCAGGCCTCGTTGGGGCTCATGGTCCGGCGCCGCATCCCGGCCTCCGGGTCCTCGAACACGGGCAGCGCCGAATGCGGGCGGGCGTTGTACTCCTCGACCGCCTGCCGGCACATCGCCAGGAAGGCGTCCCAGTCCATCAACACGCGCGACCGGCCGACCTCGGCGATCTCGCGACGTGTCCGCTTGTGGACGGCCTTCGCGGCCTCCTTGTCCATGTCCGCGCCGATATAGGTGGGCAGCCGCTTGGCAAGCGGGTTCCAGACCGTGCCGTTGAACCGCTCGATCAGCCCCTTGGCCTGGCTGTTATAGGGCAGGGCATGCATCTTCGTGATGCCGAGCCGGGCCATCAAGCCGCCGCAATCGGCGTCAAAGGTCTTGTTCTTGTAGCCCGGGCCGCGGTCCGTGTAGAAGATCGCCGGAATGCCGTGATCGAGGCAGGCGTTGCGCAAGGCCTCGGTCACCGCGATCACGTTCTCCTTGCGCGACACGGCGAAGCCCACGCATTTCCGCGTCGCCACGTCCAGGATCGAGGTGATCTCGGGCTTCATCGGCCGACCGCTGACCGGATCGGCCACCTCGGCGTCGAACGTCTTGCCGTCCGCTGTATAGACCGTCGTCGGCCACATGCCCTCGGTCGTGCGCTGGACATAGGCCATGCGCGATTTCAGCGTCAGCAATCCCTCGCGGCCGACGCTCTTCTCCAGCGACGAGAGCTTCTTGAGCGCGCCCCGCACCTGGTCGATGGTCAACCCCATCGCCGGGTCGGTGACCGTGCCCATATAGGCGGCCAGCGCCTCGGTGGCCGACGGCTTGGCCGGCATGGCATAGATCCTCATGAACCCGTCCCAGCCCGGCGGCAGTGCAGCCGACGCGCGCGTCGGCGCCGGGGCCAGCGCCGGTGCCCCGCCCTCGTCCCAGGCCTTGAACCAGGTGTAGATCGTCCGCCGCGCGATCGGCCCACGGCCCCGCGGCCGGTTGTTCGCCGCCTCGACCACCTCGGGCCGCAGATCGAACCCCCCCGCCGCGGTCAGCACCAGCGGCTCGGCCAGCGCGCGCAGATCGCTGTCCGTCAGAACCGCGCCGCGGTCGCGCCGCCGCTCGATTTCCTGACGCTGCCGATACGCCGCCTGCGCCTCCAGGAACCGCGCGATGCCCCAGGCCCGGTCCTCGCCCATCGAGATCGCATACCCCTCGATCGACATCACGACCTCGGCCCGCGCCTCCATCACGCGCCGGGCCTTGGCGCTCGCCCCCGCCGCCTTGATCGCGGCGATCCGGCGCCGCTCGGATGCCGCCGCCTGCAGATGCGCGGCCGTCCGCAGCGCCCGCTTGTCCAGGTGATGCACCGCGACCTGCATCCGCTCGGGCAGCAGGCTGAAATGATACTCCATGCCGCCGCCGCCTGCGCGGCCCGGCCGCTTCCGCGCGACCGTGGCCGGCATGTCGTTCCATCCTTCGCGCTCGGCCAGCTTTTGAAAGCCCCGCTCGCTGGTCGGAAACGACGTCAGCCCGCGCGCCTTCGCCAGATCGGCCAACTCGCGCGCGGTGAACCAGACCTTCACCTCGCCCGCGCCCGTCAGAACCAGATCCCGGCCGCTCATCGCCGTGCCCTCCGCCGCGCCGCCAGCGCCTGGCGCCGCGCGGCCACTTCCTGCTCGTGCTCGAACAGCAGCTGCTCCTCGATCAGGTCCGCATACTCGGCCTCGATCACCGTCAGGCCGAACTCGCCCGGCACGAACCCCAGCGCCTCGCGCGCGCCGGTCGCGTGAACCAGGCCGATGAACGCATCCAGCGGGATGCGGTGATCCTCCGAACCCTCGGAAGACCACTTGTTCAGCATCGATTCCGACACAGGCCTGCCAAGGAAGTCAGAAATGCGCCGCGCCACCTCGGTCCGGCTCAGGCCCTTGTCCTCCCGCGCATCCCGCAGCGCATGGGACACGATCCGCGCGATCTTGTTGTCCAGCCGCCCGCGCCCGATGACGTCGGCGCTGTACCCGACGCCCACCTTCGGCGGCTCCCAGGAGAACAGATCCTTTGTCAGCGGGTCGCGGTGCCGGGACATCAGAACCGCCCCTGCCGCTTCAGCGAGGCGATCACCCGCTCCTCATGCGCCGCGATCAGCCGGTCGAAATCCGGGTCCGGCAGCGCCTTGAACCGCTCCGACAACTGGCCGAACCGCTTCTCCTCGACGCTCGGCG
This sequence comes from Rhodovulum steppense, assembly GCF_004339675.1. Lineage (GTDB taxonomy): Bacteria > Pseudomonadota > Alphaproteobacteria > Rhodobacterales > Rhodobacteraceae > Rhodovulum > Rhodovulum steppense. Next base: position 118,062 of record NZ_SLVM01000010.1, read on the forward strand.
CGACCCCGTCAGCCATGAGCTCCAGCGCCTGCGCCACATTGCCCGCGCGCCCCTCCAGGATCAGCGCCAGAACCGCCGCCTGCCGCGCGGCCGTCAGCTCCGACAGCGCCTTCAACTCGGTCTGCTTGTCCGCCAGGTCGGTCCCCGCCAGACGCGCGCGCGAGTCGGGCGTCAGGCCGGTCCAGATCCTGACGGCCAGCCGGATGCTGCGGTCGGAAAGCCCGACCTTTTCGGCAACGGCCTTGGCAAACCCGAAGACCTCGGCGGGGGCGTCAGGATCAAGTGGCAAACTTTGCCGCTTGATCTTCTCGGACTTCCGATCTCCGCCATGCTTCGCCTCCGGATGCACCCGCTCATAGACCTGCTTCAGCTCGTAGAGGTGATGGCACCGGTCCAGCGCGATCAGCTCGCCCCGGCCAAGGTTCTCCATCACCTCTTCCAGCCGCGCTTCATCGTCCGTTTCGGCCGCGGAAACCCGCGCCGGGATCGCGGCCTCGCCATTCATCTCGAAGGCGCGCAGCCGGTGCAGCCCGGCGACCAGCTCATAGCCATCGCCCGCTTCGCGCACCGTGATCGGGTGCTGCAGCCCCTGCGCGGCGATGATGCCCGCCAGCGCCTGCGCATTCTCTTCGGAATAGGTCCTTGCCCGGTTCTCCGGCACCGCGATCTGGGCCAGCGGGATCGTCAGATAGGTCGTGTCGCTCATGATTGCCTGTAGGTCTCGTGTTGCTCGTCGGTGATGCCCCGGCCGGGGCGGGTGCGAGGGGGTATCCCCGGCCGGGGCGACCCGCGGACGTCAATCGCCGCGCGGGCCTCCTGCCTTCCGTGAGTGGGGGCAGGTGTTCACAACCGGCCCTCAAGGGACCGCATCGCGCGATCGGCAAAGGCCAGTTTCTCCAGGCTGTCGGCGGTGGTCGTCGCGGCCAGCGCGCAGCGGCGCAGTTGCAGGATGCTGACGGGCATGCCCGCGCCCAGGACCATCTCGGTCGCCAGCGCCAGCCGCTGCGGCTCGGTCAGGCCTGCAACCGCCACCCGCGCTGCATCCAGCAACGGGTTCGGCAAGGGGGTCGGAAGAACGCCGTTCATGCCGCGCCCCCCGCGCACCGGGCGCGCAGGGCGTCGTGCAGGTCGAGCAAACCCTCGATCAGGTCGAACCCGCCCGCCGTCACGCCGGCATGGGCCAGCTTGGCCACCGCGGCCGACGCCTCTTCGGCCCGCTCGCTCAGCCGGACCAGCGTGCCGATATAGGAGTCGCTGTCGTCTTCCTGCAGCATCAGCGCGCCCAACTGGTCGCTCAGCCGCTGCGACGCCTCGGCCGCTTCCCGGAATGCGGCCAACCATTCCCGGAACACCGGGTCGATCACGGTCACGCCGCCCATCACCAGCACCCCCCGCACATCGCCAGCCCGGTGCCATAGGCGACCCACAGCCCCGCGGTGAACAGCACGGCCAGCGCCACGCCGCCCGCGACATCGCCGAAGCCCAGCCCCGCCCCGGCCGAGGCCAGCGTCGCCAGGACGCCCGTGTCGGCAGGCAACGAGGAAGGGGCAGCCTGCCGGCAGGTCTGCGCCTGGGGCTGCGGCTGGGGCTCTCCGGTGACAAGCCAGCTCAGATCGGCACCCGTCACCTCACAGATTTCAACCAGAGACGAAGCCCGCGGTTCGGTCTTGTCACTGACCCAGTCCGAAAGCGTCCGGCGCGAAACGCCTGAAAGCCGTTCGGCCAGGACGTTCAAACCGCCGATATGATCTGCGGCCGCCCTGATCCGCTGCCCCAATCCGCTCTTGTCAGCGCCCGCCTGCGCCCTGGACGAAACCCCGCTCATGCGCAGCGCCTCTTGTCAGCGCCCGCGGCATCCTTTTCCCTTTCGACGGGCGGGTATTTCGCGGTATCGAGGATCCGAGGTTTGTTCTTGGGATAGCGGTCGGGCCACAGCTGCTCGGGCTTCAGGTCCAGGAAGTCGGCAATCGCCTTCTGGGCCTTGTAGTTGCAGTGGGAGTTGACCTTGCGGCACATCGACGGGTCCAGGCCCGCGCGCGTCGCCAATGCGGTCAGCGTCATGCCCCGGCGGTGCAGCTCGGCCTTGATGCCGTGCCAGTCCAGCACCGGGGCCGGTTTCTTCTGTTCCATGAAGCCTCCTTCAGGGGGCGGGTGCGTCACCACCCGCCTTTTGTTGGGTCTGTGGTCACAATGGCGTGCCGTGCGAGCGGTGCGCCGTAGGGAAAGGTTTACTCCTTTTATGGAGGTGAGCAAGTCTAAAATGGAGGGATCAGAGGAAACGACTTCTGATATGGAGGCCGCGCGACTGCGTGAGCGCATCGCTGCACTGATTCAGGCGGGCGGCGGCGTCGCTGTCATGCACAAGAAGTCGGGCGTACCCACTGGAACGCTTGAGAAATATGCCGCTTGCACCTCCACCCCATCGTTCTTGAACGCCGTCAGGCTTGCGGCGGCCGCCGATGTTCCACTTGATCGAATTGCGTTCGGCGAAGGGAGTATTGTCGCTGGAGAGTCCTTGAAACGCCTACGGGAGCGCCTGGATGCCGGGCCGTGGCTTTCCAAATCAGGAGGTACGTCGGACGCTCGTTCCAACTTCATCCACCTGCCGCTGTTCGATATCCACGCCTCGGCGGGCCTCGGCATGCCCGTGGGGCCAGAGGTGCAGTTGGGCGCGCTGGCCCTCGACCGCGCCTTCCTGCGGGCCCAGGGCGCCAACCCCGACCGCTGCTCGGTCATCGCGGCCTCGGGCGATTCGATGGAACCCTCGATCCCGAACGGGGCGCTGCTGGTCGTCGATCATGGTCAGACCGAGATTCGGCATGGCCACATCATGGTCGTCAACGTGGGCGAGGATCTGCTGGTCAAGCGCATCCGCCGCCGCCTCGACGGCCTGGTCGAGCTGATCTCCGACAACCCCGCCTATCCCCCCGAAACCATCGGCCGCGACATGATCGACCAGCTCCGCATCGTCGGCCGCGTGGTCTATTACTGCAGGACGCCATGACCGTGGCGCACGAACCGAAAGGAGATATCATGAGATGGATTGTACTCGCCTGTGCCTGTACCGCACTGTCGGGCTGCGCTGCGGGCAAGCCCGTAGTCGCCGCCTACAATGGCGATAGCGTCTCGATCCAGCAGTTCGCATACTGGGCCCAGGCGGCACCCTCTGAAGAGACCGCCGCAGAGGCTGCACGCATCTGCGCCAAAGGCAGCAAGAAACGGGCGGAATACGCGTCATCGCGCCAGCTCCCAGGCTACATTACCGAGCACCTCTATCTCTGCCTGTAGTCGACTATGCCGGTGATGCAGTCCCGGGCGTCAGGACCGCCCGGCTAAGGCCCGTTTCTGACGCGCGATCCGCAAACACCCTGTTCGGACCTCGTCCAACTCCGGCTTGTTCGGGACACATCTGCTAACCTGTTGGTGGACCGCGGTTTTCGCCAAGGTGGGAACCTTTTGCACGAGGTCCGAACTCGGTTCGGACCTTGGCGTCTGCGGATCGCGCGTCCTGGCCCGCGCCGAACGCACCGCCGTCCGCGTTTTCCCCTTATGTCACAACGCCTTGCAGTATGCGTGGTTTCTGCCGCTCGAATGCAAGTTCCTGCGCGATCAATGCGCGATTTCGGCCCCGTTTTGCATGCTCATTTGCAGACGCGCGCCGTCACCGCCGGGCTGTGTTTTCCTTTGCTCCCAGTGCCTTGGGTGCTCTTCCCCCTTTTCTGCGTCCGTGCAAAAGGTAAGACCCCCCTACAGATCCCATCGCAACCGATCTGCTTGATGACAGACACGTTGTGAATGCAGGCAAACAGTGCTCTTGTAAGAGCATGGAAGCACTGGAAAATCTACTTCAACTTCCTTACCAGACACTCGCGATCTTGATCGCGGGATACCTTTCCTATCGTCTTGCCTACACGGGCCGCGACACGACTCACCGCACGCTGGACACGCTGGCGATAGCGCTGGTGTTTGCATTCGTGGCGCAGGCGGCGTCAGCAGGTCTGTGATCCTATATGGTCGCCACTTTCCGGTTCCCGCGGGTGGCGAGATACAACTGTCCGTTGTATACAGCATAAGCCTCCTTGGCATTATTGCTGCGCTTCTCTCTGCTGCAGCATGGCGGAAATTCAACAACAGAGCACTGCCTTGGATTCTTAGGAAACTGAGGATTTCGTCCGCTGATCGAAATCGGGCCGCATGGGAAAGTGTGATTGCCAATGAAGACTCTGGCCCATCCTCAATCACAGTTGTGAAAAAGGATGGCGCGAAGCTGATGTCAGAAAGGCTTGCAGATTTTGAGAATGCGCCATTCGGTCCAGCGATATTGGGCAGCGATGGCTCTGTTGCGATTTACGTCACTCATTTTAAGAACGTTGACAACGAGGACTGGGAAAGCAACGAAGTTGATTATGAAGACTGGGGGCCTGAAATCACGGTAGTTCCTGCATCTGAAATTTCAGAAATCCGAATCCGTCACAGCCGTAGACCTGCAATACTGAGGATGTGGGGCCGTAAGAAGACGGACAATAGCGCCAACGATACTTGATAGCCCGCGAAGTCACTTCTTAGGCTCAGGACTCGTTCTTGATCATAGCCAGAACAAGACGGTTGCGGCGAGCATGATCGCAGAGAAGAACGTTTCCGGGCACCGATCGTATCGT